>NZ_JAVREZ010000005.1:0-544808 GCF_031845645.1 Streptomyces doebereineriae
GGCCAGCCGCCGTACGCGCAGGCGCACGATGACCGGGCGGCCGTCAACCGGCACGTCCCTCACCGTTCGGCGGTGATAACCGTGCACCTTCGCTGTCGGCGTCCCGCACACCGGACACGGCACCGCCCCGTCCCGGGTCCGGGCCGAGACCACCACCACGTCACCGCCGTCCGCCACGTCCTCGACAACCAGCGCCGAAAGCCCCGAAAACACCGTCCCCATAAGGGAGTTGATATCCACCACAAGATCATGATTAAGGGCGGCTACTCGGCGTCACCACCGACTACGGGCCAGAGCCAAAAACAAGACACTCCCCACTATTGGCTGAGAATGGGCATTTGCAGTGCAAGGGCAGGACGGCAAACCCGACCAGTTCGGAAGGTGGGGGTTCCGTCCCCGCTAAGCCGGATCCGGCACCGCGACGGCGTCCTTCGCGTCGACGACGACGGTCAGCGGCTGTTGAAGCCGGGTGCGAAGCGCTGGGCGAGGTCGTCGGAGGCACGGCGCTCGGTGCTGGAGCTGGGCTTGGTCCCGTCGCCCGGCATGCCCAGCCGGAGGCCGAGCACGGACACAGCGAGCACGATCAGCGCGCACCTAGATCCACGGGAACACTGCCGTTGCAGGCTCTGACCACCGCGAACTCGTCGTAACTCACCAGCTTGCACGTAACCCCGAGGCGGCGATCTTGTAGCGCTTGGGACGGAGGTCCAGCATGAGGAATTCCTGGGCCTCGGTGGAACTCCGTCACGCCGGTGGGCCGTGGTGCTGTTCAGCGGCTTGCGCGGATCATCACGGTGAGGACGGGCGAGGCCACTGACGGCTGGCTCTGCCCGATGTCCTCGTATCCCCATGACTTGTAGAGCGCGTGGACCTTTCCGTCCCCAGCGGCCGGGTTGACCATGAGGGTGACGAAGGGCTCGTCACGTGTGGCGAGGAGGGCGTCGTGGATACGCCGGGCAGTGCCGGTCTTCCGCCAGGCCGGCCGGACGCCGATTTCCTTCAGGGCAATGGCCGGTCGCTGGGTGTACTTTTCCGCCGGAGCGGGGCTGGTGCGCTGCCAGTACCGATCGCCGTGATCAATGGTATTGCCGTAGGCGTAGCCGACCGGATGCTTGCCCGCGTACGCGAGGACAGCCGCGAACCCAGGCTCGGTGCTGTGTCGGTCCAGACGTTCGCCGAACGCGGTGACCGCGTAGTTCGGCAGGTGGAGGAGTGGGGCGCGCACTTCGGCGTACACGTCGAGGAGGTCGCCGCGGGCGGTGTCGAGGGTGGTGAAGGTGCGCAGTTCGATGGCGGGAGCCGTGGTCATGCGGCCATCCTCCAGGTGGCAGCGTGCTCGGTCCAGGTCTGCACGCTGGAGCTGCCCGGCGCGGTGGCGCGCAGTGCGGCCCCGAACTCCTGCAGCATGCGCGTGACCCGGGCGTGCTGGGTAGCGGCCTCGGCGGGGACCTTCTTCGCGGTGGCCGTGGCGGCGTCGGCGGCGCCCTGTGCGAGCTGGGCGTGCGCGAGCCGGGTCGTGGTGATGGCCCGGGAGCGGATCATGTGGGGCCGGAGGGCGGACAGGCAGCGGTGGGCGTGGTATTCGGCGGTCGAGTAGTCGCCGAGCGCCAAGTGCGCTGACAGGGCGAGGGAGTCCAGTTCGGCCTGGTCGTAGAAGGCGAGCATCCACACCGGTCGGTAGTCGGCGGGGTCGGCGCGCAGCATGGCGTCCTGGGCCTGTTCGAAGGCCCGGCGGGTGCCGGTGCGGTCCTGTGCCGCGCCGTGGATGGCGCCTTGGCGGGCCAGGCCGAGGGAGGCGAACAGAGGGTCTCGGCGGGTGAGGTGCAGGTTGCGGGCTACGTCGTTGGCCGCGAACGCGTCTGCGGGACGGCCCATGTGCCGGTACATGGTGCCTGCGTGGCTCCAGATGCGGAACTTGATCGCTTGGTCGCCGGACATCTCCGCGAGGGCCTGGGCCTCACGCATGTGCGCCTTGGCGATGTCGTAGCGCCGGCCGTCGATGGCGGCCCACATCGCTGAGGAACGGAACGCCGCTGCGGAGGCGTAGAGGCTGCTGCGTACCCGTTGGCTGGCGCTGCCCGCGTTCTGGAGATTCAGGGCCTCGTCGGCGAGAGCGGCGGCTCGCTGCTCGATGCCGAGCTGGCCGCCATGGCGGTGGTCGCTGGCGATGATCTCAGCGAAGCGCTTCTGTAGACGGTCGACGTCGCTCATGCCGATGCGGCGCTGGGATGCGGTGCCGGGAGCGGCGGCTGCCGCGGCGGCAACCGCCGCGATCCCGCCGACGAGGGTACGGCGCTTCATGTCGAGGTCCTCCTGCTGCGGTGGGGCTGGGGTGGACGGAGTCCGGCCCCGTGGCACGAACCCTAGAGCGATGGCGGGCAGGCCGCTGACGTCTTCAAGCGCCTTGCGGGTAGCCGACTTGGGCCACGTGACCCGGCCTGCTTTCCAGTCCCGGACCGATGAACCGTCGAGGCCGCCATGTCTTCCGGTCAGTTCCTCTAAGGCCCTGTTCACAGCGTCAGCAAGGCTGTTGGAGCTGTAGCCGTGTTCGGCCATCCACGCCTCAAGAACGGTGTTGCGCGCGGTGTCCATGTCCGCACGGTAGCCCTCACCTCCCCTGACCCGCCAGGTAAAGAGAAGGTCAAATCACCCTAGGTCCTTCCGATGGGCGGACGGCTGATCGCCCTAATCACCTTGCGCAGGAAGGGAGTTGTCTTGGTGTCGGTCGCCCGCCACGCCCGCCGTGCGGGCGGCTGTTGACGGCCCGGCCCGCCCCTGAGGTTCCCCCGCGGGGACGGGCCGGGCGCCGAGACGACGCGAAGGCTCAACCCCAATGACGAGTCCCCTTAAGCCAGTTCAGGCCGCCCCCACAGGCCACCCCGCCTACAGCCAGACATTCCCGTGCGAACCGTCCACGGCCAAAATCGGCCGCAAGCTCGTCCGTGACGTCCTCGGCGTATGGCACCTCGACAACCTTGCCGACGTCGCCGCGCTGATCATCTCGGAGCTGATCGCGAACGCTGTCAGGCACACCCCGTGCGGCTCGATCCGCCTGATTATTGGGCGGCCGAGTGCGACACGGTTGCGCGTTGGGGTGGTGGACCGGGCGCCATCGCGCAAGCCGGTGCTCGGGCAGGTCGGGGAAGACGACGAGTCAGGCCGTGGCCTGCTCCTGATCGACGGCATCGCCGACCGCTGGGGCTATGACCTGCACGGCCCGGACGAGCGCCCACGGTGCAAAGAGGTCTGGGCCGAACTCTTCATGAAGGGCGACGAGTGAAGCCGGCCGTGGCTACTCCGCCCGTGCCGGACGTCGCCCGCCTCCGTCCCCGCCAGCAGATGGCCATGGAGTGCGCACGCTGTGCCCGGTACCTGGGAACGAGCGGCGAGATCTTGGGAGACGTACGTCATCGGGGCCTGCTGTTCCAGCTCTGGGTGTGCGGGCCCACTTGCCGGTCGCCCACCCCTGGCTCGTGGACGGGAGCTCAGACGTGACCCCCCGCGTGCATGAGTGCTGGGTCACCGGTGAGTGCTGGCTCGGGTGCGAGCGCACCGGAGTGCCCGTGATCTGGCTCGGCCCACTGCAGTGGGACGGGCAGCACGCCCCGGTCCACGCCTGCGAGCCGTGCCTCGACCGGCTCAAGGCTCAGGCGCTCGCCTACTTCATGGAGCGGCGGCCGGCTTCCGTCTGACCAGACTCCCGCCTCCGGCCGTGCGGACTGTGCCGTACGGCCGGAGGCGGGCACCACCGCACAACAACATCCCAACCACTCAGAGGAGTTGGCATGACACGCAGCACCGTAGTACCGAGCAGCACTCATGTGAGCCAGCAGACCCCGAGGACGTCGGACGGCTTCGACCTGGACGTGTCCCTCGTCGAGGTCGCCGACGCCGCGGGTCTGGTCAACCTGACCGACGACAACTGCGGAACCACCTGCGGCGCCTGCACCACCAACGTCGCCTGACCCGAGGCCTCACGTCGCTCCGGGCTGGTGCCGCCGCGCCCTGTGGCGTGGCGGCACCAGCCGCCCGTCCCTCACCTACGGAGGTAGTGGTGGATGCTCCGCGCCCAGCGTTCCGAACCGGCACGACCGCTCTCGTACGAGCCGTTGCCCGGCCGACACTGCCGTGTCCTCCGCTTCCGGACCTCAACGATCACTCTCCCAACGGGTCCGCCACCTGTGTCGCCTGGCTGCGCGAGATCTGGGCGAGCGGCGACCTCGTCGAAGCCCTGGAACACGCCAGCCCGGTTCTGGCCGCGCAGTTACGGACCCTGTGCACGGCCGATGAGCCCTCAACGCGAGACGTCCGGCGCGCGGCACTGTCCGTGGCCCGCTACCTGCTGCGCTCCCAGCACCGGGCGACGCCATTCGGGCTTTTCGCCGGCGTGACCATCGCCGAATTCGGTCCGCAGGCGGGCGCACGCTGGGGTGTGGGGCACGTGGCCATTGGCCATGCGGGCGCAGAGTGGTTGGCCGCCGTCGTCGAGAGGCTGGAGTCCTGCCCCGGCCTCGTCGAACGGCTGCCGGTGGTCGTCAACAACACCGTGACGAGCCGCGGGGACCGGCTCATCGTGCCGTTTCAATCCGATGTCCACGACGATCGGACTCGCGCGGTTGAGGCGTCCCTGACCCTCACCGAGCCCGTGCGCGCGGTCCTTGCCGCAACGCGGGCGCCGGTCCGGGTCGGTGTGCTCGCGAACCAACTCCAGGCGGAGTTCCCCGAGGCCGGACCGGAGAAGGTGCGCCGGCTGCTGGAAGAGCTCATCCAGCGGCGTGTCCTGATCACGACCTTGCACACCCCCAGCACCGCGACCGACGCCCTCGGGTATCTACTCGACCGACTCGACGCGATCGACACCGACAGCCTCCCCCCGGTCGCGGAGATGCTGCGCGAGCTACGGGCGATCCGGACCGGCCTGAAAGAGTGCACTTCGCGGGGCGGGCGGGACAGCGTCGCAGCGCGCATGAGGGCCCTCGTGCCAGGTCTGCGCCGCCACCCTGTAGCACTCGACCTGCGCCTGGACGCGCAGCTCGTACTGCCAGAAGCGGTCGCCCGCGAGATCGAGCGCGCGGCCCTGATCCTGACCCGAGTCAGCGCCCGCCCGTACGGCACCGCGGCATGGGGCGCGTACCACCAGCGGTTCTACGAGCGGTACGGCATCGGAACGATGGTGCCGCTCCAGGAAGTCGTCGCGGATAGTGGTACTGGCTACCCCGAGGGCTACCCAGGCACCCCGCCCGGCGCCCGTCGACCTCGCGTGTCCGCTCGGGATGACGCCCTCGTACGGCTGGCGCAGGCCGCCGTGCTCGACGGCCGCGACGAGGTGGTCCTCACTGACGAGTTGATCGACGCTCTGGACGTAGGGCCCGACGAATCGCGGGTGCCGTCACACCTGGAGGTGGGGGTGCGCGTCCATGCGGCAAGCGTTGGCGGGCTGCAGCGCGGGCAGTTCCGGCTGGAGGTCCTGAGCGTGTCTCGCGGCGCTGGCGTCTCCACAGGCCGGTTCCTCAGTGTCCTGGCCTGCGCCGACCGTGTGGCCCTGGCTGCCGAGCTGGCTGACCTTCCGACCGCTGACAGGAACACCGTGCCTGCGCAGCTGTCCTTTCCGCCGCTCCTGCCCGAGAGCGCCCACATCACACGCGCGCCGCGAGTCCTGCCCATCGTGATCAGCCTCCAGGAACACCGGGCTCCCGCTGACGATGTCCTCACTCCTGCGGACCTGGCGGTGGGGTGCGACGGCCGCCGCATGTACCTGGCCGCCCCCGAGCGCGGCCAGCGCATCGAGGCCGTCGGGATGCACGCGCTGAACCTCCACACGCATACTCCGCCGCTGGTGCGATTCCTCACCGAGTTGTCGCGTGCGCAAGGCGCGCAGGTCACTGTCTTCGACTGGGGTGCTGCGGCGGCGATGCCCTTCCTGCCGCGCCTGCGGTGCGGGCGCACGGTGCTTTCCCCGGCCCGCTGGCGGCTGGAGGCGACCGAGCAGCCTGGTCGCGCATGTCCTTGGGCGGAATGGGACTCCGCCCTCACCGACTGGCGGGCTCGGCGGCGGCTACCTCGGCGGGTCTACCTCGTGGAGGACGACCGGCGTCTCTTCCTTGACCTCGACGAGGCCGGCCACCGGACGCTGCTGCGCCAGCACCTCGACCGAGTGGGCCTGGCCGTGCTCGTCGAGGCGGCGGAACCGGGGGCGTTCGGTTGGTGCGACGGTCGCGCCCACGAGGTAGTGGTGCCGCTCAAGGCGGTCCGGCCGCCGGCGTGGCCGGCGCTTCCCGCGCCCACCCCGGCTCGCGCCCTCTCCCCAGCCCAGAGGCAGACCCCGGCCTCTTCGTCGCTGTTGCTGGCCACCTTGTATGGAGACGCACGCCGCCAGGACACCCTGCTCTCCTGCCACTTGCCCGATCTGCTCGAACGGCTCGGTGGCCCGCCGTGGTGGTTCATTCGCTTCCGCGACCCCGAGCAGCACTTGCGTCTGCGCATCGCGCTACCCACGTCGGAGGCGTTCGCCGAAACGGCTCGAACCGTGAGCGCGTGGGCCGACGAGCTGCGCGGCACCGGTCTGCTGGCGGACTTGCGGTACCCCACCTCCTATCGAGAGATGGGCCGTTGGGGATCCGGCCCTGCATGGGACGCGGCCGAGGAAGTGTTTCGGGCGGACTCGCGCGCCATCCTGGCCCAGCTCTCGCAGCCGCGGCGCCCACACGAGCGCACGCTGGTGGCCGCACACACGGTCGCCATCGCCTCCGCGTTCCTCGGCAGCACTCAAGCCGGGATGCGCTGGCTGATCGACCACATCCCGCACACAGCGCCCGTGCCCGTACCGCGCCCGCAGTTCACCGATGCCGTACGTCTGGCCGACCCTGGCGACGACTGGGCGGCAATGCGCGGCGCCCCGGGAGGAGCGGCGATCGTGTCGGCGTGGGCCGATCGCGACGCGGCGCTCGCCGCGTACCGCCAGCACCTGCCAGGTCCCCACACGCAGGGCATCGCCCTCGACGACGTCCTGATCTCCCTGCTGCACGTCCACTTCGTACGGCACATCGCGGTGAACTTCCCCGAAGAAGAGGTCTGCCGCTACCTCGCTCGCGCTGCAGCCCTGGCCTGGACCGCCCGCACCATTGGGAGGACACAATGACCACACAGGCTGCGATGGACCTGACCGAAGCCGTCGCCGAGCAGCTCGCCGACCCCCACACGCCGTACCTTGGGCCAGTGGTCTCTGATCGGCAGCACCTTGCCTATGGCTTGCCCGGCATCGCGCTCCTGCACATCGAGCGGGCTGCGGCCGGCCTGGGGCCGTGGCAGCGCGCCCACGACTGGCTCGCCGCCGCCTCCCGCGAACCGCTCACCAGCGGCCCCGACAGCCACCCCTTCTACGGGGCGCCCGCCTTCGCGCACGCTCTGGCCTGCGCCGCCCATCACCTGCCCGGCGCCTACCAGCGCGCGCTCGACACTCTCGACCGACAAATGGCTAACGACGTGAGCCGCCGCGTCGACGCCGCACACCGCCGCATGGACGCCGGACTCCTCCCAGCACTCGCGGAGTTCGACACCATTCGCGGCCTGAGCGGATACGGCTCCTACCTCCTGCGCCGCAACCCTGGCAGCGCCGCCCTTCGTGCCGTACTCGACTACTGCGTACGCCTCACTCAACCGATCACACACGACGGCGAGAACTTGCCCGGCTGGTGGACGGACACAGGGCCCTCGGGCCACCCGGACGACCGTTTCCGAGGCGGACACGCCAACAACGGCATGGCGCACGGTATCGGCGGCGTGCTCGCGCTCCTGGCGCTCGCCGCCACGCAGGGCACCGTCGTCAACGGCCACGACGACGCACTGGACCGGATCCTGGTGTGGCTGGACCGATGCCGAGAGGACACCGGCCGAGGCCCGGCGTGGCCGTATTGGGTCACCCGAGACGAGCTGCGCACCGGCCGCCTCACCTCGTCCACGCCGAGGCGGCCGTCATGGTGCTACGGCACCGCAGGCCTCGCCCGCGCCCAGCAACTCGCCGCACTCGCCCGCCGCGACGACAGCCGCCAGCTGGACGCCGAGAACGCGCTCGTCGCCGCCCTCACCGACCCCGCTCAGCTCAAGGCCACGACGGACAACGCCCTGTGCCACGGCTTCGCCGGCCTCGCCCACGTCGCCGCCCGCGCGGCCGACGACGCCCACCCCTCAACCGCCGGACAGCTCCGCGCCACGATCCCGGCACTCCTAGCCGCAGTCCAACCGCCGGGCACCGACCCCGCACACGCCGCCACGACACTCATTCAGGACGAGGACCGCGGCCCCGGCCTCCTCGACGGCGCAGCCGGTATCGCACTGGCCCTCCTCGCGCCCAGCACCGCCGAACCGCCCCGATCCACCTGGGACGCCTGCCTGCTCATCGCCTGACCCCATCGACCGAAGGACACCCGCATGCCCCCGGACCGCTCCGACCGCTGGCAGCAACACAACATCACCTTCGCTAACCGCGAGAGCGCCCAGCGCACCATCGTCGAACGCATCGCCCCTGTCCTCCTCGCCACCGAAAGGGACGGGCAGCTCACCGGCTGGTGGTTCATGAACAAGCAGCCCTGGCCGCTGCGGTACCGCGCGCACGAGCCTTCACCCGCCGTAGAAGCGCTGCTGAGCGACCTCGTCAAGAACGGCACGGCCGTGTCATGGCTGCCCTACATCTACGAACCCGAGACCCACGCCTTCGGCGGGACCCAGGCTATGGACGTCGCCCACGACCTGTTCCACAAGGACAGCCGCCACCTGCTCACCCATCAACCAGGCCCAGAGCAGCTGGGACGCCGGGAAACCGCCGTGCTGCTGGCAAGCGTGATGATGCGGGCGGCCGGCCTGGACTGGTTCGAGCACGGCGACGTATGGGTAAAGGTCGCCGCCCTCCGACCGGCCACCGGCCTTGTGCCCTCTGCGCGGGCCGCCGAACTGGCGCCCGCGATGCGGAAGCTGATGACGGTAAACGCCCATAGCCTGTGCCGACCGAACGGCCCGCTCGCCGGGCACAACGAGTGGGTCGCCGCTTTCGAGCGGGCGGGCACCGCGCTAGCCGACCTCGCAGGCCGCGGCGCCCTCACCCGCGGTCTGCGAGCCGTCATTGCCCACCACATGATCTTTCACGCCAACCGCGCCGGTCTCCTCCGGGACGACCAAAGCGCCATGTCCAACATCGCACGAGAGGTAATCATGGGAACGAGTGACCACACCGAGTCACCCACCGAGGCAACGGCCGAGACGCATAGCGTCAGGGCGGTGCACACCAACACGATCGCCACCCCCACGGCTGACGCCGAACGCCTCCGCAACGCCCTGGTCGACCAGCTTCGCGCAGATGGGCACGCCCGCACGGCCGCAGTCGAGAATGCGCTGCGGACTGTGCCCCGTCACGTGTTCGTGCCGAATGCGTCGCTCGAAGACGCCTACGCCAACGCACCAGTGCACATCAAGTACGACACCGACGGCACATCGATCTCGTGCGCATCCCAGCCGGGCGTCGTCGCCCTCATGCTGGACCAGCTCGACGCCCAGCCCGGCGAGCGCATCCTCGAACTCGGCGCCGGCACCGGCTACAACGCCGCTCTCCTCGCCCACCTGGTCGGGGAGAACGGGCACGTGACCACCCTCGATGTCGACGACGACCTTGTGAAGGGCGCTCGCGCACACCTGGCCGCAGCCGGTCTCACCAACGTCCAGGCCGTGACCCGCGACGGGGCCCTCGGCTACGCCGAAGGAGCGCCGTACGACCGGATCGTCGCCACCGTGGGCGCTCACGGCGTACCGCACGCCTGGATGCAACAGCTCGCCCCCGGCGGGCGGCTCCTCGTCCCCCAGCGCCTGAAGGGCACCGTCTCCCGGTCCATCGCCTACGAGCAGCGCGACGGTCGATGGGTGTCTCTTGGCAGCGAGATGAACACGTTCATGCCGCTCCGGCGGGGCATCGCCGACGACGACCGCCGCGTCATCCCGCTCAGCGCAGACGGCACCGTCCGGCTTCAGGCCCCCGCTGGGCAGAACATCGACGCCGATGCCCTGGCCGGAGTCCTGGGCCAGCCGCGCAGTGAGGAGTGGACCGGCATGACGGTCCGCGCCATGGAGTCGCCGGAGTGGATGGAGCTGTTCGTCACCTGTTCCCTTCCCTCCGGCCTCATCCGGATGCTGTTCCCCCAGAACGCCAAGGGCACTGCGCTCACGGAGGACCCCTACCCCTCGTCGACTGCGGCCGTCGACAAGGGCGCCGTCACCTACCTGGCGCGACGCGTGTCGGAGAAGAAGACCCCCGAGGGCGACAAGCTCTGGGAGTTCGGCGTCATCGGCCACGGTCCCGGCAGCGACGAGCTCGCCACGAAGGTCGCCGACGCCATCCGCACCTGGGACCGCGAATACCGTGGTCGCGAGGCCACGTTCGAAATCCAGCCCCTCGACGCCCCTGCCATCGAGCAGCGCCCCGGACTCTTCGCTCTCGACACCCCGCTGAACCGCATCGTCGTCGACTGGCGGTGACGCTCCTTGCATAGCGGACGGTGCCCGCCGGCGTACGGCTCGCGGGCACCGTCGCCCCAGCACTTCTCACTCACGCCCGGGGAACCCATGGACCCGCACGGACCCATAGCCCAGCGCTTCCCGCTCGTCGCCCGATTCCGGCCCGCCTGTCTGCCCCTGCCCGAACGCGTGGGCGGCCTCGTCGACCTCGCCGAGACGGCGGTGAAGAAGGGCGACCAAGGGCTCGCATCCGCCGTCTACAACCAGGCCGCGCTCATCGCCTCCGATCTCGGCCTTCCCGATCTCGCCCGCGAGATGTGTCACCAGCACGCCGCCGCCTACCTCGACGCGTGCCCCCTGCCCGGCATGAGCGCAATCCGAGGGCTGGAACCGGTCGTCAACCTCGCCCGCCTCCAGATCCGCGCCGGCCACACCGATGAGGGACGTCAGCACCTACTCGACCTGTACAAGGCCGTCGAGGCAGGCACAGCTGCCCGGTTCGAGGGCGTCGCCGTACCGGCGGACATCACTGCGACCGGCGAGGACCGCCACGAGGTCCGCGCGTGGCTGTGGCGCGTGCTCCTCGCCGACGGAACGCGCACGCTCACCACCGAGGGACGTTGGGCGGAGGCCCTGAGACGCCTCGAGACTCACCTCGGCGTAGGCAAACGCATGCTCGACGGACGCCAAGTTGCCATACTCACTGCCCTCGTTGCAGGTGACACGGCATGGGCAGCTGTTCTCCTTGCCGAAACGATGCCCGGCGATCCGTGGGAGCAGGCCATCACGGCATGCTTGACCGTCCTGTGCCGCCGCTACGCCGAGCTGCCGGTCGAAGACGAATTGGCGGCGTTGGCGAACACCTATCTGGAGTGGCCGGCCGAACCTGGGACGACCGTCTTCGACATCCGTCTCGGCCTTACCGTCCTCGACGCGATCGGTTCCGCCGAGGCTCCTACCGCCCACCGCATCGTCGAGGACCTCCACCGCAGGACGGCCGGTGCCGAAGACGGCTACGCGGCCCGCGAGAACCTGGCGCACCGTCTGTTCACCGCGATCGCCACGGACAGGCAAACCCAGGACTGCCGCGCTCTCATGCATGCCTGCGCCCTCGGGGCAGGGACCATCCCGGACGAACTGCAAGGACGGCTGACGTCGGCTCTAAGCGCCAGCGACATTGTGATCCGGGACAGTCTTGCGCGCCCCTCCAAGTCCGGGCGTACAACTCGGTGATCTGCATGAGTGATCAGCCAGGCACGGGATTTGGTGCCGACCTCGGTCAGCTGATCACTGCAGCGCAGCAGCACTGGACCATCGGCATCGCAAGCATCGGTCCCCGTCCGAGAAGTCGGCCTGATCCATGGCGGGGATCATTAAGGGGTGAGTGGGTCTGTGTGACGAGGCTCCGGCATTCGCCCACGGCAGACGAGGAAATGGCCCACGGGTCTGGAACCCCGTCCGGGATCATGTCAACGTACAACGACCCTGAAAACGCCAGGTCAGCCGCAGGGCGCCATCGAAGGTCAGCCTGCGGAAGGGCTGGCCGCTATGGCAGTACGCATGCCGAGCTCGGTCTCACGACCGCGTCCCGCTCCGAGGAGGTCCGCCTGTCGAGTCCCGCCTTCCGATTCGCCTTCATCACGCGCCCTATCCCGCTCGGCGCCGCGAACGCCTGGGCTGACCCGGAGACGGAGGGCTTTGACGCCATTTCGAAGGCCCTGCCTCTCTTGTCTGCACGCCAGGATCTATTGGCGAGGATCTGCTGTAGCGCGGTTGCCGCCGTGGCTGAGAGGCCCCCACATACATCGCTGCGCACCGCAGCACAGCAACGCGCCACGGCCCCTGGGATGTTGGCGCTGTGAGGTCGTGGGGCCCGAAACCTCGATCGGCTCACCGGCGGCAGCAGGGCGATACATAGCAGAAGATGCCCGGTTACCGAAACCGGGGATCTTACAGAGCATTGATGGTGTTCGCATTCGGCTGTGCTTGGCGGTGGAGCCGTGACGGACGCAGTTGCTAGAGCCGCAGGTATTCGTGAGGAGGAAGTAGGGCGAGCGTGTGGTGGGACGGCATGCCGGGCAACAACCGACGCGTACTGGCCGATTCATTCGCCCCCACACACCTGGGGGTGGTCCTGCACGTCCCAGCGCATTGCTGACCCCGTTTGCAACATGACGACGTCGCCGACGTCGCGCCAGCCCGTTCGCTTGTGACGTCGGCGAATGGGAGCAGGCCATGTCCTCAGCAAATCTCCGAAGCAGGCTCAACGCTGGGCTCATGCAGGACGGCTCCTTGGGTCTCGACTGAGGGATCGTTCAATTGCTCAGCTATTTAAACAGAAAGGCGATGAAATGTCGCAGGGCGGAAGCTATCGACTCCTAACCTCGGCAGAGGTAGCCGAGTGGTTGCAGGTGAGTGAGATGACCATCAAAAATAAATACCGGGCTTGGGGCCTCCGTCCTCAGAAGGTTGGACGGCTGTTGCGGTTCCGGGAGCGAGACGTTATCGCGTATCTGCAATCTCGATACGGATAAACCGCAGGATCTGGTGCGTGCGTAGAATGGGGAATTTTGGCTAAGGTCTTCCAGAAATGCAAGGAGGACGAGAAGAGTAAGTACTATCTCTGTCTTGCCAGTAGGTGCGGACACCCGTGGACTGTGCGATACCGGGAACCGGGCGGAAGGTCGGGAAGCCAGCGGGAGAAGTCCTTCGAAAAGAAGACGCCGGCTGACCAGTTCGCGGCCAAGGTTGAGCGTGAGAAGGACCTCGGAACCTACATCGCTCCGTCGGGGTTCTTGACCCCCTTGGTGACGGTGTACCGGGAGTTCATCAAATCGGGAGACAGGGTTAGCGGAACTCGATACCAGTACGAGACCAGCCTGCGCCTGCACATCGAGCCGTACTTTCAGAGTCAGCCGATCGGTGCCGTGAAGCCCAAGGACCTGGTGAACTGGCTCCGATGGATGGTCGAAGAGCGCGGGTACGAAGAGTCAACGGCTGTCAACCGCTATGAGACTCTCAGTGGCGTCTTCAGCTACGCCGTGGCCAACGACTACATCACCAAGAACCCCTGCCATCACATGCGAGCCGGCCGTCAGCGTGCCAAGCGCAGGGCGAAGAAGACGATCCGACTTCCCACGCTTGCTGAGATAGCCGCGATAGCCGCCAACATGCCTGGTCAGTACCAGCTGCTGGTCTGGCTGATGGCGGGTTGTGGCCTGCGGATAGGTGAGGCCATGGCAGTGACCTTGCAGCAGTTCGACTTCGAGGCAGGTCTTCTCTACGTCGATCGTCAGATCACGCAGGACGGAGCGAACGAGGAGCCGAAGACCAAGCGGCAGAAGGTCATCACCAAGGGGCGCGGGCGCGCCCACATCATCCGCCACCTCAAATGGCGCGACCACGATGAAGTCCGAGCTGTGCCGCTTCCGCGAACGATCGAGGCCAAGGTGAAGGAGCACCTGATATTGCATGGGACCTTCCGGGTGGAGAAGGGCCTGAACCGCATGGAGGGCGACTACCTGTTCGCCAACGTCGGGCGCACCAATATCCTCATGTACTCGCTCGTGGACCGGCTGTGGCGCAATGCCCGGAAAGCCGCAGGTATCACAAGGAAGATCACGACGCACTGGATGCGCCACTTCTTTGCCTCGGCAGGCCTCGCGCGCGGGGTGCCCGTGACGGACATGGCGGAGTGGCTCGGGCATCGGGATCCGAAGATCACTCTTCAGACGTACGCTCACGTCATGCCCGACGCGCCGGACCGCTTGCGATCTGTCATGGACGCGGTCTTCAACCTGGAGACAGAGCTCAGTCTGCCGCTCGAGTTCGAAGCGGTCGTCGAGGCGGCGTAGCCCGCGCCACTCCTGAGGCCGCTGGCCACCTACCAGGTCAGCGGCCCTCGCGGCCGAATCTGGCGGGCCCCTGTCACGGATCGCGAACAACTACTGTGGTCGGCCGACTTCGTGAGGCGAGATGGTCCCGTTGCGTCGGGTGCACTTGACGGAGCGATCGTGAAGGTGAGTTAGAGGGGGGAGCACGCCATCGCGCCGCCGTAGGGCGCCGCGCCTGGCCCGGCGCACGCCTTGGACAGGTCCTTCAGACGTTGCCGGGACAACCGCGCGCCTGTGGTGCGCCGTGCGTGCTCCCTTTGCGCCCTGCGCACGCTCCAACTCCGCCTGTTTCAAGGTGACTTTGTCTCTTACGTTGGTCTGTTCGCTTCAACAAAGGCGGGCTCCGGTGCGGTGTGGGCCGGCTCGGGTGACCGGTTCAACTCAAGGGGTGACACGTGGAAGCGATCACGGGGCATATACGCCGGCAGACGGTGGCCGCCCGGGCGCGGCAGTGGGCCGACGCGCTGGTCGACTTCGGGCCCTACAACACGCTCTTGCATTTCAAGGACACCAAGACGGCGTCACTGGATGTCACTGGTGCTGTGCCGCAGTCTGTGACCTCGCTGCTGGCAGGCCGCCGGACCCGCCTGGCTGCCCTCTTCCCTGATACCGCCGACCACATGGCGGCCTGTACCCGGGCACGTAGCCTGCGCCGCAAGATGGTGGAATTGGATGAGGAACAGGGCATCGAGGCTGGCCGCTTGGCTCTGGGATTGCTGCGTGTTGAGCCCCCGCCCACCCGCGGCAGGACGCCTGTCCCTGCCCTGCGCGCCCCGCTTCTCCTGCAGCCTTTGAGTATCCAGCCGCGCACCGCCACCGAGAACGACTTCGTCCTCGAGACGGCGGGCGAGACGGAGACCAACCCGGTACTGCTGTATGCCCTCAGCCGCCAGTACGGTCTGGACGGCGACACCGAGGAACTGGCCGACAAGATCACCACGGGCATCGAGGAGTGCGCGGATCCGGCCGACTACATGCGCCTTGCCTACGGGATCCTTCAGGCAGCGTGCGCTCGCAGCAACCTGACGGTGGAGCTGGAAGAGCGCATCGTGGCGGGCGTCTTCAGCTTCGACCGGCTCCCCATGGTCAAGGACCTCACCAGCGCCACCGACCTGCTGGCAAGCCACCCCGTGATCGCGGCCCTCGCTGGCGACAGGGAAGCCAGCCGCGCCCTGGCCGAAGACTCAGGTCCCCGTCGGCCAGCCAGCGCCGACGACATCCCGCCCAGATCGGAGTACCTGGGTCCTGGACGCGGACGCCTCCCAGCAAAAGGCCATCAGCGCGGCCCTTACCGGCTCCCACCTGGTGATCGAAGGCCCGCCCGGCACGGGCAAGAGCCAGACCATCGCCAACCTGATCGCCGTCTTCTCAGCCCAGGGCAAGCGGACGTTGTTCGTCGCTGAGAAGCGAGCTGCGATCGAAGCGGTCACCGACAACCTCGCCCGCGTAGATCTGGACGGGCTCGTATTCGACCTCCACGGCAACAAACTCAGCCGTCGCCAGACCGCCCAGCAACTGCACGACGCGCTGGAACGAGCCGGCCAAGAAGCTCCGCCCCGTCCCGCCGACCTGCACACGAACCTGGCACACCACCGCCAGCAGGCCCTGCAGCACATACAGGAGTTCCACCAGCCGATTGAGCCCTTGCAGATCAGCGCACACCAGTTGATCACCGGCCTGATGGGCAGCCCACCCGATCACCACACCCGCCGGCGCCTGCGAGGCCACCAATTGCGCCGCCTTCATGGCGATCACTTCCGCCAGACCGAACAGGACCTGCGGGCCTTCGTCGCCAAGAAGGGCCTCGCCGTCCGTCGCGGAGAGTCACCCTGGTCCCACCTGCCCGCCCGCACCGACGGCGAACTGCACGCCGTGGTGACCAGCTTCGATCAGCTGACCGGCCGGGCCCTGACCGACACCCGTCGCGCCCTGGAGAAGCTGGTGGACACCGCCGGACTGCGCCGAGCCGATGACATCGAAGGCTGGCATGCCCTGCTCACGCTGCTGCACGACGTCACCGAGACGCTGGCCCGCTTCGAGGCGGCCGTCTTCGCCCCCGGCCTGGACGACCTCATCGCCGCCACCGCCGACCGAAGCTGGCGTAAGGAGCACCAGCGGAACATCGGCTGGTGGCAGCGCCGAAAGCTGATCAAAACAGCACGCGGCCTGTCCAAAGAGGGCCAGCGCGACCGCTCCGCCCTGCATTCCGCCCTTCGCCAGGCTGCTGACCAGTACACCCGCTGGCAGACACACGCCACGACCCGCGACACAAGCCCCTGGACCGTTCCCGGACTGACCGGTGTCGCAGCCACGTTCACCGAGCTGCGCAACTAACTGGCCGCGATAGCCCTGTGCGTACGCTGGGGCGACTGGGAGACCACCGCCACCGACGAGGTGGACAAAACCATTCAGCGGCTCGACCAGGACCGCGACACCCTGCTGCGGATGCCCGAGCTCAACCAGCTCACCGACCGCCTCGAAGCCGCCGGACTCGGCGGCCATCTGGACGAGCTGGCCCAAGCGGACGCCACCCCCGACACCGCCGTCGGCACCTTCCGCCACCTGTGGTGGTCATCTGTCCTCGATGAAGCGCGCATGCGCTCCCCCTACCTGCGCTCCTTCACACGCACCGAACACGACCACACGATCGAGCAGTTCCAACGCCTCGACCGCACCCACCGCGACACCAACCCCGCACGCGTCCGCTACGAAGTCGCCACTCACCTCAGGCAGACCCGCGACGCCCACCCCGACCAAAGCACCCTCGTGCGCACCCAGGCCGACCGCAAGTCCCGGCACCTGCCGCTCCGCAGGCTCGTCGACAAAGCCCCCGACGTACTGATGGCCGCCAAACCCTGCTGGGCCATGTCCCCCCTCGTCGTCAGTCGTGTCCTGCCGGCCGCGCGCCTGTTCGATGTCGTCATCTTCGACGAAGCCAGCCAGGTCCTGCCGCACGACGTGATCACCTCCATCATGCGAGCCCGCCAGGTCATCGTCGCCGGCGACCCCCACCAACTGCCGCCCACCACCTTCTTCCACCGCCTGCTCAGCGGAACAGACGAACACATCCACGACGATGACGACGAGGCAACCCCGGACGTCTTCGAATCACTGCTGGACATGGTCTGCAGCCACCTGCCCCATGTCCACACCCTCAAATGGCACTACCGCAGCCGCGACGAACGCCTCATCGCCTTCGCCAACCACACCATCTACAACAACGCTCTCGTCACCTTCCCGGGCACCACCCAGGCCAGCCCTCTGCGCCTGGAGACCGTCGACGCCCACACCCGCCCAGGCCACCACGGCTCCTCCGAGGAAAAAGTACACCGCGTCGTCGACCTCGCCCTCGCCGCCAACGCACCGGTGCCTGGGGCGACCCGGCGTGGTCCGCCGCGGGCTGCATGGCGGACCTGCTCGCGGTGCTCTTCCAGCCCGGGGATCAAGGAGCGGGTCAGGCCGCTGAGTTGCTTGCGGGACATGCCGGTCAGCTCGGGTGCTGCAGGTCGTGGACCGTGAGGGGGCGAGATCCCTCAGCTGACCCCCGCCTTGCCAGGGAAGGTATGGGGCCGGTTGATGATCTGCTGGGTGAAAGGTGTAGTTCCAGTTCTCCGTGGAAGCGGTGGCGTGTGATCGGCAGGGCGGCGATCACCTATTCGCTGATGCGGATGCCGGTGGGGTACTCACCGCTGTCGAATTCGGCGTGCACCGTCAGACCGGTGCGGCTGGTTGTCGCGGCAATAGACTGGAGCATGACTTCATGGCTGGTCAGAGGCCTGCCGCGCCAGTTCATGGTGATGTGGGAGAACAGCCGGAGCTCGATCTTGTTCCACTTCGAGGTGCCGGGCGGCAGGTGACACACGGTGATCTCCAGGCCGGTCTCGGCGGCGAGGTCCGTCAGGTGGGTCTTCCAGCCTCGGGTGCGGTAGCCGTTGGAACCCCCGCCGTCGGCGGTGATCAGCAGCCGACGTGCGCGGGCCTGCCACCAGCGGCGGATCGAGGCGACGGCGAACGCCGCCGTGTCGTGATCGGTGCCGATGCTGACCGCCGGTGTTTGCCGCCCTGTCGTAGATCCCGTACGGAATCGCCTTCTCGGCTTGGCCGGGAAAGTCGTCCGTGTTGACCCTCACGGGCTGCCCGGTGGGCCGCCATTCGTGCCCGGCGTTCTTGTACTCGCCGATCAGTTCCTTCTTCTTGGTGTCCACGCTGATCACCGGGTCTCCGGCGTCCCCGGTGGCCAGGTGCCTGCTCGTTGAGGTAGCGGAACTTGGCGTCCCTATCCGGGTGCTGAGCGCCTTCAATGGTCTTGGCGTTGGCCTGCAAGCTGAAGCCTTCCTCCGGCAGCAGGCCGGCGACTGTGTCGGCGGAGACCCGGTGGCCCTGCCCGGTCAGCTCCGCCGCCGCTTCCGAGTCGACTTCGTCGTCCAGCGCAACGGCGACATCGGATCGCCCCGCTCGTAGGGCTCGACCAACGCCAGCAGCGCTGGCCGCAGCCCCGCATCCAACTCGGTCACCTTCATCCGGCCTCCACCAGACCGACGCACCGCCCCAACGGGGCCTGGCCGGACTCCAGTTCAGCCACGCCGCGAGGACTGTGCCCTCCCGAACCCCGGCCGCAGCGGCGACGAGCCTGATCCCGCCATGCCCTAGCGACCGCGCTTCCGCCCCTCTGGCCAGCCGACGCTGACGCTCGTCCAGGTGGGGCAACAGCACTTGGACCTTCGCGGCCAGGATGGCCTCGATTCCCTCCGGTCTCCCCATACCAGAACAACGATCCCCGCAGCTGGAAGCCACGACTTGTTTCCCGGCAAGCCATTAGCGGGAACACACCCGGAAACGTTCTAGTTGTTGCGCTCGGCCGTTTCCCGGATCGTGAGGTCCAAGACGAAGGACCGCAGTCTTATATTGTGGATAGCGCTGAGTCGCATAGCCTGGTCATGCAAAGTCCGACGCAGCTCTGCGACTGTCTGTTTTCTGATAGAAGCCGGACGTCTCCTGTACTTGTCCGGGGCTGTCCACTGCGACGCGGGGAAGTAGAGCGTGAGATACAGGCCATGTCCCGTCTCCACGCTGGGAACATAGTCGTTAGCGAGCTGGTGTTCCATGGCGGTGCTTAGTTTGGGGTGCCAGTTCCCTTTGACTTCGATGATCACCGAAGCAATTGGGGGATTTGGGCGTTCGGAGAGTCCGGGCTGAGGCTGTGATGATGCGGGGATCTGGAGAAGGAGATCGATTCGGTCGCCGGTTCCCCCGATATTGCGGTTTATCTGCACCTCGCGATTGATGAGGATTCCCTGGTCGGTGAGCTTGCGGCGAAGGAGGTCGGCCAAGTAGTCCGAGATGAGGTTTTCGTCCTTGGGGAAGCGCAGGCGCTGCCGAGTGCCCTTGCTGCCCTGGGCTTCGCCCGGCACCTCGTTCCACAAGATCGCGGCTGGGTGAGTTCCCTGTGTGAGGTCATTCTGCAGGGCCGCGAAGGTTTCGATGACGAGGTCTGTGAGGTCATCTCCGTCATGGACGAGGCGAGTGCGGGAGTCTCGAATGAGGGCGGCCAGCTCTTGCGGTGTGGGGCGCTTCCAGGACTTCTCCCGATGCGTCCGCTCGGATTCCCGTACCAGCGCAGCAAGTGCCTTGCTGTGCGGTTGTGTAGCCGACAGGCGCACCAAGAGCTGAACTGCTTCTGCGGTCCCCCTGGCTGCCAGGCGTTCCAGGGTGGTGTCCCGGTGCTGCCGAGTTCGCTCTTCGGATGTGACCCAGCCAGATGTTGGCTCGATGGGGAGTGTAGGGAAAGGATGCTGAGCGGCCAGCAGACCGGCAAGTTCCGCCAGGTATGAAGTGGGCAGTCCGATGAGCCATGCCGACCCCGCACGATCGAAGAGATGGGCCATGATGAGATTCAGCCCGCTGTCGTCGGCACGTATTCTCGCTGCTACGCAGGGCCAGTATATCTCCGGTGCTTCGTTGAGAAGCACGGCCATGAGTGCGGCGTGAAGTCTGGAAACGGGGGTGGGTGGACCCTCGAATAGTGCCTCGCTGACAGCTTTGAGTGATCTGGTCCGTGCAGCTGGCTCGGAGTGCTCCAGAAGCATGCGAAGAACAGTGGTGACCGAGTACTCGACGTTTCGCTGCCTGTCGTTGTCGCAGTGCCCCTCTGCCTGGAACGCCAACTGAATAATTCCGGCCAAGGAATTAGATAGTTGGTCCTCCAGGTGCTGCGTCCACATGTGCTGGGCCAGCGCTGCCTCGATGCATGGGCTGCCGTCCCGAAGACAAGTGCGGATCAGGTGCAGGTAGGTGTCGCTCAGTTCCTGGTGCGCATGCGTTCGGGCGTGCCTGAGTAGGTCAGCTTGGCGCTCTGTCCCGTCCGTCCCACCGAGACCGGCAGGGAAGGCCAGAACAAGGGGTGCCCATCGTCGCCACGTCTGAGGAGAGATGGATGTGGGACCGCTTGGGTGTCGCGAATGCAAGTCGAGTGCAAGGTAACCGGCCCATGCCGGCCAGTAGATGGTGTCCGTGCCGATCCATTCAGGGGAAGGCTCAACGGCGGTGAGATAGTGCACGGCAGCGGTCCTCAACCGGTCGTCGGCACCTGCGGGAAGGATGCGGACGCCGGGTAGGGCAAGAATGTCGTGGCCGATGTCCGTGCCGGACCGACCCGTGTCGGGGTGGAATCGCAGCTGAGTGCACAGACGCCAGAAGCTGTCGGTCATCCCTGCTTCAGCGTCCTTCAGCAAGTCGGCTGTGATTTGGACGTACTCTTCATAGCCGTCCCAGGTACGGGGGGCCGGCTTTCTCGCAGCGCGTGTCAGGTAGCTCTCACGCTCAGCCTCAGCACGCGGACTGTCCAAGGGCAGCGCCTCAAGATGCCAGGCGAAGACTTCCTTCCACACCCGGGTCCCTTCTCGGGCCCAAGCCGCCTCCTGAGCTTCCGAGTCCTGCGATGACCAGATCCACCTGATGACTGACCATGCCTGCGGTGCCGCATCCAGACTCAGGCCGGCTTCCAGGTCCAGGAGCCAACTGAGGTCTTCTCCGTCCAGCAGATGGTCGCGTTCGTCATCCAGCCGTGGTCCAGGCTGGGTGCGTTGTCGGTGCAGCTGGTACGCGGAGCGTCGGCTCCACCCCTGTACCAGCAGGTATCCGTCCTCATCATCCTGCGCCAAACTGATAAGTTCTGCCGCCAGAAGGCGTCGGAGAGCCCGAGCCTGCTCCGCGGTAGGGGAGTCGGGAGGAACGCACAGAGGCGCAGGAACCGACAGGGATGGATACAACTTCAAGGCCCGATGCAGCCAACGCGCAACTGCGGGAATGCGCTCGACTGCCGCCGGACCATGGAGGGACCGGTCGAGGAGTCCTTGCGTCATTTCGTCCGCGCGTGCCCACCCCGCCCAAGCCGCTGTTGCCGATCCCGACGAGCTACCGATCAGAGTCTCGCCAGCCCACTTCAGCACCGGGATCACATCGTCTTCGGCCAGTTGATCGGGCAGCGCGGAGCAGAACCGGGCGTACTCGCCACTGTAGTTCTTCCTACGAGGCGAAGTGAGGGCGGTGAGCATTTCGCTGACCGTAAGGCAATTGGGCCAGCAGGCTTGCAGGACCGCACCGCGCAGTCCGTCGTTGAGATCTCGCTCTGGGTGATCCATGAGTTCACGCAGGACGGGCTTCATTTGCGGACCGGTGGCCAGGAGGTCGAGGGAAGCAGCTACGTTCACCGCCAGTCGCCGGATGTCTGCGGTCCGTCGCGTATCGAGAGCTAGCCGAATCACCTCAGGCAGAAGGGCCGACTGCTCATTCTGAGCAGCCAGAATCAGGGCGAGCTCGGCCTCCTCGTCGGAATATCGGGAGGAAGATTCGGCAGCGTGTTGCTGATCGGCGAACTGAGACTTGAGAGCCGTTCGAAGCTGGTGTGTGAGTCTCGGGTGGTCGAGTCGATACCGGTGGCGGTTCCACCATGGTTCTGCGTGGAGGTCGCCGTCACGAGCCAGGCACAGCAGCCGTTCGACGATCAAGTGGTGGCAGTTAGAGTCATCAATGTATGCGCTGTAGGAGGCGATAGCTTCGGTGTCTGCCTCGATGAGCCACGGTGCGAGACCCGGTCGGAGCGCGATCAGCCAGGCAGCCGTCTCCCGCAAATCACTGCGGATACCGGGAGAGCCGATCTCGCCGCGCTGGATGAACAGTCCGCGCAGCTGAGCGTCAGGCAGGTGATGATCCGCCAGGTAACGGGCAGCCAGGTATGCAGCGATGGAAGCATGTGCGACGCCTACGACACCGGGGCCGTTACTGACGAACAGTGGGCTGCTGAGCACACTTTCCACCAGCAATGGGTCCAATGTAAATGCTCCTTGGGGCGCGCTTTCCACGGCGCCGATCAAGTCATCGATGGCAATGTGGTGATCGTCCGTGAACGGCCGACGGGTGGTGTCGACAGCCGATGCTCCGGTCAGCAGGCTGTAGCAGGCCAGCCGGGCGGCCACCATGAACCGCTGCTCGTGACTGCCCGCCAGCTCAACCTGATTCCGGTTGTCGCCTTGCCCCATTACCATGAGCGGAAGGGCACGGCCGTAGAGCTCAACCCGGCGGGCCGGAAGGCGCCGCTCCGCCAGATACAGGTTGAGGAGCAAGGACAAGGTCAGGGGCGTCCGGGCCAGAGCGCCCGCCCCCGCTTTGGCTACTGCCGTGCGAAAGCGTTCCGGATCCAGACCATGTGACAATGCTGCCTGGTCGAGGTCAAGGCGTCTCAGCGGGGCAAGCACGTGCGCTTGACTGATTCCGAAGGCTTTCTTCACGGCCCGACGCATCGCATCGGTGTATGCCATGCTTCGGCAA
Organism: Streptomyces doebereineriae; assembly: GCF_031845645.1. NCBI lineage: Bacteria > Bacillati > Actinomycetota > Actinomycetes > Kitasatosporales > Streptomycetaceae > Streptomyces > Streptomyces doebereineriae. The sequence goes on from NZ_JAVREZ010000005.1 coordinate 23,217, forward strand.
CCGATGAGTACCTGGAGCTGTGTGCAGTCGAAGTACTCGGAAAGGTCGGTCAGCCAGCCGGTGATCTCCTTGGGCCTGGCCTTGCACTCGTCCACACCGTCCAGTACCAGCAGCACTCGCCCGGAAGGCCGCGGGCCGGGAACTGGCCTCAAGCCTGCAACCGGCGTGCGCTGGAGAAGATGGCTCAGGGCGGGAGACGCCTTCCGGATCAGATCCTCCCAGGTCCTCACCTCGCCGAGGTCTACCCAGCGATGGGCCACGATGGGGCCGGTCGCCGACCGGGCAGAGTGGGCGTCCACGACCGTCTGGAGAGCATAGGTCTTGCCCGCTCCGGCTTCGCCTAGAAGCACTGCTGACTCGGTGCACGCATCGAGGAGAGGGATGAGCCCAGGCGATAGCCCTTCGGAGAGGGGGCCCCTCCAGCGATCGATCAGGAACCCGTCTTCGTCAAGGCGCGGAAAGTCGCCCTCCACAGTGCAATAACGGTCCAGCTGCACACGCCGCTCCCTCGGGCCATGACCTACTCCCCAGAAGGCTAGGCCCGACCAGTGACAGTCGTACCCCCGTACAGGCCGCAGGGTGTTGTCTTGCTGAGGGGCCATCGCCTTGCACAGCGGCCAGGGGGCTTGCCTGGACGCCAAGAGGCGGCAGTTGTGCGCGGTGCCGTGGGCGTCGGTCTGACTGCTGGCGTAGGTTCCGGATGATCCGACGGGTCCTGGCGAGACGGGTGTCCAAGCCATCGGTCACCGCGAGCGCCCCCGTACACGCCATGTCCTGCCGCTCCTCCCAGTCCCGCTCGGCGGCCTGTAGCAACATCACAGTGGCGGACAGGTATGTCGTGCAGATCCAGGGTGAGGAGCTGTGGGAGGTATCCTCCAGCCAGGTCGAAGGTGGCGGCGACGATGACGTCGTGCGCGTTGCCGGTGAGCTGCACCTGGTGCTGGCCGGGCGCTACAGTCCAGTCGTACCGGCTGATGTCCCATCCCGACATGGAGTGAAGGCAGTCGGCACGACGACAGTCATTGCCGCCGGCGCTTGCCGGTTGCCCCAGTCGTGCGGGCAATGAACGCTGCCCTCCCCTCTCCCATGGCTGTACCGTCCGACATACGACGGGCAGTGGCGATGAAGCAGCGCAGCCGCAGGTCGGCGAGACTCTCGATGAAGTACCGGTCGGAGAGTGACGATCCCGGTGGGTGTGTGAGCTTCGCGCTCATCCACTCCACCAGGGTGGATCCTGCCCCGCGTGCGGTCCGGGGCCGGTCGAGGTGGGCCTGGTCCTCCCGGCCGCCGGTTGCCCGCGTCCAGGTTTGGTCGAGCGCGGTTCGGACCTCGTGACGCAAGGCGTCGAGTTCGTCCATGCTTGCGTGGACGAGGCGATCCAGTCGCTCCTCGGGCGACGTCTCTTCCCGGCGCGCCATCTGGGATGCGTGGTTGATGGCGGCCATTTCCCAGACCGGTAAGGGGTCGTTGCTCTCTGCATCCGAGTCCAGGGCCAGCGCCGCTTCCAGGTCGGCCATGAAGGCGAGGTCGTCTTCGGGTAACTCCGGCAGGTTGAGGCCGGTGAATACTCCAAGAAGGCGCTCGTCGACTTCCGCCCGGGGTGCGCGGGAGAGTTCGGGAACGCGACGCAGGTTGATGCGCATCTGCCGGATGGCCCTTCCTCCCCGTTCGAGATCGAGGCGGGCCTCGGCCTCAGCTTCTTCGTATTGCGGCGTCAGCTCGCCTCGCCACTCCTGAGGCACGGATGCCGCAACTTTCGCGACCTCGTCTTCCTGGGAGAACCGGCTGGTGAAGTAGACACGGGCCAGCGCGAGTTTGAGCGCGGACTCAGGTACGGGAGCGCCATCGAAGAATGCCATCAGGGCGAGGTCGTCCACACTGCGGCGTGGGCCGGCATGTCGGGCCAGTGAGAGCACCAGTTGCTCGGTTCCGGGCGGGTACTCCGTCCTGGTGCCGGCCCGGCCCATGTAGTCGACACGGGGGCGGGGGAGGAGGCCGTGCTGTCGCCAGCGTTCGAGCTGGGTGGCGCTGACCGGGTGGCCGGCGGCGGTTGCCGCGTTCATCAGATGCTGATCGGCGCGGCTTGGTGCGGTTCGTGGCATGAGGGAACGCTACGGATCCAGGCGGGGTACTTACTCGGCGGAAGACGCGGGGGTCTAGTAGCCCGGCATCGCGGATCAGCCTGGAGGGCACCTGAGCATTGCTGGGCGGCGCAGCGCGCCTCGCCGACGGGGCTGTACGAGGCGCGGCGTCCGCGACGGTGACGCACACGTCGATGTGGACGGCTTGGCGCGCGGGGGCCGCGCGGGGGGCCGCGTGCAGTGATCGGGGGCTGACTACGGAGTGTGACTTCAGTGGGCGGTGTCCTGACTGCTGCGGGTTGATCGATCCCGCGTCTACCGCCCGAACCAGCACGCTCCAGTTCCGGTGCTGGTTCCGTGCTGACTCATAGGCCCTCGAAAGAGGAAAAGCCGCAGGTCCTAGCCCCGATCGAATGAGTTGTCGTACCACTCGATGGTGGTGCCGATGAGGCTCGCTGTGACAACTCTGCGCATGTCGCGCGGGGTTGGGGCGGGCGCTGCGGGTGCGGTCATATCGGTCACTTCCGGGCGGGTGCGGGGGTTCTTCGGGTGCTGCCCAGGCTAGGAATGGCCGCTGAGTCATCCCATGTGGCGTAACCACATACTTTGACGCGTTCCGGTGGTGCGGGAGGCTGTGGAGTTCATCTCGTCAGGGGCCCGCTGCTGTCAGGGGGCCCTGCACAACGGCTCCGCACCCCGTGCGAGGGGTGCGGAGCCGTTCACCGTGCGGTGGCTCAGCCGACGGCCATCTTGTTGATCCAGCCGCCCCCGCTCTTGCTCACGATCTCCGTGCCGGAGCCGGCCAGCTCGCTCCGGGAGCCGGAGTAGAAGCGAACCGCGCCGTCGGTGCGGACCGTCCAGATGTCCGGGATGTTATCGCCGTTGGCGTCGGGCGTGCCGAACAGGAAGCGGATGTTGCCGCTGCCCCATCCCGAGGCCCCGTACTGTTCGTCCGCCCCGGCCGAGGAGTTGACGCCCGCCGCCAGCGAGTTGAGATCGACCCCGCCGTCCGACGCGGCCGGTTTACCGGTGCGCAGCAGGAGCCGGCTGGAGACGTCGGTGCGGTAGACCAGGTCGGTGATCCCGTCGCCGGTGATGTCCTGGACGGTGACGATGTCACGCTCGGTCCAAGCAGAACTGGATAGCCGGACGGCCTGCTCGATGCTGGCGCCGTTGTAGCCGGTGAAGGCCCAGAACGCGTCGCCGACGGTGAGGAAGAAGTCTGTCTTCCCGTCCCCGGTGGCATCCCCGGCCGCCACGATCTGGGTGATCGCCGAGGGGGTGGGTGCGTTCGACGGCAGCAGCACCCGCTGGCGCTTGTCGATGTTCACGGCACCGTAGCCGTCGCCCGGATAGACCCACAGCGCGTTCTCGCGGACGGCCACGAGATCCTGGAGCCCGTCACCGCCGTAGAAGTCGCCGAGATGGGTGATCAGGGTGTTCTTCCAGTACCCGGAGGGCGCGGCGGCGTAGGCGGGAAGACCGTCGTCGCCGTTGGGGTCCTTGGCGGGGTTGCCGCGGTAGGCGCCCGACATGGAGTAGTCGAGGTCGCCCGTGCCCTTGGCCAGGTCCGTCGTGGACTCGGACGGGTAGAGCCGCAGATTGCCGTTGGCGTCGACCACCATCAGGTCGGGCCGCCGGTCACCGGTGAAGTCGCCCGGCGCGTCGGCCTTGTCCCTCGGGGTCACGTAGAAGAAGTACTTGAGCGGCTGAGACGCGTTTCCGGCGTCGTCCACCGCACGTACGTACAGCACGTTCGGTCCGGCGAGCGGTGGTTTGACGTTCGTGATGGAGGTCGTCGTGGTGGTCGGTGCGCCGTTGGCGCGGCCGGCTGAGAAGGGGTATGACGCCTGGTTGAAGCCGTACTCATAGCGGACCACGTCCGTCTGCCGGGCGCGGAAGACGAAGGTACCTGCCGTGCCGAAGGTGACCGTGCTCCACTTCGAGTCCTCGGAGTCGTTGGCGAATCCGTTGTCGGCGGCATCGGCGTCCGGGAACTGCGTGGAGGACGCGAGCGGCGGTGAGGGCTTTGAGGTATCGAACACGAAGCGGCAAGGGATCTTGCTGTGCGAGTAGGCGGAGGCGGCGCCGTACTTGTCGACGGCCTTGGCGCGCCAGGAGTACGTGGTGCCGTTCACCAGCTTCAGCCCGGTGCTGCCCGTCGAGAACGGATCGGTGTGCACGCGCGCGGAACTGTTCTGGCTGCCGACCGAGACCTTGCCCTTGCTGCCGAGCAGGTTGGCCGTGCTGCCGTTCGTCGGCCACAGTTCGAAGTTCACCGAGGCGAGGTTGCCGTCCTTGTCGGAACTGTTGCCCCAGAAGGTCAGCGACGACGCCCCGACGTTGATGTACGGCGACGTGGTGTCGCAGCTCAGGTCCGGGTCGAGGTCGAGGCTGCTCGGCGTGGCGGGCGGACGGTTGTACGACAGGTCGACGTACGGGTCGTTGCCGCCGTTGGCCTGGAACTTCTTCCACGAGTACTGGGAGTTCTCGTCGGAGGCGCGCATCCCGATCGTCATCGTCTTCCAGCCGCCGGCGACGGCCTTGACCGCGCTCGGCTTGACGTCGAAGACGACGTATTCGTCGGGACATGAACCGGACTTCCAGCCGTGCGCGAAGCTGCCTCCGCCGATCTTGTTGCCGCTGTTCATCGCCGGGGCGTTCTTCCAGTTCGTCTTCGAACTGATCGTCCCGGTGAGATGGACGGTCATGGCGCGGGCGCTGCACGACCAGGAGTACGTCTCCAGGGCGCGCAGTTTGGCGCTGTGCACCGTGGAGCCCTTGAGGTCCGGGTCCCAGTCGATGCTGAAGAAGGAGCGCGAGGTTCCCCAGGTGTCCGACTCGAATCCGACCCGAGCCTCGTCGGTGCCGCCCCGGTTGAAGTTCTTGCCGTTGTAAAACGTGGCGTTGGGGTGGCGGCTGTAGGCGGTCGTCCAGTCGTTGGTGTGCTTCTTGATCGACGGGTCGACGAAGACGGGGTACACGGTCGTCGGGTCGGCGAGAAACGTCTGGTCAGGGCTGAACGCCCAGGTTCCGGCGTCGAGGTCGACGTCCACGAGCGAGCCGTGGGAGTCGGGCTGCGGGCCGTTGACGCCGGACAGGGAGAGCGTGGCGGCGGCTCCGGTCTGGGAGGGCAGCGGGCTGGGCTCCGGCGGTACGGGCGGTGAGGTGCCCTCCATCTCGGCGATGACGGAGGGGTCGGCTGCCTCGTCGGTCGCCGCCGGCAGCGTCTCGGGAGTGAGGTCCTCCTGATCGGTGTCGGCGACCTCGTCGGTCGGCTCGGGCGACTCGGACGGCTCCTCCTGGGGGCTGCCGGTCACGTCCGGTTCGGAGGGGATGACCTCGGGGGCGGTCGGTGAGGCGCTGCTGCCCGCTTGGCCGTCGGTGAGGGCCGGGGTGCCGGCGCTGTCCCACATCAACGGGGTCGGTGCTTCCGCCACGTCGGCGCCGTTCGTGTCGGTGGCCGACACGATGCCGGTGACCGGATCGAGCGCGAAGTCGAGGTCCGGGGAGCTGAGGCCGTACGCCAGACGCGCCACGCGCGGATCGGTCGCGGCCTGACGGTTCTTGACGACCAGGAGCTGAGCGAACCCGCTGTCGGCCGCCGTCAGGACGAGATCGACGCCGGGCAGGATCTCCGGGTACAGGGCCCGCGGCCCGTCGATGACGGGGGTCGGCACGGCGTCCGGCCAGGTCAGCATGATGGCATGACCGTCCACCGTGAGCGTCACCAGCGGGTTCGCGGTGGCGGTGGCGGCGGCACTCAAGGCGGAGGCGTTCGCGGCGCTGCCGAGCAGGGGGACCTGGCGCGGAACGGAGCGGGTGGTGTGCCGGGCGGCGTGTACACCGGTGGCGCCCGCGCCCGTGGTCCCGTCGGCGTACGAAGCGCCCCGGGCGCCCGTCGGACCCGCCGGCTTGTCCGCACCGCCCGAGAAGACCATGCCCACGTTGGTCGCCTTGGGCGCCCAACCGCCGTCCACCCGGCGCAGATCCGTGCCGATGGCCTGCCAGACCCCGTCCACCTTGGCCCGGATCGGGCTCGCGTGGATCCGGCGCTGGAGCAGTCCGTCCGGGCGCGCCCAGGTCGTCGCGTACGCCGTGCGCAGCGCGGTCGCCTCGACGGCCTTGCCGGTCTTCTTGGCGCGTGCGGCGGCGACGGTCTCCGTCAGAGGCGCCGCCTGGCGGGCGTGGGCAGGGCGCCGTGGCTGGTCCTCTTCGCCACCGCTCAGAGCGACGACCGTGAGGCCGGACGCTGCGATGACGGCGGCGGCGACGGCCGCGACCGTTCGGCGCGCGGGCGAGCGGCGCCATCGGCGCCAACGGCTCGGCATGAGAATTCCCTTCCCCCTGTGCAACAGCTGTGGCAGATGCGGCGACAGCCGACAGATCATGGCTCAGCTCCCGGAGGCCGTCACCCGGCGTTGTGGCGCGGACGGCGCCGGGCGGCGTACGGAGTCCCGCGCCGTTCGCGGCCCGCACATCGGCCCGTGGCGTTCCCGCAGAGGTGCACGGGCGCCCATTCGGCGCACAACAGGACATGCCTGGAGGGAATTTGGGAGGACTGCTCCGCAAGCGGGTGACACACCCCAAAGGCGACGCAGATGCCCATGAGCCTGATCGGCGGCATCAGTGGCTCTTTGCCGCAACTGGCGCCAGGGTAGCCCGATTTGTGGCCGTGATCATCATCACATGACTACAGGTCGTCTGGTTTTTCTTCACAAGTGCCGCACAGAATCAGCCCGTTCACTGGCCGCACCTGCGCACTGACCGGGTGCGGCCTTCTGTCGCCCGGGGGGACTCTGTTCGTGCCTGCTTTCCTGTCCGCGCGCCGCGCTCGTCGCATGCGCCGTGGCCCCCTGCGCTCAGCGTTGGCGCCCGTCGTCGGTGCGATCCTGCTGGTGGGGCTGACCCCGTTGACGGCCGTCGCCCAGCCGCCGAACCCCGGGGCGGCCGAAGTCGCCCGCGAGGACGTGTCGTTGGTGGAGATCCCGGCCGAGCAGCGGGTCGCCGGCAACACGCACAACGCCGGGCTCGACAGCATCGAGGCCGCACCGCCCCCCGACCTGGAGCAGGCCCCGGCCGGCACCGTCACCCCGCCCACGGGCGGCACCGGCTCGGTCACCTTCGGCGCCGCGGCCGCCCGGCAGGCCGGTATGCGGGCCACCACCGGTACCGCCGTTCTCGAACCGGTCGGCACCCTGCCCGTGAAGCTCGGCCAGGCCCCCGGCGCCGCCCTGCCCACCGGAACCTGGCAGGTCGGCGTCTCCCCGCGCACCGCCCCCGAGGCCGACGGCATCGACGGCGCGCTCGTCACGGTCACCGCCCCCGCCACCGGCTCCGTCCCCGTCTCGGTGCAGCTCGACTACAAGGCGTACCAGAACCTCTACGGCGCCGACTGGGCTTCCCGGCTCACCTTCGTGCAGTTTCCCGAGTGCTACCGCACGACCCCCGACGTCGAGGAGTGCCGGGCCTACGAGGAGCTGGAGACGGTCAACGACGCCAGCGCCAAAACCCTGACCGCCACCGTCGACACCGCCGCCGACGGCACGGTGACACCCGCCTCGTCGACCGCGTCCGCGGCGACCGGCACCGGCGCCGTCCAGGCGGCCTACCGCACCGGAGCGAGGCAGGCGGCGGCCGGCGGTGACAGCGCCGTGATCGGCGCGGTCGACTCCGGCGCGGGTGAGAGCGGCTCCTTCAAGGCGACTCCGCTGGAATCCAACGGCAAGTGGTCGGCGGGCGGCTCGTCCGGCGCGTTCACCTGGTCGTATCCCATCGACGTTCCGCCCACGCCCGCCGGTCCCGCACCGGAGATCTCCTTCGACTACAACTCGCAGAGCGTGGACGCGAAGACGTCCACCTCCTCGCCGCAGGCGTCGTGGATCGGCGAGGGCTGGGACTACAACCCGGGCTACATCGAGCGCCGTTACCGCACCTGCAAGGACGACCGCGAGGACACCGCGGCCGGCGCCGCCAACAACACGGCGAAGAAGGCCAAGACCTCCGACCTGTGCTGGGTGTCCTACAACGCCGTGATGTCGCTCGGCGGCGCCACGACCGAACTGGTCCGCATCGGAGAGACCGACCGCTACCGCCCGCAGCACGACGACGGCACCCGCGTCGAGCTGAAGACCGGCGCCGCCAACGGCGACAACAACGGCGAGTACTGGGTCGTCACCAAGCGGGACGGCACCGTCTACACCTACGGTCTCAACAAGATCGGCGGCGGTCACCAGGACACCCAGTCCGTCTTCACCGTGCCCGTCTTCGGCAACCACCCCGGGGAGCCGTGCCACGCGGCCGCGTTCGCCGACTCACGCTGCCAGGGCGACACCACCAAGCAGCAGGCCTGGCACTGGGGGCTGGACAAGGTCACCGACGTCAACGGCAACGTCATGGTCGTCAACTGGCTGCAGTCGGCGAACTACTACGCCGTCAACAAGAAGTTCAAGACGCCCGAGAAGTACATCCGCGGCGGTCTGCCCGATTCCATCGAGTACGGGCTGCGCGAGGACGCCCTCGGCGCCACCCCGGCCGCGAAGATCGACTTCCTGCTCTGGCAGCGCTGCCTCCAGGACACCACGGTCTGCGACTCTGCGAAGTTCGACGACACCAAGAACCCCGCCTCCTACCGCCCCTGGTGGGACAGTCCCGGCAATTTGAACTGCAAGAGCGACTCCAAGCTGTGCCCCGCCTTCCCGTCCTTCTGGAACCGGCTGAGGCTCGGCGGCATCACCACGTATGCCCAGCGGCCCGGTGTCGCGGGTCTGTCCAAGGTCGACACCTATCTGCTCAACCAGTCCTTCCCGCGCGACTGGTACGACACTTCGCCCGGCCTGTGGCTCAACTCCATCCAGCATTACGGCTTCCGTCCCGGCGACACCAGCGGCACCCTGCTCACCGAGTCCGGCGTCAGCTTCCAGCCGTACGTCGTCGGCACCGGCTCCGCGCACCCCCTCAGCACATATCTGAAGGACCAGCAGCTGCCCAACCTGGTGCCCCGCAGCTCCTCCGACCCGCGCCCAGGGTTCACCCGGCCGCGCATCGGTGCCGTCGCCACCGAACACGGCGCGGACATCGAGGTCACGTACAAGGGCGGCTGCCGTGTGCAGCCCGGCGTGGCCCCCGAGGACAACCACGGCACCTGCTTCCCCGTCCGCTGGTCGCCCGACGCCGAGGTCGAGAAGCCCGCGCTGGCCTGGTTCAACAAATACGTCGTTCACACCGTGACCGAGACCGACCGGATCACCGGCGTCTCCGCCCGCATGTCGACGCGCTACGACTACTCGGGCGCCGCCTGGGGCAAGAGTGACGACGAGTTCAGCAAGCCCGCCCTGCGCACCTACAGCGAGTGGCGCGGTTACCAGCAGGTGGCCACCTCGAAGGGCAACAAGATCTCGCCGGCCCCGGGCCGCCCGCAGACCCAGTCGTACTCGGTCACCCGCTACTTCCGCGGTGCCGGCGGGCCGGTCAAGGACTCCACGGGCAACGTCACCCTGGCCGCCGACGACATCGCCCCCTACGCGGGCATGACCGCCGAGACGATCACGTATACGGGGACCGGCGGCAAGATCGCCAGCCGGGTCCTGAACCGGCCCTGGGCCAAGCAGACCGCCTCCCGGCAGCGCGATGGCGACCTCACTGCGCTGACGGCCTACCGCAGCGGCTTCCAACGCAGCGACACCCTGCAGACCGTCGGCAGCAGCTGGCAGGGGGTGCGCACCACCACCGTCGTCGACGACGTCTACGGACTGCCGCAGCAGGTCGAGTCGGCCGTGGTCAAACCCGACGGCAGCGGCGGTGAAACCCTCAGCGACCAGAGCTGCGTCAAGACGCTCTACGTCATCAACGAGGCAGCCAACCTCGTCGGTCTGCCCAAGGAGATCCGCACCACCTCCACCTCCTGCGCCGGCCACGCCACCGCCGACCCGGCCACCCAGGTGATGAGCGCCGTCCGCACCAGCTACGACGGCGGAGCCTGGGGCGCCGCGCCCACCAAGGGCCTGGCCACGACCACTGCGACGCTCAACGACGACGGCACCGCCTACTCGACCGTCATGACCAACACCTTCGACCCGCTGGGCCGGGTGCGGAAGATCACCGACCCGCTCAAGGGCGTCTCGGAGACTCAGTACACCCCTGGCGACACGGGGGGACCCGTCACAGCGATCAAGAAGATCAACCAGAAGGGGCACGCCTCCACCACGGCCCTGGACCCCGGCCGCGGCCTGGCCCTGTCGGTGACCGACGCCAACGAGCACGTCTCGCGCATGGAGTACGACGCCTTCGGCCGCCTGGTGAAGGGCTGGTCGGCCGACGCCGCGATGCCCGACGTCCTCATCGACTACCAGATGGCGACCGCCACCCCGACCGTCACGCGGCCCACTGCCGTCACCGTCCGCTCCCTCAAGGACAACGGCGGCTACAGCCGACAGGTGACCGTCTACGACGGCCTGATGCGCCCCGTGCAGACGCAGAACGAAGCCCACGGCCCCGGCCGGATCGTCCAGGACACGCGCTACGACGACCACGGACTCGTCTCCGAGCAGACGGGCTCCTATCTCGCCAAGGGCGAGCCGGAAACCGGCCAGTTCAAGCGGGTCAGCGACTCCCTGGTGCCGAATCTGGTGCGCAACACCTACGACGGCCTCGGCCGCCCGGTGCGCAAGACCACCGTGCAGAGCGGCAGCCCCGTCTGGTACGACACCGTCGAGTACGGCGACAACTGGACCATCTCCCGCCCGGCCGGCGGCGCCTCACCCGCCGTTCGCGCCTACACCGACCCGCGCGGCCGGATCACCCGTGTCGATCACTCCACCAACCGCACCCAGGACGAGTGGCGCACCACCCGGTACTCCTTCGACGCCCGGGGCAACCGCACCCGCATCGAGGACCACGCGGGCAACCTCTGGACGTACGGCTACAACGCCCGGGGTCTGCTGGCCTCGGCCACCGACCCCGACATCGGCAGTGCCTCCTTCACCTACGACGCGCTCGGCCGGCAGGCCAGCGCCACCGACTCGCTCCAGCGCACCACGTACACCGAGTACGACGCGATCGGACGCGTCCTGAACGTCCGTCAGGGCTCCACGACCGCCGACCCGGTCAAGTCCTTCACGTACGACCTGCCGGGCGCGCTCGGCAAGGCGGCGAGCTCCACCCGGCACGAGGGCGGCGCCGACTGGACCGACCGGATCACCGCCTACGACGACAAGTACCGCCCGACGACCCGGGAGATCGTCGTCCCGTCCCAGGCCGGGCCCAAGCTCGCCGGCACCTACACCTACCGCTACGCGTACACCGAAAGCGGCAAGCAGCTCTCCGTCAGCGTCCCGGCGATCGGCGGTCTGGCCGCCGAGAAGGTCATCACCCGCTACAACGAGGACGGTCTGGCCGAGTCCACCTCCGGCCTGAGCTGGTACACCTCCGACGTCACCTACTCCGCGTACGGCGAGCCCCTGCGGACCGTCAGCGGGCCCCAGCCCTACCGGGTGTGGACCACCAACTTCATCGATCAGGAGACGGGCCGCCTCCAGCGGACCGTCTGGGACCGCGAGACCGCGTCCTCGCACCGCATTTCCGACTCCTACTACTCCTGGGACCGCGCGGGCAACCTCACATCGGCGGCCCGCAAGCAGGCCGACGGCGCCACGTCCACCTGGGACAACCAGTGCTTCACCTATGACTACCTCGGTGAGCTGGTCCACGCCTGGACCTCCGGCCTCGACGTGACCGCCGCCACCGGCTGCAAGTCTGCCTCCGGCACCGCCTGGGGCTACCGCAGCGACGGCCAGAGCAGCGCCGGGCCCATCGCCGAGGCGCCGGACGCCGTCACCGACGCCGCCGCGCCCGACGCCGAGATGCAGGCGTCCCTCGACGCCGCGGCGCCGGCCACCGGGTCGGTCGCCACCACCGCCGGCTCCTACTTCCAGTCCTTCACCTTCGACGCCGTCGGCAACCGGGCCTCTCTCACCGACCACGACCCGGCGAACTCCGCCCTGGACGTCCGTACCGCGTACGGCTACGGCAAGACCGTCGCGGGCAACGGCACGAGCGCTCCCACACTCACCCAGCCCCACCTGCTCAGCAAGGTCGACCGGCCCACCGGCACCGACCCCAGTTACGTCAACGACGCCACCGGCAACACCACCGAGCGCCACCTCACCGGCGGCGACCAGATCCTGGACTGGAACGCTGAGAACAAGCTCGCCTCGGTCACCGGCACGGGCGACGGCGCCGGACCGATCACCGGCCTGAACGGCAAGTGCGTCGACCTGCAGACCAACGTTCTCACGGACGGCACTCCGATCCAGCTCCACGGCTGCAACAGCACGCCTGCGCAGGCGTGGCAGACCACCGGCGACACCCTGCGCATCCGCGGCAAATGCGCCACCGTCAACGGCGCCCTCGTCCAACTCGCCGCCTGCAACGGCAGCACCACGCAGAAGTTCACGCTGCGCAGCACCGACAAGGCCTTCGTGCACGCCGCGACCGGCAAGTGCCTGGCGGTGCCCGGCGGAACCGATGCCGACGGCACCGACCTCCAGGTCGCCACCTGTGCCGCTGGCGCCGCACAGCAGTGGACGCTCGCCGACCGCACCACGTACGTCTACGACGCGGGCGGCAACCGCATCCTGCAGAAGTCCGCGGCCGGGACCACCCTGTTCCTGGGCGAGACCGAAGTCACCACGGACCCCAAGGGAAATCTGCTCAAGGCCAGCCGTATCTACCAGCACCCCGGCGCCCCCTCCGTCGTCCGGGTCAGCAAGTACGGTGGCTCCGACCACGTCCTGAGCGTGCTGCTGAACGACACCGTCGGCACAGCCACCACCTCCGTGGAGCAGAGCACCGGCCAGCCCGTCACCCGCCGCGCCTTCAAGCCGTACGGCGAGACACGCGGCAACCGGCCCGAGACCTGGCCCAACGCGCGCAGCTACCTCGGCACCGGCATCGACGACACCTACTCCGGACTCACCCACATCGGCGCCCGCGAGTACGACCAGTCGACCGGCCGCTTCCTCTCGGCCGACCCCGTGGTCGACTTCGCGGACCCGCTCCAGATCAACGGCTACGCCTACGCCAACAACAACCCGATCACCAAGAGCGATCCCGACGGGCTCCAGCCCATCGAGTGCTGGGAAGGCACCGCCGTCTGCCGCGGCGGACGCATCATCAGGGTCAAGAACGACGACGTGAAACCCGATGAGGCGCTCACGGAGGCCAAGGTCTCCAAGGGCGGCAAGACTTATCGCGTCTTCTATGACGACCGGGGCGTCCCGCACACCGTCGGCTCACCGCAACCGCTCCAATCGGAGCGCGTCGCCATCAAGTTCATGAACGACGACCTGCGCTCGTCGCTCAACCTGTACGACCCGAAGACCGGCAACGGCAGCGAGTACCTCTGGCAGGACGACAAGGGAGTGATTCCCGAGAAGAAGGGCCTGGTGCACGACGCGAACGGCAACCACCGGGTGGCCGGCGTCACAGCCGACTTCATCAAGGTCACCTGGAAGAACGGCAAGATCGTGGATGTGGAGACCTGGGACGCGAACGAATCCAAGCGCGCCGTCGACGCGGAATCCGTCGACGCCATCCGGAAGACCATCAACCGCAAGCTTGACGTCGATGGCACCAAACCGCAGAGCCAGAAGGTCGTCTTTGTCGCGCACAGCATGGAACAGGCCCAAGCCGTCGCGGACAAGTTCGTCGGCAACGCCAACGTGCGAGTGATCTTCGCGGGTGACGGCAAGCCGGGATCCACGATGTTCGACACCCATATGTCGGGCGGTCTGCGCGGCGGGAGCGTCTCGGGGAGCCCCAGGTCGGGCAGCGGCGAGAGCGGCGGCGGCAAGCGCGGCGGCGGCGGTCTCGGCGGCAAGCTGATGAACGGCGCCGGCATTCTCGGCGACCTGACGTTCATCTGGGAGGGCTGGAAGACCTTGGAACGCGGCTGCGACGACGTCGTCGTCTCCTGCGGACCCCCGCCCACCGCCTGACCGGCGCGGCCTGCCAAGGTGGGCCGCGCACCGCACCACACCGCACCACCCGCACCGAGCACGGACTGCACCGCAGGAGGAACACCATGGGCAAACAGCGCATCACCGTCTGTCTGCCGCCCGTCGGCCCCGACGGGCTCAAGCAGGCGATCGGGCAGGCCATGGACCCCTTCTGGTACGACCGTGAGGACCGTCCCCATCCGGACTGGGTGGGGGAGTGGAGCTACTGGTTCGTCTCCGGGGCGGGCTGTCTCTTCGACGTGCTGCCCGGCCACGAGGACGACCCCCGGCTCGTGCGCTACGACGACTGGACCGAACCCCCGGAGGACCTGCCGCCCTCCCGCTGCCACGGCGGCCCGCGCGGCATCCTCGACCTCGACACGCCCCGCGCCGCCGAGGCTCGCCGGGCCGGCGACACCTGGACGGCGTACCGGGCCTTCTCCGACCGCTACCCCCCGGCGCTTCCCTTCCACCACTTCGCCGAGCGGGCCAGGACCCTGGACCCCGAACACGCCAGGGAGGCGGCCGTGACCGCCTTCCGGGAACAGCCCCTCATCCGGGCGATCAAGGCCAACCCCGCGCTGGAGGAGCGGTTCGGCTCCGACCCCGCCTACCACTTCGACGAGGACCTCGGGACGTACGTGACCCGCCACGTGGCCGCAGTGTTGCCCACCGCCGCGTTGCTCACCCTCGACGGGCGGTGGGTGGAGGGCGGCGGCCTCGACTACGAACGCATGTTCAACAGCTATCTGGACGGTCTTCCTGCCGACACGATGGTTGTGCGGGTGCTCTACCACTCGTGACGCGGCAGGGCATCGGCGCTCGTGCGATGACGGAGCGACGCGCGATGGGCGTTCGGGTGCGAGAAGTTGACTATGGTCCTTGAGATCTACTGGCGGCCGTTCTGCTGTCGGCCGAGAAAGTCGCGGCTGCGACAGCGTGGGCGCCAGGATCGTCCCATGCAGCCGGTCTTCGTTCTTGTGCACAGTCCGTCCGTGGGGCCCTCGACCTGGCACCCCGTCGCCGAACACCTGGTGGCAGCGGGGCATCAGGCACGGGTGCCGTCCCTCCTGCACGTGGGCGCCGGCCCCGCGCCCTTCTGGCCCCGTGCGGTCGACGCCGTACGCGACGACCTCAGCGAGGTCCCGGTCGACACACCCCTCGTGCTGGTCGCTCACAGCAACGCAGGCCTGTTCCTCCCGGCGATCCGCTCCGGCCTCGACCATCCGGTGGCCGCGTCGGTCTTCGTCGATGCGGCGCTGCCGGCCCGGATCGGCCCCACCCCTGTCGCCCCGCCCGAGTTGCTGGAGTTCCTCCGCCCGAAGGCCGTGAACGGCAGGCTGCCGCGCTGGACCGACTGGTGGGACGAGGCAGACGTCGCCCCCATGTTCGCCGATCCGCAGGTGCGACAGAACGTGGTGGAGGAGCAGCCCGCTCTGCCCCTGTCCTACTACGAGCAGCACATCCCGGTCCCCGACGGCTGGGACGACCACCCCTGCTCCTACCTGCTGTTCGGCCCGCCGTACGAGGGACTTGCCGATGAGGCGCGCCAACGCGGCTGGCGGGTGGCCCACTTGCCCGGCGCACACCTCCACCAGATCGTCGATCCCACCGGCACGGCCCGGCACCTCGTCGAACTCTCCGCTCACTGAGAAGTAACCGGTGTACGGCCGCAGTTGGGAGAAGGCTAAGGTCACCCAGACCGCCCTTTCGACGCCGTACGCGATCGGGGCCGTGGCGGTCCGGCAGGCCGAGTCGGAGAGGAAAGGGCGGTACGACGTGCCGAGTTGGGATCGCAGGCTGACGGCCGCCGGTGTGCGGGAACGTGCCCTGCGCGAGGACTACTCGACGGCTGCGCGGGTCTTCGCCCGCAGAATCCTCGCCCACTACGCCGCCGTACGTCTGCTGGTGGCTCCGGCACTGCACCCGCACGTGGTCGCCGCCTACGCCTTCCTGGCCCGTACCGACGACCTCGCCGACCAGGGGCCGCTGCACGAACGCCTGCCCCGCTGGCGGGCCTGGGCCGAACAGGTCACCGTGGGGCTGGAGTCCGGGCGCGCCGACGACCCCGTCCTGCGGGCCTTCCTGCACACCGTGGCCGCACGGCGGCTGCCCCATCACTGGGTGCACACCTATCTCAAGGCCACCACCGAAGAACTGCACTTCACCGGCCACGCCACCGAAGCCGACTTCCAGCGCTACGTCGACAACCTCGCCCTGCCGGCCCTGATGCTGATCGAGGACCTGCAGTACGAGGGCGGCGGCGACGAGGTCTTCCGGTCCCGCTGCCGGTCCTTCGCCGAAGGTCTGCAGCGACTGGACTTCCTGACCGACCTCACCGACGACCTGGCCGAAGGGCGCCTCTACCTGCCGCAGGAGGACCTGGACCGCCTCGGCGTCACCCGCACCGACCTCGAGCAGGGCCAGGACACCCCGGCCGTAAGGGAGTTGGTGGCCCTGACCTGCCGTAGGACCAGAAAGTCGTTGACCGACTCGCGAGCTCTCCTGGACTCCACCGTGCCGGGCTTCCGGCCATTGCAGCGGGCTCTGCTGGACCTGGCCGAGCACCAGTTGGCCCGTGTCGAGAGCACCGGTACGTCCGTCACGAGGCGCGCGGTGGGCTACGGCATCCGCGTGCCGGTCGCCGTCCTGCTCCGAGAGAGGCGTCAACTCACGGGCAGTGCACCGCTCGACGGGTGAACGGGCTTAGTCGGACTGCCCGTGCGACCGAATCCGTGCAGTGGTCGCCGCCCACCGGATCGGGCTGGTCGGCGCGATCCGGCAGACGGCACTGGGTTGATCTGCACGCCTTCGGGACGCGCCGACCCGTCAGTGGCGCACCTTCACCTTGCTGAGCGCGGCCACCCCGAGCGCGGCCACGGCGATCTGGATCAGCCACTCGACCCAGTCGACCCCGTCGGTGTCGGCGACATCGAGGCCTGCCGCGATGCCCGTGCCGATGAAGGCGGCCACGATGCCGATCAGGATCGTCCACAGGATGCCTATGCGCTGGCGCCCGGGGACCACGAGCCGGCCGAGGACACCGATCACGATGCCGATGACTATCGCGCTGATCACGCCTGAGATCTCCATGCGGTGTCACCCCCTCTGTAGTTGGTGACGCACGAGTGCCCGCCGAAGGGGTGCACACTCCACAGCCTTGGCCATTGCTTTGGCAACGTCTCGCTGAGCAAGGAGGCTTCGGTGCCGGTATCGCCTCCGATTCCGGCGTCAACGTCTGGCTGCCACTCAGGGAGACGGTGTGAAGAGCCCGTCCGGCCTGAACCGGGAGGACCGCGCGGATTTCGAGAGGGTGTGGTGTCTGGCCCTCAAGCCAGGACTGTCCGGCCGCTCGAGGGGCGCAGGGCCCCGGCCAAGACTGGCAGATTTCCCACGGCGGCAGCCGTACTCGCGCCGCTCGTGTCGGCTGCCGCGGCGGCCCTTTCCTGTTCATCGAGTACTAACTGCGCCTCGCTGCCCCGATGGTGGCCGACGCCGCTGGATGGCCCTTCCGTCGGGCCGGATCAGTTCCGCGAGTTCCCGAACAGCAGGCGATAGCCGATCAGCAGCACCAGGGAGCCGCCGATGGCCGCGCCCCAGGTGTAGAGGTCGAAGAAGTGACTCTCCACCGGGCGGTCGAGGAAGCGCGAGGAGAGCCAGCCGCCGACGAACGCTCCCGCGACCCCGATGAGGGTGGTGCCGATCAGGCCGCCCGGGTCGCGGCCCGGCAGCAGGATCTTGGCGATGGCTCCGGCGAGCAGACCCAGGATGATCCAGCCGATGATGCCCACGTTGTAGTCCTCCAGTCGGGACGGGACCGGGGAAAGTCCGCCGGGCGCCGACCCTTCGAGTTGCCTGATTGCGCAAGCCTAAGGACTGATGAGTGGGACGAAGGAGCTCTGCCGTGCCTGGTGACAAGTCGTCGATGTTCTTTCACACGCTTATTACATTGCGCAATCGATGAACTGGAGGCGCTCTCGTGGACCGCGCCCCGCCGCCCTTACACTGAGACAGCACGCGTGCGTCGACAGTGACCGGGACGGGAGGGGACCGTGGCGACACTCGCCGGTGGGGAGGATCCGTCCGCCGAAGTGCTGACGGAAGCGGCCGCCGTGTTCGGACTGCTCGCCTCCGCCGCCCGGCTGCACATCATGTGGGCGCTGTCCCAGGGCGAGAGCGACGTCACCCATCTCGCGGACCGGGTCGGCGGCGCGTTGCCCGCGGTCAGCCAGCACCTGGCGAAACTGAAACTCGCCGGGCTCGTCCGCTCCCGCCGTGAGGGGCGCCGACAGGTTTATTACGTCGACGACCCCGACATCGTGACCGTGGTCCGCGTCATGGTCGGCCAGCTCACGGCCCGTACAGCCCCGGCCGCGGCGCGCGGCCCCGTCTCGGGCATGCCTTGATTCCGCCTCCGTAAGTGAAGGCGAATATGTCCGCAAGGTTGCCGCGATCGTCCATGAGATCTCTCACCTGTGAAATCTGGCGGGCTCTGTGATGCCCGGGCCAGGGGTTTGTTAGATTGCGCAACTACGCAACCCAGGCCGAAGTTCCTGCTTGGCCTGCCTGTACTCCGCCGCGCTTGCCCGGCCGCCCACCCCATGGCCCGGCCTGAGAGGCCCGACCGTTTCCTGGGAGTGGTAGATGAGCGACCCGTGGGACGGCCCGGGCGGTCAGGCCACGCGCAGCCGCACCGGCCGGGTGCCGGAGCAGCGGGCGGACGAGCCGGGCGGAGCGCCTCGGCCCGGAGGCCGGGCCGCGGCGCGGGCAGCGGCCCGCTCGCACGGTGGCAAGGGCTCGCGTCGCCGGGCCCGCCCGGTGCGGCGTGGCAGGCGGGTGTTGAAGATCGTCGGAATGTGTCTGGCGATCCTCGTCCTGGCCACGGCCGGTGCCGGATGGTGGTTCTACCAGCACCTCAACGGCAACATCAACAGCGTCTCGCTCGACGGCAAGGGCGGTTCGGAGAAGGCCGACGCGTTCGGGCGCACCCCGATCAACATCCTGGTCATGGGCTCGGACGGCCGGACCAGCAAGGCGGACTGCAAGCTGGGCGGCGGCTGCTCCCAGACCGGCGTACAGACCGGAAACGGCAACGCGGACGTACAGATGGTGGTGCACATATCCGCGGACCGCTCCAACGCCACCGTCATGAGCATCCCCCGCGACACCATGGTCGACGTCCCGGCCTGCAAGGACAGTGAGAGCGGCCAGTCCACGTCCGGCTACTACGGCCAGATCAACAGCGCCCTTCAGTACGGTCCCGCCTGTCAGGTGGCCACCATCCACCAGCTCACCGGCATCCCCATCGACCACTTCGTCAAGCTCGACTTCTCCGGCGTGGTCAAGATGTCCGACGCGGTCGGCGGTGTCTCCGTGTGCGTCGACCACAACGTGTACGACACCTACTCGCACCTGAAACTGTCCAGGGGCAGCCACACCCTCAAGGGCGAGGCGGCCCTGGAGTTCGTCCGCTCCCGCCACGGCTTCGGGGACGGCAGCGACCTCGGCCGCACGGTCTCCCAGCACATCTTCCTCAGCGCGATGATCCGGAAGTTCAAGAGCGCGGGCACGCTCACCGACCCCACCGCTGTCTACGACCTCGCGGACGCCGCCACCAAGGCGCTCACCGTGGACGACGGCCTCGGCAGCGTCAAGAAGCTGATCGGGCTCGCGGCCGACGTGAACAAGGTCCCCACCAAGCGGATGACCTTCACCACCATGCAGACCGTCGCCGATCCCAACAACACCAACCGGGTCGTGGTGGGCGCGGGTGCCAAGGACCTCTTCTCCAGCATCGCCGACGACCAGTCCCTGACCAACGGCTCCGGCAAGAAGTCCGCGGCGGCCTCCGCAAAGGCCACGGCCTCGGCGGTACCCGCCTCCGAGATCGCCGTGACCGTCGAGAACGGTACCGAGATCACCGGCCGCGCCTCCGCGATCGCGAACGCGCTCACCGGCCAGGGCTTCAGCTCCGCGACGACCACCGCCAACGCGCCGAGCCCGGCGACCACCACCACCCTCACCTACGGCACCGGTCGGAAGGCCGAGGCCCAGACGGCCGCCAGGGCGCTCGGGCTGTCCACCTCACACCTCGAGGAGGGCGCCGGTACCGGTCTGACCCTGGTGATCGGCAGCGACTGGACGAGCGGCACCACGTATCCGGGCGGTTCGGCCTCGCCGGCGCCCGCCGACACGAAGGCCGCGGTCTCCAACGCACACGCCCAGACCGCCGACGAGGCCAAGACCTGCGCCAAGGTCAGCCCCTACAAGACGGTTTCCCTCAACGGGGTCCCGATGACACCGGAGCAGGCGTACGCGGCGGCGCCCAACAAGAAGGACTCCGACGAGTGAGGCGGGGACGGGGGCTGCGGTTGTACAGTTGCGCAAGTTGGCAACCGTGAGTGTGAGAAGGGACGTGCGGCATGCTGCGCAACGGACTGGAGCCCTGGCACCTGCTGGTCGTGGCGGTCATGATCATCTTGCTGTTCGGCTCGAAGAAGCTGCCCGAGGCCGCCCGCGGGCTCGGCAAGTCGATGCGCATCCTCAAGAGCGAGGCCAAGGCGATGAAGGAGGACGGCACCGCGCACTCCTCCGCCGCCCCGGTTGAGTCCGAGCAGCATGTCGTCCGGTCCGCGCCTGGAGAGACCACGGCAGCGCAGCCGACGGCCGAGAACGACCCGGCCCACTGAGCTTCCGTACGGCGTCCTTGACCGGGCGACGGTCTCCTCGGCATGGTCGAAGAACCCGCCGTCGATCAGGGGGCCCAACGGCCGTACAGCAGAGGCGTGTTGCGGCGCGGAGCGGCATGGGCGGCGGCGATCGCTGTCGGTGGGGGCCACTAAGCTCCCGCCCATGAGTGAGGCAGACGAAGTCCCCGGCAGACGAGTCGTCGACGGGCGCTTCGAGTTGGAAGCCCGTCTCGGCGGCGGCGGGATGGGCACGGTCTGGCGGGCCAGGGATCTGGTGCTGCACAGGATGGTCGCGGTCAAGGAGGTCCGACCGCCCGACCGGGACCTCGCCGAGTACGACCCCGACAGCGCGCGGATGCTGCGCGAGCGGGTGTTGCGCGAGGCGCGGGCCCTGGCCCGGATCGATCACCCCGGCGTCGTCACCATCCACCACATCGTCGACGGCGGCGACGGCACCTACCCGTGGATCGTCATGGAGCTGGTCAGCGGCGGCTCGCTCGCCGACCGGCTGGCCCGGGGGCCGATGCCGCCGGCCGAGGCGGCGCGGATCGGCCGGGGCGTGCTGGCCGCGCTGGCCGCCGCACACGAGGCCGGAATTCAGCACCGGGACGTCAAGCCCGCCAACGTCCTGCTCAGGTCCGACGGGCGCCCCGTCCTCACCGACTTCGGCATCGCCGCGATCCGCGAGACGACCAGCCTCACCGTCACCGGCTCGATCATCGGCACCCCCGACTTCATGGCACCGGAGCGGATCTCGGGCCACGAGGGCGGTGCCGCCTCCGACCTGTGGTCACTCGCGATGATGCTGTACACCGCCGTGGAGGGCCACCACCCGCTACGCCGGGGCAACACCCTGGCCACCCTCGCCGCCGTCCTCAACGAGGACGTGCCGCCGCCGGTGCTGGCCGGTGCCCTGGGGGACGTACTGATGAGCGTGCTCGTACGGGATCCGGCGGTGCGGCCGTCGTCCGCAGTGTTGGACCGACGGCTGGCCGAGATCGAGTCGGGGTCCACCGGTCCGGTCACCGCGTGGCCGCAGTCCACCACCCCGTACCCGCTGAACCCGCCGTCCGCCGGTGCGGCCCCTGCGTACCCGGGGGCCTTCGCCCCGCACACGGCTCCCCTCGCCGGAGCCCCCGCTCCGGCGGGTGCAGCAGGCCCCGGCGGATTCGGGCCGCCGCCCGTCCCCGCCGGGCACGGCCAGCCGGTGACCTCGCCCGTCCGAGCGGGACGTAAGAGCCGGCCGGGACCGCGTGTCCTACTCGGCGTCTCGGGAACCTCGCTGGCCGGCGCCCTGGTCCTGATGTGGTGGCTGCTGCCCTTCGGTGGAGACTCGGGCGGATCGGGCGACGCGGCGGACAGCGGCGCCTCCTCCTACTCTGCCTCCTCCTCCGTCACATCGGCCCCCGAGCCGACCGGCTCCCCGGCCGCCGCCCCGGCCGTCCAGCAGTCGAAGGACACGACGACCACGAACCTGCTCACCCCCGGCGGCATCCGCACCGCCATCCAGGCGTTGCAGCAGGAGACCGGCCGGGACAGGTTCGGCGACTTCACCGTCTACGAGGACTTCGCGTCGGCGGAGCTGATGGTCAACGGCAGCGACAGCAAGTACGACACCTACACCTACCGTCCGGGACAGGGCGTGGAGAAGGGCATCATCAAGGGCACCCTGTCCGGCGGCGACCAGCCCTTCCGCCTCGACGGCTTCAACTGGGACAAGATGCCCACGCTCCTGGAAGAGGCCCGGAAGAAGCTCAACGTCGACCATCCGAACACCCGTTACGTGATGGTGAGACAGCCCAACGACATCTTCGACACCCCCCTCGGCGTGGCCGTCTACCTCAGCAACGAGTACAGCCAGACCGGCTACCTCGAGGCGAACACCAAGGGCAAGGTGACCCGCGTCATGCCCGCGGAGGACTGAGGGCCGTTCGGTCTCACAGGCGGATGACGACGAGAGCGGTGTCGTCGGCGTTGCCGGTGGGTGGGAGCAGGTCCGCCAGCAGCGCGTCGGCCAGGACCTCGGGGTCGGCGCGGCGGTGGCGGGTGAGCGCGTCGGCGAGGCGCGCCAGCCCCGTGTCGATGTCCTCGGTGCGGCGTTCGATCAGACCGTCGGTGTACAGGACCAGCGTGGCGCCCTCGTCGAAGGGCGTGATGGCCTCCGGACGGATGGTGTGTTCGAGGCTGGCACCGAGCGGCGGGTCGGTGGCCCGGTCGAGGAAGGTGACCGTGCCGTCGGGGTGGAGCAGGGCGGGCGGGAGGTGGCCCGCGCTGCTGTACGTGAGGGTGTGCTCGCCCCAGTCGACGAAGGCCGTCGCCGCCGTCGTCGACTCGGCGCCGTCGACGGAGCGGGCGTACAGCCCGAGCGCCTCCAGAGCCCGGGCAGGGCCGTCGGCGACGCGGGTGGCGGCGCTCAGCGCGCTGCGCAGCTGGCCCATGACGCAGGCGGCCGCCAGGCCGTGGCCGACCACGTCACCGACGGCCACCGCGAGACAGTCGTCGGGCAGGTCGACGAGGTCGTACCAGTCACCGCACACGTTCAGGGAGCCGACGGCGGGCCGGTAGCGCACGGCCGCCTGATGGTGGCCGAGGGGTCCGGGGGCGGGCAGCAGGGCCTCCTGCAGAGCCAGGGCGACCTCGCGTTCGCGGGCGTGTGCCTTGCGCAGGCGTTCGTTGACCTCCTGGAGTTCCCGGGCGCGGGTGTACAGCTCGGCCTCCAGCACGCGTGCCCGGCTGTCGCCGCCCGGTCCGCCGCGGGCGCGAATGAGTTCGGTGACCTCCTCCACCCGGTGCACGAGGAGTTTCACCTTCCCGTCGGTGCCGAGGACGGGCGCGTTGACCGGGCTCCAGAAGTGCTCATGCCAGTGGCCGGGCCGCTGGGGATCCTCGATGTCGTAGCGGAGAACCGCCATCGTGTCGCGCTCCCCGGTGGCCACCGCACGCAGCATCGACTCCCGCGTCTCCCGCATCCCGGCCGCGGCCGAATCATTGGGGTTCTCGGGGAAGACGTCGAAGATGTAGTGGCCCAGCAACTGCTCGCGGGCGCGACCGGTGAGCCGTAGGAAGTCGTCGTTGACGTCGACATACACCAGCTCGGGCGTCAGCAACGCCACCATGCCGGGCAGAGCCCGGAATACCGCCGCGTAATCGATCTGCGGTTTCCTCATGTGCAGCCTGCCTCGACACGAGCCATCATGATGTGATTTTCCACGATAGAGGGGAATGGGCCGCAGCCTCGACAGCTACCGTCATCACGCGACAGCGAACGACATGGTTGGTTTTCTCATGGGCGCGGTCCCCGGCCGCTCGCCCGAGTCCCGGAAGGACCCACTCGAATGCGTTACGCAGTCCTCGGTACGGGCATCGTCGGCCGGACGCTGGCCGGCAAACTCGCCTCCCTCGGTCACGACGTCGTCATCGGCACCCGCGATCCAGGGGCCACCCTCGCCCGCACCGAACCCGACGGCATGGGCAACCCGCCGTTCGCCCAGTGGCACGCCGACCACGACCAGGTGCGTCTGGAGACCTTCGAGGCGGCGGCGGCCTTCGGCGAGACGGTCGTCAACACCACCGCGGGCGAGCGGAGCCTCGATGCCCTGCAAGCGGCCGGCGCACCCCGTCTGAGCGGCAAGGTCCTCATCGATGTCGCCAACCCGCTGGACTTCTCCGCCGGGCGGCCGACGCTGGACCCGGTCAGCACCGACAGCCTCGGCGAGCGCATCCAGCGGGCCTTCCCCGACGCGAAGGTCGTCAAGACCCTCAACACCATGAACTGCTTCGTCATGGTGGAGCCGGCCCGCGTGGCGGGGGAGCACACCGTGTTCGTCAGCGGTGACGACACCGGGGCCAAGAAGGCCGTCACGGCACTGCTGGGCTCCTTCGGCTGGCCCGAAGCGAGCGTCATCGACCTGGGCGACATCACCACCGCCCGCGGCGTCGAGATGCTCCTGCCGATCTGGCTGCATCTGTACGGCACGCTCGGCCACGGCGACTTCAACTTCCACATCCAGGGGGCCCGGCCCGGCCGCTGACCCCGGGGCCCACTGATCCGGCGTGAGCCGTTGAGCAGGGCTTCGAACGGCGGAGGGGTGCGGTCCGGGCGGCTCGAGCTCATGCGGCGCGTGGAAGGCCTGGCGCCGCGCTGAGCCCAGGGGCTTGGTGGGTTTCCGTTCGCGGCGATGAGTTCCGGCCGGGTCGGGAGTCTGCTCCGGAGACCGTCATAGCGACCGTACGACCAGACATCACGGAGGAACCATGACCACCACACCGGACGACGACCCGAGCACCGCGCTGCCCGACCGCCCGCCCGTCGTCGACCTGGCCACCTGGCAGAGCGCCCGTGACGAGCTTCTGGTCCGCGAGAAGGCCCACACCCGCGACGGCGACGCCATCGCCGCGGCTCGCCGCCGGCTGCCGATGGTGGAGTTCGACGGGACGGTCGAGGTCGTCGGCCCCGACGGCCCGGTGCCGTTCCTGGACCTGTTCCAGGGGCGCGACGAGCTCGTGGTCTACCAGCACATGTGGTACGACGGCGCTCCGCACCAGGGGCAGTGCGAGGGCTGCACCACCACGGCCTGGCACCTGAAGGACGCCGTCTACCTCAACGCGCGCGGCGTCTCGTTCGCCATCGTGACCACGGGCCCATGGGACGAGGTGGCCTCCTACGTCGAGTTCATGGGCTACTCCCAGCCCTGGTACTCGGTGCGTGGCGTGGACGGGCCGGTCGGCGGTGACATGGGGTACCTCACCTGCTTCCTGCGCGACGGCGATCGCACGTTCCTCACCTACTCCACGACGGGCCGTGGCAACGAGCGGGTCAGCGGCTCCCTCGGCCTGCTCGACATGACCCCCTACGGCCGTGGCGAGACATGGGAGGACAACCCCGAGGGCTGGCCCAAGGGACGCGGTGCGTGCTGGACCTGGCGCTCCGACGCGGAGGGGAACCCCACCTGGGGCCCGACCGGCCGCCCCGTGCCGCAGTGGACCCGCCCCGGCGCGACCCCGGTGCAGACCCTCGGCCGACGCGGTCACCACCACTGACAGGCCTTCGTCGACGGCGCCGGCGAAGGGGCCCGGCGCCGCTCTGACCTTCGAAGGACGTACCTGTCGGCGTCCCCGACAACCGCTGCCCCGCTTTACAGCGCTCTCTCAGCCGGCAGGCGGACGCACCGAATCCCGGATCACGAGCTGCGTGCTCAGCACGACGTGGTTGTCGGAGGTGAACCCCACCTCGCGGTCCAGGGCTAGGCGTACGGCGGTGCGGCCCAGCTCCTCGTACGGGACCCGGACCGTGGTGAGGGCCGGGGTCAGGTCGGCGGCGAACGGGACGTCGTCGAAGCCGACCACGGAGACCTCGCTCGGGACGCTGAGTCCGGCCTCGCGCAGGGCGGCCAGCGCCCCCAGCGCGACCACGTCGGACCCCGCGAACACCGCCGTGAACCCGACGCCCGCGCTCAGCGCTTCCCGGGTGCGCAGGTAACCCGAGGCGCGGGTGTAGTCCCCGCTCGTGTCCAGCTCGTCGGCGTGCGGCACGCCATGGGCGCGCAGCGCGTCGCGGTAGCCGAGGCGGCGCTCCTCCGCGCTGCTGAAGCCCGGCGCGCCGCCGAGGAAGAGGACACGCCGGTGGCCGGCCGTCAGCAGGTGCGCGGTGGCCTGGAAGGCACCGCCGCGGTTGTCGTAGTCCACGACCGTGGCCGGTACACCCGCGGGCAGCGGCGGCCTGCCGCACAGCACCAGCCGGGACCCGGCGGAGTCCAGCGCCTTTGCATAGCCGGCCATACGACGGTGATAGGCGTCGTCCGTCACGGTGCCGCCCACGAGGAGGACCGCCGCCGCGTGCTGCTCCCGCATCAGCTGGACCAGGTCGTCCTCGCGCTTGGTGTCGTCCTTGGTCGAGCAGACCAGGCTGAGGCGGCCCCGGCTGCCGGCCTCCTCTTCCACCCCCGCCGCCACATGGGCGAGGGAGGGGCCGGTGATGTCACGCAGGACGAGGGCGATGGGCCCGGCGACCCGGCCGGAGAGCGCCTTGGCGTGGACGTTCACGACGTAGTGGAGGGAGTCGACGGCGGCCATGACCCGCTCCCTGGTCTCCGCAGACACCGGGTAGTTGCCCGCCAGCGTCCGGGAAACGGTTGCTACGGAAACACCGGCCCTCGCGGCGACGTCGCGGATCGTGCTGGGCCTGTCCGCCGGCCTCCTCTTCCGCTTCGCCCTCTTCGGCTCCTGGGCGCCGACTGGCCCCTCTTCCTCGTCCGTCACGACTCCGACGTTACTGCACCGGCTCAGGCTTGTGACTTCCGTCGGTCGGAAAGCGCTCTGTCGGGGCCAGTAAGCGTTTACTGCGGATGGCTGTCACGGCTGCCGCCGAAGTCAGACCGCCCGGTCCGCATCAGGCACTGTTGACCAGATCCGCCCTGCGCACCGCATGCGCGAGCGGCAACCCCGCGCAGAGCAGCGTCAGTTCGTCCACGACCGTGCGCCCGAGCCGTTCCAGCTCGTTGCCGAGCGAGCCCGCGATGTGCGGGGTGAGGAAGACGTTCGGCAGCCCGTACAGCGGCGAGTCCGCGGGCAGCGGTTCCGGTTCCGTCACGTCGAGCACCGCGCTGATTCGCCCGCTGACCAACTCGCGCTGGAGCGCGCCGGGTTCGACGAGCGCGCCCCGTGAGGTGTTGACGAGGACCCCGCCGTCGGGGATCAGTGCGAGCCGCCGGGCGTCGAGGATGCGGTAGGTCTCGGGGGTGTCGGGCGCGTGCAGACTCACGATGTCGGCGGTCCGCAGCAACTCGTCCAGCGGCAGCGGTACGGCGCCCAGGGCGGCGGCCTCGGACGCGTCGACGTAGGGGTCGTACAGCGACACGGCGAAGTCGAAGGGCCGGAGCAGCTCCAGAACCCGGCGTCCCACCCGGGAGGCCCCGATGATCCCGACGCGTCTGCCGACGTTGCCGACCGCGGCGTGGTCGCCGGTGGCCGGGAAGACGTGCTCGGCGCGGAACCGCTCCCGCAGCCGGAAGGCGTCCTTCCCGGCCAGCAGGATCGAGGCGAGCGTGAACTCGGCGACCGGCAGGGCGTTGGCGCCCACCGCGCTGGAGACGGCGATGCCGCGCTCCCAGACCGCCTCGCCGACCCAGTCGCGCACGCTTCCGCCGGCGTGCAGCAGGGTCCGCAGCCTGGGTGCTGCCGCCAGCGCGTCCGTGTCGACGGGCGGACAGCCCCAGCCGGTGATCAGCACCTCCGCCTCCGCCAGGGCGCCCGCCACGTCGGGATCGCCGAAGTCCCGTACGACCAGGGTGGGATCGATGCCGGCGAGCGACCGGAGCCGGGCCATGAGCCGGGTCGGGAAGAGCTCGGGAAGGTGCACCGGGTTCATGGCGAACACGGCGCGGGGCAGCTGCGGCATGGGCTGGCATCTCCGGCTCAAGGGACCTGGTTTCAGTAAACGTATTCCAGCCTAGGGACAGTTCTGTCGACCGGTCAATGCTCGTCGTGAGGTGAGTTCCGCGCCGTCCCTTCCGCTCCCCGAGGACGAGACATGAGGAGAAAAGGCAGGTAGAGGGAGTGTTTGGCCACCTCGGAGAAAGCTGGGCGAAACATATGAGTCCCTTCCCCTTGTCGAAAGCTGCCCACAGGTCCTACCGTCCACCCAGCAAACGGTTACTAAATCCGTTTCCTTCCTCGCCGGCGCTGTCCCGCCCGCCCCCTCCCGGAGGACCGATGAGCACCACCATGCGTACGAGAGCCGTGGCCGGTGCGGCCGTCGCGCTCTCGCTGTCCCTCGTCCTGTCCGCCTGCGGAGGTGGGGACGACACCGACTCGACGGCCAAGACCACCAAGGGCGATGTGCAGTTGGAGTTCTGGAGCTGGACCGAGGGGATCCAGCAGCAGGTCGCGGTCTGGAACAAGGAACACCCCGAGACGCAGGTGAAGTACGTCAACGCGGCCGGCGACACCGTCTACCAGAAGCTGCGTGCCGCGATCACCTCGGGCAACGCGCCGTGTCTGTCGAAGATGGACGGGATGAACCTGGCGAACTTCGCCGCCGACGGACTGCTCACCGACATCACCAAGCAGGCCGCCCCGTACAAGTCCCGCTACACCACACCCGCTTGGAACGCCGTGAGTCCGGGCGGTGCCACATACGGCATCCCCACCGGTTCCTCCCCGCTGTTCACCGCCTACCGGGCGGATCTCCTCGCGAAGTACGGCGTCCAGGCCCCGAAGACCTGGGACGACGTCATCGCCGCGGGCAAGGCCGTGCAGAAGAAGGACAAGAACGTCAAGATCTTCAACATGGCGGGCGAGGACCCCAGCACCCTCGTCGACCTGTCCTGGCAGGCCGGCGCACAGTGGTACAGGATCGCCGGCGACCACTGGGGGATCGGCTTCACCTCGCCCGAGGCGCTCAAGGCAGCCGACGTCGTCCAGCAGTTGGTCGACAACAACCTCGCCTCCAACGCCTCCTACGCTGACCCCGGCGTCTTCAAGACCTGGGACCTCGGCAGGACCATCCTGATGACCACCTCCACCTGGCAGTTGCCGATCTACGACACCAACTTCCCCAAGTCCAAGGGGAAGTGGCAGCTCGCCGACGCGCCGGTGTTCGACACCGCCAAGCCGCAGACGTCCAGCAACTTCGACGTCACCGCCGTACTCAAGGGCTGCAAGTACCCGGACCGCGCCGCCCAGTTCGCGACCTGGCTGTCCAGCAGCAAGGAGTCGCTGACCGCGCTCACCGACCCCGCGTCCAAGTCCGGGCTCTTCCCGGCGGTCAAGGACGTATCGCCGTACGTCGACAAGATCATCCCCACGGAGATGTTCAACGGGAAGTCGGACAGCGCACAGGTGATCACGACGGCCGCGTCCCGAGTGGGGGAGCAGTGGCAGTACGGGCCGGACTACGCGGCCATGTACTCCGAGATGCAGAAGCAGTGGGGCAAGGTCATGAAGAAGCAGCTCACCGTCACGGCGATGCTGACGGACCTTCAGGACTGGGTGCTCGCCGACCTGAAGAACAAGGGCGTCAAGGCCGTCGCGGCCGGCTGATCGGGAGACTGCCTTGTCCACCCTCACACGACCGCCGAAGGTCGCCACCGACTCCCCGGTCCGACGGACCTCCCCCCGCCGGACCGGGAGCCGGGGAGCCTACAAGGGCCTGCTGTTCCTGCTCCCCTTCCTCCTCGGCTTCGTCCTCACCTACGTCCTGCCGATCGCCTACGCCTTCAGCCAGAGCCTGCACGAGAAGAAGAGCAGCGGCATCGGCTTCGGTCCCACGAAGACCGTCTACACGGGCTTCTCGAACTTCGCGTCGATCCTCTCCGACGGCACCTTCTGGACCGGCGTACTGCGCACCCTGCTGTTCGGCGGTGCGCAGATCACGGTCATGCTGGGCATCTCCCTCTTGTTGGCACTCCTCCTCGACGGCATCGCCGCCCGAGCGGTCCGCTTCTTCCGCGCCGGCCTGCTCATCCCGTACGTCATCCCGGGTGTCGTCTCGACGCTGATCTGGCTGTTCCTCTACAGCCCGACCGCCAGCCCCATCCTCGACATGGCCGACAGAGCGGGCCTGCACTTCGACTTCTTCGGCGGCCTCAACACGTATGTGTCGCTGGGCAATCTGCTCACCTGGCAGGGCATCGGCTTCAACATGATCCTGATCTCCGCCTCGCTTCAGGCGCTGCCGCGCGAGCTGTACGAGGCCGCCCGTCTCGACGGTGCGAAGGAGTGGCGGATCGCCTGGTCGGTCAAGATCCCCAACATCACCGGGATCCTGGTGCTGACCGGCATGTTCTCCCTGATCGGGAGGCTCCAGCTGTTCACCGAGCCGCTGTTCCTGCGCTATGTGGCGCCGGAGTCCATCAGTACCGACTTCACCCCGATGCTGGAGATCTTCGACCGGGCGTTCAAGACCGGCGACTACCAGTACGCGGCGGCCGAGTCGCTCGTCCTCGCGGCGGTCACCGGCATCCTCGCCTTCGTCTTCTACCGCGTCACGAACAGGAAGATGTCATGAGCAGCATCGCCACCGGGGGCGGTGCGCGCCCCACCCGCCGCGCGGTGGCCCTCACCACCGGCCTCCTGATCGTCTTCCTGCTCTACTCCCTGGCCCCCACCTGGTTCCTGCTGGTGTCGTCCACCAAGAACCAGACCGACCTGTACTCGACCTTCGGCCTCTGGTTCTCCTCCAACCACCTCGCGGACAACTTCCAGGCCGTCTGGGACTACCACGACGGGGTCTTCGGCCGCTGGATCCTCAACTCCGTGCTCTACTCCACGGTCGGTGCCGCGGGCTCCACCCTGATCTCGCTCGCCGCCGGATACGGCCTGTCGAAGTTCGGCTTCCGGGGCCGCGGTGCCCTGTTCGGGATGATCGTCGGTGCCTCACTGCTGCCCAGCACCCTGCTGGCGTTCCCGCTCTATCTCGTCTTCGCGGAGATCGGCCTGACCAACACCGTCTGGGCGGTGCTGATCCCGTACTTCATCAACCCCTTCGGCGTGTACCTCGGCAAGGTCTACGCCGACAGCTCGGTGCCCACGGAGCTGATGGAGGCGGCCCGCATCGACGGCGCGAACGAGCTGCGCATCTTCGCGTCGATCGCGCTCAGGCTGATGCGCACCGGCGGCATCACCATCTTCATGCTCGACTTCGTCAACATCTGGAACAACTTCTTCCTCCCCCTCTTCATGCTCAACGGCGAGCGCTCCTTCCCCGTGACCCTGGGCCTCTTCTCCTGGGTGCAACAGGCGCAGACCTCCCGAGACATGAACACCCTCGTCCTCACCGGATCCCTGCTGTCGATCATCCCGCTCGCCGTGTTCATGTTCGCGCTCCAGAAGTACTGGCGCAGCGGAATCCTCATGGGCAGCCTCAAGTAAAGGAACGCCATGCCCAACTCACCCGGACGTCGTGAGGTGTTGAAGTACGCCGGTACGGCGGGTGCCGCCGTCGCCGTGCTCGGACTGCCGTCGGCCCCCGCGGCGGCCGCGCCGCTCGGGACGCGCGAGCCCGCACTCCTGGACATCGTCGTCCTCGGCGACGCGGACTCCGAAACCGCACACAGCCTCACCGCGACCCTCTCCGACACGGTCACCGGCGGTCTCGGCCAGCCGGCACGGGTCCTCAACCCCACGGTCCCGGCGTCCTATTGGGGCGGCACGCTCACGTTCGACGTCGCCGTCCACCCGACCGGCACCACCTACGTCACGGTGCGACTGTGGGGAGACGACCACGACGACACCTCCGACGAGGCGGCCTCCGGTACGAACATGTGGCGCCTCCAGCTCTTCTGCGAGGGCAAGCAGGTCGGCTATGAGGACCAGGGCGCCGTCGACAGCCTCGACATCCTCGACACCGCGCCGCGCACCCCGGGCCGCTTCTTCTTCCACACGCTGCCGCTGCCGGAGAAGATGACCGCCGGCAAGGACAAGGTGACGCTGGAGATCCGCGCGATGGGCCGCATCTGGTCCTACGGCCAGGACGCCTCGCAGCTCTACCGCACCATGACCACGCCCTCGCGCGGCATCTACCGCGTCTACACCCACACCGACCCCTGCTTCGTGCCGCCCAAGGGCGAGGTCCAGGGCACCGCGCCCGACCCGAAGACCCGCACCGGCGGTGAAGAGGTCCTGGACGCCATCAGAGCTCGGGTGCAGAAGGACCAGAGGGACCTCCTCACCACCGCCGACCCGGCCACCCTGGACGGCTGGGCGATGCAGTCGCTGGCCGAGGGCTACCTGTGGTCCGGCAGTCCCGCGCACCAGAACCCGGCCGCCCTGGACCGCGTGCTCCAGGCCATCGACGGCCGCTACCTGGCCTGGAAGTCCGACGCCACCGTCATGACCGGCTCCGACCAGCAGTGGCAGGGTTTCGGCCGGGTCGGCCTGGTGCTGGCCCTGCTGTGGGAGCACCTGGGGAACCAGCTCGACGCACAGGTCACCGGATCGCCGTACGCGATCACCAACCCCGGCTTCGAGAACGGCGCCGACACGCCCACCGCCTGGCAGATGCCCGGCTGGGCCGCCGCCGGCGGCGGCACCTGGGCCCGTGACACCACCGTCTCCCGCTCCGGTACGGCCTCGCTCAAGCTCCAGGTCGGCACCACGAACGGCTACAGCTACGTCAACTCCGGTGCCAGGGTGAAAGTCGGCTCCGGCACCTACACCTACGGCGCCTGGATCAGGACCGACGGTGTCACCGGTCTCGGCGCCCACATCGACCCGCTGTTCTACGACGCGAACGGCAAGCTGGTCGGCAGCGACCACAAGGTGTACGCGAGCAAGGGCACCCACGACTGGGAGTACGTCACGCTCGTCTTCGCCACCCCGACCGGCGCGACCCAGATGGAGATGCATCTGCGCCTGTCGGGTCCCGGCACCACCTGGTTCGACGACGTCACCCTCGTCGCCCCCGCCGACACGACCACCCCCGTGCCACCGGCGCGCCAGGACGCCTACGTCGACATGCTCAGGTCGAGCCGGGACTACTGGCGACAGCACTTCCCGCACTACAGCAACCAGGCGCAGATCTGCGCGATCGGCCTCTACCAGACCAACCGCGGCCTGAAGCTCCTCGCCCCGGACCTGGCCCTGCCCGAGGACAGGGCCCGCGACTACCTGTACCAGTCCATCGGCATGGTCCCCTACCTCGGCCCGGAGGACGCCGACGGCAACCCGACCAAGCCGCTCGGCGACAGCTACTACCAGGTGACGAAAGCGGGCCTGACCCGCGAACTCGGGTACGTCGGCAGCTACGGCGAGGTCGTCGACTGGCTGGTCATGATGTACGAGTCGGTCACGCGCGGGCACCAGGGCCAGGAAGCACCCGAACTGCGCGAGCAGATGGTCAGGATGACCAAGGCACGTGGCAGTTTCCGTGTCATCGACGTCGACAAGGACCACTGCCGGATCTCCCGTATCGAGACCGTCATCGGCTGGCGCAACGAGGTCTATCCGGGCGAGACCGCCTACGCCTCGCGCACCGCCTGGGACTCCAACCCCGTGATGTCGGCGGCCGTGTTCAAGGACCCCGACATCGTCGGCTGGACGCAGGAGATGGTCGCCGACGGCCAGCTCTACCCACAGCTCAACCTCCAGGCCACCCACCCCTGGACCCGCGTCGGCCTCAACGCCCTGCGTTTCCTCTCGCGTGACTTTCCCGAGTTCCAGTCCATGCCCGCCCGGCCCGGCCGTATCCCCACCGCCTGGGACCGGCCCGACTTCGTCCTCACCGACGAGGAGAACGGCTGCGTCGCGGTCAAGAACGGGGCGGAACTCCTCTTCGCCTCCCTCTACTTCCGCTCCCGCCAGGGTGTGAACAACTACGCCCGCGTCCACCACGTCACCCCCGTCGACCAGCGCTCGGCGACCGTCCGGGAGCGCTCCGCGGGCACCACCGACCAGACCTTCACCGCCCGCGACTGGGTCCTGTGGGACTACGCCATCAACGACCCCGGCGCCTCCCACATACCGCCCGGCGGCTTCCCGCCCCCCGGCGACGCCCTCCACCAGGCCCTCGAAGGCGACGTCTACCACCTCGCCCCCGTACCCGACGACGTCCCCGACCCCACCCTCGGCGTCCACTTCGACGGGGTCGAGACCATGCTCGTCGGCCGCGCTCCCTTCTATCTGTGCGAGTACGGCGACTACCTGATCGCCATGAACACCAGCACCGACAAGACGGTCACCCTGCCCGCACGCCCCGCCTTCGGTCCCGCACGGGACCTGGTCACCGGGAAGACTGTCGGCGCGGGACACCGGCCCAGGCTCGGGCCGCTCAGCACACTTGTCCTGTACCGGGGCTGATCCACGCCCCGGGTCGGACCCGCGTGCGACCTACCGGGAGGGAAGCGCCTGATGGGCCGAGTCCGTCTGTTCCACACCGACCTCGGTCCCGCCGGAGCACCGGCACTGCTGCTGGTGCACGGCTGGGGCGGTGACGGCAGGGAGTGGTCCCCGCACGCGGAGACGCTGGCGGGCCGGTTCCGTCTCGTCGTACCGGATCTGCGGGGGCACGGCCGCTCACCGGTGCCGTCGGACGGCAACACTCCGGTGGCCATGGCCGACGATCTCGCGGGGCTCCTCGAATCCCTGGGCACCGGTCCGGTGGTCGCCGTCGGACACTCCATGGGCGGGCAGGTGGCCAACCTGCTGGCCGTACGGCATCCCGCACTCGTCCGGTCGGTGATCGCCCTCGATCCCGCACATGGCGCACACGGCGCCGAGGTGGACGGGATCCCGGCCCGGCTCGCCGCATACCGGGAACGGGGGGCCCGCGCGGCCGCCGAGTTCGTCGCCGGGGCGTTCGGCCCGGACGCACCGCAGGGCCTGCGCACGGCCCACGTCCGCACCATGCTGGGCACGCCCGACCATGTCATCGCCCAGGCGTACGCCGGCATGTACACCGACCCGGGCGCGGTCGGCATCCGCCCGCACAGCGAGGTTCACCTCCGGCTGCGCACCCAGCCCGCGCTCACCGTGTGGACGTCGGAGGAAGCGGCCGCATGGGAACGCGGCACACTGCACGCGCCCGGATCCCGCGTGGAGCACTGGCCGGACTCAGGGCACTATCTGCACGAGGAGCACGTCGACCGCACGATCCGGCTGCTCCGCGACTGGGCGGATCGGGCGGCCGAGGGCTGAGAGACCCGCACCGACGGTCAGTCGCCGAAGTAGGCCCTGGCGACCGCGTAGGTGTCCTCATAGAGGTGGTAGCGGGTGATCCGGCCGTCCCGGACCGTGGTGTGCAGGGCGAACGCGGTGTCGATGTCCCGTCCTGTCTGCTTGACCTCGGAGACCATGCGCCCGATGAGCACCACGTCCTCGCCCTCGGCGATGACCTGGCGGAGGTCGACCTCCTTGGCCCGCACATGGGTCTGCAGCAGTTCGAAGAAGGTCCGCATGCCGTCCCCCGAGTCGACCTCCGGTACCCACGGAATGCCCGGCGGGTGCGGGATGGAGAACGAGACGGAGTCGGCGAACAGAGCCGCCGCCTCCGCGCTCTTCCCCTCGGCGAGCAGCGGGAACAGGCGTTGCACAGTCTGCGTCGGTGACTCTGCTGTCATGTGCGTCGACGTTACCGCCCGCTGACTCCGGAGCGGGGTCAGCTCGGCTTCAGGACGACCGCCTGGCCGCCCGCCGGGGCCATGGCCACGCTCAGTGTGCTGTCCGCGGTGACGGACCGGGTGCTGACCACGACCGGGGTCTGGTACGGCGCGGCCCCGGGGGTGCCGTCGGCGTACACGGTTGCCGTGTAGGTGCCACCGCCCAGGAACGACAACGGGATCGCCAGGACCCGGGAGGTCTCGTTGGTCATGGCCCCGAGGTACCAGGTGTCGCCGCTCCGACGGGCCACCGCCACGTACTCGCCGATCGACCCGGCCAGGGTCCGGCTCTCGTCCCAGGTCGTGGGGACGGCGTTGAACCAGGGCAGTCCCGGCCAGTTCGCCGGGTTGGCGTACTTGGACGGCTTGTCGTACCAGAAGAGGAAGTTGAGGGGCTGGTAGTACACCGCGGCCATGGCCATCTGGTGGGTGTTGGTCGTCTTGTCCCGTGACTGGCCGTAGCAGATGGTGTAGTCCATCGGGCCGCCGATGTTGCGGGCGAAGGGCAGCGTCACGTTGTGCGTGGCGGTCGGGAACTGCTCGTTGCCCCGGACACCTTCCAGGCTGATCCAGTTGGGGTAGGTGCGTTCGTAGCCGAACGGCCGCACGTCGTCGTGCATGTCGATGAGCAACTGGTACTTGGCGGCTGTCTTCGCCCAGTCGGTGATCTGGTCGGTCATCGTCCGCGTACCGTCGTTGATGAAGCCGAGCTTGATGCCCGCGACACTCCAGCCCTTGTAGAGGCCGAAGAGGGAGTCCGCGTCGGTCAGCGCGAGCCGGTTGACGTAGAGGAAGACACCGATGCCCTTGCTCGTGGCGTACGAGATGACGGACGGGAGGTCGATGGCCGCTATCGGTTCGGTCGCGTCGGTGGTCGTGAACTCGGGGCCGTACCAGCCGGCGTCGTACTCGACGTACTCCAGGCCCCGGGCCACGGCGAAGTCGACGCCCGCCAGGCCCGCGGCGGTGCTGAGCTCGCAGCGGAAGACCTTGCCCGGCTTGATCCACGAGGTGTCGGCCAGGGCGCCGGGCGGGGCCAGGTTGAGGATCAGCTCGGCGTTGTCGACCAGTTCGGCATGGGCGGAACCGATTACTACCGCGCGCCACGGCGTGGCGAAGGGAGTCGTGACCGTGCTGGCCGGCTCGACCGGGCCGGTGCCACGGGCGGTGTGTTCCATCAGGAAGGCGGACAGGGTGCCGGGCTGCCCGTCGGTCGAACCGAGCATCAGGCGCGGGAAGCCGAGCCGGGCCGACTCGCAGACGCAGGCGATGAGCCCGTCCGTGAGGGTGGCGGTGAGCGGCAGGTCGGTGAGGGGGCCGTTGTCCGTGGTGGAGGTGCCGGTGACCGGGATGGAGCCCGGCGCCACCGGGAGGTAGGCGTCCTCGTCGCGGGCGCTGTAGACGGTGGTGTCGTCGGGGAAGGCGAACGTGGTCAGTTCACCGGCGATGGTGGCGGTGCCTTCGTCGAGCAGGAGGTAGCGCAGCGCGA
The DNA here is from genome assembly GCF_031845645.1 of Streptomyces doebereineriae. NCBI lineage: Bacteria > Bacillati > Actinomycetota > Actinomycetes > Kitasatosporales > Streptomycetaceae > Streptomyces > Streptomyces doebereineriae. Next base: position 60,564 of record NZ_JAVREZ010000005.1, read on the forward strand.
CACCGGTCCGGTAGGCGCGGATCTGGACGCCGAAGCGGGCCCCCGAGGCGGTGTCCCGCAGGTTCCACCGCTGCTCCTGGTAGTGGTCGGTGACGGTGGCGTTGCGCCCGTACACCGGGTTCCAGGTGGTACGGGCGGTCCCGTGCTGGTTGCGGGTCACCTTCACGTCGCTGCCGAGGACGGTACCGTCGCTCAGTTCGAGGCCCAGGACGGACGTGTCGACGACCGTCCTGCCGTGGTGGTGGACGGACCACCGGAGCGCTCCGTCCACCACCGACATCGTGATGGCGTTGCCGCCCATGCGCGCGGTCGCGCAGTCCGACTGCCCTGAGCCGGCCGCTCCTTCGGCCGCGTGGGCCGGCTGCGCGGTGCCGGCCCCCGCCGCGGCCAGACCGACGGTGACGGCCGTGCCCTTGAGGACACCCCGACGTGACAGCGCCCCCGGGCTGCCGGCTCCGTTCCGCGCGGGCTCTTCCCGGTCCTGTGTGGTTCTCATGGTGGACGCGGCCTCTCCATCGAGTAAACGTTTTCTACTGGAGAACGTTGTACGTGTCCGAGGGAGCGGGGTCAAGACCTGCGGGAGGCCCAGGCGCCATGGATCGGCCTGGGCCTCGGGGGCGAGTCGGCGTCGATGCGCAGCCTCCCGCCGGCACGCCATGACTTGGTTCTCTAGATCTTCCGCATGCGGACGGCGACGAAGAACGGCGTCCGAAGAGTCTTGAGGTAGCGGACCTCGTCGACCTGGCGGGCGGCCTCCGTGGCCCGTGGCTCCACGAATCGCTCCAACGCGAAGCCGGCGTCGAGGAGTTCGCCCAGGAAGGTCTGCATCGTCATACGGCGGTGGGAGTTCGTGGTGCCGCTGTCCCCGAAACGCGTCTCGACACGGTCCTCGTCGAAGTAGGAGCCGCCGTGCCAGACCCAGTCGGCGGTCGGGTGGACCGTGGAGACCAGCAGGATCCCGCCGGGACGCAAGCCGCGGTGCAGTTCGGCCAGCAGTTGCCGGCGGGCCTCCAGGTGATGGTGCACCAGGGCCATGACCACCAGGTCGAACGAGTCGTCCGGCAGGAAGCCGAGTGGTTCCTCCAGATCGTGGTGGTACAGGGTGACGGCGGCATCGTCGCCGATGCGGTCGCGGGCATGGCGCAGCAGCGTCGCGCTGCCCTCGACGCCGACCACCTCGGCCGCGCCGCGCGCCCGCAGTTCCGTGACGTAGTGCCCGGCGCCGCAGCCGATGTCCAGGACCCGCAGCCCGGTGACATCACCGGCCAGGGCGAACATGGCGGGCCGGTCGGTGTGAGCGTTGTAGGGGCCGTCGGTCGCGTTGTCGGCGAAGTAGTCGCCGAGGGCCCCCTCGTAAGCGGTGTTGATACGCATCACCGCATGCTGCCAGGGATTCAAGCAGGGACAACAGACGAGGGCATGGGCTCGCGGTCCCCGGCCAGCCGCAGTGTCACGAAGGCCGCCAGTCCTGCCGTGACGCCGAAGGTGAGGGCGGCGGGGACGCCTGAGCCCAGAGCGGAGAACACGTGCACGGGACCCCACACGGCGGCGGTGTCGTCGATCGCCATGTGCAGGACCTGGCTTGCGAAGAGTCCCAGCACGGTCGCGCAGACCGTGCCCACCGCCATCGCCGGCACGGTGGTCCGGGTGAGCAGGCCGGGCAGCAGACGCAGTGACCACCACACCACGCCCAACAGGAGCCCGTCGGCGGCCCGGTACAGCAGCCAGTGTCCGAGGGGCGCGGTCGACGGCCCCGCCCAGGCGCCGAGCAGCAGCCACTGACGCAGCAGGTCACCGGGCTCGGACAGCAGGCCCGCGCCACTGAACGTGGTCTGTATCCAGGCCGCCGCCGACTGGTACGACAGGACCACCAGGGACAGCGCGACCACGGCGGTTCCGACGCTCGCCGCCAGTCGGGCGGGGCGCGCCGGCACATCGCGCCGGGGGAGTGGTTCCGCGCCCTTGGCGCAGACACGCGCCACGAGCACCGTGAGCAGGGCGGTCAGCAGCCCCGCGAACACCGGGACCGGTCCGCTCGAGGCGATCACCCCCGCCAGCTGCGTCAGGACCCGGTAGCTGCTGTGCGGCCGGGACGCGATCAGCCAGGGCGCGGAGACCGTCACGGCCAAGGTCGCGGACACCGGTGCCCAGGCCCACAGGGCGAGCAGCGTGGCCGGGGTACGGCCCCGCGTCGGCGGGATCCTGCGGAGCAGGAGCAATGTGCCGGCCAGGAAGAAAGCGAAGACGGCCACGAATCTGATCTGCATAGCGGTGCTGTACAGACTGGCGTACCGGGTGTCTCCGCCCGTGCCCGCGTCCGCGGATCCGTCGGAGGGCAGGGCCACCGAGGAATCGTACGACCAGGGCATGAGCCATCGCCGGAGTTCGTTCACGGAGTCCACGTCGAACACGCTGGTGCTGCCACGCAGTTGCAGTGCCTCCGCGCTCGCCCCCGCCCACCACAGCAACAGCGTGAACAGCAGGCCCCCGACCAGGGCCGGTATGACCGCGCGCCGGTATGTCATGTTGCTTCCCCCGTCTTGCCCCTGTGTCCGTGGGTGTCTCGAACAGAGGAAGAGTAGGGGCAGGTGATCGCGCGCGAACGGGCGGGGTGATCCGCTTCCAACTGATCCTTTTCGAGCGCGCATGACTCCCGGAGCCGACCCACCGCCGATACTGTCCACGTCGGCTGAACCAACGACCAAGGCAGAGAAGTTGACCTCGCAGACCCACCCCGTCGATCACGAACTCGTCCAGGCCGCGGCGCACGTCGCTCGCACACGGTGCCGAGGCGACAACCACACCATGGCAGCCGCGGCCCGTGCCCGCGACGGGCGGATCATCACCGCCGTGAACGCCTACCACTTCACGGGAGGCCCCTGCGCCGAACTGGTCCTCATCGGCACGGCGGCCGCCCAGGGCGCCTACGAACTGGAGACGATCGTCGCCGTGGGCGACCGCGACCGAGGGGTCGTTCCGCCGTGCGGCCGGTGCCGTCAGGTCCTCCTCGACTACTTCCCCGACCTCGAGGTGATCGTCTGCGAAGACGCCCGCACGCGGACCGTGCGCATCACCGACCTGCTGCCCGAGAGCTACGTCTGGGCCGACCATCAGCTCGCCGCCGAGTGACACCGACCGCCGCGACGACGGTGGCGACGGACGCGTGGCATGGTCATCGGTGTAGTGGACAGCAGCCTCGTAAGCCTGCCCGGGAGCCGGCGGCCCACCCGACACAAGGAGCGACAACCATGCGGTACCGCACACTCGGTAGCTCGGACCTGAACGTCTCGGAGATCTCGCTCGGGTCCTGGCTCACCTACTCCGGCGGCGTCGAGGCGGACGCGACCCGTGCCTGCACCGAGGCGGCCTTCGACGCGGGCATCAACTTCTTCGACACCGCCAACGCCTACGGGCGGGGAGCCGCCGAGACGGCCTGGGGCGAGATCCTGTCCGCCCACCCCCGTGACTCCTACATCCTGGCCACCAAGGTCTATTTCCCGATGTCGGACGACCCTGCCGACCGCGGACTGTCCCCCGCCCACATCGCCCAGCAGATCGACGCCTCCCTCACCCGCCTCAGGACCGACCATGTCGACCTGTACCAGGCCCACCGTTTCGACTCCAGTGTGCCGATCGAGGACACCGTCGAGGCGTTCCAGAAAGTCGTCGAGCAGGGCAAGGCCCGCTACATCGGCTTCAGCGAGTGGACCCCCGAGCAGATCCAGGCGGCGATCGACCTCGCCGGCCCCGATCTCTTCGTCTCCTCCCAGCCGCAGTACTCCATGCTCTGGCAGGCACCCGAGGCCGAGGTGTTCGGCCTGTGCGCCGCCAACGGCATCTCCCAGATCGTCTGGTCGCCGCTGGCGCAGGGGGTACTGACCGGCAAGTACAAGCCCGGACAACCCGTCCCCGAGGGAAGCCGGTTCGCTTCCGCGGACATGGCGGTCTCCCAGGACCTCGTCTACAGCGACGCCATCCTCGAAGCGGTCCAGCGCCTCGTCCCGATCGCGGAGGAGGCGGGGACGAGCATGGCCACCCTGGCGCTCGCGTGGGTCCTGCGCCGCGGCGAGGTCGCCTCCGCGATCACCGGTGCCTCCCGCCCCGACCAGGTCCACGCCAACGCCGCCGCCTCCGGCGTGGAACTGTCCGACGACCTGCTGACCGCCGTCGACCAGGCCCTCGGCGACGTCCCCGTCACCGAACCCACCCTCGCCCCCGGCGCCCAGGCCGGCATCAAGCACCGCTGAACTCGTACGGCTGACCGCCCTGGTGGGGCCCGCCGGAAGGCCCCGGTGACGCCGGTGCACCGGCACGAAACGGGCCAGGGAGACCGCCTGTCCGCCGTGGTGCGTCATCGGCGAACCCTGCCGATCCGGTGCGCGAGGAAGCAGCCCGCCACCACGGCACCGGCCGCGGCGGCGATGACGCCGGGCCGGCTCGGGCCGACTGATGCGGCCGCCGCGCTCGCGGGGAGAGCACGCTCACCGCTCCGCCCCGGTGTGCCGGACGTGAGCGGGGGCAGGTTCGCCCCCACCGTTCAGCGGCCGGTGCCGTGTGTTCAGCAGCTGCTGGTCCAGGTGTGCGAGTCCCCCCGGTCGTTGGCGCCCGCGTTGTACGGCACCTCCTGGCCGGGGCTCAGGCAGATGGTGACGCCGCCGCCCTGCCAGGCACTGGCGTACACCTTGACGTGGTCCTTGATGCCCGGGCCCGAGATGCCGTGGTTGGCCCACGAGCTGTCCTCGTCCGCGATGTTGCTCTCCCACCAGCCGTCGTCGCCGGTCCAACCCACCGCCAGTCCGCCGTAGTTGGCGTCGGTGTAGGCGCAGAAGCTCCCCTGGCCGCAGGGTGCGGCGGCCTGGGCCGTGCCCGGTACAACGGCCAGGGCGGTGCCGGCGGCGAGGAACAGTCCGGCCGCGGTGATGAAGGTCTTGCGCATGATGTCGATCCCTTCGATGTGGTGTTGGTGAGGTGACAGGAATGAGCCTCAGAGGCCGTGTCGCACGGCGTACCGGAGCCCGTGGTCCCGCAGCTGCCGGTGCTCGGCGATCACGTCGGCGTACTCGGCGCGCAGTTCGGCGGCGTACCGCTTCTCCAGCCGCGCACCGGTCCGGGCGAGGTCCGTGCGCCGCACGCACCGCGCCTCGGTCACGGCGTACCGCTGTTGCAGAGCGGTCGCTTCCCGTGGAGCGAGGCCACGGGCCCGGCGCTGCCACGCACTGCGCAGCTCCCCGGGGGTGTCGGCCTCCTGTACGGGTGCGACACAGTGCGACCAGCGGGCGAGCGCGGCCCGGTAGACCGGGTCCTGGGTCACCCGCCGGTGAGCGGCGGCAGCGAGGTTGTTGACCGTGACCTCGGTGCGGAACCAGCGGCCCAGGTCGCCGTAGAGGACCCGCTGTGCCTCGGCGAGACAACCGTCGCTGTTGGCCTGGACGACCAGCCCGGTGGCCGTGCGGGTGGACAGCTCGCGGCGCCCGGTGCCGAACAGGGCGTCGGACAGGCGCTGTTGCTCCTCCGAGGCACTGACCCCCGGCTCCCGAGAGCCGCGCTCCACCGGGATGCCGAAACCGTGCCGGGCCGCCCAGCCGGGATCGTCGATCCCGTACGGGAACTCCCGCTGCGGTGCGACTCCCCGACCCTGCCCATCGTCGCCGACGGAACGCGTCGGTATCTGTCGCTCCGTCAGACACCGTCGTACAAGCGCCGATTCGGCGCTCTTCAGCAGATCGTCCTGGGCACGGACGGACCGTGGTACGGACCCCGGACCGCTCCCGTCGCCGCCGTCCGCGCAACCGCCCCCCAGGGTGGTCACACACACGGACAGCGCCACTGCGGAGACAAACCTCGAAGCCCGCACCGCGGACACCCCCGTCCTTCCCCGGCCGTACCACAGCGGGCTCAGCCGTTTCCGACCTCTCGTCGGCTCGCAATCCAGTACAGGGGAGCGCGGGACGGCTGTGATCCTCGGAAGTCATAGGGCGGGTCTGGCAGGCGTTGCGTGATTGACGCCCCCGCGCCCCCTGCCTACCGTCGCCCCAACACATCTGAACAGGCAGGTTCGACGATGACAGACTCCTCGGGATCCCCCGACAGCAGATCCACCGTCCGGCAGCTCCAGGTGGAGACCCACGGGCTGGACGTGATCGGCGACGCCGAACGCAAGGGCACCCCGCGGACGCTGTTCTGGCCGTGGTTCGGCGCCAACGTGTCCATCCTCGGCCTGAGTTACGGCTCCTTCGCGCTGGGCTTCGGGATCTCCTTCTGGCAGGCGCTGGTGGCCGGCGTGATCGGGATCGTCTTCTCGTTCCTGCTGTGCGGCTTCGTCGCGGTCGCCGGCAAGCGGGGCTCCGCGCCGACGATGGTGCTCAGCCGTGCCGCCTACGGGGTGCGCGGCAACCGCCTTCCGTCGGTGGTCTCCTGGGTGCTCACCGTCGGCTGGGAGACCGTCCTGTGTTCCCTCGCCACCCTGGCCACGGCGACCGTCTTCGGACGGCTCGGCTGGGGCGGCGGCACCGAGACCCAGGTGATCGCCCTGATCGTGGTCGCGGGGCTCACCGTCGTCGGCGGGGTGATGGGCTTCGACCTGATCATGCGGCTCCAGACCGTGATCACCGTGGTGACGGGCGTGCTGACCGTCGTCTACGTCGGGCTGGTCGCCGACCACATCCACTGGAGCACCGTCAGCGCCCTCCCGGCAGGCTCCGCCCAGGAGTTCATCGGCGCGCTGGTCTTCATGATGACCGGCTTCGGTCTCGGCTGGGTCAACGCCGCCGCCGACTACTCCCGCTATCTGCCACGCACTTCGTCGAGCCGGGGCGTGGTCGGCTGGACCACCTTCGGCGCCTCCGTGGCCCCGCTGCTCCTGCTGGTCTTCGGACTGCTGCTGGCCGGATCGTCCACCACGCTCAACCAGGCCGTCGCCGCCGACCCGATCGGCGCGCTCACCACCCTCCTGCCCACCTGGTTCCTGGTGCCCTTCGCCGTCGTCGCGGTTCTCGGACTGGTCGGCGGCGCAGTCCTCGACATCTACTCCTCGGGCCTCGCCCTGCTCTCGGCGGGCATCAGGATCCCGCGCCCGCTCGCGGCACTCGTCGACGGCGTCCTGATGATCGCGGGCTCCCTCTACATCGTGTTCTTCGCCGACGACTTCCTCGGCCAGTTCATGGGCTTCCTCACCACCCTCGGCGTCCCCATCGCCGCCTGGTGCGGCATCATGCTCGCCGACCTCTCCCTGCGCCGCCGTGACTACGACGAGACCGACCTCTACCGTCCGAGCGGCCGCTACGGCGACGTGCCGCCCACCCCGCTGATCCTGACGGTTCTCGCCACCGCCCTCGGCTGGGGCCTGGTCACCAACTCGGCCGCGAGCTGGCTGGACTGGCAGGGCTATCTCCTCGACCCCTTCGGTCTCGGCGGCAAGTCCGGCGCCTGGGCCTACGCCAACCTCGGGGTGCTGGCCGCCCTGGCGCTCGGCTTCCTCGGCACGCTGGCCCTCGGCCGCGGGTGCGTCCGCGCACAGGAGGGCGCCGTATGACGACCGGATTGCTCGCCGTCATCGACATGCAGCGCGTCTTCGCCGAGCCCGGCAGTCCCTGGGCCACCCCTCGTTTCACCGAGGCGGCGGCAGGCGTACGGCGGCTGCTGCCGGCCTTCGCCGAACGGGTCACGTTCACCCGCTTCGTGGCCCCCGACGAGCCCGCCGGTGCCTGGCGGGCGTACTACGCGCGGTGGCCCTTCGCTCTGCAACCGCCGGACGCCCCGCTGTGGCGGCTCACCGACGAGTTCGCCGACCGGGCACCGCACATCATGGACGCGACCACCTTCGGCAAGTGGACCCCCGAACTCGCCACCCGTGTCGGCCCCGGGGGCCGCCTGGTCCTGGCCGGTGTCAGCACCGACTGCTGCGTCCTGTCCACGGCCCTCGCCGCCGCCGACGCGGGGGTCGAGACCCTGGTGGTGTCCGACGCGTGCGCCGGCGTCGACGACGACTCGCACGCCAGGGCGCTGGACGTGATGGAGCTGTACGGGCCGATGGTCCGGGTCGTCACCGTGGATCAACTGATCGGAGCCTGAAGGCGCTTGGCGATATCCGGTCGGTACCGGGCAGCGCTCGGCCGTGTTGAATCGCTCGTAGCGCAGCACGAACGGACGACTCCCACCCGCCAGGAGGCATCGTGACCGCCGCACCCGAGACCGGCCTCACCGAGCGGGAGATCATCGAACGGGCCGTGGCCCTCAGGCCCGCGCTGCTCGCACGCCAGGCGGAGACCGAACGGCTCACGCACTACCCCGAGGACACCCACGACGACTTCCTGAGGGCCGGCTTCTACCGGATCCTGCAGCCGCGCCGCTACGGCGGCCACGAGTTCGGCCTGCCCGTGTTCTACCGTGTGGTCGTCGAGATCGCCCGCGGCTGCCCCTCCACCGGCTGGGCCCTGTCCCTGACCGCCGCCCATGTCCTCCAGGCCTGCACGGTCTTCGACGAGAAGGCCCAGGACGAACTCTTCGGCACCGACGGCGACTTCCGGGCCGCCTCCACCGTCGCGCCGGTGGGCATCGCACAGCCCGACGGCCCCGACCATGTGATCCTCGACGGCACCTGGCCCTATTCCTCGGGCGCCCCCTACTCCACGCACTACCTCGGCCAGACCCTGCGCGCGGGCACACCCGTGCTGTTCGTCGCCCCGCGCTCGGCGTGGACGGTCCTCGACGACTGGCGGGGCGCCCTCGGTCTGCGCGGCACCGGATCCAACAGCATCCGCATGGACCAGGCCCGTGTCCCCGCGCACTTCACGCGTGAGACCAGCCTCCTGGACCTGCCCGTGGAGGGCGGCAGCGTCGGCTCCGAACTGCACGGCAACCCGATGTACGCGGGACGTGCGCCGAGCTTCTTCCACGGCGAGCTGGCCGCCGTCATGGTCGGCACCGCGTACGCCGCCGCCGACGAGTACGCCCGGATCGTCGCGGCCCGCCCCCTGCTCCTGGAGCCCGACCGCACCCGCGCCGACCTGCACGACTACCAGCGCCACCTCGGCGAGGCCCTCGGCGTGATCCACCTGGCCGAGGCGGCCCTCAGACAGACCTCCGAGGACTGGATGGAGGCCTGCCGCCGCAACGTCAGCGGCGAGGCACCCTTCACGGCGGTCGAGGACAACCGGCTCGCCCTGACGTTCCTGAACGCGGGGCGTATGGCCTGGGACGTCCTCCAGGGCATCCTGTTCCGCACGGCAGGCGCCCGTCACGCACGCGACGGCGAACGGATGCAGCGCTACTTCCGGGACGCGGCCACGTACTGGACCCATGTGGGACCCGGCATGTACGAGCCTCTCCTGCGGCGGGTCGGATGCGACACCCTCGGTCTGCCCTCCGAGCACATCGCGCTGATTCCCTGACGTCCCGAACGCATGCTCTGGGCACGCTCGGGTACGCGAGCAGCACCGCGCCCCGGGCGATCATGTCCGCGGGCGGGGCCGCACGACCGCCGCTACCAGGGGATCTGCCATGGACACACCCGCCAATGACAACACCGTCACACCGGCCCAGCGGGCGCTGGACGCGCTGACGCAGAACACCGAGGACGCGACGGCGCTGGACACGCTCGCCACCAGCGACGTGCTCATTCCGGTGCCCGACGACGCCGCGGACGAGGACACGACCGTGGCGCTGCCCGTGCTGGAACAGCAGGACGGCGCTCCCGTGGTGCCCGTGTTCACCTCGGAGACGGAGATGGCCGAACTGCTTCCGTTCGTCTCCCGCTACCGTCTGGTGCCGCTGGGCGCGCTCGCCGCGCAGTGGCCGGACGGGGATCTGTCGCTCTCGATCGACGCCAGCTCCTCGCATCCGCTGACGCTCACGTCCGAGGGCGTGCGCACACTGCTGGCTCGGCCCTAGGGGCTGATCACGCAGTGGGGCCCGGCCACCACATGCGACGGAGGGGGAGCGGCCGGGCCCGCAGAGGGGTGCGCACTGCTCCCGCCGCCGCACCCCGGTTCTCGCCTGCGAAAACAGAGATGAGCGGCGCCGACCCTGCTCATCCCCGGCGCGCGGTGCGATCGCCGTGACCCGACCATAGGACCGATCCGGCAGGCCGTCGCTCCGGAATACGTGGCGCATGTCCGCAAAACGCGGCGGATCGGCGGGCGCAACGGCTCATGCGGCGCGCAGGGTCTGCGAGGGTGACTCCCCGTAGCGCTCCCGGTACCGCCGCGCGAACCGGCCCAGATGGACGAACCCCCACGCGTGAGCCACTTGCGTCACGGTCGTCGTGCCCGGCGCCGCCGCCCGCAGCTGCCGGTGGACGCGCTGGAGCCGCACCTCGTGGACGTATGCCATGGGCGACATGCCGACATTGCTGCGGAAAGCTTCCTGCAGGGTGCGCAGACTGACCTGGGCGATGTCCGCGAGCCGGTTCGCGTCGTACGGCTCGGCGGGCAGCTCCTGAACGGCCTCCATGACCCGCTTCACCGACGCCGGGCGCATCGGTGGGGGAGGGGCCTCCAGCGCGTCGCGGAAGGTGTGGTCGGTGGCCAGCAGCATTCCCTCCAGGAGGGTCTGCTCGAGACGGCCGCGGATCATCGGATGGCTCAGCAGTCCGAGCGGGACGTTCCGCTCGAGCAGGTTCCACATCGCGAGGCGCATCCAGCTCAGGCCCGGCCCGCGAGAGACGTCCATGTACGGCCCGAAGCGCGGCGGGCGCCGCACCGACCGGCCCAGCAGCACCTCCAGCTGCCTGAGCACGGCCGCCTTGTCGATCTTGACGGTGAGTGCCTGGCAGTCGGCGGACCAGGTGTCGACGAGGATGTCCCGCGCCGGATCGAAGACCAGCGCCCGCCGCTCGGTCGCGAAATCCGTGCCCCCGTGCCCCTCCTGGACGCTGAAGCAGCCGCCGAAGGGCACGGCGACGTGGTACACGCCCGGCTCGCCGAAACTCATCCGCATCTCGGTGCCGAAGCGGACATCGCCCACGGTGAGCGCGCCGAGGTCGACGACACTGAGCCTGGTCTCGAACTCCGTGGCCCGGCCGATTACTTCGAGACGCAGGTCGTAGTAGTGGGCCGCGATGGCGTCGTGCGCCTCCTCGAGGGAGTTCGTCGCGTAGCTGTGGAACCCGGCGGCCCGGTCCTCTCCCACGGCCAAGGCGGCCACCCCCTTCCCCGCTCGGCGTCTGCTGTTCAACATGACCCGCGGACGGGCGGTCATGCCGGGCAGGAGCGGACGCGGGTTTCACAGCGCCTTTCCGGGGTTGAGAATGCCCCGCGGATCGAACACCTCCTTGATCCGGCGCTGCAACGCGTGCGCGGCGGGACCGAGTTCCTCGGCCACCCACTGCCGCTTGAGCACGCCCACCCCGTGTTCGCCGGTCAGCGTGCCCCCGAGCCTGAGCGCCAGCGCGAAGATCTCTCCGGCCGCCTCCCACGCGGCGTCCGGCAGCCGGTCCAGGTCCGGGTCGACGACGATGATCGGGTGCAGGTTGCCGTCCGCCGCGTGCGCGATGGTGAACACCGGAACGTCGTGCCGGGCCGAGATCGCCCGGATCTCCCGCACGGCCCGAGCGAGCCGGGAGCGAGGTACCGCGATGTCCTCGATCAGCGGCCGGCCCAGCCGCTCCAGCGCGGGCAGCGCGAGCCGGCGGGCGGCCAGCAGCGCCTCGGCCTCGACGGGATCCTCCGTCGTCTCCACCGTCGAGGCGAGGGGCTCGAGCAGCCGGGCGACGACTGCCGCCTCGGCCGCCGCACCCGCCCCGTCGCACTGCACCACCAGCAGCGCGGCCCCCCGCTCCCGCAGCGCCGGGTCGATGGCGTGCAGCACGGGCCCGTCGACGAGCTCGGCCAGCGCGGGTTCGACCCCGGCCCGGGCGATCGCGTACGACGCCTCGGCCGCCGCCTCGAAGGACGGGAAGTAGGCGGCGAGCGTGGCCGTCGCCACGGGAACCGGCCTGAGCCGAAGCGTCGCCGAGGTGATCACCGCGAGGGTGCCCTCCGAGCCGGTCAGCAGCGCGGTGAGGTCATAGCCGGTGACCCCCTTGACCGTACGACGACCGGTGCCGATCACCGTCCCGTCGGCGAGGACGGCCTCCAGACCGAGCACGCTGTCCCGGGTCACCCCGTACTTCGCGCACCGCAGACCGCCCGCGTTGGTCGCGATGTTCCCGCCGATCGTGGACAGGGCCGCACTCGCCGGATCGGGCGCGTACCGCAGTCCGTGCGCGCCAGCGGCCCGGTCCAACTCGGCCGTGATCACGCCTGGTTCGACGACGGTGAGCTGGTCGTCGGCCGAGAGTTCGAGGATGCGGTTCATCCCGGAGAGGTCCAGCACCAGGGCGCCCTCGTCCGCCGTCGCCCCGCCCGACAGCCCGGTGCCCGCGCCCCGGGGGACGACCGGGACGCGCAGTTCGTGGGCGTGCCGCAGCGTGACGGTCACGTCCTCCGTGCGCCGGGCATGCACCACGGCCAGCGGTTCGCCGGTGGGCCGGGTGCCCGAGCGGTCGGTGGCGTGGGCGGTGAGCACGCCCGGGTCCGTGCTCAGCCTGTCGGGCGGCAGATCGCGGGCCAGCAGCCCCAGGAAGCGCGCCGACACGGTGGTGTCCCGCGTTGCCGTCATGGGTTCAGCGCCTTCGTTCCGATCGCGAGCAGGGAGATGTCCTCCTGGGGCGCGTGCACCGGCGCGCACTGGATGTCCCGGAAGTGCCGCTCCAGAGGATTGCCACGCGACAGCCCCGGATTACCCAGCAGCCGTACCGCCAGCTCCACGGCCCGCACACCGTGCCGGTCCGCCAACACGCGGGCCCCCAGGGCCTGTTCCGGTGTGTATGACGTGTCGCCGGTGTCCAGTTTCGCGGCACCGTCGAACACCAGCTGCTCGGCGGCGGCCAGCAGCACCTCGATCTCCCCGGCCGTACGACCGAAACGTTCCGTACGGGCCACCGGGTGACCGAGGTTGGCGGGCACGCGTGCGTGGGCGAACGTGTGGAAGAACGCCTGCGCGGCCCGGGCGACGCCCAAGTAGAGGGCGGCGAGGGGGAGATGGAGGGCGGCGCCGGCCCGGTTGTCCTGCTCGGCGGCAGGGCCGTGCGGCCCGATCCCGATCACCTGCCCGTGCGGCACCTCCACGTCCCGGAAGGTCACGTCGTGGCTGCCGCTGGCCCGCAGCCCCAACTGGTCCCAGCGGCCGGTGATCTCGATTCCGGGCGAGCCGCCGGACACCACAAAGGTGCCCACGCGCGGCTCGTCCTCGTCGGTGGTCGCCCACACCAGGAACCAGTCGAGCCCCTCGGCCCCCGTCACGAACCGCTTGGTGCCACTGACCGCCCACCCGTCCGCCGTGCGCCTGGCGCGGGTCGCGGGCAGCCCGCCCCGTGCGGGGGACCCCAGATCGGGCTCCACGCGCGCGTGGTTGAGGAGCACGGGACGCTCGAAGGACTCCTTCACCACGCGCGCGTACAACTCCTCGGGCCAGTGCGGCTGTACGGCCTGACGGGCGTGGCCGGCGAGCGTCATCGCCGCGATCAGGGCGACGGACGGGTCGGCCCGGCCCAGGGAGTGCAGGATGCGGGCGCTCTCCTCGACGCCCGCGCCCCCGCCGCCGTACTGCTCGCCGATGGTGGCGGTGAGCAGCCCCGCTTCGTGGGCGATGCGCAGGGAGTCGGCCGGAAAGGCGGCCGTGCGGTCGTACTCCGCGGCCAGATCCGCGATGCGCCCGGTCACAGGGCCTTCTCGAGATCGGCGTTGAGCTCGGTCGTCCAGAACGTCTTCACGTCCAAGTGCTCCTTCAGCGCTCCTAGTTCGGTGAACACGTCCGCGACCTTCTGCTGCGAGGCGATGGCGTCGTCGCCCACCGTGCGGGCCTGCGTGGGGCGTTGCGCCTGGGCGTCCGTGAGGTCCTTCCTGGCCTGGGCGAGGGGCTGGTGGGTGGCGTCGGCGGTGACCTGGGCGAAGCCGTCGAGGCGGCCGTCGCGGACGTAGGCGTACGCCTTGGTGATCCGGGCGATCAGGTCGGCGGCGGCGGCCTTCTGCTTCGGGCTGTTCAGCACGCTGTCCCGCGCCGACCAGAGGAAGTTGCCGGACAGGATGTCCTTGCCGGAGCCGACCGTCGTGGCGCCCTGCTGGTGGGCGGTGATGATCGAGGTGCCGTAGGAGGCGAAGGCGTCGATGCCGCCGCCGTTGAGGGCGGCGAGGCCGTCGTTGGGGAGCAGGGGTTTGGCGTCGACGTCGGACCACTTCAGGCCCGCCTGCTTGAGCAGTTCGTAGAGGAAGTAGTGGGCGGTGGTGTTCTGGACGTAGCCGATCCTCTTGCCCTTGAGGCCGGCGATGCCGGTCACCTTCGAGCCCTTGGGCACGACGATCTCCTGGTTCAGGGTCGCGCCCTTCCGCACGGCGACGACCTTGAAGTTCGCGCTGCCGTCGGCGGCGGCGAAGACCGGTGGGATCTCACTGGAGGAGGCGAGGTCGAGGGCGCCTGCGCGGATGGCCTGGAGCTGCTGGTCACCACCCTGGAAAAGGCTCCATTTGATCTTGTACGGGGTCGAGTCGAGACCCGCGTATTTCAGGACGGCCTCCTCGGCCTTCCAGCCGGTGGCGCCGACGGTGAGGGTGACGGTGGAGGACTCCGCCTGCGCGTCGGTCCCGCAGGCCACGGCGAACGGCAGGAGCAGGGCGAGAGCGGCGGCGGACGTGCGCAGGGAACGTCGGAACAACACGGGGTCTCCATCAGGCGGCTTGGCCGGTGGCGGCGCGGTGGGCGAGTTCCTGCCGCACGAGCGGCAGGACGTGACGGGCGTAGTCGATGGCGTCGTTGAGCGGGTCGTAGCCGCGGATCGACAGCAGGTCGCAGCCGATGTCGACGTAGTCGAGCAGGGCCTGTGCCACGGTCTCCGGAGAGCCGACCAGGGCGGTGGACGCGCCGGCCGCGTTGGTGGCGACCGCCGGGGCGGTCCACAGACAGCGGTCGTGGACCTCGCCCCGCTCGGCGATGTCGAGGAGGCGCTGCGAGCCGACGTTCGCCGGGCGCCCGGCGGTGCGGTAGTGCCGCAGCAACTCGGTGTTGCGCGCCTGGTCCTTGAGGACGCCGAGCGTGCGGTGCGCCTTCTCCCAGGCCAGTTCGTCGGTGGGCGCGATGATCGGGCGGAACGACACCCAGATGCGCGGGTGGGGGCGTCCTGCGGCCTCGGCGACCGCGTTCACGGCGGCGATCTGTTCGCCGGTCTCCTTCAGCGGCTCGCCCCACAGGCCGAAGATGTCGCCCTGCTGTCCGCCGACCCGGTACGCGTCCGGCGAGGAGCCGCCGACGGAGATGGGGATCAGCCCGTTCACCGGCTTCACGTCCGAGTAATAGCCCTCGAACCGGAAGTGTTTGCCCTCGTGCGAGACCGGCCCGTCGGCCTGCCACACCTTCCTCAGTATCTGGATGTACTCGTCCGAACGCTCGTACCGCTCGGCCTTGTTGAGATAGTCGCCCTCCCTGCGCTGTTCCTCGTCGCTGCCACCGGAGATGATGTGGACGCTCAGCCGCCCGTCGCTGATCCGGTCCAGCGTGGCGAGGGCACGGGACGCGTGCGTGGGGAAGACGACGCCCGGCCGGTGCGCCAGGATCGGGCGGATGCGCTCGGTGTGGGTCGCGACGAACTGGGCGACCTGGAAGGCGTCCGGCGACGCCGAGTGATAGGCGACCAACGTGTGGTCGAAGCCGCCGTCGTCCAGGGCGCGGGCGTACCTGCGCAGATGGTCGCGGTCGAAGCCGGTGCGGCTCGCGGCGGCGGGACCGGAGGCTCCGGAGTCGGTGTGGACGGCACTGATGAACTCGACAGGCATGAGGGCTCCTAGTTGAGAAGAGACGTGTCGGACGACTTCGCCACGTCCACGTTCGGCTCCAGAACCCCGATGCCGTTCATGAGGTCGGCCACGTCCTGGACGGTCTTGTTCACGTCGTCGGTGATCGGCAGGACCTTGCCGTACGCCGCCGAGGCCAGCGTCCTCGCCACGGAGGCGTCGGCGCCGTTGCGGGCCTCGATGGTCTTGGCGTAGGCGTCCTGGTGGGTGCTGGTCCATTCCAGGGCGGTACCGAGCCGCCTGAGGAAGTCGGCGAGCGCGGCCTTCTTCGAGGGGTCGGCGAGGGCCTGGTCGGAGGCACCGACGAAGCCGTAACCGCTGACCCGGCCGTCGGCACCGTCCACGAGCAGCTTGCCGCCCTGCTCCAGACCGACGGCCTGGTAGACGCCGAAGGTCGCCCAGGCCTTGATCTTCCCGGAGGCGAAGGCGGCCTGCGCGTCGGTCGGCAGCAGGTACTGCACCTTCACGTCCGAGTAGCTGAGCCCGTTCTGCTCGAGCACATTGGCCAGCAGGTACTCGGCGATGCTGCCCTTCGCCGAGGACACCACGACCTTCTGGCCCTTGAGGTCCTTGACGCTGTCGATGCCGGAGTCCTTGCCCACGACGATGCCGACATGCCGGCCGTCGTTCTTCAGGGCGGCCACGTTCTTGAACTTCACCCCACCGCTGAGCGCCTGGAGGGCGGGGAGATCCGCGGAGTACGTCGTGTCGGCGGCGCCCGCCTGCACGGCCTGGTAGAGCGGGGCGGCGCCCTCGAACTCGGCCCACTTCACCTTGTACTTGGCGCCCTTGAGGGCATCGGAGGCGGCGACGATGGTCTGGAGGGTCTTGGCCTGGTCGCCGATGACGAGGGTGCCGTCCTTCGACGAGGCGTCCGCCGAGGAGTCCGCGCCGCAGCCGGTCAGCGCCAGCAGGGCGGAGAAGCTCAGGGCGGCGGCTGCGATTCTGCGGATCACGACGGGGTTCCTTCCAAGGTACGGGTCACGCCGAGCCAGTTCAGGAGGCGGGCGCGCAGGGAGACGAACTCGGGGGCGGTCAGATCACGGGGGCGCGGCAGGTCGACGGTGAGCTCGTGGGCGATACGGCCCTCGTCCATCACCAGGACCCGGTCGGCGAGCAGCAGTGCCTCCTCCACGTCATGGGTGACCAGGAGGATCGCGCAGCCGTGCCGCTGCCACAGCTCGGCCACCAGCTGCTGCACCCGGCCCCGGGTGAGGGCGTCCAGGGCGCCGAACGGCTCGTCCAGGAGCAGCAGTTCGGGCTCGCGGACCAGGGCGCGGGCCAGGGAGACGCGCTGGGCCTGGCCCCCGGAGAGCGTTTTGGGCCACACGGAGGCGCGGTCGGCGATGCCGACCTCGGCGAGGGCCCGCTCGGCCAGGGCACGGTCCGGACGCCCGGGCAGCCCGAGGACGACGTTGCGCCACACCTTCAGCCACGGCAGCAGCCTCGGCGACTGGAAGGCGGCACTGCGGCGGGCGGGCACGGTGACCTCGCCGCCGATCTCCTCGTCGAGCCCGGCGAGGATCCTGAGCAGCGTCGACTTCCCGCAGCCGCTGTGGCCGAGCAGGGCCACGAACTCGCCCTCCCGGATGTCGAGATCGAGTGCGTGCAGCACGGTGTTGCCGTCGAAGGCCCGCGAAAGCCCCCGTATCTCCACACTGTCGGCCATGTCTATGCCCCGCCCTCGAAGTTGGCCCGCCAGGTCAGCAGGCGGCGCGAAAGGATCCGTACGGCGAAGTCACAGGCGAGCCCCAGCAGCGCGTACACGACGAGGCAGAGCACGATGACGTCCGTGCGGAAGTACTGCTGGGCGTTGCTCATCAGATAGCCGAGCCCCGCGTCCGCGTTGATCTGCTCGGCGAAGACCAGCGCCAGCCAGGCGGTGGACAGCGCGTACCGGAGCCCCACGAGGGCGCCGGGCAGCGCGCTCGGCAGGATCACGTACCTGATCAGACCCAGCCTGCCGAGTCCCATCATCCGTGCGGCCTCGACGAGTTGGGAGTCGGTGGAGCGGATGCCGCCGTAGATGTTGAAGTACAGCGGATACGTCACGCCGAGCGCGACGAGGGCGATCTTCGGCGTCTCCTCGATGCCGAACCACACGATGAACAGCGGGATCAGACCCACCCACGGGATCGCCCGGAACATGCCCATCGAGGAGTCGATGACGTCCTCGCCGAGCCGGAACAGACCGGCGAGCAGGGACAGGCTCAGCGCGATCGCCGCGCCGATGAGGAATCCGGTCGCCGCACGGCGGCCCGACGCGGCTATGGCGCTGGGGAGTTCGCCGTTCCTGGTCAGCTCCACAGCCTGTTTGAGCACGTCGACCGGCGAGGCCAGGACGGTCTCGGGGAGGACCCCGGTGGCCGAGGTGAGGAACCAGAGCAGGACGAGACCGAGGGGGCCCGCCGCCCTCCGCACGGAACGGGGGATCGTGGCACGGCGGCCCGTCTTCGTGGTCCCGCGGATGGTGATCCGGGAGGGCTTGTCCAAGGTGGTCGGCAGTGCCGGTGAATGCGTCGTCATGGCCGGCTTCCCTTCGTGGCCGGGCGGTCCGGGTCGGCGGACCACGCGGACCAGGAACCGGGGAACAGGGCCGCTTCGAACCCGGCGATCTCCAGCGCGGCGATCTCGTGGGCGGCGGTGACGCCCGAGCCGCAGTACACGCCGATCCGGCCCGCCGTACCGGCACCCAGCTCCTCGAACCGCTTCCGGAGCTCCTCGGCCGGCAGGAAGGTGCCGTCCGCGGCGAGGTTCTCCCCGGTCGGCGCGGACACGGCGCCCGGGATGTGACCCGCGCGCGGGTCGACCGGCTCCACCTCCCCGCGGTACCGCTCGCCCGCCCGTGCGTCCAGGAGCAGCCCGGAAAGGGGCAGTTCGGCGGCTTCCTCCGCATCGAGAACGGGGAGCGCGTCCGCGCGCAGGACGACGTCACCCGGCGACGGATCCGGCGGAAGCCCTGACTCCAGGGGCAGTCCGGCGGCCCGCCAGGCACTGAGTGCGCCGTCGAGCAGCGTCACCCGGTCGAGCCCCGCGTGCCGCAGGAGCCACCAGGCCCGGGCGGCGGCCGTGTTGCCCAAGTCGTCGTAGACGACGACCGGTCGGCCCTCGCGGACGCCCCAGGCGCGCGCCGCCTCCTGAAGGTCCCCGATCGCGGGCAGCGGATGCCGGCCGCCCCCGGGGTTCGGGGCGGAGGCGAGTTCCGTGTCCAGGTCGACGTAGACCGCGCCCGGGAGGTGTCCCTCGGCGTAGTGCTCGCGTCCGTGTGGATCGCCCAGCGCCCAGCGGACGTCCAGCAGGGTCGGGGGAGTGGTGGAGGCGAGCTGCTCGCGGAGCTCCGCGACGGTGGTCGTGACGGTCATGCCCGCTCCTCGGCGATCAGCGGCAGCCCCGGGGACAGGCGCAGCCGCTCCAGGAAGAGGACGACCGTGGCGGCGGCGGTGCGGTGCAGGGCGTCGTTGAGGACGTCGTGCCGGCCACCGTTGAACAGGACCGTCCGGACACCCGCGTACGCGGCGAGGGCTTCGTCGACCGGGCTCACCGCGTCGTCCTTGCCGTGCAGCGCCAGGACGGGGATCTGAACGCGGTCGAGGTGGAGTTCGGGCAGTTCGGGGGCCGAGTCGAGCGCGCCCCGCCGGAAGTGCGGGTCATTCGCGAGGCGCCCCTGGTGGGTGGGGCAGCCGGTACGGGCCTCGATCTCGGCCTCCCAACTTCCCGATGTCCAGGGGGAGGTGGGCAGACCGGCGAGGATCAGGGCGTCGGCGCCGGGCGTCCGCTCGGCTGCCAACCGGGCGGCATACAGCGCGCCGGTGTCGGAGCCGACCAGCACCTTCGGGCCGGGCAGCGACTCGTCGGCGAGGAGCTTGGCCGCCTCGTCGAGCACGGCCGGGTCGGCGGACGCGTCGCCGAGGGCGCGGACCCGGTAGGCGTCGAAGGCGAGTCGGCGGCCGAAACGCTCGTACACACCGCCGTGTTCGCCACGGCCGGCCAGCACGATCAGGGTGCCGCGCGCGGCGAGACCTTCGGGTTCGTCCCAGGAGAAGGATGAGGGCATGAGGGGGTCAGCTCCCGTTTCAGGGCAGGGGGCATCCGTACGGAAAGGAGCAGCCGGAGACGGCTGTCACGTGTCAGCGGGAAGAGAGCGCGGTCGACTCGGACCGCGAGGAGTGGTTGCGGAGGATCAGCGACAGCGCGCGCTGCACGCCACGCCGAAGTCGATGACTCGGCGCTGCGTCAGAAGGGCAGCGGTAGCGGTCGCGTGCAACATGCGTTCATCATGACCGGCCGTGACGCACCGCGTCCAACGACGATTCCGCATCGAAACCGATCAGGGATCGCGATCGATCGCGCCGAGCGGCTAGGGTCGCGGCATGCCCCAACCCGTCCTGGACATCGTGGCCCTGCGCAGCCTGACCGCGATAGCCGACTGCGGCGGCTTCCACCGCGCCGCTCTGGCCCTCACCCTGAGCCAGTCCGCCGTCAGCCAGCACGTGCGCAAACTGGAGAAGGTCCTGGGGCGGCCCGTCGTGGAGCGTGAGGGACGCGGCACCCGCTTCACCGCCGAGGGGCGCCTGCTGCTCGAACAGGCCCGCCGGATCATCGCCGTCCACGACGAGGCCGTACGCACACTCCTCGGTGCCGACGGCGACACGGTCACGATCGGTTCCACCGAGCACGCCGCCGACCAGTTCCTGCCCCGGCTGACCGCCGCTGTCGAGGCGGTACGGCCCGGCTGCCGGGTCCGCTTCCGCATCGACCGTTCCGCACGGCTCGTGGAGGCCGTGGAGCGCGGGAGCGTGGATGTCGCGGTGTACGTCACCGAGGCCGCCGCGACCGAGGGCACCCGCGTCGGCGGCCTGCCGCTGACCTGGCACGCTGTGCCCGGCTGGGAGCCGCCGCGGGCGCCCGCTCCGGTGCCGCTGGTGGCCATCGAGGACCCGTGCGCGATCCGCCGCCGGGCCATCGCGACCCTGGCCGCGCGAGGAGTGCCCGCCACGGTCGTCGGGGACGCAGGCTATCTGGCGGGCGTCCTGGACATCGCCCGTACCGGGCAGGGAGTGGCGCTGCTCGCGGCGGTCGGCCCTGCTCCCGACGGGCTGACTCCCTACGAGGGTCTGCCCGAGGTCACCCCGATCCCCATGAGCGCGCTCGCCCGCCCGGGCGCGGATCCGGCAACCGTCGAGGCCGCCTTCGCCGCCGTACGGGAGTTGTTGGCGTAGAACGTGTCAGCCACTCACAGAGACGGAAGGGGCCCCCGCGGCACGGAGCGCGTCGATGACGGGAGCCCAAGCGGTCTCGCCGAGTGAGGCGTCGGCGTGCGGGGTCCCGCCGTAGCGGAATGTCTTCGAGGACTCGGCGGGGCCCTCGCCGGGGAACCGCGGCCGGTGCCCCGCGTCGTCATGGCTGATCAGGCGAATCGAGCCGCCGGCCGCACGGCGTCGGGCGGCCAGTTGTTCGGCATAGCGCAGCGAGGGCCACATGGCGTCATCACCACCCGCGATCAGCAGCACGTCGGCGCGCGCCCGCTCCACCGGAATCGCGGCGGTGTCCAGGTGCGTGGCGAACGTCCGCTCGCTGAGGTCGTACCACCCGCCGATGGCCACCGGGCCGTCGGCCCGCTCCGTCGGCCGCCAGGAGTCGTCCATGGGCACGAAAGGCAGGGGCCGTCCCCGCCAGGTCCAGGAGGAGCGATACGGATGCCGGTGGCCGTCCAGGCCGGGTCCGACGTTGCACCAGACCAGTGCGGTTGGCGACACGGCGACCACCACGTCCACGAGCGGCTCGTGGACCGCCGTGAGCAGGGCGGCCTCGGCGCCCTTGGACACGCCGAGCACGCCGACGCGCTCCACTCCGCGAGACCGCAGCAGGTCCACTCCCGCGACGAATGTCTCCAGGGGGATCTCGCAGATCCCGGCCGGCTGGCCGGGCCCGCCGAACCAGCGTATGGCCAGGGCGACAAGGCCCTGCTGAGCCAGAAGCCGCGCTCGCCGTCGCTCGACACGACCACTCGACCCCGCCAGGACCAGGACCCCGGCGCCGCCGCCGGCGGCCGGCTCCACCAGGACGCCTTCCCAGGGAGCCGTCACCTCGTGCTCGACGATCTCCGACACGCTCGCTCCGTCACGCATGCGCGGGATCCGCGTCTTCGATCACCACGCAGGCGTCCCTAGCCGTCGAGCATCTTCGCCAGCACTCCGCGCTGCAGCGGCAGCACCTCGGAGTGCAGGTCACGGCCCTTGCGGGTGAGGGACACCCATACGCCCCGCCGGTCCTCCACGCACATGGACCGCTCCACCAGGCCGTCCTTCTCCAGGCGGCCGATCAGCCGGGACAGCGCGCTCTGGCTCAGATGAACCCGCCCGACGAGATTCTGCACCCTGCACTGGTCGCCCTCCCGGGGCGACTCGGTGGCGAGGATGTCGAGCACCTCGAAATCGCTCGCTCCCAGCCCGTGCGGGTGCAGCACGCGGTCGATCTCGCACATCGTGCGCGCGTGCACCGCCAGGATGTCCCGCCACCGTTCCTCGAGGCCGGTCGAGACCGTGTTCACCGCCATACATGCACGGTAACACCGAGACGGCCATTTGTTTACTGTGCAACTAGTGCATGCGCAAGGAAAAGCGTCAGGCCTGCGGATCCTGGGTGATCCCGACCAGGTTGCCGTCCGCGTCCTTGACGAAGGCGATCAACTTGCCGCCGCCGACGTCCTGGACGTCCTGCAGCGTCTCGGCCCCGGCCGCCACCAGCGCCGCGAGCGTCGCCCGGATGTCGTCGACGTGCCAGTACGGCACCGGGCCGGTCATGCCCCGGGCGTGCCCGTTCGGGTCGAGGCCGACGTCCTGTCCCGCGTCCTTGAAACCGACGTAGTACGGCTCATCCGCATACGGCTCCACCCCCAGCAGTGCGCTGAACAGGGCCTTCGCCGCGGTCAGGTCCTTGACGGGGTAGATGATCGTCTTGAGGCCGGCGGTCATGGCGTGCTCCTTCGTGAGGTTCCCGACGGTCGTTGTCGGTGGTCTCACGCTAGGCCGGGGGAGGGCAGGCGCGCTTCTCCGATCCTGATCGGTCACCGCGCGCCGGAAATGAAGGCGCCGGTCAGGTCGTCGTGAGCGCGTTCCGGCGCACACTCGGCCGGTCGGGCGGGGCCGCCTTCTCTTCAACGGCTTGCCGGGCGCTGCCGCGTCGGGCGTGGGCGGCGGCTGGGAGGAGGGATGGTCACATGGTTGAGCTGCGGGCCCGACCCGGCCCGACCGTGTGAGCGTTCACGCGCGGGCCGATCCGGTCGCCCCGCCAGTGACCGCCCGCACCTACCGGCGCCCGCTGCTCGACGTGGGACCGAGGAGCGCCGACGACTGCATCGCCGGGCAGCCCGAACGCACCGAGCAGGACCGACTTTTCCGCAACCCTGCCGGCCCCGAAGCCCGGCCTCAGGTCGACTCGCGGCGGACCAGCTCCGTGGGCAGGATCACCGCCGCCGGATCCTCGCCACCCAACTGGGCCAGCAGCACCCGCACCATCTCGGCGCTGATGCGGTCGTAGGGCTGGCGGATCGTGGTGAGGGGAGGGGTGGCCTCGGTCGCGGCGATGGAGTCGTCGAAGCCGCCGACGGCCACGTCCTCGGGGATCCGGCGGCCGGCCCGGCGCAGTGCCGTCAGGGCGCCCAGCGCCATGAGGTCGGAGGCGACGAACACGGCGTCCAGGTCCGGAGCCTGCGCCAGCAGCCGTTCGGCGCCCGCCTCCCCGGCGGCCCGGCTGTAGTCGCCGGAGACGACGAGCCGCTCGTCGATCCCGATGCCCGCCTCCGTCAGCACCTCCTTGTAGCCGGCGAGACGGTCGACCCCGCCCGGTGAGTCCAGCGGGCCGGTCACGATGCCGATCCGGCGGCGGCCCAGGGACAGTAGATGGCGCACCATGTCACGGGCGCCGTCGCGGTCGTCCGCGGCCACGTAGCTCACCTTCGAGCCGGACCTCATGGGCTTGCCGCACTGCACGACGGGCACGCCCGCTTTGTGGAGTTCCTCGGCCACCGGGTCCGCGGAGTGGCTGGTGACCAGCAGCACGCCGTCGAGGTGGCCCGCCGTGATGAACCGCTTGATCCGGCGCCGCTCGTCCTCGGTGCCCGCCAGCATCAGCAGCAGGGGGATGTCGTGCGCGGCCAGTGCCTGGGTGCAGCCGCGCAGCAGGACGTTGAAGTTGGGGTCCTCGAAGAACCGCTCCTGGGGCTCCGTGAGCAGGAAACCGACCGAGTCGGAGCGGCCGGTGATCAGCGAGCGGGCGTGCCGGTTGACGACGTAACCCGTCTTGCGGATGGCGGCGTTGACCGCCTCCAGGGCGGGCGGGCTGACGTAGTGTCCGCCGTTGAGGACGCGCGAGACGGTGCCCCGCGAGACCCCGGCCTCGCGGGCCACGTCGTGGATCGTCGGTGGTCTGCGCCGGCCCCCCGCATTGTTCATGGTCAAGACTCTATGCCCCCGTGAGCGGCACGAGGGTGCTCGAGCAGCGGGACGGCACGGGCAGGATGCGACTGTGCTGGGATCGTGCACAGAAAAGCCTGCTGTAAGGCACTTGGCAAGGGTTACCTCTGTACGGTTATCTTGGGCCGCACACTTCTGGAGCCGTGTGTGCACGTTCCCAACGACTCGAAACGGGAGAGACCATGCCGGAGACCACCCCCAGGGGCCTCACCAGGCTTGCCTTCGGCGGGGACTACAACCCGGAGCAGTGGCCCGAGAGCGTCTGGGACGAGGACGTCCGGCTGATGCGCGAGGCCGGGGTCACCATGGTCAGCGTAGGGATCTTCTCCTGGGCGCTCCTGGAGCCGGAACCGGGCGTGTACGACTTCGGCTGGCTGGACCGGATCCTCGGCCTGCTGCACGAGAACGGCGTCCGCGTCGACCTCGGCACGCCCACCGTCGTCCCGCCCGCCTGGTTCTACCGCGCCCATCCCGACGCACTGCCGGTCACGGCCGACGGCACCCGCCTCGCGTTCGGCTCGCGCGGTGCCATCTGCCACAGCAACAGTGCCTACCGCGCGGCCGCCGCGAACATCACCACCCAGCTCGCAGCGCGTTATGCCGACCACCCGGCCCTGGCGATGTGGCACGTGCACAACGAGTACGGCGTCCCCGTGTCCGCCTGCTACTGCGACTCCTGCGCCGCCCACTTCCGCCGCTGGCTCCAGGCGACGTACGGCGGCGTCGACGCCGTCAACGAGGCCTGGGGCACCGCCTTCTGGGGCCAGCACTACACGAGCGTCGAGCAGATCGACCCGCCGCGTACCGCGGCCACCGTCGGCAACCCCGGCCAGGCGCTGGACTACAAGCGGTTCGCCGACGCCACCATGCGCGAGAACTTCGTAGCCGAGCGGGACATCCTGCACCGGCTCTCCCCGGGCGTCCCGGTCACCACCAACTTCATGACCGCGCTCAGCCAGTGCGACTCCGTCGACTACTGGGCCTGGGGCCGCGAGGTCGACATCGTCACCAACGACCACTACCTCATCACCGACGGCCGCCGCACCCACGTCAACCTCGCCATGGCCGCCGACCTCACCCGCTCGGTAGCGGGCGGCGCCCCCTGGATCCTGCTGGAACACTCCACCTCGGGCGTCAACTGGCAGCCCCGCAACCCCGCCAAGGCGCCCGGCCAGATGGCCCGCAACTCGTTGGCGCACGTGGCCCGCGGCTCCGAGGGCGCCATGTTCTTCCAGTGGCGTCAGTCCCGGCGCGGCGCCGAGAAGTTCCACTCGGCGATGGTCCCGCACGGCGGCACCGACACACGCGTGTGGCGCGAGGTCGTCGAACTGGGCGCCTCTCTGGACTCGTTGAGCACGATCCGCGGCACCCGCACCCAGGCGGACGTGGCCGTCCTGTGGGACTGGCACTCCTGGTGGGCGCAGAACCTCGACTGGCGCCCCAGCGAGGACCACGACGCGCGCGAGCGTGCCGACGCCTTCTACGAGGCCCTCTACGACCGACACCTCACGGTCGACTTCGCCCACCCGGAAGCCGACTTGTCGGCTTATCCCCTTGTCGTCGTCCCCGCCCTGTACCTGATGACGGAGGCTGCCGGGAACAACCTCAGGGCTTACGTCGAGAACGGTGGCACCCTCGTCGTGTCGTACTTCTCCGGCATCGTCGACGAACACGACGCCGTCCACGCGGGTGCCCATCCGGGCGCGCTGCGGGACGTCCTGGGCCTGACCGTCGAGGAGTTCTCGCCGCTCCTGCCGGACCAGCTGGTGCGGATCACCGGACCAGACGGCTCCGAGCTCACCGGCGACGTGTGGACCGAGTTCGTCGTGCCGCGCGGCGCCGAGACGGTGTGGACCTACGCCGACGGCCTGGCCGCCGGTCACCCCGCCGTCACCCGGCACCGCCACGGCGAGGGCACGGCCTGGTACGTCTCCACGCGCCTGGCCGCCCAGGGCCTCGACGCGCTGCTCGGCTGGGCCGCCGAGGACGCCCAGCTCCCCTCGCGCGCCGACCTGCCCCACGACGTCGAGGTGGTCCGGCGCAACGGGGAGTCCGGTTCCTACGTCTTCGTGGTCAACCACACCGCGTCGGAGGCCAAGGTGCCCCTGGACGCGGCGGGCACCGAACTGCTGACCGGCGAACGTGCCGCGGGCCGTCTCGCCGTCCCGGCGGGCGCCGTCCGGGTCGTACGGCTCGACGCCTGAACCGACTCCCCTCCGCCCGCGAGACCACGAGCCGCGGGCGGAGGGGGCTTCACTCCCAGGGGGTCGCAAGCCCGCGGACCGGCCTCACGGGCCCGAATCCGCCCGCGGTACGGGTTGGCCTCGTGGCCGGGCTTGGCCCCCGGGTTTCGGCTCGGCCCCCGGGTTCCGGATCGGCCTTGCGGTCCGGATCGGCCTTGCGGTCCGATGGGGCCTACCTCAGGGGGCGCAAGCCCGCGGGCCGGCCTCACGGGCCCGAATCCGCCTGTGGCCCGAATGGGCCTCACGGCTGGGCTCGGGCCCCGGGTTTCGGCTCTGCCTCGCGGTCCGGATCGGCCTTGCGGTCCGGTGGGGCCTACCTCAGGGGGCGCAAGCCCGCGGGCCAGCCTCACGGGCCCGAATCCGCCCGCGGTACGGGTTGGCCTCATGGCCGGGCTCGGGCCCAGGGTTTTCGGCTCTGCTCGCGGTCCGGTGGGGCCTACCTCAGGGGCCGCAAGCCCGCGGGCCGGCCTCACGGGCCCGAATCCGCCCGTGGCCCGAATCCGTCCGCGCCCTGAATCCGTCCGCGGTCCGCATCGGCCTCGCGGCTCGGCTCTGCCTCGCGGTCCGGATCGGCCGCGGGTCCCGGCTCTGCCACAAGCCCGCAGATTGGCCTTACGGCCCGTACCGGCCCCTGTCCCGTACCGGCCCCTGTCCCGGGCCAAGCCCCGAACCCCGGGCCAAGCCCCGAACCCCGGGCCAAGCCCCGAACCCCGGGCCAAGCCCCGAACCCCGGGCCAAGCCCCGAACCCCGGGCCAAGCCCCGAACCCCGGGCCAAGCCCCGAACCCTCCAAACGCAGCCGCGTTTTCCTCACCGGCCCCCGAGCGTGCCAACAGCCCTCTGTCCCAAAGGAGTTCCATCTCGGACAAGCTCGGTGACTCCGGGACAGGGCGGCTTCGGCTGCGGGACAGTGGACGCACGCAGAAGCAGGGGCGGAGGGGACGAGATGCTGAGGATCCCGGCCGGCCAGCGGCGCCTGGACATCCTGGAGTGGCTGAAGGACCCGGCTGCCCACTTCCCGGCGCAGCGGCACGGCGACCCCGCCCGGGACGGAGTCACCGCCGGCACGGTCGCACGCAAGCTCGGCGTGCCCCGCTCCGTCGCGGAGACCCACCTCGGCGTGCTCGTGGACATCGGCCTGCTGCGTACCAAGAGAATCCGGTGGCGTACGTACTACCGTCGCGACGAGATGCGCATCGCCGAGGTGGCGCGCATGTTCGAGAAGGGCTGGTAGCGACCCGCACCGGAAGGGCAGGCACCTGATGGACCGTTCCACCGCACTGACTCCCCGCCACTACGTCGCGATCGGCGGCCACGGCCCCGAGGACGTCGTCTCCGACACCCGCGGCCGGGTCCTTACCGGAGTGGCGGACGGCCGCATCCTGCGCATCGACGGACTGACGGAACCGCTCGCCGCCCGCGTCGAGGTGCTCGCCGAGACCGGCGGCAGACCGCTCGGCCTCGAACTCCTTCCGGACGGCGCCCTGTTGGTGTGCGACGCCGAACGCGGACTCCTGGGCGTCGACCTCGCCGACGGCACCGTACGCGTCATCGCCGACGAGGTGGCGGGGGAGCGGCTGCGGTTCGCCAGCAACGTGGTCGCGCTGTCCGACGGCAGCGTGTACTTCACCGTCTCCAGCCGTCGTTACCCCCTGGAGCAGTGGATCGGCGACATCGTCGAACACACCGGCACCGGCCGCCTCCTGCGCCTGGCGCCCGGCGACGACACTCCCGAAGTCCTGCTGGAGGGACTGCAGTTCGCCAACGGCCTCGCCGCGAGCGGCGACGAGTCCTTCCTGGTCGTCGCCGAGACCGGAGCCCGCCGGCTCACCCGCTACTGGCTCGACGGACCGCAGGCCGGACGCGCCGAACCCCTCGCCGAGAACCTGCCCGGCATGCCCGACAACATCTGGCGCGGCGGACCCGACGGCCCGGTCTGGGTCTCGCTCGCCGGTCCCCGCGTGCCCCCGCTCGACCTGCTGCACCGCGCCGCCCCACCGGTCCGCCGAGCCGCCGCCCGCATCGCCGTACGCGCCCCCTACCGCCCCACGGGCAGCATCGGCGTCCTCGCGGTCGACGACACGGGCGAGGTCGTCCACCACCTCGCCCGCAACCGTTCCCGCTTCCGCATGGTCACCAGCGTCTGCGAGGCCTCCGGCCACCTGGTCCTCGGCAGCCTCTGGGAGCGTGGCATCGCGCTGTGCGAGCCGCCCGCCGCGAAGTGACCCCGGTGGCGCCCCGGCGTTACCCTGGTCCTCGGTCGCGATCACCCTCGCGGCGCGGCGGTGGGGCCCGCCGTACCCGAACCGCGGCGAAGGCGCCGCCAACGGTCCCTACTTGCGACGGAGCGCGCCCGTGTGCCCGGGCCCCGGCGAGTAGGAGAGACACGACCATGACAGCCCCGGAGAGCCTCCGCGCCCCCGCCAGATCCGGGCGCCCGTCGCTCCGGCACGGTCAGGCGCCGGTCGTCGCGGTGGTCGCGATCGGCGGCGCCCTCGGGGCCACCGCCCGGTACGCCCTCTCCCTCCACTGGCCCACCCCGCCCGGCGGATTCCCCTGGGCGACCTTCTGGACCAACGTCGTCGGCTGTGCCGTCATCGGCGTGTTCATGGTCGTCATCACCGACGTGTGGGCCGCCCACCGCCTGGTCCGCCCCTTCTTCGGCACCGGCGTCCTAGGCGGCTTCACCACCTTCTCGACCTACGCCGTCGACATCCAGAAGCTCGTCGATCACGGTCGGCCGGCCATCGGCCTGACCTATCTCGCCGCGACGCTGCTCGCGGCCCTCACCGCGGTGTGGCTCGCGTCCACAGCGACCCGCCGCGTCCTGAAGTGGAGGCAGCCATGACGAGGCTGACCGGCAGCGCCCTGCGCGTGACCGTCTACGTCGGCGAGAACGACACCTGGCACCACAAGCCCCTTTACACCGAGATCGTGCACCGCGCCCACGCGGCGGGGCTCGCCGGGGCCAGCGTCTTCCGCGGCATCGAGGGTTTCGGTGCCTCCTCCCTGATCCACACCTCCCGGCTGCTGTCCCTCAGCGAGGACCTGCCGGTGGCCGTCGTCATCGTCGACACCGAGACCCGCGTACGGGAGTTCCTGCCGCAGCTCGACGAACTCATCACCGAGGGCCTGGTGACCCTCGACGACTGCGAGGTCATCCGGTACGTCGGCCGCGACGGGACCCAGAGCGCAAGTCAGGGCAGAACGGGCAGGAAGGGTAAGAAGTCGTTGTGAACTGGCTGCTGGTCGTCACGGGTGCCATGGTCGGTGCCCCGCTCCGCTATCTCACCGACCGCGCGGTGCAGTCCCGGCATGACTCGCTCTTCCCCTGGGGCACCTTCGCCGTCAATGTCACGGGCTGTCTGATCCTCGGCCTGCTCACCGGGGCCGTGGCGGAGGGGGCCGCCGGATCCCACCTCCAGCTCCTCCTGGGCACCGGTCTGTGCGGGGCCCTGACGACGTACTCGACCTTCTCCTACGAGACCCTCCGGCTCAGCGAGACCGGGGCACGCTTCTACGCCGCGGCCAACGTGGCCGCGAGCGTGGTGGCCGGTCTCGGAGCGGCCTTCGCGGGGGTGGCGCTGGCGCAGGCCGTGTGGGCGTAGGCCTCGACGCTTGTCCGCGTGTAGTAAGACTGTGCCCTCCGCACCTGCCGTCCCCTGAGAAGAACTGGATCCCATGAGCGTCATCAGCGTCGGTCAGGCCGTCGTCCTCGGAGCCGTCGAAGGGGTGACCGAGTTTCTGCCCGTCTCCTCCACCGGCCATCTGAAGATCGTCGAGGGCTTGATGAACATCCCCGTCGACGACGACGCCGTCGTCGGGTTCTCGGCCGTCATCCAGGTCGGCGCGATCGCCGCCGTGCTCGTGTACTTCTTCAAGGACATCGTGCGGATCGTCTCCGCGTGGGGGAGAGGGCTGGTCAACAAGGAGGAGCGCTACCACCACGACTACAAATTCGCCTGGTGGGTGATCGCCGCGACCATTCCGATCGTCATCGTCGGCCTGGCCGCCAAGCCGCTCATCGAGGGGCCGCTCGCGTCCCTGTGGGTGGTCGCGGGCTCCCTGATCGTCGGCAGCGGTGTGATGTGGGCGGCGGACCAGATGGGGCGGCACAAGCGCGGTGAGGACGACACCTCTTTCAAGGACGCGATGCTGGTCGGCAGCTCGCAGATCCTCGCGCTGCTCTTCCCCGGCTTCTCCCGCTCCGGTGCGACCATGTCCACGGCCCTGATGCTCGACCTGGACCGCGTGGCCGCCACCCGCCTGTCGTTCTTCCTGGGCATTCCCGCCCTCACCGGCGCCGGCCTCTACGAGCTCAAGGACGCCCTCGGTGCGGGCGTGGGGGCGGCTCCGCTCGCCGTCGGCACGGGCGTCTCCTTCGTCGTCGCCTACGCCTCCATCGCCTGGCTGCTGAAGTTCGTGGCCAAGCACTCCTTCAACGCCTTCGTGGTCTACCGGATCGTCGTGGGCCTGCTGCTCTTCGGCCTGCTGGCCACGGGGACACTCGGAAGCTGACCGCCACGGGGGTGCGAGGCGGCTCTCACTCCTCGCACCCCGTACGCCCGTCCCCTTGACAGCACCCTCCCACCGCCCGGAGTATCTCTCCCGTGAACCTGTCAGACAGCCGGACAGCCAGTCAGCCTCCGCGGCGCATCAGCGCCATGGAGGCGGTGCTGGCGCATCTGCGTGATGCCATCGAGCGCGGGGAGTACGCCATCGGCGACAAGCTCCCCTCCGAGGCGGAGCTCTGCCGCACCCTGGAGATCAGCCGGCCCGTCCTGCGCGAGGCCCTCAGGGCCCTGCAGACCATGGGCCTGACAGTCTCCAAGACCGGCAAGGGCACCTTCGTCGTGGCCAACGCGGTGGAGGACCCCACCTTCGGCGACTACGCGGCCAGCGACCTCCTGGAGGTGCGCCGCCACGTCGAGATCCCGGTCGCCGGGTACGCGGCCCGGCGCCGCACCCCGGAGAACCTGGACCACCTGGCCCACCTGCTGGACCGGATGGAACGGGAGACCGACACCACGGCGTGGGTCGCGATGGACACCCTCTTCCACCTCGCCGTGGCCGAGGCCGCCCAGAACCCGGTCTTCCGCCGGGTCATCGAGGAGATCCGGGACGCACTGGCGCGTCAGTCGGCGTTCCTCAACGAGCTGGGCGGCCGCCGGGAGCAGTCCAACCGCGAGCACCGCGCGATTGTCGAAGCGCTGATCGACGGTTCCGAGCACGACGCGGTGGAGGCCATGTCCCACCACCTCGACCGCGTAGAGACCACCCTCACCGACATCGTGCGTTCCCCGAACACGGGCACGGACACCCCCACGGAAGGCGAGTCCCAGGCGTGAGCGAGCAGTCCCTGCACGACGGCGTGCAGAAACGTTCCGGCCATGTCGACGCCGGAGACGAGGGCTACAGCAAGTCCCTCAAGTCACGACACGTCAACATGATCGCCATCGGTGGCGCGATCGGCACCGGCCTCTTCCTGGGCGCCGGCGGCCGCCTGGCCGACGCCGGCCCGTCCCTCTTCATCGCCTACGCGGTCTGCGGCGTCTTCGCCTTCCTCGTCGTGCGCGCCCTCGGCGAACTCGTCCTGTACCGGCCCTCCTCCGGCGCCTTCGTGTCGTACGCCCGGGAGTTCCTCGGCGAGAAGGGCGCCTACGTCGCCGGCTGGATGTACTTCCTGAACTGGGCCACCACCGGCATCGCCGACATCACCGCCGTCGCCCTCTACACGCACTACTGGGGCATGTTCTCCGACATCCCGCAGTGGGTGATCGCCCTCATCGCGCTCGCGGTCGTCCTCACCGTCAACCTCATCTCGGTGAAGATGTTCGGCGAGCTGGAGTTCTGGTTCGCCATCATCAAGGTGGGCGCGCTCGTGGCGTTCATGCTGATCGGCATCTTCCTGCTGGCCACCCAGCACCCGATCGACGGCCACCACCCCGGCCCGTCCCTGATCACCGACAACGGCGGCGTCTTCCCCAGCGGCCTGCTGCCCATGCTCCTGATCATCCAGGGTGTCGTCTTCGCCTACGCCTCGGTCGAACTGGTCGGCGTCGCCGCGGGCGAGACCGAGAACCCCGAGAAGATCATGCCCAAGGCGATCAACTCGATCATGTGGCGCGTCGGCATCTTCTACGTCGGCTCGGTCCTCCTGCTCTCGATGCTGCTGCCCTGGAACAAGTACACCGCCGGCGAGAGCCCCTTCGTGACCGTCCTGTCCAACATCGGCATCCCGGCGGCCGGCGGTGTGATGAACCTCGTCGTCCTCACCGCGGCCATGTCCTCGCTCAACTCCGGCCTGTACAGCACCGGGCGCATCCTGCGCTCCATGGCGATGTCCGGCTCCGCCCCGAAGTTCACCGGCGTCATGAGCCGCAGCCAGGTCCCCTACGGCGGCATCCTGCTCACCAGCGGCATCTGCGTCCTCGGTGTCGGCCTCAACTACGTGGTCCCCGCCGACGCGTTCGAGATCGTGCTGAACTTCGCCGCCATCGGCATCCTCGCCACCTGGGGCATGATCATGGTCTGTCACCTGCTCTTCTGGCAGAAGACCGAGAAGGGCGACCTCACCCGCCCCGGCTACCGACTGCCGGGATCCCCCTGGACCGAACTCGTGACGCTGGCCTTCCTCGCCTCCGTCCTGGTCCTCATGTACGCCGACGGCGGCGCCGGCCGCACCACCGTGCTGTGCCTCCCGCTGATCGTCGCGGCCCTGGTCGCCGGGTGGTTCGCCGTCCGGGGCAGGGTCTCCCGCACCTCCACCGAGAGCCAATCCACCGGCGCGTGATCGCTCGCGCGCACACCGAGCCCGAATCGACCGGCACGCACGCGTGACCCGCGTGACGTTCCCGGAGAAGCAGGAAGTGATGTACAGCAGTCCCGTCGCGGCCGCACCCCTGGTCCGTGAACCCCTCCACGCTCCCGTCGCCCACCTCATCCGCGGTGGGCTGATCGAGGGCACCCACTACGGTTCCGTCGTCGTCCTCGGCGGCGACGGGGACGTCCGTTTCCAACTCGGTGACATCGAGGCCGCGTTCTATCCGCGGTCCGCGCTCAAGCCGGTCCAGGCCGTCGCCATGGTCCGGGCCGGGCTGCCGCTGGACGGCGAGCTCCTCTCGCTCACCGCGGCCAGCCACTCCGGCGAGGAACGCCACCTCGCCGGGGCCCGGCGGATCCTGGAGCTCGCGGGTGTGTCCGAGGACGCCCTGCGCAACGTCCAGGACATGCCGTTCGGCCCGGCCGTCCGGGACGAGTGGATCCGGGAAGGCCGCGCGCCCTCGCGGCTCGCACAGAACTGCTCCGGCAAGCACGCGGCGATGCTGTACACGTGCGTGCTCAACGACTGGCCTCTCGAGGGGTACCTCGACCCCTCGCATCCGCTCCAGCAGGCGATCGCCGAGATCGTCGAGGACCTGACCGGGCAGCGGATCGCGAGGGTGACCGTCGACGGGTGCGGTGCGCCTTTGTTCTCCGTCTCGCTGCACGGCCTTGCCCGGGCCGCGGCACGGATCACCTCGGCGGCTCCCGGTACCCCTGAGGCCCGGGTCGCCGACGCGATGCGGGAGCATGCCGAGATGGCGTCCGGGGCGGGGCGGGACGTGGCCGCGATGATGAAGGCCGTGCCCGGGCTGCTCGCGAAGGACGGGTTCGAGGGCGTTCAGGTCGCCGCGCTTCCGGACGGGCGCGCTGTCGCCGTGAAGATCTCCGACGGGGCGAATCGGGCGCGGGTGCCGGTTGCTGCGGCGGCGTTGGCGTGGGCCGGGGTTTCGCCGGATCTGCTCACGGAGTTCCAGGGGGAGGCGCTTCTTGGAGGCGGCCTTGAGGTCGGGTGTGTGCGGCCCGTGCGTTCGCTGGAGCCGGTTGTTGCCTCGGCGTGTGCCTGAGGGCTCGGGCCGACATGTCGTTGTGCGGCTGCGCCTCGGCTGTGGCTGGTCGCGCCCGCGCGGCGGAGCCGCACATCGATACAGCCCCGCGCCCCTCAAAAAAACTCACCTGACCCCCTTCAGACAAGGACCCGTACCCTCATGACCGCCGTCATCCGCCGTGAGCACGACCTCCTCGGCGACCGCGACGTCCCCGTCGACGCCTACTGGGGTGTCCACACCCTGCGTGCCACCGAGAACTTCCCCATCACCGGTACGCCGATCTCCGCCTACCCGCATCTCATCGACGCGCTCGCCGCCGTCAAGGAGGCCGCAGCTCTCGCCAATGAGGAGCTCGGGCTGCTGGAGCCCAGGAAGGCCGCCGCGATCGTCGAGGCCTGCCGGGAGATACGCGACGGGAAGCTGCACGACCAGTTCGTGGTCGATGTGATCCAGGGCGGGGCCGGTACCTCGACCAACATGAACGCCAACGAGGTCGTCGCCAACCGGGCGTTGGAACTGCTGGGGCACGAGAAGGGGCAGTACTCCTTCCTGCACCCCAACGAGGACGTCAACCTGGGCCAGTCGACAAATGACGTCTACCCGACCGCCGTCAAGATAGCGACGGTCTTCGCGGTACGTGGACTGCTCGACGCGATGGCCGTACTTCAGGACGCGTTCGCCCGTAAGGCCGTCGAGTTCCGCGAGGTGCTCAAGATGGGCCGTACACAGTTGCAGGACGCGGTGCCCATGACGCTGGGTCAAGAGTTCTCGGCGTATGCCGTCATGATTGACGAGGATCGCAGCCGCCTTGACGAGGCCGTCCAGTTGATCCATGAGATCAACCTGGGTGCCACGGCGATCGGGACAGGACTCAATGCTCCCGTCGGGTACGCCGAGGCCGCCCGGCGCCACCTGGCCACCATCACCGGGCTGCCGCTGGTGACCGCGGCCAACCTCGTGGAGGCGACGCAGGACTGCGGTGCGTTCGTGCAGATGTCCGGTGTGCTCAAGCGGGTCGCGGTCAAGCTGTCCAAGAGCTGCAACGACCTGCGGCTGCTGTCTTCCGGGCCGCGCGCGGGCCTCGGTGAGATCAACCTGCCGCCGGTGCAGGCGGGTTCGTCGATCATGCCGGGGAAGGTCAACCCCGTGATCCCGGAGGTCGTCAACCAGGTGGCCTTCGAGGTGATCGGCAACGACGTGGCCATCACGATGGCCGCGGAGGCGGGACAGCTCCAGCTCAACGCCTTCGAGCCGATCATCCTGCACTCCCTGTCGGAGTCCATCACCCACCTGCGCGCGGCCTGCCTCACCCTCGCCGAACGCTGCGTGGACGGCATCACCGCCAACACCGAGGCGCTGCGCCGGACCGTCGAGAACTCCATCGGCCTGGTCACCGCCCTCAACCCGCACATCGGGTACACAGCCGCCACCGACATCGCCAAGGAGGCCCTCGCCAGCGGCCGGGGAGTGGCCGAACTCGTCCTGGAAAAGGGCCTGTTGCCCGCTGAGACCCTCGCCGACCTGCTGCGGCCGGAAGTCCTCGCGGGCAGCGGCTCCCCTCGGGCCTGACGGCGCCCGGCCTACCGTGACACCCACCAGGACCGGCCCGGAGGCACAATAGTGATCATGAACACGACGTCGTCGCTCGCCTTCCAGCCGGTCCTGGAACGCATCGCCGAGGAGATCGAACGGACCCCGGGCCGGGGCCGCGCCGCCGACTACATCCCTGCGCTCGCGGCCTGCGACCCGCGCAGCTTCGGTATGGCCGTCGCGGAGCTGGACGGCACGGTGTACGGGGTGGGCGACTGGCGGGAGCCGTTCTCCACGCAGTCCATCACCAAGGTCTTCACCCTCGCGCTCGACCTGGCCCGCGAGGGCGACGAACTGTGGGAGCACGTGGGCCGTGAGCCCTCCGGCAACCCCTTCAACTCCCTCGTCCAGCTGGAGTACGAGAACGGCATCCCGCGCAACCCGTTCATCAACGCGGGCGCCCTCGTCGTCACCGACCGCCTCCACAGCCGTACCGGAGACGCGGCGGGCGAGTTGTTGTCGTTCCTGCGCGCGGAGAGCGGCAACCCGGCCCTGGACTTCGACGAGGAGGTGGCCGCCTCCGAGTCCGCCCATGGCGACCGCAACGCCGCCCTGGCCCACTTCATGGCCGCGTACGACAACATCGACAACGACATCCCGGTCCTGCTCGACCAGTACTTCCGCCAGTGCTCGATCAGGGCGTCCTGCGCCGACCTGGCCCTGGCCACCACCTTCCTGGCCCGCCACGGCATCCGCGCCGACGGCACCCGCCTCCTCACCCTCAGCCAGGCCAAACAGATCAACGCCATCATGCTGACCTGCGGCACGTACGACGCGGCAGGCGACTTCGCCTACCGGGTGGGCCTGCCGGGGAAGAGCGGCGTGGGCGGCGGAGTCATCGCGGTGGTCCCGGGCCGCTGCACCCTGTGCGTATGGGGACCGGGTCTGGACGAGCGGGGCAACTCCGTGGCGGGGGTGGCGGCCCTGGACAGGTTCACGACGCTGACGGGTCTCTCCGTGTTCTGAGAAGGCGAGCGCGGGTCCCGCACCCGACCACGCACCGGTCACACCCCGGTCGTCACCTCGTCGCCTTCCAGCCACCCGAAACTGACACGCTGCCGACGTGTTGGCCAAGGTTCCCGTAGATCTCCGTCGTTGCCAGATCCTCGGTCTGGTCGGCACCGCCTTCCTCGCCGCAGGTGGTGAGACCTCAGGAGCTCTGCCCGCCCGCGAACTGCTCACCCCGGCCGCGCCCCAGGCGGCACTCGGCCTGGTCGGTGCCTACTTCGGCGTGGTCCTGCTGATCGCGGCCTGGCTCCTCCTCGGCCGCCTGGTGCGCAGCCCCACCAAGCGGCCCAGCACGCGCGAGCTCATGGCCGTCCTCGTCATCTGGTCTCTCCCGCTGCTGCTCGCCCCGCCCCTGTTCAGCCGGGACGTCTACAGCTACCTCGCCCAAGGAGCCATGGCCGACGCCCACATGGACGTCTACAGCCATGGCCCCGCCCTGCTCGGCGGTCCCCTCGCGGACGAGGTCGCCCCGATGTGGCGCAACACGGCCGCCCCGTATGGCCCCGTGTTTCTCGGCGTGGCCTCCGCGCTGGCCAAGGCGTCCCACGGCGAACTCCCGGCCGGTCTGCTCGGGATGCGGCTCGTCGCCCTGCTCGGCGTGGCTCTCATGGCGGCCGTCCTGCCCCGCCTGGCCCGTCACAGCGGCGCGGATCCGGCTGCCGCGCTCTGGCTCGGCGCCCTCAACCCGCTCGTACTGCTCCACCTGGTCGCGGGTGCCCACAATGACGCCGTCATGCTCGGTCTCCTCGGCCTCGGCCTGGTCGCCGCCCTTGGCCGGTGGCCGATCCTGGGCGCCGTCCTCGTGACGCTCGCCGCGCTGGTGAAGGCGCCCGCCGCCCTGGGACTGGCGGCGATCGTCGTGCTGCGGATCCGGGCCGGTGACCACCCGGCGAGGGCCGTCCTGACAGCCGCCGTCTCGGCGGCCGCCACCACCGTCG
Organism: Streptomyces doebereineriae; assembly: GCF_031845645.1. Taxonomy (NCBI): domain Bacteria; kingdom Bacillati; phylum Actinomycetota; class Actinomycetes; order Kitasatosporales; family Streptomycetaceae; genus Streptomyces; species Streptomyces doebereineriae. The sequence continues at coordinate 98,508 of NZ_JAVREZ010000005.1, forward strand.
CCGCCACGGCCGTCGCGGGCACCGGTTACGGCTGGATCGGCGCCCTCAACACCCCCGTGTCCTCCGGGAACTGGGCCCCCACCAGCCTCCTCGGCCGCGCCACCGGAGCCCTGCTGGAACGTCTCGGCAGCGACCTGGCCCCACTGGCCGTCCCGGCCTGGCACGCCCTCGGCGTCGCGATCGCCGTCGTCGTCATCGGCCACATATGGCTGCGTCTTCGCCCGCGCCCCGTCTACGCCCTGGGCCTGAGCCTCGCCACCGTTGCCGCCCTCGGCCCGGCGATCCGCCCCTGGTACGCCCTGTGGGGACTGTTCCTGATAGCGGCTGCCGCGCCCAGCGCCTCGGTACGGCACCGGGTGGCCGCCGTGACGGGTGTGCTCGCGCTCGCCACCCTCCCGAGCGGCGGCCCGGCCGACGCCGGTCAACTCGTCCTCGCCCTCTCCGGAGGCGTCCTCGCCCTGGTCGTGCTCGTCCAGGCCCACCAGACGGTCCAGGCCCCGGTGACGGGACGTACGGCATGAGGACGTACGGCATGAGGGCGCCGGCCACGGATCGCGGCCGGCTGCTGCTGGCCCTCGTCGCCGTCGCGGCCGTCACCGCCTTCACGGCGACCGTGCCGCTCCTGCGCGACTGGTTCGACCTGCGCGTCTATCACGGAGCCGTCGACACCTGGGTCCACCACGGCGGACGGCTCTACGACTACCGGGTGCCGGGGACGCCGTACGGGTTCACCTATCCGCCGTTCGCGGCCGTCGCCATGCTCCCGATGGCCCTGTTCGACCTGCCCACCGCGATCGCGGTGGGCCTGCTGCTCAACCTGGCGGCCCTGGCCGTGGTCGTGCGCCTCCTCACCGGACGGGCCTGGCGCCGTCACGGCTGGTACGGCTGCGCTCTCGGCGCCTGCGCACTCGCGCTGTTCGAACCGTTGCGCGACACCTTCAGCTTCGGCCAGGTGAACCTCCTGCTGTTGGCGCTCGTCCTGGTCGACGCGTGGCTGCTCGGGACGGGTCGGGGACGCCGGGCCGGTGTCGGTATCGGTCTGGCCGCCGCGGTGAAGCTCACGCCTGCCCTGTTCATCGGCCTGCTTCTGGTCGCCCGGCGCTGGCGCGCGGCGGCGGTCGCCACCGTCGTGGCCCTGGCGGCGACGGGGTTCGCGGCTGTCGTGGCCCCGGACGCCTCGCGTTTCTACTGGACCGGCGCCCTGTGGGACACGACCAGGGTCGGCCGCCTCGACTATGTCTCCAACCAGTCGCTGCAGGGCATCCTGGCGCGGCTCGGCGAACCGGACCGCGCGGTCTGGGCGGTGGCCGTGGTGCTGACCCTCGGGGTGTGGGCCGTACGGGGCCGGCGGGCCGTGGTGGCGGGGGACTGGGCGGCCGCGTTCGCGCTGACCGGGCTGACCGCGTGTCTGGTGAGCCCGATCACCTGGGTGCACCACCTGGTGTGGCTGTTGCCCTCGTTCGCCGTGCTCGTGCGTACCGGGCACCTGCGGATCGCGGGCGCCCTGTACGCGGTGCTGTGCACGAGCGTGGTGTGGTTGTGGTTCGACGACGCGTCGGGCATCGACGGCTTCCTCGGCAGCAACACCTACACCTGGATCACCCTGGGCCTGCTGCTGTGGCTGCCGGTGGGTCAGCCGCGAGCCGCACGCCCGATCCGGGACCGCAGGGCCACGGCCATCGACCCCGCACCGAGTCCGGCGGCGCCGAGGATGGCCCAGGTCTCCAGCCAGCCCGGCCCGTCGTCGTGCGCTGCGACCGCCGCCGCGACCGGTACGGCGTCGGGCCCCGGCCGCGGTCTCGCCCGCAGCGCGTCCAGCGAGCCCACCGGATCCACCCGCCCGGCGGCGCCGAACCCCCAGTCGAGCAGCCGGCGCGCCTCCTCGTAGACCGCGAAGCCACCGCCCGACTGAGGGTTCATCACCGTCACGACCAGCGTCCGGCCGCCCCGGCGGGCGGCGGCGACGAGCGTGTTGCCGGCATGACTCGTATAGCCGTTCTTGATCCCGATCAGCCCGTCGTAGGGCTGCACCCCATCGGCGCCGGTCAGCAGCCGGTTGGTGTTCCGGATCCCGTACGACCATCCGCCCGGGCCGGGGAACGTCGCCTCGGCCGTGCCGCAGTACCGCGCGAAGTCCGCGTTGCGCAGCCCCGCCCGGCCGAAGACCGCGAGGTCGTACGCGGAGGAGACCTGCCCCGGGGTGTCGTAGCCGTCGGGGGAGCGGACATTAGTGTCACGGGCGCCCAGGGCGCGCGCCTTGGCCTGCATACGGGTGGCCGTCGTACGCCAGCCGCCGCTGAGCCGGGCCAGGACGTGCACGGCGTCGTTCCCGGAGTTGAGGAAGACCCCGCGCCACAGGTCGGCCACCTGGTAGGTCCGTCCCTGGGCGACCCCGACGAGACTGCTGCCGGGGCCGACGCCCGCGAGGTCCTCCGCGCCGACCGTGTGCCTGAGGCCGCCGGGCAGCACCGGCAGGACGGTCAGGGCGAAGAGGGTCTTGAGCGTGCTGGCCGGCGGGAGCCTGCGGTGGGCGTCGTGCGCCGCGAGGACCTCCCCGCTGTGGGCGTCGGCCACCACCCACGACAGCGCGGACACGTCAGGGATCCGGGGTGCGCCCCGGTGCGGCCGGACCTGGGTGCCGGAGTGGTACAGCAGGTCGGGCGCAGCGGCCGCGGCCAGTGGTCCGCCGGGCGCGGCGGGGTCGGAGCCCGTGTGCGCGGCCGCCGTCGAGGGGGCGCACACCAGAAGTCCCGTCATGCACAGTGCGCAGGCCGAGACGGCAAACCGGGAGGGAAATCCGATAGTCATACCGCAAAGCTAGGAACGGACCGGCCCTGCATCGCGCTGGCCGGGCCGTGGGGCGCCCGCGAGCACCCGGATGCCGCACACCGCCGGCGTGTCGCGGAGGGCGCGGGCTAGCCGGCGGGCAGCGTCGGCTGGATCCGGCGCAGGAAGGTCGCGTTGTCCGCCGTCTCGCGCATGCGTTCCAGGAGGGTCTCCAGGTTGGCCTGGCCGTCCCGGCTCTGCAGCGCCCGGCGCAGACCGTGCACGGTCGCCAACTCGGCCGTAGGCAGCAGGAGTTCCTCGCGGCGGGTGCCGGAGGGGTTGATGGCGACGGCCGGGAAGACGCGCCGGGAGGCGAGCTCGCGGTCCAGCCGGAGCTCCATGTTGCCGGTGCTCTTGAGCTCCTCGAAGTAGAAGTCGTCGGCGCGCGAGCCGGTCTCCACCAGGGCGGTGGCGAGGATGGTGAGCGAGCCGCCCTCCTCGGCGAGCCGGGCGGCGCCGAAGAACTTCTTCGGCCCGATCAGCGCCGTGGCGTCGACGCCCCCGCTGAGGGTGCGGCCGTTGCCGGGGGCCGCGTTGTTGTGGGCCCGGCACAGCCTGGTCAGGGAGTCGAGCAGGATCACGACGTCCTCGCCGGCCTCGACGAGCCGCTTGGCCCGTTCGATCACCAGCTCGGCGAGCGCGATGTGCTCCTTGGGCGTGCGGTCGAACGTCGAGGCGTACACCTCGCCGCGCACGGAGCGCCGCATGTCGGTGACTTCCTCGGGGCGTTCGTCGAGCAGTACCACCATCAGGCGGCACTCGGGGTGGTTGCCGGCGACGGCGGCCGCGATCTGCTGAAGCAGTACGGTCTTGCCGGTCTTGGGCGGGGCCACGATCAGCCCGCGCTGACCCTTGCCGACGGGTGCGATCAGGTCGGCGACCCGCCCGGTCAGGCCGGACGCCGGGTGTTCGAGACGGATCCGCTCGCGCGGATGCAGCGGAGTCAGGTCGCGGAAGGCCCGGCGGTTGGTGCCGGGCGTGCGGCCGTTGACCCGGGCGACCTCGGTGAGGGCGCGCTGGGTGCCGCGCACCCCGTCGACGAGATCCCCCTTGCGCAGGCCGAACCTGCGGATCAGCGCGGGGGAGACCTGGAGGTCGGTGGGCGAGGGCAGCAGGCCGGCGGCGCGCAGGTGGCCCTTCCCGCCCGCGTCGATGTCGAGGACGCCGGTGACGGCGCGGACCGGGGGCTGCTGCTGGATTGGAGGGTGTTCGAGAGTGGTGGTCATGGTGGTCGGTCCTTTCGAGGACGGAAGGCATGGGACATGCGGAAGGAAAGGGGGAAGCCGCGAGAGGGAAGGCGGACAGCGCCTTCGGCGGCGGGAAACAGCACCTCGGGTGTGGCAGGGCCACTGATCACGAGGTGGTGAGGAGAAGCCGGTACATCGACCGGCGAACTGAGGAGGAACTGGCACCGGCGCCCACAACAGGGCGTACACAAGTGCTGTCGGCAGCGTAGCACGCGACGGTCAGCGGTGGGCCAGAAGTCCGTAGAGAAGCGGGATCCGCGGCTCGGGAAGCCGCCACCAGCCGGACGGCGTGCGGTTCATGTGAGGCCAGCGCGGCCACGGCAGCTCCTCGCTCTCCCGGAGCCGCCGGACACTCAGACCCGCCCCCGTCAACGCGCCCAGGACCTCACCTATTCCGTGCATCCACTCGTAGCTTTCGGTGGCCCCCTCGACGGGCGGGCCGTCGGTGTAGGTGTGGGTCGCGTCCCGGTGCACGGGCCCCTCGCCACCCAGGTAGTCGTGGCGCAGCAGCAACTCGGGTCCCTCGCCCGGGGCGGGCTTCGGGCCCAGCGAGTTGAGCAGCGGATGGAACTCGACCACGTACAACAGGCCGCCCGGACGCAGCAGTTGGGCGATCACGCCTGCCCATCGCTCGAGGTCGGGGAGGTAACACAGGGCGCCCTTACCGGTGTAGACGACGTCGAAGCGCCGCCCGCCCAACGCCTCGACGGCGTCGTAGACGTTCGCCTGCACGTACTCGACGGCCACACCCGCCCGCGCCGCGACGGCGGTCGCGGCCGCCACCGACGCCTCCGAGAAGTCGAGCCCCACCGCGCTGGCGCCACGGCGGGCCAGTGCGAGAGTCTCCGTGCCGAGATGGCACTGGAGGTGGAGCACGTCTCGGCCGGTGAGGTCGCCGAGGTCCTCCCACTCGAAGGCGGCGAACCAGCGCTCGGGATCGAGGTCCTGGTCGAGGCCGTAGAACCGGCTGGCGAGGTGGACGGGGGTGCGGGCGTCCCAGTTGGCCTGGTTGGCCCGCATCAGCCGCGCGTGCTCGTCGGACGTCATGGCACCATCCAACCAGCCGTACGCGTGCCCCTCACTTTTCGTGCGCGTCGAGTGTCGATTCGGGTCGGTCCCGTTCGTCGGGTGGGTGTAGGAAGCTCATGAGGACCGGGAGGAATCCATGAAGTACATGCTGCTCGTCTGCGGCGACGACACCAACGACGCCTCGGGCATGGCCCCCGTAGAACCCTGGGTCGAGGAACTCGGGGACCGTGGCGTACGGCAGCACGGGCACCGGCTCGCGCTGCCCGCCGACGCGGTCACCGTGCGGGTGCGCGGCGGTGAAGTGCTGCGCACCGACGGGCCGTTCGCGGAGACCAAGGAGTACGTCGCCGGCTTCGACATCCTGGAGTGCGACAGCCTGGAGGAGGCCGTCGAGGCGGCCGCGAAGCACCCCGTGGCCACGATCGGCGCCATGGAGGTGCGCCCGTTCTGGGAGGACGAGGATGCCGAGGGGGAGATCCGCCGGCTCGACACCGAACTGACGGACGCGGCGCGCGCGGGGGACGTCGAGCGGGTGGTCGCCTGCTACGCGCGGGACGCGGAGGTCGTGGAGAACGGCCGACACCGCAGGGGCGTCGAGGCGCTCCGCAAGGCCTGGGAGGCGATGGGACCGGTCACCCGCGAGGTGCTGGAGTTCCGGGTCCACGTCGACGAGAGCATCGCGTTCGGCCACGCCCTCGTCCGCACCGACGGAAACCTGCTGCGCGTCACCACCGGCTACCGCAACGTCGGACCGCGCTGGCTGATCGTCCACGAACACGTCACGGAGGCCACGTCATGAAGTACGCCCTGCTGATCTGCACCCCCGTCGGCGGCGCGGAACTGAGCCCCGCCGAGATCGCCGAAGACCCCCGCTTCACCTCCTACATCGAGGAGGTCCGCAGCCGCGACGTCGTCAAGGGCGGCGCCCGTCTGCGTCCCGCCTCCGACGCCACCACCGTGCGCGTCCAGGGCGACGAGGTCCTGCTCACCGACGGGCCGTTCATCGAGTCCAAGGAGTACATCGCCGGCATCGACATCATCGAGGTCGCCGACCTGGACGAGGCGATCTCCCTGGCGTCCCGGCATCCGGCGGCGCTCGGGGGCGGCTCGGTGGAAGTACGGCCAGTGTGGGAGTGACGGCTGAAGAGGCGGTCGCCGCCGCCTTCCAGGAGGAGTGGGGCCAGGTCGTCGCCACCCTGATCCGGGTGACCGGCGACTGGGACCTCGCCGAGGAGTGCGCGCAGGACGCCTTCGCCCAGGCCCTCGACCGGTGGCGGCGCGACGGCGTCCCGCGCCGCCCCGGCGCCTGGCTCACCACGACCGCCCGCCACCGGGCCATGGACGTACTGCGCCGGGAGGCGGTCGGGGCACGGAAACTACGGGAGGCGGCGATGCTCACAGCACCCGAGGAGCCGTACGACGACAGCGGTGTCCAGGACGACCGGTTGCGGCTGATCTTCACCTGCTGCCACCCCGCGCTGCACATCGAGGCCCGGGTCGCCCTGACCCTGCGCACCCTCGCGGGCCTGACCACACCGGAGATCGCCCGCGCCTTCCTCGTCCCCGAGGCGACGATGGCCCAGCGCCTGGTGCGCGCCAAGAAGAAGATCCGCAACGCCGGCATCCCCTACCGCGTACCGCCCGCCCACCTCCTGCCCGAGCGCACGACCGGCGTGCTCGGCGTGCTCTATCTGCTGTTCAACGAGGGATACGCGGCCACCTCGGGGGCCGATCTCGTACGGCGGAACCTCTGCGCGGAGGCGATCCGGCTGGCCCGCGTGCTGGCCCGGCTGATGCCCGACGAACCCGAGGCCCTCGGTCTGCTCGCGCTGCTGCTCCTGCACGACGCCCGCCGCGAGACCCGTGTGGACGCGGACGGCGAACTGGTGACGCTGGAGGACCAGGACCGCACCGCCTGGGACCGCGCCGAGGTCGACGAGGGCGCCGCCCTGCTGGAGACCGCGCTGCGCCGCGGCCGTCCCGGGCCGTACCAGATCCAGGCCGCCATCGCCGCCTGTCACACCACCGCCGCCACGGCCGAGGACACCGACTGGGCCGACATCGCGGCTCTCTACGGCGAGCTGGTCCGCTTCGTGCCCTCGCCCGTGGTCCGCCTCAACCGCGCGGTGGCCGTCGGCATGGCAGAGGGCATGGACGCGGGACTGGCGCTGGTCGCGGAACTGGAACAGGAGGGTGAGCTGAGCGGCTACCACCTGCTTCCGGCCACGCGCGCCGACCTGCTGCGCCGCAGCGGCCGTACGACCGAGGCGGCGCAGGCGTACGAGCGGGCCCTGGAGCTGGTGGAGAACGACGCCGAGCGGCGCTTCCTCGAAAAACGTCTCGGGGAGTGTCGATCCGCTTAGCCGCCGTTCGTCGGTGGGGTGAAGGCAACCCCGAGACACCGGAGGCCCCCATGACCGCCGCCGACTCCCGCCGCTGGTACGCCCTTTGTCTGCTCTGTGTCGCCGGTTTCATGGTGATCCTGGACGCGCAGATCGTCGTCCTGGCCCTGCCGTCGATCGCCGACGGCCTCGGGTTCTCCGCGAGCGGCGCGCAATGGGTGATGAGTGCCTACCTGCTCAGCTTCGGCGGACTGCTGCTGCTCGGCGGCCGGGTCGCGGACCTGCTGGGCCGCCGCCGGGTCTTCATGACCGGCACGCTGCTGTTCGGGCTCTCCTCGCTGCTGTGCGGGTTCGCCGGTACGGCGGCTGTTCTGGTCGCCGCGCGTGCGGTGCAGGGCGTCTCGGCCGCTGTCATGGCGCCCACCGCGCTGTCGATCCTGCTGAACACCTTCGAGGAGGGCCCCGAGCGCAACAAGGCCCTCGCCCTGTGGTCCGGCAGCGGCGGCTTCGGCGCCACCGCCGCCCTGCTGATCGGCGGCCCCCTCACCGACGTCCTCGGCTGGCAGTGGGTCTTCTTCCTCAACGCACCCGTCGCCCTGGCCCTGCTGGCCCTGAGCCCGCTGCTGCTGCGCGAGAGCCGCACCGAGGCGCGCACCCGCTCCTTCGACCCGATCGGCGCCCTCACCGCCACCGGAGCCCTGGTCGCCTGTGTGTACGCCGTCGTCGAGGCACCCCGCGCCGGATGGCTGTCGTCGCGGACGACCGGCCTGCTGGCCCTCGCCGTCGTCCTCGCCCTCGTCTTCCTGCGTACCGAGTCCAGGACCGCGGCCCCGCTCGTCCCCCTGCGCCTGCTGCGTTCCCGGACGGTGAGCGGCGCCAACCTGGTCGTCTTCCTGCTCGGCGCCACCGCCTTCGGGATGTCGTACACCCTGTCCCAGTACGGCCAGGGCGTCCTCGGCTGGTCGCCGCTGCGCTTCGGCCTCGCCAACGTGGTGATGCCACTGGGCGCGGTCGCCGGGTCGTATGCCGGACAGGCCCTGGTCACCCGGATCGGCGCCCGCCCGGTCGCCGTGGGCGGACTGACGCTGTGCGCACTCGCCGCACTGCTGCTGGCCGGGGTGCCGGTGGACGGCGGCTTCCTGCGCGACCTGCTCCCCGCGCTGCTGCTCTTCGGACCGGGCGTCGGGGCCTGCGCGGTCGCCGGGTCCATCGCCGCTCTGACCGGCGTCGGCGAGCGGGACTCGGGAGTCGCCTCCGGCATCCAGACGGCCGCGTTCCAGATCGGCGGGGCTTTCGGGGTCGCCGTCGTCACCTCCGCGAGCGTGTCGCACACCGTCGGCACCGAGCGGCTCACGGCCCTGACGGCGGGCCATCAGGCGGCGTTCACCGCGTGTGTCGCGCTCGCGGTGGCCGGCATCGGCTGCGCGTCGGTGCTGCTGCGCGCGCCGCGGAGCAGCACTGCGGAGCCACTGCCGAAAGCCGCGGTCACGCGCCGTCGAGTGCGTTCGTGATCGCCTTCACCGGGCACGTGCCTCCGCCTCCTTCGCGATCTGCTCGAACCGTGCCCCCATCGCCGCCGCCAGGGCCTGCGCGCCCGACAGCGGACGGACCATCACCATCAGCCGGTCGATCAGGCCGCTCTCGTCGAGGTGGATGAAGTCGCAGCCGTCCAGCGCCCGTTCGCCGACCCGGGTCGCGAAGACCAGCGCGTGGTCGCGACCGTCCTCGCTGCTCAGCTCGCTCACATAGCGGAAGTCCTCGAAGACCTTGACGACAGCGCCCAGGATCGCCGCCGTGATGGCCCTGCCGTCGTACGGCTTGAACACCACCGGACTCGTGAAGACCACGTCCTCGGCCAGCAAGGCCTCCACGGCGTCGAGGTCGCCCGCTTCGACGGCTTCTCGGAACGCTCGCTGGCGAACTTCTGGCCCGCGACACCTCAGCAGCTCTACCGCGAACTGGAACGACTGGCGCGGGACGGGCTGATCGAGGCCCGCGTGGTGCAGCAGGAACGCAGGCCCAACAAGCGGCTGTTCACCCTCACCGAGACCGGCCGACGCGAGCTGAGCGCGTTCGCCGCCGAACCGCCCCGCAGACCGGCCGCCCTCCGTGACGAGTTCCTGATCAAGATCCAGGCCATGGACGGCGTCGATCCCGAGGCCACCCGGGCGCTGGTCGAGGAGCGCATGTCCTGGGCGCGCGGAAAACTCGCCCGCTACGAGCGCGTACGGGAGCGGCTCCTGGACGGCCGGACCGAAGAGCGCTATCTCGCGGAGGCCGAGCGGATCGGCCCCTACCTCACGCTCATGGGCGGAATCACCCTCGAAACGGACATCATCCGCTGGTGCGAGCGCGCTCTTGCCATTCTGAAACGCCGCGCTCCCCTAAGCTGACGCGGATGTTCAGCCCAGAAGGCCCCAGCCTCCGTGAACTCGCCGTCCAGGCGCTGTCGTCCGTCGAGCGCGGCTACGACCTGCTCGCCCCCAAGTTCGACCACACCCCCTTCCGTACGCCGGACTCGGTGCTGGACGCGGTCGCGTCCGCGCTCCGCCGCATGGGCCCCTTCGACGCCGGGCTCGACCTGTGCTGCGGTACCGGCGCCGGAGCCCGGGTGCTGACACGGGTCTGCCGGGAGAGCGTGACCGGGGTCGACTTCAGCGCCGGGATGCTCGACGTGGCCCGGAAGCGGACGCGGTCCGGGGGGCCGCGCGTGTCCTGGGTGCGGTGTGACGCACGCGCCCTGCCGTTCGCCCCCGCCTCCTTCGACCTCGTCGTGAGCTTCGGGGCCTTCGGCCACTTCCTGCCGGCCGAACTGCCCGGCCTGTTCGCCCAGGCCAGCGAGGTGCTCCGGCCGGGCGGCACGTTCGCCTTCCCGGTCGTCGCCCCGCCCCGCCCGTCGTCTCCCGCCTACTGGACGCTCCTCGGTTTCGACGCCGCGATGCGGGTGCGCAACGCCCTCTGGCGGCCGCCGTTCGTCATGTACTACCGGGACTTCCGGCTCGGGGACGTACGACGGGAACTGGAAGGGGCCGGCCTGCGGGTGGAGCTGTACGCCCTGCCCGAGTTCGGCGTGCGCCGGGACGGCAGCCCACGGGTCCGGATGGTCGTGGCGAAGCGTCCGGTCCAGGCGGTCCGGACGTCCACCTTGTCCGGACCGTCGTGAACCCTCGCGGATGCCCCGCCGTCACAGCACGCTGTACAAGGCGTCGATCAGCGCCATCTTCCGGGGATCGTCGGCTATGTGAGGACCCATCCGGTTCATCACATAGCCCAGGGAGACTCCCGCCTCCGGATCGGCCAGGCCGCACGATCCGCCGAAGCCGTCATGTCCGAAGGCCCGCGGATTCGGCCCGTACGAGCCGTTCGGTCCGCTGAGCCACAGGCCGAGCCCGAGCTCCGTCTCGCTGTCGAGGCCCGCGCCCAGCACCAGGTCGCGGCACCTGCCCTGGCTCTCGCGGACCCGCTCGGCGGCCTCGGGGGACAGGACCCGGTGGCCGTCATGGGCACCGCGGCCCGCGAAGATCCCGTAGAGCGCGGTGACGGCCCGGGCGGTGCCGTGGCCGTTCGCGGCGGGGATCTCCGCGGCTCGCCACTCGGGTGTGTTCGCCTCACCGGCCCCCACCATGGGGTTGGCCAGCGCGGCGATCGCCGCGGGCGCCAACTGGGCGAAGATCGCGGCCTGTTCGCTTGCCGACGCGGCCGGCGGATGCACCAGCTCGGCGGCCCGCCCGGCCTCCTTCTCCGGCAGCCCGATGGTGAAGTCGATGCCGAGCGGCCCCGTCACCTCCCGCTCCAGGAAGGCGCCCGGCAACAGCCCCGAGACCCGCCGGACGACCTCCCCGACCAGGAAGCCGTACGTGAACGCGTGATACCCGGACACCGTGCCCGGCTCCCACCAGGGCTCCATCGCCGCGAGCCGCTCCGTCGTCAGCTCCCAGTCGAAGAGCTCGGCGAGTGAGTGGGGTGCGCGCAGCCCGGCCAGCCCGGCCCGGTGCGACAGCAGGTGCCGTACCAGGACCTTCTCCTTGCCCCCGGCGGCGAACTCCGGCCAGTAGGCGGCCACCGGGGCGTCGAAGTCGAGCAGGCCCCGGTCGGCGAGGATGTGGGCGCACAGGGCCGTCGGGCCCTTCGTCGTCGACCACACGTTGACCAGCGTGTCGCGCTCCCAGGGGCGGGTGCGTGCCGCGTCGGCCCAGCCGCCCCACAGGTCCACGACCGTCTCGCCGCCGACCATGACGCTCACCGCGGCGCCCAGCTCGGCACGGTCCCGGAAGTTCTCCTCGAACGCCGTGCGCACTGCCGTGAAGCGCGCGTCACAGTGGCCGTGGACAGGTGGCTGGTGCTCGGACATGGGCCCTCCGTCGTCGCCGGAAGCCCGGACCGCGACACTGCGATCCGGGTCTCCCGAACATACCGACTGGTCGGACTGGAGGGAAGATTTCCGGCAGGACTCAGGCGTACGAGCGCAGCCAGCCCAGCTTCGCTGCCTCCTGGTAGGGGCCGCCGCCTTCATGGTCGTTGAAGTCGTAGACCTCGATGGCCTTGTCGTCGTGGCCCCAGGCGTTGAAGGCCGCGAAGACGGTGGAGGGCGGGCAGGTCTGGTCCTCCAGGGCCGCCGAGAAGAGCGCCGGCGCACGGCCGCGGCTCGCGAAGTGCACGCCGTCGAAGTAGGCGAGGGTGCCGAGGACGTCTTCGGAGCGGCCGCGGTGCGTCTTGAGGTAGAGGCCGATCTCCCGGTACGGATGACGGTCCGTCACGGTCGCCGCGCGCGGGAAGTCGCACAGGAACGGCACGTCCGGGGCGACCGCCGCCAGATCGGGGACCAGGCCGCCGACCGCGATCGAGATCCCCCCGCCCTGGCTGCCGCCGAGCACGACCGTGCGCGCCGGGTCGGTCAGCGGGTGCGAACGGGCCGCCTCCACCGCACGCACCGCGTCCGTGAACACCCGGCGGTAGTAGTAGTTCTCGGGCGCGTCGATGCCTCGCGTCATGAACCCGGGGTATGCGGGAGCGCCGGCCACCGGGTCCGCGGTGCCGCCACCGCCGCCCCAGGCACTGCCCTGACCACGGGTGTCCATCACGAAGTGCGCCCGGCCCGTCGACGCCCACAGCAGATGCTCGTGCGGCAGTCCGCGCCCGCCGCCGTAGCCGATGAACTCCACGACCACCGGCACCGGGGCGGAGACCTCGGCGGGGATCGTGAACCAGCCCTTGACCGGGTGGCCGCCGAACCCGGCGAACGTCACGTCGTACACCTTGACCGTGGTCAGGCCGGTGTCGACGAGGTCGAAGCGGGCGTTCAGATCGAACTCGCGGGCCTCCTGAAGGGTCTTGGACCAGAACGCGTCGAAGTCCTCGGGCTCGGTGGACTCGCTGCGGTACTCGCGCAGCTCGTCGATGGGGAGGTCGAACAGGGCCATGTAGGACCGCCTTTGCGAAAGGGACAGTGCCGGATGATCACACCGTACGTGCGTGGTCGGACGACTCGCCAGGCCTTTGCCGTGTCGGCTGGCTACCATGACGCCATGTCGACAGCCGTGGACCTGCTGGTCAAGGACGCCGGACTGCTGGTCGTGGACGGCGAGCGGGAGATCGCCGGCGGCTGGCTGGCCGTTGCGAATGGTCGGGTCACCGCCGTCGGCAGCGCGGGCACCGAACCCGAGGCCCGGACGGTCCTCTCGGCGGCCGGCCGCCTCGTCACCCCGGGCCTGGTCAACACGCACCACCACATCTACCAGAACCTCACCCGCTCCTACGCCCCCGCCGTGAACGGCTCCCTCTTCGACTGGCTGACCACCCTCTACCCCCTGTGGGCCGCTCTCGACGAGGAAGCCTCCTACGTCTCGGCGTACGTCGGCATGGCCGAGCTGCTCATGGGTGGCTGTACGTCGTCCTCGGACCATCTCTACGTCCATCCGCGCCCCCACCTCGTCGACGCGGAGATCCGCGCCGCCCGGGACATCGGCTTCCGCTTTCATGCGACGAGGGGTTCGATGACCCGCTCGGTGGAGGACGGCGGGCTCCCGCCGCGGAGCGTCACCCAGACCGAGGAGGAGGTCCTCGCCGACAGTGAGCGACTCATCAAGGCGCACCACGACGCCTCGCCGGGCGCGCTCATCAGGGTCGCCCTCGCTCCCTGCTCCCCGTTCTCCGTCACCAAAGAGCTGATGACGGCGACCGCCGAACTCGCGGAGCGCTACGACGTCCGGCTGCACACCCACCTCGCCGAGGACCGCGACGAGGACAACTACTGCCTCGAGACGTACGGCTGCCGGCCCGTCGAGTACTTCGAGGAGACCGGTTGGATGAGCGACCGCACCTGGGTCGCGCACTGCATCTACCCGAACGACGCCGAGCTGCGCCGCCTCGCGGCCGCGGGCGTCGGCGTCGCCCACTGTCCGAGCTCCAACATGCTCATCGGCGGAGGGACCGCGCGGGTGGCGGAGATGCGCGAGCTCGGGATGCCGGTGGGTATCGGCTGCGACGGTTCGGCCTCCACCGACCACGCCTCGCTCTGGATGGAGACCAGGGGAGCGCTGCTGCTCGGCCGTTACCGGGGCGGGCCCGGCGCGATGACCGCGCGCGACGCGCTGGACCTCGCGACCAGGGGCTCGGCCCGTTGTCTGGGCCGCGCGGACGAGATCGGTCACCTGCGTCCGGGGGCCTGCGCCGACCTGGTCGTCTGGGACCTGCACGAGGTGGCGCTCGCGGGCGCGCTCACCGACCCGGTGGAGGCGTGGCTGCGCTGCGGTCCGGCCCGCGCCTGGACCACGGTGGTCGGCGGACGCACCCTCGTGGACCGGGGCGAACCGGTGCTGCCGGGGCTGACGGACGCACTGCGCACACACGGGACCATCGCGCGCCGGATGCAGCAGCGGGCGTAGGCGCACCTGCCTGGAGAGGGGCGTCGGGAGCGGGCCCAGGCCGCTCGGTCAGGCGCGGCGGTGGGTCCACAGTGGTTCGGTGAGAGCCCAGTCCCGTTCCCACTCGGCGAGCCGGTGGCGGGCCGCCGCACCGCGGACGAGTGAGTGGCCGAGGAGGATCACGGCGATCGCGGCGCCCGCGCCACAGGCACCCATCGTCACCGTGTGCTGCCAGACCGCGGTCTCGTCCGGCGGCGGGGCCACGCTCCGGCCCCGGGAGTCGAACCACACGTCGACCTTCTCGCCCTGGTCGGTACCCGACGGGACCCGGGCGGTGGCCGTCTTCGCGGCGCCCCCGGCCTCCGTCCAGCGCACGGTCACCCGGTAGGAGCGCTCCCGGCCGCCCTGGACCGTGGGCAGCGAGTCCGGGACCCTGCCGACGACCTCCGCGCGGACCCGGTGGCGTTCGGAGCGCTGCGTGACCGCCACCGCACGGGCGTCGCCATGCGCCCACCAGCCCACGACCGCGCCCACCAGTGGCGCACCCAGCAGCATCAGAGCTGCGACGGCCAGCACCGTCCACGCCTCGACAACATCAGACCGGCGCCTGAGCGGATTACGCCGCCAGCGCCAGCCGCGCACCCGGGTTCGCATGTCGACCTCCGCACCACGCCCGCCTGCGAGTGGTCACACAGATGTAGTACCCCTCCATCCGCGTCGTTCACTTGTGGCGGAGCGCACATACGCACCACCGTCAGCCGAAGCGCTCGATCCGGATACGGTCCACCGGCTGACCGGCCTCCACCAGCAGCCGCGAGGCGTGCTCGGCGAACGCGTTGGATCCACACACATAAGCCTCCCACCCACCCTCGGGCTGCGCAGCCAGGAGCGGCGCGACATGTGCGGCCGCCATACGTCCCACCGGCACCCCAGGGGGAGCGCTCCGTGTGAACACAGGCGTGGTCTCGGCGCCGAACTCCCGCGCGTAGATGAGTTCTTCCGGGCTGCGCGCCGACACCAGCAGCCGCAGTGGCACGGACAGCCCGCGTGCCCGGTGGTGTCGCACCATCGACATCAGCGGTACGACACCGGAGCCGGCCCCGATCAGCAGCGCGGGCAGGTCACCGGGCCAGGCGAAGAACCCGCTGAGCGGACCGCGTACCTCGACCTCGTCACCGGGCTTCGCGACCGTGTGGAACCACCCCGAGACCTCACCGCCCTCGACATGGTCCAAGGTCAGCTCGATGTGCCCGGAGTCCTCCGGCGGGGAGGCGATCGAGTAGTGGCGCTGGGCCGTGTAGCCGTCCTCGGCGGTCAGCCTCAGCATCAGATGCTGGCCGGGCAGATGTCCCTGCCAGGCGGGCACCGCGAAACGGAACGTGGAGGCGTACGGGGTCTCGCGGCGGACCTCGGTGAGCGTGGCGGTCTGCCACTCGGCGGCGGCACGGTTGCTCACCGCGATACGTCCTGGCACCGCGAACCGCGTGACGGGGGCGAAGATCTCAGTCACCGGAGTACCGCTGCTCCTCCCACGGGTTGCCCCGCGCGTGATAGCCGTTCTGCTCCCAGAAACCCGGCTCGTCGTGATCCAGCAGCGTCAGCCCCGCGACCCACTTGGCGCTCTTCCAGAAGTACAGGTGCGGCACCAGCAGCCGGGCCGGCCCGCCGTGTTCGGAAGGCAGCGGCTTCCCGTCGTACTCCCACGCGATCCACGCCCGTCCGCCGGTCAGGTCCGCGAGCGGCAGGTTCGTGGTGTACCCGGTGTGCGAGTACGCGACGGCATGGGTGGCGGACCCATGGGGCCGCACCACAGCCAGGAACGCGTCCAGTGACACACCCGCGAACCGCACCCCGAACTTCGACCAGCTCGTCACACAGTGGATGTCACCCTCGTAGGCCGACGCGGGCAGCGTGTGCGCCTCGTCCCAGTCCCAGGTGCGCGGCTGTTCGACCAGTCCGTCCACCCGGAACGTCCAGTCGGCGGGCGACAGGTCCGGCGTGACCTCGGCGGAGAGCACGGGCCAGTCGTCGCCCGCGTCGTACTGGCCCGGTGGGAGCCCGGTGTTGTGGACGCGAGGGCGTCCGGTGAAGCCTCGGGTGACGTTCATGCCATAAACCGTACGCTGTCGCCGGGCGGCCTCCGTCCCAGGTCAGTGCCCCGATCATTGCGGCCGTATGAACACTGCTCGGGGCCGGGAATAGCCGTCGCGCGCCGCTCCTTGGCGCTGGAGTGCCGGGCCGGTGTCCCGGTGACAGTGCGAGGAGAGCGAGGAAGCAGATGCCGAAGGCGTACGTCTTCACGCGGTACGGCGGACCGGAGACCGAGTCGTTCGTGGACGTGGACCGGCCGAGTCCCGGGCCCGGTCAGCTCCTGGTGGCCGTCCGTGCGGCGGGCGTGAACCCCGTGGACTGGAAGATCCGCTCGGGCTACCGGCGACCCGGCGACAGCGGTGACCGCGCCTTCCCCGCGGTGCTCGGCAGCGAGGTCTCCGGTGTCGTGGCGGAACTCGGCGAGGGTGTCGAGGGGTTCACGGTCGGGGACGAGGTCTTCGGGAACACGCTCAGCGGGGGCTACGCCGAGTACACCCTGGTGCCGGTCGACATCGCCGCGCACAAGCCCGCCGCACTGTCCCACGTGGCCGCCGCCACCCTGCCCGTCGCCGCCGCGACCGCCTACGACGGCGTCCGCCAGCTCGATCTGCCCCCGGGCGCGACACTGCTGGTGACCGGCGCGGGCGGGGGAGTCGGCGCGGCGGCCGTGCAGATCGCCCGTGCCTTCGGACTCCGCGTGGTCGGCGTCGCGAGCGAGGGCAAGAAGGACTTCGTCGAGTCGCTCGGCGCCGACCACGTCTCCTCCGGGCCGGCCTGGACCGAGCGGGCCCGGGCGGCCGCGCCGGACGGCATCGACGGGGTGTACGACCTCGTCGGCGGCGAAGTGCTCGCCGAGGCCGCCGAGTTGCTCACCGACCGGACGAGGCTGATCACCGCCGGCGCCCCGGAGGAGGACGTGCGGCGGCTGGGTGGTACCCGCGTGACGCGGGCCCGCAACGCGGCCGTACTGGAGGAGCTGGCGCGACTCGTGCTCAAGGGCGACCTGGACCCGCACGTCACCGGAACGTTTCCCCTCGAGCGCGCCGGCGAGGCGCTGCGTGCGGTCGAGGACGGCCACGCCCGCGGCAAGACGGTCATCGAGGTCGCCCGATGACCGCCGGCGCCCCGCACGTCCTCGACAACCCCGCCCTCGCCTCCCTGACCGGCCCGCACGCCCACTTCGCCGAGAAGCGCGGCCGTGTCCTCCGTTACCCGGTCGACGTCTCGCCGTGGCTGGCCCTGCCCGACGCGCCCGATGCCGGCGACTGGGCCGACCTCGCGGCGCTCGCGGGCCCCGGCGCAGAGGTACCGCTGACGGCTTACGCGGGACAACTCCCGGAGGGCTGGGAGATCACGTTCCACGTCGAGGGCGTGCAGCTGGTGGACGACGGCCTCACCACCGCACCCGACCCGGAGGCGGTCCGACTCGGCCCCGCCGACGTCCCCGAGATCCTCGACCTGATCGAACGGACCCGGCCGGGACCCTTCCTGCCCCGCACCATAGAGATGGGCACCTACCTGGGCATACGCCGGGACGGCGCCCTCGTCGCGATGGCGGGGGAACGGCTGCACCCGCCGGGCTGGACCGAGATCAGCGCGGTCTGCACCGACGCCGCCGTCCGCGGTCAGGGCCTTGCGACCCGGCTGATCCTCGCCGTCGCGCACGGCATACGCGAGCGCGGCGAGACCCCCTTCCTGCACACGGGCGCGAAGAACACCGGTGCCATCCGGCTCTACGAGTCCCTCGGCTTCCGGCTCCGGCGCACCACCGCCTTCCTCGCCGCACGGGTGCCCGAGCGGTTGCCGGAGGCGGTGTCCTAGTCACCGTCAGTCGGACCGCGGCCAGGCGTTGTAACGCACCAGGTACCTGGCGAACCGCTCCAGGTCCTCCGGCGTCCAGTCCGCGAGCCGCTCGCCGACGGCAGCGCGGCGGCTCACGGTGACCTGGCCCAGGATGTGCCGGCCCGCCTCGGTCAGATGCAGTACCTGGACCCGGTGGTCCTCCGGGTCCTGGCGCCGTTCGACGAGGCCGGCCCGCTCCAACGCGGCGACCTGGCGGCTCACCGTGGACTTGTCCAGGGCGTAGTGGGCGGCCAGGTCGGTGGCGCGGCAGCCGTCGCGCTCCTCCAGATGCCCGAGGAGCGTGTACGACACCAGCGACAGCTCGGGATGCAGCCGGCCCGCCGAGGCCCGGGCCCGTCGCGCGAAGACCGTCATCTCGCGCTGGATCGTCTCCACGGCCGTTGCTGCTTCCACCGGACCTCCCTCGCAGTACTGGTTGCAGAATACAACTCGTGTCGTTCTGGGGTAGGGTGGCGCTCCGGCTGAGGGCGGTCCCAGTCGTGCGGGACCAAGGAGGTGAGACCCATCGACGCTGTGTCAGATCGGGTGCTCTCACCTCGAATCGGCGCGGATCACCGCCCGTAGGTGACCGCGGGAGCACCCTTCGGCTTCCGAAAGGCTCTCGGCTTCCATGCCTTCACTCTCTCCCCGCTTCACCTCTGCCGACTCCGTCGTCGCCGCACTCCGCACCGCGGGCTGTGTCTTCGCCGAGGACGAGGCACGGCTGATCCTCGCCGCCGCCCGCACCCCCGACGAACTGGTCGGCATGGTGGACCGCCGGGTCACCGGCCACCCTCTCGAACTCGTCGTCGGCTGGGCGGAGTTCCGCGGACTGCGGATCACCGTGGGCCCCGGCGTCTTCGTGCCCCGCCGTCGCACCGAGTTCCTCGTCGAACAGGCCCTCGCCCAGGTGCCGGGCGCCTCGGTCGTCGTGGACCTGTGCTGCGGCTCCGGTGCGGTCGGCGCCGCGCTCGCCGCCGCGCTGGGCCCGGTCGAGCTGCACGCCGCCGACATCGACCCGGCCGCGGTGGACTGCGCCCGCCGCAACACCGCCGACGCGGGCGGCCGGGCCCACACCGGCGACCTCTTCGACGCCCTCCCCGCCGACCTGCGCGGCCGGGTGGACATCCTCGCGGCCAACGTCCCCTACGTCCCCAGCGACGAGGTCGCCCTCCTCCCCACCGAGGCCCGCGACCACGAGCCCTTGGTCGCCCTCGACGGCGGTGCGGACGGACTGGACATCCTGCGCCGCGTCGCCACCGAGGCCCCTCATTGGCTCGCCCGCGGCGGCTGCCTCCTCGTCGAGACGAGCGAACGGCAGGCCTCCGCCGCCGTCGACGCCTTCACCCGCAGCGGCCTGACACCCCGCCTCGCGGTCTCCGAGGCGCTCTACGCCCACGTCGTGATCGGCACCAGGGCCTAGGCCCAGCCAGGAGCCCACGTCCCCACGCCCGGCGGTTCGGGCCGGGTGGCGTGCAGGTGTGCCCGGAGGGCGGCGAGTGCCGGGTGGGGGTTGTCGGCGCGCCAGATCAGGGAGTGGGGATAGACCGGCGTGGGCCTGTGCACCGGGATGCGGCGCAGGTCCTGGTCCGACGGCCAGACCAGACGGGTCAGCTCGCCGACGAGGGTCGCCAGGGCCGGGGAGTCGGCGATGGTGTCGAGAAGGGGGTCGGTGCCGAAGTCGGGGCCGGTGACCTCGATGGTGAGGCCGAAGGCGGCGGCGAGGTCGTCGTAGTAGGTACCCCACTCGGTTCCGGTGACCAGGCCGGGCATCCAGATGCGGTGCCCGGCCAGTCTGGAAAGTTCCACCGAGCGGGCTCCCGCGAGCGCGTGGTCGGGGCCGGTGAGCAGTTGGACCGGCTCGTCGTAGACCCGTACGGACTCGATACCGTCGGTCGACTGCCCCGCGGAATGCGGGACAGCCCGGAAGGTGGCGTCGATCGTGCCGGACCGGAGCGCGTCGACGGCAGCGTCGGCGTCGAAGAGGGTGACGACGTCGAGTTCGATGCCGGGGTGCGTGCGGTGGAAGGCGCGCAGCAGTTCGGCCGGCGCGAGGCGGCGGCCGATCACGTCTACGCGCAGGGCCCGGCTGCCCGGCCGTACCGAAGCGGCCGCCCGTTCCGCGGCCCGGAGCAGTTCGCGGGCGTGGGGCAGGAACGCCTGTCCGTCGATGGTGAGGCGGGCACCGCGCGGGGTGCGGGTGAACAGCCGCGCGCCGAGGTCCTTCTCCAGCGCGGCGACCCGCTTCGACACGGCCTGCTGAGTGACCGCCAGCCGGTCGGCGGCCTCCTGGAACCGCCCCGCGTCCGCCACTGCGACAAAGGTGCGTACGGCGTCGAGATCCATGCCGGAAGGCTAGACCGTCATGGCACAACCACAGGTTGTGGGCCGTCGGTGCCGTGGTTGTTTGATCTGCGGACCCGGCACTCGGTTGGATGGCGTCGGTCAACATGAGGTTGTCGACGAGGGGGTTTCGGGAGTGGGCGGGAGGCGGTCGCTGGGGCGGCGGTTCGGGTGGCTGTGGGCGGCCTACACGGTCAGTGCGCTGGGCACCTCGTTGTCGTTCGGCGCCTTCCCACTGATCGCCGTCCTGGTGCTGCACGCCGGCCCTGCTGCGGTGTCCGCGCTGGCGGCCGCGGGGCTCGCGGTCGGGGCCGCGGTGGCGGTGCCGCTCGGACCCTGGGTGGAGTTCCGCCGTAAGAGACCGGTGATGGTCGCGATGGACCTCGTCCGGTTCGCCGCCCTGCTGAGCGTGCCCGTCGCATACGCGCTCGGTGTGCTCGGGTTCGTGCAGCTGCTGGCCGTGTCGGTGGTCGTGGCGGCCGCCGACATCACCTTCGGCGCCGCCTCGGGAGCCTTCCTCAAGTCCCTCGTCGGCGGGGACGACCTGTTGATCGCCAACGGGCGGTTCGAGGCCACGAACTGGACCACCATCGTGATCGGGCCTCCCCTCGGCGGTGCCGCCATCGGACTCTTCGGTCCTGTGACGACCCTGCTGGCCGACGCCGTCAGCTATCTGCTCTCCGCACTGGGGATCCGGGCGATCGGTGGCGGCGAGCCACGGCCCGTGCCCGCCGGGGCGGCGAAGGGGTCCCTCCTGGAGGGCTGGCGATACATCCTGGCCAGTCCCGTCCTGCGTCCGCTGTTCTTCAACACGGTCCTGGTCAACGCCCTGATCATGGTGCCGGTGCCGCTGCTGACCGTCCTCATGCTCGGCCCGCTGGGCTTCGCCCCCTGGCAGTACGCCCTCGCCTTCTCGGTGCCCTGTCTCGGGGGCCTGCTCGGCTCACGGATCGCGCGCCCCTTGGTCGCCCGTTACGGACGGCACCGTGTCCTGCTCACCTCGGGCGTCCTGCGCGCGTGCTGGCCGCTCGGCCTGGCCTTCGTCGGTCCCGGTACCGCCGGGCTGCTGCTCGTGATGGCCGTCGAGCTCGGGGTGATCACCTCTTGCGCGGTCTTCAACCCGGTGTTCACCACCTTCCGGCTGGAGACGACGCCGACGGACCGGGTGGTCCGCACCCTCTCCGCCTGGTCGGTCACCGGCAAGCTGACCACCGCGGCCCTGACCGCCCTGTGGGGTCTGCTGGCCACCTTCACCGGAACCCGTGAAGCGATCGCGCTGGCCGGTCTGCTCCTGCTGGCCACCCCGCTCCTGCTGCCCCGACGACCCGCCGCCGTGCCCGAGGCGGGCCAGGACGCCCTGCGTTCCTCCGCCGGGTCCGCCTGACGCCGGTCTCCCTTGCCGTGCCGGGAGGCCCGCCGAGGAGGGTCGTTCCCAGGTGCCGGTGAAGCCCTGGGCGGCGGTCCTGGTGTCACCGCGGTGAGCCTGCCGGTCCCACCGTGGCGCCCTTCTCGAGCGCGTCGGCCCCCCTGGTATCGCTTTTCACGGTGACCCGGTCGCCGTCGATCTCCTCGACGGTGCCCGCTGAACCGCGGTCCCCTGCCGTCCGGTGACTGCGACGAGGACGCCGCCGCCGGAGTCGTACCGTCGGAGGGGCGTATGGGCCGTGCCGCCGGCGGCCAGGACGCCTGTCGGTACCGGTGGCGGCAGACCCCGTCAGGCCACAGGCGTCTGCACCCGTGCGATCAGCAGCGCCACGTCGTCGGAGTTGTCCGGCTGGTGCAGTGTGCGCAGCAGCAGGTCGCAGATCTCCTCCAGTGGACCGTCGGGGCCGTCGAGCAGGTCGAGGAGTGCGTCCAGGCGCTCGTCGAGCGGGTGCTGCCGCGTCTCGACGAGACCGTCCGTGTACAGGACGAGCCGGTCCCCGGGTGCGAGATCGACGGTGGTCGTGGAGAAGGCGACACCGCCCACGCCCAGTGGCGCCCCCGTGGGCAGTTCGAGCAGCTCGGGCGGGCGGCCGGGGCGCAGCCGTACCGGAGGCAGGTGCCCGGCGTTGGCGATCCGGCACTGTCCGAGCCGCGGATCGTGCACGGCGTAGACACAGGTGGCGATGGAGTGGTCCAGGTCCTCGGTGATCCGGTCGAGGTGTTCGAGGAGCTTGGCGGGGTCGAGGTCGAGGGAGGCCAGGGTGTTCGTCGCGGTGCGCAGCCGGCCCATGGTCGCGGCGGCGGTGATGCCGCTGCCCATCACGTCGCCCACGACGAGGGCGGTCTTGCCCTCGCCCAGCGGGATCACGTCGAACCAGTCGCCGCCGACCTCGGCCGTGGCGCCCGCGGGCTGGTAGCGGGAGGCGACCTCCAGGCCGCCGGTCACGGAGGGATGGCTGGGCAGCAGACTGCGCTGCAGGGTGAGAGCGGTGTTGCGGGCGTCCTGGTACCAGCGGGCGTTGTCGATCTGCACCGCCGCGCGGGCCGCCAGCTCCCGCGCGAGCAGCAGGTCGTCCTCGCCGAACGGCTCCGGATGGTGGACGCGCTTGAGGTCGAGGGCGCCGAGCACCTCACCGCGCGCGATCAGCGGTACGGCCAGATAGGAGTGCACGCCGGCCTCGGCCAGCAGAGTGGCCGCCTCCGGTGAGCGGGCGATACGGGCGAGGTCGTCGGGCCCGACCTGCGCCACCAGGACCGGGCTTCCCGTGCGTACGCACTCGGTGACCAGGCGCTCGGGGGCGTAACGGGCGACCTGCCCGGGCGGATCGGCCGCGCTCAGAACCTCCGGGGCACCGGCCGCGTCGACGGCCAGGGGACGCATCACGGCGGGTTCGGTGGGGCCGAGGGTGCTGGGTCTGCCCTGCACCACCGCCTCCAGCAGGTCCACGGCCGCCACGTCCGCGAGCTCCGGCACGGCCACGTCGGCCAGCTCACGGGCGGTGCGGTCCAGGTCGAGGGTGGTTCCGATACGGGCGGAGGCGTCGGCGACGAGCGCGAGACGGCGCCGGGCCGTCTCGGCCTCCACGGTCGCCAGATGCTGCTCGGTGACGTCCAGCACCGAGCCCGCCACTCCCAGGACGGTCCCCAGCGCGTCCTCGAGCCGGTACAGCGAGACCGACCAGGCGTGCTCCCTGTCCGGGTCCGCGGGCGTGTAACCGACCGTGTGCTGGTCGACGAGCGGTGTGCCGGTGCGCATCACCTCGCGGGCGGCGGCCTCGAAGGCGGCCACGTCGAGATGGGGCAGGACCTCGCCGATCTTCCGCCCGACGTGTTCCTCGGCCGGTACACCGTTCAGCTGCTCCAGGGCCGGATTCACCGAGACGTACCGCAGCTCGGTGTCCAGCACGGCCAGCCCGATCGGGGACTGCGAGACCATGCGCGTCGAGAGCGCCACGTCCCGCTCCAGCCGGCGCACGGTCTGCTGGTCGGCGCACAGGCCCAGCGCGTAGACGTCCCCGTGGTCGTCCAGCAGCCGCATGTTGCGGAACTCGACCAGCTTGGTGCCGCCGTCCTTCTGCCGGACGGGGAAGGCGCCGGCCCAGCTCTGCCCGGTCGCCATGACGTCGGCGAACAGCTTGACGACCAGGTCGGCATGCTGTTCGTGGATCATCAGATGCGCCGCGTACTGCCCCAGCGCCTCCCGCGCGGTGTAGCCGAACAGCTCCTCGGCCTGCGGGCTCCACAGCACGATGCGCCCCTCGGCGTCCAGCACCACCGAGGCCATGCCCAACTCGTCGAGCAGCCCGCTCGGCCGTACCGCCCCGCGCGGGGGCTCTGCGCCCTCGGCCGCGGGTATTCCGGCTGCACCCATTGCACGAACCGCCTTAGACCGTCCTCGCGGCACGCCGTACCCCCGTGCCGACTCCCCTTGTTCTACCGCGCTCAACCGTCTCCGTGACCACGCGGTCGTGTTCTTCCACCATCCCTCAACACGGGGGCGCGCGTCCGGTGAAGTCCGACGAGGTGACGAAAGCCGCTCATTCATTCGATTGGCCTGTACATGACTGCCGTGGGGGCGCCAGACTGTCCGCCGACCCACCTCACCCCCCGCACCAGGAGCCTCAGGAGTCCTCCATGCCCCTGCGCGCCGGACAGCGTTGTCACGCGCTCCTCGCCGCCCTCGTCACCCTCACCGCGACGGCCCTCCTGGCCGCCGCTCCGCCGGCCTCCGCCGCCGATACCTGGACGGAGAGCGGTTCCGACCGGGCCAACCCGCTCACCGAGAGCCAGGGCCTGACCTCGGTCGAGGTCCCCGCCGGAGCCGCCAACCGGTACACCGGCATCGGCACCATCCCCATCGGCGTCTCCAGTCGCGGCTGGAACCACGTGGGCGACCCCGACGCCTCCTACGACGGCCACTACATCGAGCCCTACCAGGCCGACTCCGGCACCGCGAAGATGTTCCGGGTGCAGGCGCCGGACGGCACCTGGTCCGAGTACGTCCACACCCTCAGCTCCGGGGAGGCGCTCAACAACTCCTGGGCCGCGATCTCGCCCGACGGACAGTGGATGCTCTCCGGTGAGTGGGGCACCATGACCCGCCTGCTGGTCTTCCCCACGCCCGGCGTCAACGGGAGCACCTCGCCCTCGGCGAACCTTCCGCAGGCGGCCACCGTCACCCTCGACCACGCCGTCCGCGACGTACAGGGCTGCGACTTCCTGAGCGCCACCCAGTTGCTGTGCTCCTCCGACGACCCGGCGGGCACGCTCTTCGGCTACACCAAGCCGCTCCTCCAGATCGACCTGTCCGCCGCACCGACCGGTTCGGCGAACGTCACCGGCCATGTCACGGCACTGCGTCAACTGCCCCTCAGGAGCTCCTGCTCGGGCGAGTTCGAGGCGGAGGGCATCGACTACGACCGCCGTACCGGAACCCTGCGGGTGATCGTCGTCTCCCCGGGCTTCTGTGTGCTGACGGACAGCAAGACGTACCGCTTCACCAGGAGTTGAGCCCCTCACGGGCGGGTGCCGGCCCTCGCGGAAATGAGGGTCGGCACCGATGGCGGGGTCCCGCGGCCGGGTGCGACGGTGACACGAACACCCCCGACCGACAAAGGGAGATCCCGCATCCACCCCCGTGAAGCACAGCCCGCACGTCCTTCTGCGCCCTCGCGGGAGGTGAAGCATGGGACACGCTGACACCCTGCTCGCCATGGGCGGCGCCTTCCTGGCCGCCGCGTTCCTCGCCCGCCTCGGCGGCCGGATCGGACTGCCGACCATCCCGCTGTTCATGCTCGCCGGGATCCTGCTCGGCCCGCACACCCCTGGCCTGGTCCTCGTCGAGGACGCACACGACTTCGAGATGCTCTCCGCGCTCGGCCTGGTGCTGCTGCTGTTCTACCTGGGCCTGGAGTTCCACGTCGACGACCTGCGCACCGGCGGCAGGCGCCTGCTCGCCGCGGGCGGCATCTACCTCCTGGCGAACGTCGGCGCCGGTCTCGGCTTCGGGTTCGCCCTGGGCTGGGGGACCCGGGAGGCACTGGTGCTCGCCGGGGTCCTCGGCATCTCCTCGTCCGCGATCGTCACCAAGATCCTCATCGACCTGGGGCGGATCGGCCGTCCCGAGACCCGGCTGATCCTCGGCGTGATCGTGGTGGAGGACATCTTCCTCGCGCTCTACCTCGCCGCGCTCCAGCCGGTCATCAGCGGCGCGCGCGGGCCGATGGAGGTGCTCCTGCAAGCGGGCAAGGCCTTCGGGTTCCTGCTGGTGCTGGCCGTCGCGGCCCGGTACGGGACGCGCTGGATCGGCCGGCTGATCCATGTCCGGGACAACGAACTCCTGGTCATCAGCTTCCTCGGCGCCGCGGTCCTCGTCGCCGGAGTCTCAGAGGTCCTCGGTGTCGCCGACGCCATCGGCGCCTTCATGGTGGGCCTGATCCTGGCCGGCACGCCCTCCGGCCCCCGCATCCGCCGACTGGTGCACCCGCTGCGCGACGCCTTCGCCGCGATCTTCTTCTTCGCCTTCGGGCTGTCCATCGACCCCGGAGTCGTCACGTCCGTCGCCGGACCCGTCGCCGCCGCGGCGGCCGTGACCGTCGTGATGAACGTCGTCGCCGGCCTGCTCGTCGCCCGTCTCTACGGCTACGGCGCCCACCCTGCGGCCGACATCGCCACGACCCTTGTGGCCCGGGGGGAGTTCGCCCTGATCCTCGGCGCGATGGCGGCCAGTGCGGGACTCGACGCACGTCTGGCGCCGTTCATCGCCGGGTATGTCCTTGTCCTGGCCGTTCTCGGCCCGGTGGCCGCGGGGCGGGCCCATCTGCTGGCCCGGGTGCTGGGGTCACGTCGTGCCCGGGAGCAGGGGGACGACGTCACACCGGAGCCGGTTTCGGTCGCGGTGGGGGCTGACGCCGAACGGTAGGGCCCCTGCGAAGGAGGAGTCATGCGCCAGCCCGATGACGAACACCTGGTCGATCTCGCGGCACGGCTGGAGCGTGACGACCCACGGTTCGCCCGCGCACTGGGGTCGGGCCGCCCCGCCCGGCCCCGCGAGTACCGGCGCACCCGCGCCTGGGGGAGTCTCGGCGTCGCCGTGACCCTCCTCGCCGCGGGAATGGCTCTGCCCGAGGGCATTCTCGTGGCCGCGGGCCTGGTGCTCGCCGGTATCGCCGTCCCGCTGTTCGACCCGCACCGGGATCGCCCGCCTCGCTGACCCCGCCGCCGGTAGTGCTCCGCGAAAGGTGGTGCTTTTCTGAGGGTGTGGCGCGGTTCGCGGGGAACCCGGCGGTCCGGTCATCGCCACGAGAGGAGCGATCACGATGGATCGTGAGCGAGCGCACGAGGAGTCCGTCTCCCTGGAGATCAGCGGTTGCAGCAAGGAGGACGCCCGGATCGTCTTCGACACGCTGGCCGCGTGCTTCGAGTCGGACCGGGGTACCGACGAGGTGCCGCAGCAGCTGCATGAGTCGCGGCCGATGGTGTGGCTGGGGACGTTCGAAGTGACGGAAGCGCGTTCATGCCCGCCGCCGGCACCGTTGTCGTCCTCTGTCGAGGCCGATGCGCAGGGAGGTTACTGGGCCATCGAGAGGCTTCGGACGACGTTGGACTCGATGTTCACGGTGCGGGACCTCGCGTCAGCGTCGGGGGATCAGGAGCGGGAGCTGCATGTGCGGCTCGAGAGTCGTTGACGGGTTGTTGATTTTCTACGGCGCCCGGTGGCCGGTCGCGCCCTCTCCGCACCCCGCGGGCGCGACCGGCCACCGTGTGATCAGCCCTGCCGCACCGGCACCACCACCATCTCGGCGACGTTGACGTTCGGCGGGGCCGCGACGGAGAACGCGATGGCCTCGGCGATGTCCGGCGCGGTCAGGGGCTCGAGGTCGGTGCGCATGCGGGACAAGGACGCGCGTGTCTCGTCGTCCCGCATGCCCGCGCCCAGCTCGGTGGTGGTGACCCCGGGCTCGATGTTCTTCACGCGGACGCCGCGCGGCCCGAGTTCGGCGCGCAGATTGCGCGTGAGGTGGGCGACGGCCGCCTTGGTGGCGCAGTAGACGGACCAGTCGGGGAAGAGGAGATGCCCGCCCACCGAGCCGACGTGGACGAGGTCCGCCGGGCCGCCGCGCGAGGCCGCTGCCAGGAGGTCGTCCGTGAAGGCGCGGGAGGTGTGCAGCAGACCGCGCAGGTTGACGTCGATCATGCGATCCCACTCGTCGGTCCCGGCCCGCTCGAAGGGGGCGCCGAGCATGACGCCGGCGTTGGCCACGACCAGGTCGACGGCACCGAGCTCTCCGGTGACGGCTTCGGCCGCCGCCGTGACGGCCTCGGCGTCCGTCAGGTCCACGGCGACGGGCAGGACCGATCCGGTGGCCGTGGCGCGCAGCTCGTCGGCGAGTGCCTTGAGGCGGTCCTCGCGGCGGCCCAGCAGCGCGACGCTCGCTCCGCCGGCGGCGAGGCGCCTCGCGGTGGCCGCGCCGATCCCGCTGGTGGCCCCGGTGACGACCGCGACGCGGTGGTTGAGGTTCCAGGTGTGTGTCATGCCGTCAACGGTGGGGCCCGCCCTGACCTGGGCCCAGGCCGTATCACCCCGAGGAGAGCGGATCGTAGGAGTACCGCGGCCACCTTGCGGACTCCCGTGGGCCCGTGACCGGACCTAGGGTCGACGGCATGGACAGTGACAACCGGCTCGGCCTCTTCCTGCGCGCCCGCCGTGCCCTCGTCCGGCCCGAGGACGCGGGGCTGCCGGCCGGGAGCCGGCGCCGGGTGGCGGGCCTGCGCCGGGAAGAGGTCGCGGTGCTGGCCGGGGTCAGCACCGACTACTACGTCCGCCTGGAGCAGGGACGCGAGCGGAACCCCTCGGCTCAGGTGATCGAGGCGCTGGCACGCGTCCTGGGCCTGGAGGAGGACGCCGTCGACCACCTGCACCGGCTGGCGCGTCCCGTCGCCGGCCGTACCCAGGGCCCTTCGCGCCCCCGGCCGGTCAGCCCCGCCCTGCTGCGGATGATGGAGGGCTGGCACCGCACTCCGGCAGTGGTCCTGGACCATTGCCTGACCGTGCTGGCCCACAACGTTCTCGGCGGCGCGCTGTTCGCCGGTCACACCCACAGCGGGGACCTGCTGCGGCTGGTCTTCCTCGACCCGGACGCCCGGGAGTTCTACCCGGACTGGGAGCCAGTGGCGGTGAACACCGTGGCCGCGCTGCGGGCCGCCGCCGGAACCGGTCACGAGGACCCGCGGCTGTTCGCCACGGTCGGCGAACTGTCGCTGCGCAGCGAGGAGTTCCGCAGGCTCTGGGCCCGCCACGACATCCGCCGCAAGACCCGCGAGAGCAAACGCTTCCAGCATCCGCTGGTCGGCGAACTGACCCTGGACTACGAGTCGTTGACCGTCAACAGTGCCCCGGGCCAGCAACTGGTCGTCTACCAGGCCGTTCCGGGAAGCCCGTCCGAGCAGGCGCTCTCCCTGCTGGGGAGTCTCGCCGCGGACGCGGCTCACTCCGACGAGGCCGCCGACAAGGACGCACACACCTGAGGGCACCGACGTGGTTCGTATCACCCCTCCCTGGTTATGCAACTAGTTGCACAAAGATGCCGCGGTCCTCTACAACAGAGAGGCACGAGACCGCGACGGAGGGGCCCCATGAGCCGATACCCGCACCTGCTGAACCCGCTCGACCTGGGCTTCACCACGCTGCCCAACCGCGTCCTGATGGGCTCCATGCACGTGGGCCTGGAGGAGGCCGAGCGCGGCTTCGAGCGCATGGCCGCCTTCTACGCGGAGCGAGCGCGCGGGGGAGTGGGCCTGATCGTCACCGGCGGCATCGCGCCCAACGACGAGGGGCGGCCGTACGAGGGCGGTGCCAAGCTCACCACCGACGCGGAGGCCGAGCAGCACCGGGCCATCACCGAGGCCGTGCACCGCGAGGGCGGCCGGATCGCGATGCAGATCCTGCACTTCGGCCGGTACGCCTACCACCAGGACCTCGTCGCCCCCAGCCCCCTGCAGGCGCCGATCAGCCCCTTCCCGCCCCGCGAGCTCACCGACGCCGAGGTCGAGCGGACCATCGGCGACTACGCCCGCGCCGCCCGCCTCGCCCGGCAGGCCGGCTACGACGGCGTGGAGATCATGGGCTCCGAGGGCTACCTCATCAACGAGTTCATCGCCGCGCAGACCAACCACCGCACCGACCGCTGGGGCGGGTCGTACGAGAACCGCATGCGCTTCCCCGTGGAGATCGTGCGGCGAGTGCGCGAGGCGGTCGGCGAGGACTTCATCATCGTCTACCGGCTGTCCATGCTGGACCTCGTCCCGGGTGGCTCGACGCTGGACGAGGTGATCACGCTCGCCAAGGCCGTCGAGGCCGCCGGGGCCACGATCATCAACACCGGCATCGGCTGGCACGAGGCCCGCATCCCCACCATCGCGACCTCGGTGCCGCGCGGCGCCTACACCTGGGTGACGAAGCGGCTCATGGGCGAGGTGTCGATCCCGCTCGTCACCACCAACCGCATCAACACCCCCGAACTGGCCGAGGAGTTGCTCGCCGACGGGTACGCGGACATGGTGTCGATGGCCCGCCCGATGCTCGCCGACCCGGAGTTCGTGAACAAGGCGGCCGAGGGCCGTCCCGAGGCCATCAACAGCTGCATCGGCTGCAACCAGGCCTGTCTCGACCACACCTTCAGCGGGAAGATCACCTCCTGCCTGGTCAACCCGCGCGCCTGCCACGAGACCGAACTGGTGCTGTCCCCGACCCGGCTGCGCAAACGCGTGGCGGTCGTCGGAGCCGGCCCGGCGGGACTCGCCTGCGCGGTCTCCGCCGCCGAACGCGGCCATGACGTCACGCTCTTCGACGCCGCGAGCGAGATCGGCGGCCAGCTCAACGTGGCCCGCCGGGTCCCCGGCAAGCAGGAGTTCGACGAGACGATCCGCTACTTCCGCCACCAACTCGACGCCCACGGCGTGGACGTACGGCTGAACACCCCCGTGGACGCGGGGGACTTGTCCGCCTACGACGAGGTCGTCGTCGCCACCGGCGTCACCCCGCGCACCCCCGACATCCCGGGCGTCGACCACCCCAGCGTGGTCGGCTACCTCGATGTCCTGCGCGACGGCGCCCCCGTCGGCGACCGGGTGGCGATCCTCGGCGCCGGGGGCATCGGCTTCGACGTCGCCGAGTTCCTCACCGACGGCGGCGACAAGGCGCACGAGAACCCCGAGACGTACTTCCGCCAGTGGGGCGTCGACATGGACTACACGGCACCCGGCGGACTCGCGGCCCCCGAACGCCCCGCCCCGCCGCGCACCGTGCACCTCCTCCAGCGCAAGACCAGCAAGGTCGGCGCCGGGCTCGGCAAGACCACCGGCTGGATCCACCGCACCGAGCTCAAGCACCGGGGCGTCACCATGGTCCCGGGCGTGCGCTACGACCGTATCGACGACGCAGGACTGCATGTCACCGTCGGCGAGGAGAGCACGGTCCTGGAGGTCGACACCGTCGTGCTGTGCACCGGGCAGGATCCGCGCCGGGATCTGTACGAGGAGCTCGTCGCCGCGGGCCGCAGCGCGCACCTGATCGGCGGGGCCGACGTGGCCGCCGAGCTGGACGCCAAGCGGGCGATCAAGCAGGGCACCGAGGTCGCGGCCGCCCTCTAGGGGGCGTCCCTAGGATGACTCCATGTCACTCCCGCACGCGATCCTCACCGCTCTGCTCGAAAGGCCGTCGGCGGGGCTGGACCTGACCCGTCGGTTCGACAGGTCGATCGGCTACTTCTGGTCGGCCTCGCACCAGCAGATCTATCGCGAGCTGGGAAAACTCGAGGCCGAGGGCTTTATCCGGGCCCTGCCCGCAGCCCAGCCGACCCGCGGGCAGAAGAAGAGCTACGAGGTCCTGCCCGCGGGCCGCGCCGAACTCGAACGCTGGACGGCCGCGGCGCAGGACCCCAAGCCGCACCGGGACACGCTGCTGCTGCGGCTGCGCGCGGCCGCCGTCGTCGGCACGGAGGGCCTCGAAGCCGACCTGCGACGCCATCTCGACCTGCACCGGCGGCAGTTGGCCGAGTACGAGGACATCGAGAAGCGCGACTTCCCGCCCGGGAACGACAGCGCGCAGGCCAGGCTTCAGCACCTGGTCCTGCGCGCGGGCATCGAACTGGAGACCTTCTGGACCCAGTGGCTCACCGAGGCACTGGAGGAGTTCGCCGGACTCCCGGACAGCTGAAGGGCTTTCAGAGGCGGTACGGCCGCGACCGGCGACGCAGGAACCAGACAGCGGCCACCCCGCCGACCGCGACCAGGCCGCCGCCGACTGCCAGCGTCAGGGTGCCGTAGTCCTTGGTGGCGCCGCCCAGGCCGCCCATGACACCACGGGACGGGGAGGCCGTTGCCGTCGCCGAGATCGTGGGTGTCGCGGCCCCCGAGACGATGATCGACTGGGTGCCCGCGGTGCTGTTGTTGAAGGCGCACCTTACGATGACGGTGTACGTCCCGGGGCTCACGCTCGACCAGGCCGCGGACTGCAGGGAAGTGGTTCCCGACAGGGCCACCTGGCGGCCCTGGCTGAAGTTCGCCTGGCTGCTGGTGAGCAGCGAGGCGGTGCCCCAGCCGCCGGTGGGCGCGGTGCGGGAGCATGCCGTGGTCGTGACGGAGACCGTGGATCCGGAGGTGCTCACGGAGATGCCCGGCGCGGCGGCGGCCGGCCCGGCGGTCAGGGCGAGCGGCAGCGCGGCGACGGCCGCGACGGTCAGGCCGGAGCGGAGAAGTAGCTGAGTAGTGCGCATGGACTGCCCTCCGGCGGCACGGTTGGCGGTACATCCGTGGCGCCGCCGAGGTGGGGGAAGGGCCGTGCTGCCTCAGGGAGAGCCAACGTGCATACGGTCCGGCCCGCATGCGGAGCGCCGCCGGGCAGGTGACGGGTTCCCCCGTCCGGCGCAGGCGTGAAGAGCCGTCACCGGTCACTGGCAGAGCCCGTCGTCACCGTCCTTTCGGCCGACAGTCCGCCCCAGGTGCCGTCGGGCAGCCGCGCCCGGATCCGCACCCGGTGGCTCTCCCCGGCCTCGCGTCCCAGGTAGAAGCTGTACGTCGCCCTGCCGCGCGGAGGCGTCCCGCCGAACACGAGCGAGGTGGCCGCCCTGCCGTCGAGGCGGACCTGGTACTCCGTGACGACGCCGTCCGTCTCGGGCGGCACCCAGGCCAGGTCGAGGTAGTACGCGCCGTCGGCCTCCCGCCGGGTGGTCGCACGGAAGTCCACCGGTGCGGTGCCCCGGCCGTCGTCGCTGCCCGGCGTGGTCAGACGGACGCTGTCGCCGGCCGGCGAGAGGTTGTCGGCCGCGTCCCGGGCCCGGACGGTGAAGGAGTAGCGGGTGCCCGGACGCAGCCCGGTGACCACGGCCGCCGTCTGGTTCCCGCCCACACTGTGGATCTTCGTATCGCCCTGATAGATGTCGTACGACACCACGTCCCGGTCGTCCGCCGAGGCAGCCCACGTCAGCTGGACGGCCCGGCTGCCCGCCGTCCGGCCGCGCAGCTCGCCGGGGCGTGTCGGGGCCGAGCGGTCCGCCGCCGTGGCCGCCGGAGTCGTCGCCCGCACCTCCCGGCTGGGTGGGCCGAGGCGTCCCTCCGTGTCACGGGCCCGCACGCTGAAGACATACGGAGTGGCGGGCCTGAGTCTGGTGACATCCACCATGTGCTGTGAGCCCGGCACATCCTTGACCTTCGTGGTGCCGCGATATACCTCGTAGCCGTGGATGCCCGCCTCGGAGGACACGGCGTTCCACATCACGTGCACGCTGGTCGCGCTGCCCGCGGCGGCGGTGACACCCACGGGTGCGGCGGGCAGCCGGTCGCTCTCGCCGTCCCCGGTCCCGCCCCACGCGCAGGAGGCGAGCAGCGCGAGCAGTGCGCAGAGCAGCGCGGAACGTCGTAGGGGAACGGGCACGTCGCTGCCTCCCCGGTGAGGGCATCACTGCAATGGTCCGGACCAATATGGCGCCGCTGTGTGTTCGTATCAAGAGGGCGGACCATATGGGTCGGGCTCGGCAGGGTTACGTATGCTGAGGGTCTTCACGGCCGAACTCTCCATGAGGAAAGGGGAGTTCGCGCTGGTGGCGCGGGCTGCTGTCGTCGCTGTCCCCGCGCCGGTACGGGTGGCCGGGAGGCCCGGGTTCGTCGAGGGCTCGGGCTCCCGGTCCTGCCCCGTCCGGACCCCTACGGTGGCCGCATCGCTGAGTCGGCATCAGATTGGGCTGAGTGCTCGTCGATGCCTCCAAGGAGAGGGTCCCTTATCGTGCGTGTCCAGTCGCTGACGCTGGCCGCGGCAAGTGCCGCTCTGCTCGCCCCGACGACGTCCCCCGCCACGGAACTCGCCGCCGCCCGGACGGAGCAGGCGGTGCGGCGCGAGGGCGACGTCGAGGCCGCCGACCTGCTGGCCAGGGTGCGGGAGTGCGCCCCCGTCTCACGCGGCCACTACCGCAGTGACGACGGCACGGCGGCGACCATCCCGGTCTGCGGCACCCGTCAGGCCGTCTTCTGGAAGGCCGACATGGACATCGACTGCGACGGCCGGCCCGGCAGCCACTGCAACCGCCGCACCGACCCGCTGTTCTCCGACGCCACCGCCTACCAGCAGTCCGACGGCCGCTACCTGAGCGCCGAAACCCTGCCGTACATCGTGGTGCCGGCCCCGAGCGGGATCTGGGACTACCGCGAGCACGGCGTGCGCGGCGGCGCGGTCGCGGCCGTCGTGTACGGGGACCGGGTGCAGTACGCCGTCGTCGGGGACGTGGGCCCGGACCGCATCATCGGCGAGGCGTCCTACGCCACCGCGAAGGCCCTCGGGATCCGTCCCGATCCGCGCGGCGGCGGAGCGCCCTCCGGCGTCACCTACATCGTCTTCAAGGACGTGCAGGTGAAGCCGATCGAGGATCATGCCGCCGCCGTCGCAGCGGGGGAGCGGCTGGCGAGACTGTTCGTAGGGGCGAAATGACGCGGGGCTAATCCGTCAGACCGCCGACCAGCCGTCGTCCACGGGCAGGACCACGCCGTTGATGTTGCTCGCCGCGTCCGAGGCGAGGAACACGATCGCGGCGGCCTGTTCCTCGGGCTCGGCCAAACGGCCGGCATTGACGAAGTGCGGGCCGAGCGCCGCCGGGCCGTGGGCCTCCCGGTCGGCGTCCACGACGATGGAGGTGGCGGTGCCGCCCGGGGCGATGGCGTTCGCGCGGATCCCCTGCTTGCGGTACATCACCGCGAGGTTCTTCGTCAGACCCACCAAGCCGTGCTTCGAGGCCGTGTAGGCGGCGCCCGCCGTGCTGCCGCGCAGGCCCGCCTCGGAGGCGGTGTTCACGATCGCGCCCCTGCCCGCCGCCAGCATGTGCGGGAGTACGGCCCGGGTGAGCAGGAAGGGCGCGGTCAGATTGACCCGTATGACCCGCTCCCACTCCGCGTCGCTCACGTCCGCGAGCGCCGACATCCGGTCCATGATCCCGGCGTTGTTCACCAGGACGTCCACGCCGCCGAACCGTTCCACGGCGGTTCGCGTCACCTGGTCCACCACGGCCTGCTCGCTGAGGTCGCCCGTGACGGCGACCGCGGTGCCGCCCGTCTCGTCGATCTCCTTGACGACGGTTTCCGCGGCCACGGCGTTGAGGTCCGCGACCAGGACCCGGGCACCCCGGGCGGCGAAGGCCAGGGCTGCCGCGCGCCCGATGCCCGAACCCGCTCCGGTGACGATGACGCCGCGTCCCTCGAATTCTCCGGCCATGGGGTGCTCCCTTCGGTCAGTGCCTGGTCCCGCGCGGGTGCTCCGTCGTGCGCTGTCGCCACCCCGGCCACGTTCACGCGACCGCCGACACGGGCACCAAGCGTGCGACGGCGGAGACCGAGCTGATGGATACCTTGCGCTCGGCCCTCGCCGTCGCGGCGAGAGGGGTCGGATAGTGGCTGTGGCGGGTGCTGTCACACCTTCCGGTAGCTGTACGCCTCCGCGGCGGCCGCCTCCACCGCCGCGAGGTCCGCTCCCGTCGCGGCCGTGACGACCGCGGCCACCGCGCCCTCGACGAACGGAGCGTCCACCAGTCGGGTGCCGTCCGGGAGTTCGTCGCCCTCCGCCAGCAGCGCCTTGACCGTGAGCACCGCGCTGCCGAGGTCGGCCAGAACGGCGATCCCGGCTCCCCGGTCCACGGCCGCGGCGGCGCCGGCGATCAGCTCCGCACTCGTACCGAGTCCGCCGCCCTCGGTGCCCCCGGCCGCCGCGACGAGCACCTCCGCGCCACCGCCCACGAGCCCCTTCGCGAGCTCCGCGACGGACGCGGCGACCTCCGCGCTGTGCGACACCAGCACGATTCCGACCAGCTTTGCGTCACTCACCTGCGGCCTCCGCGAGCGCGGCGATCAACAGGGCGGCCGAGGTCGCGCCCGGGTCCTGGTGTCCGATACTGCGCTCGCCCAGATAACTCGCCCTCCCCTTGCGGGCCTGCAACGGCGTGGTGGCCAGGGCCCCCTGTTCGGCGGCCGTCC
This sequence comes from Streptomyces doebereineriae, assembly GCF_031845645.1. NCBI lineage: Bacteria > Bacillati > Actinomycetota > Actinomycetes > Kitasatosporales > Streptomycetaceae > Streptomyces > Streptomyces doebereineriae. Next base: position 135,027 of record NZ_JAVREZ010000005.1, read on the forward strand.
GGGCCGCGGCGAAGCCGGTACCGAGTGCGTCGACGGCCGGCACCAGCGTGTCGATCATGGTCTTGTCGCCCGGGGCGGCCCCGCCCAGCGTCATGACCGCCTCCACCCCCGCTCGCAGCGCCTCGGCGAGCTGTTCCTCACTGACCTCACCGGCGTCGCCGAGTGCCTTGCCGGTCCGTCGCAGCAGGGTCCCGTACAGGGGCCCGGAAGCGCCGCCGACCGTCGAGATGAGCTGCCGTCCGGCGAGGGTGAGGACCGCCCCCGGCGTGTCCGGGGCCTCCTTCTCGAGGGTCGCGGCCACCGCGGTGAATCCGCGCTGAAGGTTGCTGCCGTGGTCGGCGTCCCCGATGGGGGAGTCGAGGGCGGTGAGGTGTTCCGCCTCGCGTTCGACGGAGGCGGCGGTCACCGTCATCCAACGGCGGAAGAAGTCGGCGTCGAGCACTGGATCTCCTTGCGTGGTCGGTACGTTGATCGCTTGCTCACACGCCCCAGCGCAGCCCCGGTGTCCTCACCGGCGCGTCCCACAGCCGCAGCAGCTCCTCGTCCACCTGGCACAGGGTGACCGAGGCACCGGCCATGTCGAGCGAGGTGACGTAGTTGCCGACCAGGGTGCGGGCGACGGCGACCCCACGGTCGGCGAGCACCCGCTGGACCTCGGCGTTGAAGCCGTACAGCTCCAGGAGCGGGGTGGCTCCCATGCCGTTGACCAGGACGAGGACGGGATTGCGTGGGCTCATGTCGTCCAGGATCGCGTGCACCGAGAAGTCGGCGATCTCCCGCGAGGTCATCATCGCCCGCCGCTCCCGGCCGGGCTCGCCGTGGATGCCGACCCCCAGCTCCAGCTCGCCGGCCGGCAGATCGAAGGTGGGGCTGCCCTTGGCGGGCGTGGTGCAGGCGCTCAGCGCGACGCCGAAACTCCGGGAGTTCTCGTTGACCTGCCGGGCGACCGCCTCCACCCGCTCCAGCGGCTGCCCCTCCGCCGCCGCGGCGCCCGCGATCTTCTCCACGAACAGGGTGGCGCCGGTACCCCGCCGACCGGCCGTGTAGAGGCTGTCCGTGACCGCCACGTCATCGTTGACCAGGACCTTCGCCACCTGAATGCCCTCGTCCTCGGCGAGTTCGGCGGCCATGTCGAAGTTCAGCACGTCCCCCGTGTAGTTCTTCACGATGAACAGCACACCGGCCCCGCTGTCCACGGCGGCCGCCGCCCGCACCATCTGGTCCGGGACCGGGGACGTGAACACCTCGCCCGGGCAGGCCGCGGACAACATGCCGGGTCCGACGAAACCGCCGTGCAGCGGCTCGTGCCCCGAGCCGCCACCGGAGATCAGGGCGACCTGCCCGGCGACGGGGGCGTCCCGCCGTACGATCACACGGTTCTCGACATCCACGGTCAACTCCGGATGGGCGGCCGCCATACCGCGCAGAGCGTCCGCGACCACGGTTTCCGGGACGTTGATCAGCATCTTCATGAGTTCCTCCGGGTCAGGATGGCAGATGGGCTCGTCGTCTGCGTTCTAACAGTTCAGAACCAGTGTGGCCAGTAGCCCCCGCCCAGTCGTACCCCCTGGCCTTCCGCCTCGATTCTCCCGGCACGATGCCGTCACCGCATGCGCCTGGCCGAGCGGCACCTCACGTCGCGAGCAGTTCCCGGCCCAGCCAGTCGGTGGAGCCGTGGACGCCGGGCAGGGCGAAGAAATAGCCGCCGCCGGTCGGGGAGATGTAGTCGACGAGGGGTTCGTCGATCAGACGGGTCTGGGTGGCCTCGAACTGGCGCTGCACGTCCTGCTGGTAGCAGCAGAACACCAGGCCCATGTCCAGGTTGCCGACATCGTCGATCCCGCGGTCGTAGTTGTAACCCCGGCGCAGGATACGGGAGTTGTCGGTCCTGCTGGTGCGCGGGTTGGCGAGGCGGATGTGGGCGTCGAGGGGTATCGCGGTGCCGTGCGGATCCTTGGCATAGCGCGGGACGTCGGTCTCCTTGGCACCGTCGAGCGGGGCGCCGGTGTCCTTGCGGCGGCCGAACATCAGCTCCTGCTCGGACAGCGAGACCCGGTCCCAGAACTCGACGAGCATCCGGATGACACGGATGACCTGATAGGAGCCGCCGGTCGCCCAGGCCGGCTCGCCCTGCCCGGCCCCGACCCACACGAGACGGTTCATCTCACGTGCCGAGGTCACCTCCGGGTTGGCGATGCCGTCCTTGAAGCCGAGGAGGTTGCGCTGGGCGCCGCTGGGGCGGGGGACGTTCTGGAAGCCGTCGACGCGCCACTTGATCTGCATCGCGCCACGGGTGTGCTTGGCGATGTCGCGCAGCGCGTGCAGCACCGTGTCCTGGCGGGCGGCGCAGAGTTGCAGGGACAGGTCGCCGTGGCAGGCGGCCGGGTCCAGGTTGTCGTTGGGGAAGGTCCGCATCGGGGTGAGCCGGCGCGGCTTCGCCTTCGCGAGGCCGTAGCGGTCGTCGAAGAGGGAGGCTCCGACACCCACGGTGACGGTGAGGGCGTCGGCGGGGACGTCCGGGCCGAGGATGCCGTTGTCGGAGGGCGGGGCGCCGACGCCGAGGTCGGCGGGGGTGCCGCCGGAGGTGAGGTAGCGGGCGCGTGTCGTCAACGTCCGTAGCAGGTCGGCCAGTTGTGCGCGGTCGTCGGTGATGACGTCGAAGGAGACGAAGGTGGCCGCGGCCGGTGCCGGGGTGAGGATGCCTGCCTGGTGGGCGCCGTGGAAGGGCACTTTCGCGGTGCCTGGGGTGTCCGCGGCCTGCGCCTCGGCCGTGCCGCCGCTCGCGCTCAGGGCGAAGGCGCCGCCGGCCAGTGCGGCGCTCGCGGCTGAGGCACCGAGGGCCGTCCGCACGAAGGAGCGGCGGCCGGCCCCCGCGGGACAGCCTGATGCTTCGGTCGACGGCATGGGGTGGTTCCCTTCGGGGCGTTCGTGGTCGTGGGTCTTCACGCGGACTTCCTGATCTCCAGCAGGTCCGGCACCGGCGAGAGGTCCTCCAGGAGCTGGCCTGTGGCTCCGTTCAGCCGCGCCCGCGCGGTCGCGTCGAGACGGTCGACCGGGGTCCAACTCCCGCCGTGGTGCGCGGAGTCGAGCAGCTTCTGCAGCCGGGCGGTGTCCGCGTCGACGGTGGGGAGCAGGTGCGGCGCGCGGGTGGTCAGCAACGGCCGCAGGACGGTGAGGAGTTCGCGGGTGCCGGTGAGGTTGGCGTCGGCGGTGGCGAGTTCGGTGCCGCTGCCCTGGTCGGCGTCGCCGGTGAGTTCGAACTGGAGGGTGTTCTCCAGGATCTCGTGGGCGCGCAGGGGCAGGTCGCCGGGATCGAAGTCCTGGGCGGGAAAGGCTTTGCGCAGGCCGGCCGCGTCGGCGGCGAGTTGCTGTGCGGGCGCGGTCAGTTCGCTCGCGGTCTGGCCGTGCCACAGCCCGTACTCGATCCGGTGGAAGCCGGTGAAGTCCTTGTCGTGCACTCCGCCGGGCAGCCCGTCGGGCCTGCCGTCGATCTTCTGGTCGTAGTCCTGGAACGTGCCGTAGGCGGCGCCGAGCGAGGAGTAGGTGCGCTGCGCGGTCAGCCAGTCGGTGCGGGCCGCACCGAGATGGCCGGCCGCGATGTCGTCGCTGAGCCGGAGGGTCCGGGCGACGAGAGTGGCCAGACCGCCGTCGACGTATGCCTTGTACGACGTGAGTGGCGCGGCGAGGTCGTGGGCGGAGACGGGAAGGACCGCGGTGGCCCCACCGCCACCCGTGACCCGGACCGCGCGGGAGGTGACCGCCTTGCCGCTGCTGGGCACACAGCGCCAGGCGTACGTGCCGCCCGCGACGGTCGCCACCAGGTCGCGGGTGGTGCCGGGAGCGAGGCCCTCGACCTCGCCGTAGACCGCGCCGGTGCCCGGGTCGATGAGGTACACCTCGGAGGTCTTGTCGCCGGTGTTGCGCATCTGGAAGGTCTGCCGCCCGGCCTTCGGCGCGGTGAAGCCCTTGCCGCAGTCCGTCTGGGACACGGCCACGGTCTGGCCGTCTGCGGGCCGGGAACCACCGAGGGCGACGGCTGCTCCCGCCAGTACGGCGGGTGCGGCGACGACCGCGACGGGGGCCACCCAGGCGGGGCGGCGGCGGGCGGGATGCGGACCAGCGGGCTTCGTCGCTCGCGCCTTCGGGACGGTCTTCGCGGGCCGGGTCGACGCGCCGCGCAGGAAGAGCGTCATCACGACCGCGAGATAGCCGGCGTACCCGGCCACCTGGAGCCAGGTCATGGTCGGCGTCAGGTTGAACACGCCCTGCACGAGGGTGCTGTACCAGGCCCCCGCGTCCACGCTGCCGCCGAGATCGACGGCGTACGACGTCCCGCCGGGCAGCACCTTGCCCTCCTGGAGGTCGCGCAGCCCGTACCCGAGCACGCCGGCCGCGATCACGATGAGGACGGCACCGGTGGCGGTGAAGAACTTCGTCAGGTTGATGTGCAGGACGCGGCGGTACAGCGCCCAGCACAGGCCCGCCGCGAGGACCAGGCCGATCCCGGCGCCGGTCAGCGGACCAGCGGACTCGCCGGCCGCGCGGGCCGTGGTCCACAGGAACAGCGCGGTCTCCAGACCCTCGCGGCCCACCGCCAGGAACGAGGTGACGATCAGCATGCCCGCGCCCATGCCCAGCGCTCCGGTGACCTTCTCCCGGATCTCACGGGAGAAGGTGCGCGCCGAGCGGCGCATCCAGAACACCATCGCGGTGACGAAGCCGACGGCCACCACGCTCAGCGCGCCGCCGAACGCCTCCTGGGCGGTCGCGGACAGGGACGCGGCGGTGAAGGTCAGCACCGCGCCGAAACTCAGCGCGAGGGAGATCGCGGCCAGGACGCCCGTCCACACCTGCGGCAGCCGGGACCGGGCACCGGACCGCACCAACGTGGCGATGAGAACGGAGACGATGAGCCCGGCCTCGAGACCCTCCCTCAGCCCGATGAGAAAGCTCGGAAACGCGTCGTCCCACATGGCTGCGGCGACCCTTCCTGACAGTTGACCTCGGCCGCCGTCGTCGTTTGGTTAGCGAAGGCACGCCTTACCTACGCCGACCATCATGCGTGCGGGTATGCCGCTGTCCGGTCATGGATCAGCAGTTATCCGGTCATGTCAGCGCAATGGGGCAGCAAAGATCGCCGTCATCTCAAGCGGCGCGACGCCGAACTCAACGACGCGCGCCGCCACTCGACCCCGTGGTGACCGGGTGGGGAGTCAGGCCCGCAGCGGATTGGCGCGGGACGCGGCCAGGAGGTACCAGGCGGTGGCGCCGGTGTGCCGGTAGGGGTAGTAGCCGAACCCGAAACCGGTGTCGAGCGGGCTGCTCGCCGAGACGACCCCGGAGCGGGCCGGGAGGGCCGTGCCACCGACCGTCTGGGCGTCGCCGAGGAGGTCCTGGGCGCGCTCGATCGAGCCGAGCAGGCGGCGGGCGCGCTTCTCGTCGCCGGAGTGGCCCCGGTCGCGCAGGGCGAGCGCGAGGTGGGCGGTCCCCTCGAACCAGACGCCGTTGCGGTCCGGCCTGGGCTGGCCGTCGGCTATGGGGGCACCCTCGTTCGCCGACAGGCTCGCGGAGCTGAAGGTGACGCCCTCGTAGGGCTGACCGGAGGGGACCGTGCTGTTGGGGCGGTCGGCCGTGTCCAGCACGGCCAGCTCGGTCGCCGCCCAGTCGAGGGAGCGGGAGTGGGCCGGGGAGGCGAGAGCGAGGTGGGTCCAGGTCTGGGTGTCCTCCGGGATCGGGGACTTGTTGATCGTCACACCGTCGTTGCTGCCCGTGTAGAAGAAGCCCCCCGACGGCTCCCACATCTTCTCGACGAAGGCCCTGGCCCGCGCACGGCGCTCCCGCCAGACCTTGTCGCCGGTCAGCCGGGCGAGCCGTCCGAACAGGCCGACCAGGTCGGTGTTGTGCTCGGTCGAGGTGAACGGCAGTTTCTCGTCGGCCCCGTTGACCCCGAACTTGTAGCCGCCCAGCGGCTCGTCGGTCCGTCCCACCCGCTCGATCCACTCGCCGATCCGCACCGCGCCGGTGAGGAAGCGCCGCTCACCGGTCCGCCCGGCGAGCGCGCTGAGCGCGATACCGGCCCACGCCATGTCGCCCACGGCGGTCCCGGTGAAGCCGAACTGCGTACCGACGTTGGCCGTGCCGTCCGCCTTGACGAACCCGTCCGGCTGCGGGGAGCCGTCGTAGAAGGTGTACGGCCCCACGTTGTAGGCCTGCCGCAGTCGGCCGTCGTCGTACACAGGGTCGTGGGCCTGGGCGTACAGCAGCGCGTCACCGAGGGCCACGGCCCGCGACTCGCCCGCGGGGCAGGCGAGATGAGCCAGGATCGCGAGGGCGTTGTCGTAGGTGAACGCCGTGCTGAACAGTCCCGCCTGGTCCGTGTAGCTCTGGGTGAGCCGGATCGTGCCGTGGTCCGGGTAGGCGTCCATGGCGACGGCGAGGAAGGCCTGCGCACGCCGTGGCGCGGAGGCCGCGGAGGTGGGCTGTGCGGCGCGGGCCGTACCGCTGCCGGCCGCGGTGAGGACCGCGACACCGAGACCTGTCCCGATGAGCGTACGGCGGCTGAGGGGTGGGCGGGGGCGGCCGGTCATGGGTCTCCTCGGGGAGGTGCGAGCGAGTCGTGAGAGCGCTCTCAAAGTGGCGGGATCATTCTGCTGTTGGTCCAGGAGCCGGTCAACGCTTCTGATCCGAACAGCAGTTGGCGCTCGGAAGAAGCGATGATCAGGCGAGGGGACGCGTTCGGGAATCGATCAGCAGGCGGCGCCGTCTGCGGGCGGGTGCTGATCTTCGGCGTGTCTTCATGCAGGCCCCGGAGGGACCAGCCTGCCGTGGGCGATGAGGGACGCGGCCTGTTTGAGGCGGCGGACGCGGATGCTGACGCTGTAGGCGTCGATGCCGGGGACAGCCGCCACGCGGGTCGTGAGGTAGCGGTAGAAGTCCTCCGCATCACGGCAGTTGGCGACGACCATGATGTTGTGGTCGCCGCTCATGGCGCCGGCGAAGGCCACCTCGTCGTGTCCGGCCAACTCCTCGCCGACACGGTGGAGATGGGCCGGGGCCACCCGCAACCAGAGAGTGGCGTTGAGGTGGTGGTCCAGACGCTCGGGGAGCAGGTCGACCTCGTAGGAGAGGGCACCCGAGGACTCCAGGGCGTCGAGCCGGCGGGTGACGCGTGCCTTCGACCAGCCGGTGAGTTCCGCGAGCCGGGTGTGGGTGGTACGGCCGTCCTCGGCGAGGGCTTCGAGGAGCGGGGTGTCCTCGGCGGTGGGTGGCTGGAGGGTGCTGGAGGGCGCGGGCGGCCGGTCGGCGGTGAGCCGGGCCACCTCGTCGGGGGTGAGATGGCCGCCGTATCCGGACCATTCGGAGGTGCCGACCGTGCCGAACGGGTGGATCAGCAGGTCGATGCTGACGTCCAGCACGGAGGCCGCCTTGGGCAACTGCCGGAGCAGGATGTCGTCGCGAGGAGCGTCGACCGGTGAGTGGATCATGCAGATGATCTCGGAGCCACCGGAGGCGAGACCGACGTAGGCGATGTCGGGCCGGCGGGTGAGGGCGTCCGCCAGCGGGGCGACACGGTCGGGACGGCAGCGGATGCGGGTGATCCAACGGGCCTGGCCGTGCGCCTCCGGGTTGATCAGGCCGATCACCCGCATCACGCCCTCGCGCCGCAGGGCCTGGTAGCGGCGGGCGGCGGTCTGCTCCGAGACTCCGGCGACCTCGCCGATGAGCCGGAACGAGGCACGGGGTGAGTAGCGCAGGGCGCGGAGGATTTTTCTGTCGATCTCGTCGGGCATGAGGGAAGTCTGGCACCACGAGGGGCATGGGTGGATGTTTCTGTTCACTTGTGGCTGTGGCGTTGGGGATCTGGCTCGCTCTCACCGATGCTGGCGCCAGCGAATCACTGAACGACCGCGGCGCGTGTCGCCGTAGAGGAGAGTTCCCCGTGAATGTCACGACTCCGGCACATGGGTCGGCGGACCGGCGGGCGGCCACGCTCGTCATGGCCTGCCTCGGCGCCTTCGTCGCCTATCTGCCGGTCACCACGGTCGCCGTGAGCCTGCCCGCCATCCAGTCGGCGCTCGGCGCGACGACCGCCCAACTGTCGTGGGTCCAGGACGCGTTCGTCCTGCCCATGGCCGCGTTCATCCTGACCGCAGGGGTCGTCGGCGACGTCCACGGGCGCAAGAAGGTGTTCCAGGCAGGGCTGCTGTTCTCCGCGGCCGGTGCCGTCGTCGCGCTCACCGCGCAGTCGGCGCAGGTGCTGTGGATCGGGCAGGCCCTCGCCGGACTCGGCGCGGCCACGCTGCTGCCCATCACGCTGGCGCTGATCAGTCACGCGGTGCCCGACCATCGGGAGCGCGGCAAGTTCATCGGCCTGTGGGCCACCTCGCTCATGGCGGCGCTGGCCGTCGGACCGATCGTCGCCGGAGTGATCCTCGACCACTTCGCGTGGCGCTGGATCTACCTGCTGGCGATCCCTGTCTCGCTGCTCGCCACCGTCTTCGCGGCACGGCTGCTGACCGACTCGCGTGCGCCCTACGAGCGGCGGCTGGACTGGCCCGGCCAGATCACCGCCACGGTGGCGGTCACCGCCCTGGTCTACGGCGTCATCGAGGGCGGAGCCGACTCCTTCACCGCCCCGAAGGTGCTGACGGCCCTCGCGGTGGCCGTCGTGGCCGGTGTCGCCTTCGTGCTCGCCGAGCGGCGCAGCGACAGTCCGATGCTCGACCTCGCGCTGTTCCGCAGCCCGGCCTTCACCGCCACCACGCTCGTCGCGATGATCGCCTTTCTCGCGCTGATCGGCTTCTTCTTCCTGCTCAGCCTGTACTTCGGGATGGTGCAGCAACTCGACACCCTGCAGGCGGGCTGGCGGATGCTGGTGGTGACCGCCTGCGCCATCCTGGTCGGCGGACCCGTCGGGCGCCTCATGCACCGGGTCTCCGCACGTGTGCTGATCACGGGCGGTCTGGTCGTCACCTCCGCCTCGCTGTTCTCGCTGACCGGTGTCGGCGCGGACACCTCCTTCGTCTCCCTGGCCTGGCGGCTGGCGCCGCTGGGGCTGGGAATGGGGGCCGTCATGACGCCGATGACCGCGACGGCCGTGGCCTCCGTGCCGCACCACCTGGCCGGTATGGCCGCGGCGGGCAACAACGCCTTCCGCCAGCTCGGCGGTGCGCTCGGCCCGGCCGTCCTGGGGGCGCTGCTGACCACCCGGGCGCTGGACAGCTTCCCGGCCCACCTCACCGACGCCGGGATGACCGGGGCGGCGGGGGAGCGGATCGCGACCGCGGCTGACCAAGGAGGCCTGGGCGCGGTCGCGGGGCTCGACCTCGGGGCGGACACGGGGCGCGTCATGGGCGCCTTGGGGGAGGCCTTCCTGGACGGTCTGCGCCTGTGCCTGACGGTCGCGGGGTCGCTCACGCTGCTGGCCGCGGTGGTGGCAGTCGTTCTGCTGCGCCGGCCCCGGAGCGCGGGGTCGGGGCACACGCAGGTCGCCGCGTCGGGTGGGGCGGGGGGTGCGGCGGCCGTCAAGGTGGTTGAGGTGTGACACCCGGGGTGGGTGGTGGGGCCGGTCCCGCGCCCGCCCCACGCTCCGCCACCACCGTTGACCGTCCCGCCCCTTGGGTACCCGTACGCCATGAGCACCCCCTTCCCGCCCCATGCGCTGCACGACTACGCGCTGCTGGCCGACGGAGAGCGCGGGGCGCTCATCGGGCCCGACGGCGCCATCGGGTGGCTGTGTGCGCCCACCTGGCACGACGAGGCTGTCTTCAGCGACCTGGTCGGGGGGCGGGGCGCGTACGCCGTCACTCCCACCGGCCGGTACGTCGTCGGCGGCTATTACGAAGAGGGCACGCTCATCTGGCGCAGCCGCTGGGTCACCGACGACGGAATCGTCGAGTGCCGTGAGGCGCTGGCCTTCCCCGGCGACCCGGACCGGCTCGTCCTGCTCCGGCAGCTGCGCGCGGTCGACGGGCCCGCCCGCCTCTCCGTGCTCCTCGACCCGCACAGCGGGTACGGCACAGCACCGGTCGAGTCCGTCCGCCGCAGCGACGACGGAGTATGGGAGCTGCGCACCGGCAGCCACCGATTGCGCTGGCAGGGCGCCCCACAGGCCGTCGCCGGAGAGCGGGGCCTCACCGCCGACATCGAGCTGAAGCCCGGCGAGCGGCATGAACTGGTCCTGGAGTGCGCCGTATCCCCACTGCCGGCCGACCTTCCGAAGCCGGCGCAGGCCTGGGCGGCGACCGAAGCGGCCTGGCACGAGACGGTCCCCGCGCTCGACGACACCGTCGCACCCGGCGACGCGCGGCGGGCGTACGCCGTCCTGCGCGGCCTCACCACGCAGGGTGGAGGCATGGTCGCGGCGGCCACGACCAGCCTGCCCGAGCGCGCCGAGGAGGGGCGCAACTACGACTACCGGTACGTGTGGATCCGCGACCAGAGCTACGCCGGACAGGCCGCTGCCGCCGTAGGAGCCCACGACCTCCTCGACGCCGCCGTCGGCTTCGTCACCGCACGCCTGCACGCGGACGGCCCCCGCCTGGTGCCCGCCTACACCGTGCACGGCGACCCGGTCCCCGCCCAGCGCGAACTCGACCTGCCCGGCTACCCCGGCGGCTTCGACCGCGTCGGCAACCAGGTCGGCGAGCAGTTCCAGCTCGACTGCTTCGGCGAGGCCCTGCTGCTGCTCGCGGCCGCCGAACGCCACGGGCGTCTCGACGAGGGCCACTGGAAGGCCGTCGAGACCGCCGTACGGGCCATCGCCGACCGCTGGCGCCAACCGGACGCGGGTATCTGGGAGTTGAGCGACCGGCTCTGGACCCACAGCAGGCTCATCTGCGTCGCCGGCCTACGGGCCGTGGCCGCCGTAGCGCCCCGCCGTCCACTCGCCGGCACCTGCACCGCCCTGGCCGACACCCTCCTCGACGCCGCCGAGCGGACCTGCCTCCACCCCGACGGCCACTGGCAGCGCACCCCCGACGACCCGTCGGTGGACGCCGCCCTGCTGCTGCCCGGCGTGCGCGGCGCCCTGCCCGCCGCCGATCCGCGCACCCGGGCCACCCTGGCCGCGTGCCGCCGCGAACTGGCCGACGACCACTTCCTCTACCGCTTCCGCCACGACGAGCGCCCTCTGGAAGAGGCTGAGGGCGCCTTCCTGCTGTGCGGGTTCGTCATGGCGCTCGCCGAACACCAGCAGGGCCGGGCCGTCGAGGCGTACCGCTGGTTCGAACGCAACCGCGGCGCCTGCGGCGCGTCCGGCCTGTACGCCGAGGAGTTCGACATCGCCCAGCGCCAGCTGCGCGGCAACCTCCCGCAGGCCTTCGTCCACGCACTGCTGCTGGAGACGGCCGCCCGGCTCGGCGAGTGAGTGAGCCGGGCGGCCGCCTCCAGCTGTGGCAGACCTGTTCCGACGGCGACCGCGAGGCAGACCGCGCGACACGGCCCGCGACACGGCCGTAGAGATGCCGGCCGGGCGCCATGGCCGTGGAAGATGTCAGCCGCGCCCCGGCCCGCCACTGCCGAACGAGCCGCTGCTGCCCTCGTTCCAGCGAGGCCGTTCTTGCGCCGGGCCCGTCCGGGTCGGACTGTTGCCGTGGCCCGGCAGCTCGTGCGGGGTCAGCCGGGTGTCGCTCCTGGGCACCTCGTCGGGCTCCCGGTTCTCCCTGACCTCACGGACCGGCCCGCCCTCCGGCATCCTCGGCTGTTCCTCGGGGGTGGGCGGCGGCGACTCGCGGCGCTTGACGCGGGCGCCCAGCCAGAAGGCACCGATCAGCACCGCCACGACCACCACACCCGCCGCGATCACTCCGGCCGCAAGGGCGCCCCGGCCCGCGGCCATGTCCATCCATTCGGTGTTCAGGGCTTGGTTCATGGCACGCGAGTACCCCTGGCACCCCGGGCGAACCGACTCGTCCCCCGGACGGAGGAAACCCCGGGAACACCGGGTTTGGCGGCTCGGACCGCGGCTACCCGCTCCGTGTGACGACTTCGACTTCCCAGCAGGAGCTCTTCCGGTTCCTGGAGGACCGCTTCGCGTGCGCCCAGGCGTGCACCGAGTGCGCGCGGGCCTGTGCGCTGCGTGCGAGCCTGGTCGATCCGGACGGGACCGAGGAGCAGGAACTACTGCGACGCAAGGGCATCATGTGCGCCGAGGTGTGCGACGCCACGTGCCGTGTGCTGTCCGAGGACAACCATCTTGACGAGGCCGGCATCCGTGTCCAGCTGGAATGGTGCCGGTCGGTCTGCCTGGAGTGCGCGCAGGTCCTCGACCGGCATGCCGGCGCCGAGGACGCCGCCAAGGCCTGCCGTGAGTGCGCCCAGGCGTGCACGGACTTCATGGCGACCCTCGTCTGAAAGAGCCTCTTCAGCGCCCGGGACGCGCGCGCCCGTGCCCGACGGACCCCTCCTGGCCGTTCCCAATTTCTGGAACACGTTCTACGGTGTGCGCCGTCAGGACCGGTTCAGGGGAGCCCTGGAGGCGCCGTGCATCTCGACCACACACCCGAGCAGCAGCGGCTGCGCACCGAACTGCGCACCTACTTCGCCGAGCTCGTCCCGGACAACGCGCACGCCCGCTTCACCGACCGCGACGCCCAGAAACGCTTCTACCGTGACACCATCCGGCGCCTCGGAACGGACGGCTGGCTCGGCGTCGGCTGGCCCAAGGAGTACGGCGGCCGTGGCCTGACCGCCATGGAACAGTTCATCTTCTTCGACGAGGCCGCCCAGGCCGGCGTACCCCTGCCGCTGATGGCCCTCAACACCGTCGGGCCGACGATCATGCGGTACGGCACCGAGGAGCAGAAGTCCTGGTTCCTGCCGCGCATCCTGTCCGGGCAGATCGACTTCGCGATCGGTTACAGCGAGCCCGGCGCGGGCACCGACCTGGCCTCCCTGAAGACGCGCGCGGTGCGGGACGGCGACGAGTACGTCGTCAACGGGCACAAGATCTGGACCACCAACGGCGACACCGCCGACTGGGTCTGGCTCGCCGTGCGCACCGACCCGGACGCCCCGCCGCACAAGGGCATCACCATGCTTCTGATGCCGACCACCGACCCCGGGTACTCCTGCACCGTCATCAACACCCTCGCCTCGCACGACACCACGGCCAGCTACTACGAGAACGTCCGCGTCCCCGTCTCGCACCGGGTCGGCGAGGAGAACCAGGGCTGGCGGCTGATCACCAACCAGCTCAACCACGAGCGGGTCACCCTCGCGGCCCACGGCACCATGGCGATCCGCGCCCTGCAGAACGTGCAGCGCTGGGCCATGGAGACCAAGCTCGCCGACGGCCGCCGCGTGATCGACCTGCCGTGGGTACGCCGACGCCTCGCCCAGACCCACACCCGCCTCGACGCGCTCAAGCTCCTGAACTGGCGGATGGTGGGCGCGGTGGAGGACGGCACCCTCACCCCGCAGGACGCCTCCGCGGTCAAGGTCTACGGCTCCGAGGCCCGCCGGGACGCCTACGCGTGGCTCATGGAGATCGTCGCGGCGGCCGGCGCACTGAAGGAGGGCTCTGCGGGCGCAGTGCTCCACGGAGAACTGGAGCGGGGCTACCGCTCGGCGGTGATCTTCACCTTCGGCGGGGGCAACAACGAGATCCAGCGGGAGATCATCTCGTGGATCGGGCTGGGGATGCCGCGGGTACGGCGGTAGCTGTGTGTGACGAGGTTTTTTTGTTGGCACTAAAGATGGATAGTTGGCACCAAGATCACGCCCGTGTGATCGGTGGCTGCTGCCAGGCGAGGCTCACCTGTGCGCCGGCTTCCGCTCGCGCTGTAGACACGAGGCTTGCGTAGGGGCCCGCGACGGTCGCGGCCTCGATCTGGAGCCATGCCTGGTGGAAGGCCATTCGTGCCAGCAGGCTGCTGACCTCGTCGGTGAGTTGTTGCCGTACGGCGGACGAGGGCTCCGGTCGGCGCCGTATGCGGTATGGCATCTCGAGTTACGCCTCGACCGCCGTCAGCGCTTCGGCGAAGGTCCTGGCCCGGTGTTCCCTTCGCACGGCGCGTTGGCTGAGGGCGTAGGTCAGGAAGGCGCCGAGGAGCGCGATGCACGGGACGATCAGCCCGGCTGTCTGAGCCCAGGTCCAGCCGCTGTCCGTCGCTTGAGCCGCCGAGACGACCTGCACACGTCACTCCCCGGGATGCCGTGCGGGGCATCCTTCACCAACCACTGGCCGCCGGACCCACCGCCGGTGAGCCGCCAGTAGTGTCGTGTGCCGTTCAGCTGGCTGAAAACTTTGACAGCCGGAGATCTGAAGCGCAAGCCGCTCGAGGAGCCCTGTCGCTCCCCGCGGCGGCATGACCCCTCCTCGGTGCAAACGCCATGTTGCGCGAGTGTTGACACCCCGTGGCCCAAGCATCGAGTATCTCGCCTACGAACACCCGATTGAATCGATTCAGTTCGCTTGGGTGCCGTTCAGCGCGATGCCGCCCCCTTCACGCTGCACTCCGCACAGCGAAAGTAGGAGTCCACGATGAACCATGTATCGCGCCGGTCCGCCCTGCGCTCGGCCATAGCCGTGGCTCTCACGCCCACTTTTGGTTCTCTTGCGCTTCCGGGGCTCGTGTCGACGGCGTCCGCAGCGGTTTCCTGGTCGGCGAGGTGGATCTGGGCGCCTTCCAGTGCGACGAACCAGTGGGTGGCGTTTCGTAGATCGTTCACGTTGGGTTCGGCTCCGTCGAAGGCGGTCACGCAGATCGCCGCGGACTCGAAGTACTGGCTGTGGGTGAACGGCACGCTGGTGGTGTTCGAGGGTGGGCTCAAGCGGGGCCCCAACCGTACGGACACCTACTACGACGAGATCGACCTCGCCCCGTACCTGCAGGCCGGTGGCAACACGGTCGCGCTGCTGGTGTGGTACTTCGGCAAGCAGGGCTTCTCGCACAGCAGCAGCGGCAAGGGTGGGCTGCTGTTCCAGGCCGACATCACGACTGGCTCCACTGTGACCCGGCTCGTCAGCGACACCGGTTGGAAGCACATCGTGCACCCGGGCTATTCGAACAACACGAGCGGAACGCAGGTCAACTTCCGGCTGCCGGAGTCGAACGTCTACTACGACGCCCGCAACGCCACGGGTATGGCCGGCTGGCAGTCCTCCGGGTTCGACGACAGTGGCTGGACGGCACCGACCGACTTCGGTGCCACGGGTGCGGCACCTTGGAACGCCCTGGTCGAGCGGCCGGTCCCGCAGTTCCGCTACTCCGGTCTGAGGTCCTACACCAACGCCGCGTCCCTGCCGGGCACCGGGCGGGGTTCCACCGCGATCTCGGGCACCCTGCCGTCCAACCTCCAAGTGACCCCGTACTTGAAGGTGGACGCCCCGGCCGGGGCGGTGATCGGCATCCAGACCGATCACTACGACGACGGTGCGGGCCTGGTGGGCATCGAGCCCGGAACGCAGTACAACATGCGCGCCACCTACGTCTGCTCCGGCGGAGTCCAGGAGTTCGAGCCACTGGCCTGGATGAGCGGGACGGCCGTGCGGTACACGATCCCGGCGGGCGTGACGATCCTGGAGCTGAAATACCGCGAGTCCGGCTACGACACCGACTTCGCCGGGTCCTTCGGCAGTAGCGACCCCTTTCTCGACACGCTGTGGACCAAGGCCGCCCGCACCATGTACGTCAACATGCGGGACAACTACATGGACTGCCCCACCCGCGAGCGGGCCCAGTGGTGGGGCGATGTGGTCAACCAGCTGAAGGAAGGCTTCTACACCTTCGACACCCGCTCCCACGCGCTGGGCAAGAAGGCCATCGCCCAGCTGACCTCCTGGCAGGAGTCCGGCGGGGTGCTGTACTCCCCGATCCCCACGACCATCTGGACCAACGAACTGCCCGTCCAGATGCTCGCCTCGGTGTGGTCGTTCTGGACGTACTACCTCTACACCGGCAACGCGGACGCCGTCACGGGCGCCTACCCGGCGGTGAAGAAATACCTGAACCTGTGGAGCCTGGACGCCGACGGCCTGGTCAACCACCGCGCCGGGGACTGGGACTGGGAGGACTGGGGCTCCGACATCGACGCCCGCGTCCTGGACAACTGCTGGTACTACCTGGCCCTCGACACCGCCGCAAAGCTCGCCGACCTCAGCGGCAACAGCGCCGATGTCGCCGGATGGAAGGCCCAGCGCGACAGCATCAAGGCCAACTTCGACCGCGTCCTGTGGAACTCCGCGCGCAACGAGTACCGCTCACCCGGCTACACCCGCGACACCGACGACCGCGCCCATGGCCTCGCCGTCGTCGCGGGCCTGGCCCCCACCTCCCGGTACCGGGCGATCACCGAGGTGCTGCGCACCCATCTCAACGCCAGCCCGTACATGGAGTTCTACGTCCTGGAGGCGCTGTATCTGATGGGCGCGGCCACGGTCGCCGAGGAGCGGATGCGCAACCGCTTCGCCGCCCAGGTCGCCGACCCCGCCTGCTACACGCTGTGGGAGGTGTGGGACAAGGCGGCCGGCACCGACAACCACGCCTGGAACGGCGGCCCGCTGTACGCGCTGTCCGCCTACGCCGCCGGTGTCCGCCCGACCAAGCCGGGCTGGCAGACGTACGAGGTGATCCCGCAGACCGGCACCCTCACAAAGATCAACACCGTGACGTCCACCGTCGCGGGTGATATCCGCTTCGGTATCACCCGCGACGGAACAAAGGTGACGCTGACCCTTACCTCCCCGAGCGGAACGACTGCGCGCGTGGGCGTGCCCACCTACGGTGGAGCGCAGCCGGTCATCAAGGCGAACGACACCACCGTCTTCACCGGCGGTTCGTCCACCGGCGGCGTCAGCGGACTGACCTACGACGGCAAGGACTCCTCGTACGTGTACTGGGTCGTCCAGCCCGGCACATGGACCTTCACGGCGACCGGCGTGGGCCGTCTCGACAACCTTGCCCTGGGCCGACCGGTCACCAGCAACAACAGCCTGGAGAACAGCAACTGGGGCCGCGGACGCCTGACCGACGGCACGCTCACCAGCGTGACCGGCGCCAAGGGCTACACCAGTAACGACTTCGCCTCCGCCGACGTCAGTGCCAGCCCTGTCTGGGTGGAGATCGATCTCGGCACCGACACCGACCTTGACGCCATACGCCTCTTCCCCCGCACCGACACTCCCGCCGCCGGCGGTGGCGGCACGGCGGGCTTCCCCGTCGACTTCACCATCCAGACCCGGCCCGACGGATCCAGCACCTACACCACCGTCCGCACCGTCACCGGACAGGCGAACTCCGACGGGCTGGTGCAGACATACGGCTTCAGAACCAGCACCGCCCGCTACGTCCGCCTGCAGGCCACGCGCCTCGGTACGCCCGCCTCCGATGAGACCACCAAGTACCGCCTCCAGTTGGCCGAGCTCACCATCCCCACCGCCGGGACCACCGCCACCGCCAACTACACGCTGGAGAACAGCGACTGGGGGAAGACCCGGGTCCTGGACGGCACCACCACCAGCGTGACCGGCGCCAAGGGCTTCACCAGCATCGACTTCTCCTCCGCCGACGTCAGTGACACTCCCGTGTGGATCGAGATCGACCTCGGCGCCGACCGGGCCATCGGCTCCGTCACCCTCCACCCGCGCACCGACGCCGGCGGGGCCGGCGGCGGCTCGGCGGGCTTCCCCGTCGACTTCACCTTCCAGACCCGCACCGACGGCGGAACCACGTACACCACTGCCCGCACCATCACCGGCGAGCCCAACCCCAACGGAGCCGCCCAGACCTACACCCTCACCTCCGCCAACGGCCGCTACCTGCGCCTGCGCGCAACCAGGCTCGGCAGGCCCGCCTCCGACGAGACCAGCAGGTACCGCCTGCAGTTGGCGGAGATCCGCATCAAGTAACACGCCCTTGGTCAGAGAGCAGCCCTCGGGGCCCGGCGTGTGCGCGAATGCGGCGATGGTTAGGGGTGGTTCTGAGCAGGACGATGCCGCGAACGTCCGGCGAATCTCCCGCGGCGATGCGGGCAGGCGCTCGCAGCAGAACAGCACCGGCAGGAAGAGCAGCAGCACGGGGTGGGAGGCGCAGCCGGTGTCCGGTGCCCTCCCCGAGCAGGAAAGCCGAGACCCAAGGCCACGATGAGTGCCTGGAGAAGGACTGGTCCTGGCCGGGACGCTCGCCGCACCGTCGGCGAGTGCATCGCCGGCGGCGGTAGGCGTCCGATGGACGGCCGGCGGTCGGCCATGAGCGAGCGGGACCTCCGCAGACGACTCGGGCCGAACCGGTCACCGACCCCGCACCCGCTGCCAGTAGTCGCGGCGCGCGTGTCCTTGGCGGTCACGGCGTTGCTGCTGAGGCTGCTTCGTTGATGTCGGCCGGGGTCAGGACGCGGTGCCTCCCGCCGCTACGGGCCGTCTGGATCATGGCCTGGCCCAGCTGCACACTGGTGGTGACGTAGCGCGGTGCGATGCGCCGCAGCACCGGGTACAGCGGACTGAGGACCCGGTACGCCAGGACGTGGACCCTGGCCTTCGCCTTGGTACCCGGCAGGGGCAGGACGAACGCAGGGCGGAACATGTGGGCCCGCGGTGACAGCTCCAGCAGGGCATTCTCCGTCTCGCCCTTCACACGCGCCCACATCATGCGGCTCTTGCCGGTGCTGTCGGTGCCGACGCCGGAGATGTAAGCGAAGGCGAGGCCGGGACTGACGGCCAGCAGGGCGCGGGCGGCGGCGAGCGGGAACTCGTGGGAGACGACCCGGTAGTCGGCCTCGCTCATGCCGATGGCCGAGGTCCCCAGGCAGTAGAAGCAGGCGTCGTAGCCGGTCAGCCGGTCTTGAACGGCGGTGAAGTCGGTGAAGTCCTCGTGGCGGAGCTCATGGAGCTTGGGGTGAGCGCGGCCGGTGGGGGTGCGGCCGACGACGAGGACGTCGGTGACGTCCTTGTCGCGCAGGCAGGCTTCCAGAGCCCCCTGGCCCACCGCGCCGGTGGCCCCGAAGATGATGATGCGCACAGTGAACCTCTTCTGTCATACGGCTTGGTCGGCCGGATGGCGGTTGGGCGCCTCAGACGGGGAACGTGACGTCGGTGAGCTGCTCGGACACGGCCCACAGGCGCTGCTGAACGGCGGTGTCGCGGGACTTCTTGCTGGAGGTGACCACCTCGGGGTAACCGCGGGTTCCGCCCATGCCGTTGGGGCCGTAGAACTGGCCGCCGGTGACGGCGGGATCGGTGGCCGCCCTCAGGCTGGGCAGCGCTCCCATGGAGGCCGGCTGGGCCAGCAGAGGCTGGAGCAGGTTGGCCCCCTTGCGCGCCAGGCCGCTCATGTTCTGATTGAGTTCGGTATCCGACGCGCCGGGATGCGCGGCGGCGGCGATGGTGGTGTGGTGCGGGGCGAGGCGGCGCTGGAGTTCGTAGGTGAACATCAGGTTGGCCAGCTTGGCCTGCCCGTAGGCGACAACCCGGTTGTAGGAGCGGTCGAACTGCAGGTCGTCGAAGTGGATGTCGGCCCGGATGCGGTGGCCGAAGCTGCTGACGGTGACCACCCGGGAGCCGGGCACGGGCAGCATCAGGTCCAGCAGCAGGCCGGTGAGCGCGAAGTGCCCGAGGTGGTTGACCCCGAACTGCATGTCGAACCCGTCCTCGGTCTTCTGCCGGGGGGTGTACATCACGCCCGCGTTGTTGATGAGCAGGTCGATCTTCGGGTGTGCCGCGTGCAGCTCATCGGAGGCCGCGCGTACCGACTTGAGACTGCCGAGGTCCAGGCGCTGGAGGCTGAGCTTGGCGCCCGGGGCCCTCTCGCTGATGCGGGCGAGGGCCTGGCGGCCCTTGTCGAGGTTGCGCACGGCGAGGACGACGTGCGCGCCGTGCTCGGCCAGGGCCCGCGCGGTCTGCAGTCCGAGGCCGCTGTTGGCGCCGGTGATGACGGCGACCCTGCCGTCCTGGGCGGGGATGTTCTGCTCGGTCCACCGGTCGGTCGTGCTGGCCATGATGATCAACCTCCATAACGTGAATGATGCTTCATGTTGTATGGTGAAGCATCATTCATCTTTCGTCAAATGATGCCGGAGGGCCGCCCTCATGACCTCACCCCGACCGCTGCGCGCCGACGCGGCCCGCAACCGCACCCGGATCATGACCGCGGCGCATGAGCAGATCACCGAGCACGGGCCAGAGGTGTCGATGGAGCAGATCGCCGCTGCCGCGGGCGTCGCGGTCGGCACCCTGTACAAGCACTTCCCGAACAAGAACGACCTGGTCACGGCCGTGGTCGCCGCCTCGTTCGAAACACTCGCCGACGACGCCGAGGAGTGCCTGCAACGCCAGAGCCAGGGTTCACCCGCCATGGCGGAGCTCACCGGATTCCTCAGCCGCGTGATGGACACCGTCGCCCACAACCGCGCTGTCAAAGCAGCCGCGTACGTGCTCAGTGCCGACCACACCGCTCACCCCGCCATGCGGGACGTGGAAACCCGCGTCACCCAGGCCCTCGGTCAGCTCGTCCGCAGCGCACAGGCTCAGGGCGGCCTGCGCGCCGACTTCACCCTCGACGACCTGTACCTGATGCTCTCCACCCTCCCCGCCGACCAGCCGCCCACCGCCCGTGCCCGATGGCTCGCCCTCCTGCTCACCGGCCTCACTGCACGCTGACCGGCCGCGCGGCCGGTGTGCACAGCGCTGTGCACACACGACTCGGAAGCAGCGGGGTGCTGCCCTGCCCATGTATCCGCCGGTCCAGGTGGGCAGCATTCACCCGGCGCCGCAGCAGGTCAGGGGCCAGTTCGGGCATAGCGTGCACCATCGTCGTACGGGGCGACGCGCACGGTCAGCTCCTTCCTCCTCAGCCTGATGAGCTTTCGCCGCAGGAGCGTGGGTGGGTGTGTGCAGTGCCGATTGTGCAGCTGTCTCCTGAGCGCTTTCCCGGTGCGGATGGCACGCTGGAAGAGCTCCATGACCTTCACCGGCACCGACGCGCGACGGGGTTTCTGCTCACTGGGCTGCCAGTCGAGTGCCGCACCTGCGCCCTCTGCGCTGCGGATTTCGAGTCGATCGCCAGGTTCAGCGATCCCAGGCTTTTCGCCGTCTGCCCGCCGCCATGCAGTCAGGCCTGCTGCCGGCCGACCCGCGACCGCCCATCTCGCCGGCCCGCGGGCGTCATCATCTCGAACTCCTGCACCGCAACGGTCCAGTTCGCCAGGCTCACGACCGCCGGCGCAGCGAGTCGGCAGGTCGGGGGGTGGCCGTCCAGCTGGCGAGGAGTTTGAGTCGTTCTTCGTCCGGGGTGCCCGGCTGGGCGGTGTAGATGGTCAGAGAGTGCGCCTCGCGGGCGGAGATGGGCAAGTCCAGTGGCTGGTAGGTGAGTTCCAGGGGGCCTGCGTCGGGGTGGTGGAAGCGTTTGACGCCGCCGTGGTGGATGCGCACGTTGTGGGCGGCCCACCGGGTGCGGAATTCGGTGCTGATGGTGGACAGCTCGCCGACGAGTTCGCGCAGTGCCTTGTCGCCTGGGTAGCGGCCGGCTTCGGCGCGCAGCAGGGCGACGGTGGTGTTGGCGGCGCGGTCCCAGTCGTCGACGAAGTCGTGGGCGGCGTCGTCGAGGAAGTAGTACCGGGCGAAGTTGGGGAGGCTGCGCTCACTGGTGGTGCGGCTGTCGAACATCGGCGCGAACAGGGCGCGGGCGAGTGCGTTGGTGGCCACGATGTCCAGGCGGGCGTTGGTGACGAATGCTGCGGACAGCGTCATGGAGTCGAGGAGCCACTGGACGTGGGGCGGGACGTCGACGGCTTTGCGGCGGCGCCGCGTTGCCGGGCTGGGGTGGGCGGCTTTGGCGAGGTCGAACAGGTAGATGCGTTCGTCCTCGCTCAGCTGCAGGGTGCGGGCCACCGCGTCGAGGACCTCCTCGGACACGCCGCTGATGTGGCCTTTCTCCAGCCGCGTGTACCACTCGGTGCTCACCCCGGCGAGGACGGCGACCTCCTCGCGGCGCAGCCCCGGTACGCGGCGCCGGCCGCTGGTGGGCAGGCCGACCTGTTCGGGGGTGAGCTGGGCGCGCCGGCGGGCGAGGAAGTCACGGATGTCGGCGCGGTTGTCGGGGCGGGGTTCCATGCTTTCCACGCTACGGCCCGTAACCCCGGGCAGGGGGGTTGAGCTTGTACCCCCTATAAACGCAGCCTCCCGCGCGGGCGGCAGGAGCGGTTTCGTGGGATGCGCACCCCGATCTCGATCGCTGCGGAGATGATGCATGACCACGCGAGGAGGAGCCCTCCACGCCCCTGCCGATGTAAGCGCCGGTGACCGCGGGCGTCCGCCTGCCCGGCTTCCGCTCGTCGTGTACGTGCTGGCCCTGGGCACGTTCCTGATGGGCACGACCGAGTTCGTGGTGGCGGGACTGCTGCCGGAGATCGCGGGCGATGTGCAGGTCAGTGTGGCCCGGGCCGGGCTGCTGATCACGGTCTTCGCCATCGGGATGATCGTCGGCGCGCCGCTGATGGCGATGCTGACGCTGCGGCTGCCTCAGCGGCTGACGCTGATCCTTGCCCTGGGCGTCTTCGCGGCCGGACACGTCATCGTCGCGCTCGGCTCCAGCTTCACGCTGCTGCTGGCCGCACGGTTCCTGACGGCGCTGGCAACAGGGGCGTTCTGGGCGGTGGCCAACGTGGTGGCCACCCGCGCTGCCGGCCCCGCCGCGAGCTCCCGCGCCCTGGGCGTTGTGGGCGCCGGCGCGATGCTCGCCAACGTCGTCGGCGTGCCGCTGGGCGCCTTCGCCGGACAGCTCATGGGCTGGCGGGGACCGTTCTGGGCCCTGGCCGTTTTCGGAGCGGCCGCCATGGCACTCATCGCTCGCCAGGTTCCGCACGACACCGACGGCGGCCAGACGATCTCCGTGCGCTCCGAGCTGGCGGCTCTGCGTTCGGGGCGTCTGTGGCTGGCACTCGCGGCCTGCACGACCACCACCGGCGGCGTGCTGTCGACGTACACCTACATCTCACCGCTGCTGACCGACCGGGCGGGTCTGGCCGCCGGCCTCGTGCCGCTGGTGCTGGTCGGCTTCGGCGTCGGTGCCCTGGCGGGATTCCTCGTGGGAGGCCGCCTGGGGGACCGTCGTCCGCACGCGACGACGATCGTGGCCCCCGCGGTGACCACAGCCCTGCTGCTGGCCATCTGCCTGCTGTCCACCCACGCCGTGCCCACGGTCGCACTGATCGCCCTGCTGGGACTCTTCGGGCTGGGCGCCAACCCGGTCCTCATTTCCCTGGGCGTGCGCTTCGCAGGGAAGGCGCCCACCCTGGGGTCAGCGCTGACCGTGTCGGCGTTCAACCTCGGCACCGCCATCGGTTCCTGGATCGCCGGACTCGCCCTCGAATCCTCCTTGGGCACCACGGGCCCCGCCGTCATTGGCACCGTCATTGCCGCATTGACCCTGATCCCCACGATCGCCATCGCACTCATCCAGCGCCGTCGCTTGGCGACATGAGTCCCATCAACCCAGCAGGTCGCGGCACTGCCGTGCCTTCCGCAACACGAACCGGCGCCGTAGGCGCCAGCACAACAGAGCAAGGAGAACCACCATGCGTGGAGTAGTGATGTACACGGCCGGCGACGTCCGGGTGGAGGAGCGCGACGATCCGAAGATCGTCGAGCCGACCGACGCCATCGTGAAGCTGACCGCGACCTGTATCTGCGGCTCGGACCTGTGGCCGTACCGCGGCATCGAGCCCGCCGATCACCAGGTCATGGGGCACGAGTACGTCGGCGTCGTCGAGGAGGTCGGCTCAGAGGTCAAGAACGTCAAGGTCGGCGACTTCGTCGTCGGGTCGTTCGTCATCTCCGACAACACCTGCGAGATCTGCCAGGCCGGCTTCCAGTCCAAGTGCGTGCACGCCGAGTTCGTCGCGCAGACGATCGGCACCCAGGCCGAGAAGGCCCGCATCCCGCACGCCGACGGCACCCTCGTCGCCACTCCGGGACAGCCCGAACCCGAGCTGATCCCTTCCCTGCTGGCCGCCTCCGACGTGCTCGGCACCGGCTGGTACGCCGCCGTCGCCGCCGATGCCGGGCCCGGCAAGACCGTTGCGGTCGTCGGCGACGGCGCGGTCGGCCTGATGGCCGTCCTCGCAGCCAAGCAGCTGGGTGCGGAACGCATCATCGCGATGTCGCGTCACCCCGAGCGGCAGAAGCTGGCCCGCTACTACGGTGCCACCGACATCGTCGAAGAACGCGGCGAGGAGGGCGTCGCGAAGATCAAGGAACTCACGGGCGGCCTCGGAGCGCACTCGGTGGTCGAGGCGGTCGGCACCCAGGAGTCCTTCATGCAGGCCGTCGGAGCCACGCGCGGTGGTGGGCACCTGGGCTATGTGGGCGTCAACTACGACGTGAAGATCCCCGGCATCGAGCTGTTCTTCGCCGGTATCCACACCCTCGGCGGCCCGGCCCCCGTGCGCCGCTTCCTGCCGGACCTGATCCAGCTCATCTGGGACCGCAAGATCGACCCCGGGAAGGTCTTCGACCTCACCCTGCCGCTGGAGCAGGCCCCCGAGGGCTACAAGGCGATGGACGAGCGGCGCGCCACCAAGGTGATCCTCACCTTCTGACCCGCATTTCGCGTCCTTGTCCGCCCCTCCACACCATCGCAGCAGACAGCGCTGGCCGAGGAACTCGTCTCCTCAGCCGCTCTGTCACCCCCATTGCGCGCCGACGTGTTGCTCTGACCCCGGAGCCGTCAAGGACCGTCCAGGCCGGCCTGGCCGCCGCCCCCCCGTCCGGCTGCCGGGCCATCCAGGGCCGCCGCCGCTTCCCACTCCCCGGAGGGTGCGGCGGCGGCCCGCCCCACCACACGAAGAAGCACACGCCGGAGGCAGTCCATGCTCAACATCGCAGACGTACTGCACCGCTGGTGCCGCACAGCCCGCCCCTTCGCCCTGGCCACCGTCGTCGACGTCACCGGCAGCGCACCCCTGCCCATCGGCACGTCGGTCGCGGTCGACGAAGCAGGCAACGCGGTCGGCAGCATCTCCGGCGGCTGCGTCGAAGGCGCGGTGTATGAGCTGTGCCAACAGGTGCTCCATGACCGGGGCGCCCCACAACGCGCCTGGTTCGGCTACTCCGACGACGACGCCTTCGCCGTCGGCCTGACCTGCGGCGGCGAACTCGACGTCCTCGTCCAGCGGATCGACCCCACACAGCAGCCCCACCTGACCGCCGCCCTTGCCGAGGTCACCGAGGGCCGACCGGCCGCCGTGGCCGAGATCGTGGACGGTCCTGACCACCTCCTCGGCGCGACTCTCAGCATCCTCGGCGACGGCCTCGCCGCCCAGGGGACCATGGACAGCGGACCGGTATACCGCGCGGTAGCGGACCAGGCCCGTGCCCTGATGCGAATGGGGCGCACCGGACGCGCGGAGGCTGGCGGCGGAGGAGAGGCTTGTCTCGAACCGCTGTCCGTGCTGGTACACGTCCACGCCGCCCGCCCGCGCATGCTGATCTTCGGAGCCGTCGACTTCGCCGCCGCCCTCAGCGAGGCCGGGGCCTTCCTCGGCTACCGCATCACCGTGTGCGACGCCCGCCCCGTCTTCGCCACCACGGCCCGCTTCCCGCACGCGGACGAGGTCGTGACCGACTGGCCTCACCGCTACCTGGAACACACCGAGGTGGACGAACGCACCGCCATCTGCGTCCTCACCCACGACGCCAAGTTCGACATCCCTCTGCTGCGCCTGGCGCTCGGCACTTCTGCCGCCTACATCGGCGCGATGGGCTCGCGGCGCACCCACCACAAGCGCCTGCACCTGCTGAGGCAGGCCGGCCTGGCCGAGGACCAACTGGCCCGGCTGCGATCCCCCATCGGTCTCGACCTGGGCGCCCGCACTCCGCAGGAGACCGCCGTCTCCATCACAGCGGAGATCATCGCCCACACCAATCGGGGCACCGGGCTGCCTCTGTCGGTGACCAGCGGCCCGATCCACCGGCCGGCCGTGAGAGAACGAGCTGCCATGAAGTGAGCCGGGCATTGAGTGCTTGCCGAGGCGGCGCTCCACGCGACGGAAGTAGTGGGTCGCACCGGACAGCTACCTCACGGGTCACGTGTATGACAACACCGTCCTGAACGAGGTGACTTGTCGGCTGTCCGTGGCGCTCGACCGGCCAGCGACGGCCGCACGCCCCGGCGACTACTACTTCCTCCGCTTCGAAGCCGTCGGCATTGGGCACGAGTGGCACCGCGACTTCACCCGCAACGTCGGCCGCGTCGCACCCGGTACGCCAGTACGCGTGCCATCTCCGAATGGTTGTCGGCTTGGTCGCCAAGTGTCAGGGGTTCATGGCCCAGATGGTAGTCGTGGGCCTGCTCAGGAGGGGGGTTGAGTTTATGCCCCCTATAGACACGACCTTCTTCATGCGCGGCTGATCCGGTTTTCTGAAGCATCGCAACTCGATCACGTCCCGCATCCCGTAATGCACGACTTCCCGCTTGAGCTGCCGCAGCGCCCTGTGCGCGGCTGATCCGTCCGTGATGTGAAGGCGTACGTATGTCCACTGAACTCCCTCAGTCCTCCGTTCCTCCCCCCACCGGAGTCGACGAGCCCTCCTCGGCCCCCACCCGGCGTACCTTCATCGCCACCACCGCGGTCGGTGGTGCCGTCGTTGCGGGCGGTGTGATCGGAGGCACCTTGCTCGTCGATGACGAGGCGGCCGCCGCCGAGGCCCCGCCTGAGAGCTGTGTCTCCCTTACGGTCAACGGCACCCGGCGGACCGTGACCGTGGACAACCGCACCTCGGTGCTGGATCTGCTGCGCGAGCACTTCGGCCTGACAGGGTCCAAGAAGGGCTGCAACGCGGGTGCTTGCGGGGCCTGCACGGTTTTGGTCGACGGGCGTCGGGTGAACTCCTGTCTGACGCTCGCGGTGCGGCTGGAGGGCGCCGAGGTCACCACCATCGAGGGCCTGGCCGACGGCGACGAACTGCACCCGCTGCAGCAGGCGTTCATCGACGAGGACGCCTTCCAGTGCGGCTACTGCACGCCCGGCCAGATCATGTCCGGGGTGGGCTGCATCAAGGAGGGCCACACCGGCTCCCCGGAGGAGATCCGGGAGTGGATGAGCGGCAACATCTGCCGCTGCGGCTGCTACGTGAAGATCGTGCGCGCGGTCGAGCAGACCGCCGCCCGGAAGTAAGGAGCCGCTGACATGCATCCCTTCTCCTTCACGAAGGCAGCCAACACCCGTGAGGCTCTCAATGCCGGTCGCGCGGGCGGCCGTTACATTGCCGGCGGCACCACCCTCGTCGACCTGATGCGCGAGACCGTCGAGCGGCCCGAAACCCTGGTCGACATCAGCGACCTGCCACTGCGCGAGGTCAGCGTCACCGAGCGCGGAGGCTTGCGCATCGGCGCCCTGGTGAGCATGGCCGAGAGCGCCGCCCACCCCAAAGTGCGCTCCCTCTTCCCTGTCGTCTCCGAGGCCCTGGAGCTGAGCGCGTCGGCCCAGCTGCGGAACATGGCGACCATCGGCGGCAACATCATGCAGCGCACCCGCTGCACGTACTTCCGGGACGTGAGCGCCGACTGCAACAAGCGTGAGCCCGGCTCGGGCTGTGCAGCGTTGCACGGCTTCAACCGCATGCACGCGATCCTGGGCGCCTCCGACGTGTGTGTGGCCACGCACCCGTCCGACGTGGCGGTGGCCTTCGCGGCGCTGGAGGCGACCGTGCACCTGCTGGGCCCGGACGGGGAGCGCACGGTGCCTTTCGCCGACTTCCTGCTGCGGCCCGGCAACACCCCCAACCGTGAACAGGCCTTGCGCAAGGGCGAGTTGATCACGGCAGTGGAGATCCCCGCCCTGCCGCGCCCGTTGAAGTCCGGCTACCTGAAGGTGCGTGACCGGCAGTCGTACGAGTTCGCCCTCACTTCCGCCGCCGTGGCGCTGCACATCCGCAGCGGGGTGATCCGGGAGGCGAAGGTCGCCGCCGGGGGCGTGGGCACGGTGCCGTGGAAGCTGCCCGCCGTCGAGAAGCACCTGGTCGGTGAGCGCCCCTCGGAGTCGTTGTGGGCAGCCGCCGCCGAGCGAGCCGCCGACGGGGCACGTCCCCTTGACCACAACCGGTTCAAGGTCGTGCTGCTCAAGCGGACCGTCGAACGTCAGCTGCGCATCGTAGGAGGTACCAAGTGAGCCCTCAGCCCCAGGCAGCCGTGGGTGCGCCGCTGTCCCGGGTGGACGGGCGGCTGAAGGTCACCGGCAAGGCGCGGTACGCCGCCGAGTTCGACGTCGACGGGGTGGTGCACGCGGTCATCGTCGACGCGAGCATCGGACGCGGCCGTGTCACCGGCGTCGACACCCGCGATGCCGAAGCCCATCCGGGCGTGCTGCGCGTGATCCACCACGGCAACGCGCCGAAGCTGCCGTACCGCGACAACCCCGGGTCGAACAACCTGCCCGGCCGCCGTCTGCGGGTCTTCCAGGACGACAAGGTCCTCTTCCACGGCCAGCCGGTCGCCGTCGTGGTGGCCACCACGCTGGAGGCCGCGCAGCACGGCGCGAGCCTGGTGAAGGTCCGCTATGAAGCCAAGCAGCCCTCGACCGACCTGACCGAGGCCAAGGCGGGCGAGCCGACCGAGTACGCGCGCGGTGACGCCGAAGCCGGCCTGCGCGACTCGGCGGTGCGGATGGACCTGACCTACCGCATGGCACGCAACCACCACAACCCGATGGAGACCCACGCCACCATCGCCCGCTGGGACGGGAACAAGCTCACCGTATGGGACAAGACCCAGTGGGTGGTGGGCACCCAGACGGAACTCTCCACGGTGTTCGACGTGCCGCTGGACTCCGTGCGGGTCATCAACCCCTTCGTCGGCGGCGCCTTCGGCAGCGGACTGCGCTGCTGGCCGCACACGGTCGTCGCCGCGCTGGCCGCCCGCGAGATGAAACGTCCGGTCAAGGTGGTCCTGACCCGCAAACAGATGTACTTCGGCACCGGCTTCAGGCCCTCCTACGAGTACCGGCTGAGCCTGGGCAGCGACCGGCGGGGCCGCCTGAAGGCCACGACCCACGAGATAGACGCGGAGACCTCGTCGTACGAGACGTTCGAAGAGGCCATCATGCTCGCCGGCCAGATGTTCTACAGCACACCGAACGTCAGCCAGGCGTACCGCAAGGTGCCCCTGGATGTGAACAGCCCGATCTGGATGCGCGGTCCGGGCTTCGCGAACGCCTCCTTCGCCATCGAGTCGGCCATGGACGAACTCGCGCACCGCCTCCGCATCGACCCGATCGAACTGCGCCTGCGCAACGAACCGGCCGAGGACGAGTCGAACAACCTGCCCTGGTCCACCCGCCGGCTGCGCGAGTGCTACACCGTCGGCGCCCGGGAGTTCGGCTGGCACCGGCACAACCCGAAACCCCGCGCGAGGCGTGACGGCGACTGGCTGATCGGTCTGGGCATGGCCGCGGCCGTGTACGACCCCAACAACATGGAGGCGCACGCACGGGCCCGCCTGAACGCGGACGGCACCGCGGTGGTCGAGGCCGCCGCCAGCGACATGGGCCCGGGCACCTACACCTCCCAGACCCAGGTCGCCGCCGACGCCCTCGGGCTGACCATGCGCGCGGTGACCTTCCGGCTCGGCGACTCCCTGTATCCGCAGACCCCGCCGCACGGCGGCTCCATGACCATGATGTGCGTCGGCTCCGCCAACCTCGACGCCTGCAACAAGATCCGCCGACAGGCGATCGAACTGGCCGTCGAGGACGAGGCATCACCCCTGTACGGCGCCAAGGCCGAGGACATCGTCGTGCGCAGCGGGCGCCTGCACGTGCGGGGCAACCCGGCCCGCGGCGAGACCTACCAGCGGCTGCTGGCCCGCAACAAGCTCACCCACCTCGAAGCCGACGGCTCGTGGTCCGGGCCACAGGATCCCGAGCGGCACTCGTATTACTCCTACGGCGCGGTCTTCACCGAGGTCGGTGTGGACGCGGCGCTGGGCCTGGTGCGGGTGCGGCGGATGCTCGGCGTGTACGACTGCGGCCGCATCGTCAGCCCCAAGCTCGCCGACAGTCAGGCACTGGGCGGCATGGTCGGCGGCATCGGCCAGGCGCTCCTTGAGCACACGGTCACCGACCACCGTGACGGCCGGATCGTCAACGCCGACCTTGCCGGCTACCTGGTCCCGGTCAACGCCGACATCCCCGAGATCAAGGCGATCTACCTGGAGGGCGAGGACATGCAGGCCGACCCGCTCGGCGTCAAGGGAGTCGGAGAGATCGTCCAGGTCGGGGTAGCGTCCGCCATCGCCAACGCCGTCTTCAACGCCACCGGCCGACGAATCCGCGAACTGCCCATCACGGCCGAGGCGTTGCTCTGAACCGGAGCGCCCCGGGCCACTGAGGAGCGGCCCGGTCGCCCGGGGCGCTCCATGCTCGTCCGGCAGTCGGTCCCCCGTCCGGCTGTCGGACTTCCTCGGTGGGCTGCCGTCGCGTACCCGCCTCGTCGGGCGCGGCGGCGGCCCGCCTGTCGCTCCGATCCCCTCGACCCACACGGAGAAATCCACCCATGCTGAACATCGCGGAGACGCTCAACCGTTGGTGCCGCGAAGCTCGTCCCTTCGTCCTGGCCACCGTCGTCGACGTTCGGGGCAGCGCACCGCTGCCCACGGGTACGTCGGTCGCGGTGGACGCGGAGGGCAACGCGGTCGGCAGCATCTCCGGCGGCTGCATCGAGGGCGCCGTGTACGAACTGTGCCGACAGGTGCTGCGCGGCGGGGGCACCCCGCAGCGGTCCTGGTTCGGGTACTCCGACGATGACGCCTTCGCTGTCGGGCTGACCTGCGGCGGCGAGCTCGACGTGTTCGTCCAGCCCGTCGACTGGTCCGACGGACCCCACCTCGCGGCAGCTCTGGGCGAGGTTGTGGACGGCCGACCCGCAGCCGTGGCCCAGGTTGTCGACGGCCCGGACGACGTCCTCGGCTCCACCTTGAGCATCCTCGCCGACGGCAGTATGACCCACGGCACGCTGGGCGACAGATCGGCGGACCGGCTGGTGGCGGAGGAGGGCCGGGCCCTGCTGCGGGCGGGCCGCAGCGCCCGCGTCATGGTCGGTGGCAGCGGGGGGGCGGATGCCCCGAACCGCCGACCGTCCACGCGTCGCACCCGCGCATGCTGGTCTTCGGCGCGGTCGACTTCGCCATCGCGCTCAGCCAGCGCGGTCGGCGCGCGGCCGAGAACGCCTGAACTATCACCCGTCAAGAACCGCACCCAGAGTGCCGATCAAAACGGACGCTCGGGCACGCGGGTGAGATGACGGCCGACCACCGGCGCCCCCACCGCGTCCACCGGGCCGGGCCCTGGACATGGCAAGGAACCGTCCCGGCCGCCTCGGTGGCCGACCCGAAACCGCAAAGGAGCAACTCCATGCGCGCTGCAGTACTGCACGCCCCCGGCGACGTACGTATGGAAGAGATCACCGCCCCGACCGATGCCATCATCCGGCTCTCAGCTTCCTCCGTCTGCGGCTCGAACCTGTGGCCCTACCGCGGCGGCGAGGCCATCGACGGCCCCACCCCATGGGACCCAGTACGTCGGTGTCGTCGAGGGGGTCGGCCATGAATCCGCACGGCGTCAGCCGCCGCAAACTGCTGGGACTGATCACCGCCGGCTCCGCTGCCGCAGCGGGGCTCCTGGCCGTGAACTGGCAGAACGCGTCCGGCCCCGGCTGGCCGGGCATCTCCCCGGTCAACGCCGGGGGCACACCACCAAGGCGGGGCGACAAGACTTTGGTCGTCTTCTACTCCAAGACCGGCAGGAACTTCCCCGACCTCAACCTCGAAGTCGGCAACACCGCCCAGGTCGCCGGATTCATCCACGACCGGGTCGGCGGGGACAGATACGAGGTTGTCCCGTCTGAGCCGTACCCGGCCGACTACGACGAGACCGACAGGATGGCGCAACGGGAGGCGAGTGAGCGCCTCTACCGTCCCATCAAGCCCGGCACACCCGACACCGACCAATACGGCACAGTCTTCCTCGGCTTCCCGGTCTGGTGGGGCGAACAGCCGATGGCGATGCAGACCTTCATGCGGGATCACGATCTGAACGGAGCCAGGATCGTGCCCTTCGTCACTCACGAAGGCTCGCAGTTCGGCAACTCACTTGAAATCCTCGAGCGCTACTACCCCCAGGCAGACGTCCTGGACGGCTACGCCCGGCAGGGCCAGCAGGTCTACCGCGATCCTGACGGCACCCGGACCCAGGTCAACTCCTGGCTGGAAGGACTGGGGTTCTGATGGCCAGGACGCTACTGCTGTGGGGCCTTGCCGCGGTGTTCCCGCTGCCCCTCGTGCTCACGCTGAACGCCCAGCTCACGGACGTGACGAGCATGCGGCTCTACATATCCCTGGGGCTGGTCGCGTACTGCTGGTGGCTGCTGGCGATCCTGCTCAGTGTGCGCCCGTCCTGGCTGGACCGGGCCGTAGGGCTGCGGCACATCTACGCGCTGCACAGTGTGCTCGGCATCCTCGCCCTCATCCCGGCATATCTGCACCGCGAAAATACTTTCGCCCCGAGCACCTGGGCCAGGGACCTCGGTGACTGGGCGCTCTGGGCGGCGTTCGCGGTGCTGTGCTATTCGCTCCTGTTCATGAGCGGATGGCTGACCGACAGGTCGCCTCTCCTGCTGAAGGTGAAGAGCCTGCTCGAACTTGTCTTCCGGCACCAGATCTCGGTCTGGATACATCGGCTCAACCTGGCCGCCGTCCTCCTGATCTGGCTGCACGTCCACCTGATCGACCGGGTGGCCCAGCACTTCGCGTTCATGGTCCTCTTCGACCTTTACACGGTGGTGGTGCTCGGTATCTACGTCTGGAAGAAGTGGATCGCACCAGACAGCTACCTCACGGGAAGAGTGCAGGACAACGTCGCACTGAACCGGGCGACCCGCAGGCTGGCGGTCACACTTGACCGTACGTCGACGACGTCACGGCCCGGCGACTTCTACTTCCTCCGTTTCGAGGACCCCGGCATCGGCCGGGAATGGCATCCCTTCTCCGCGACCGACGACCGTCACGACACCCTGACGTTCACGATCCGGCAGACCGGCGACTACACCCGCAAGGCCGGCGGCGTCGCGCCCGGAACACCAGTACGCCTGGAAGGGCCGTTCGGACAGTTCGACCAGACTGTCCGGCAACACCCTGCCGGTGCACCGCTCGTGCTCGTGGGCATGGGCGCTGGTGTCGCACCGCTGCTAGGTCTGATCTCAGCCCATCGCGGGGATCGGCGCATCCACCTGCTCTGGTCGGTCCGCCGTCCCGAGGACGCCTACTACGGCACCCTTCTGAAAGAGTACGAAAACCTCAGCGGCGGTCGCCTCACCATAACTGTCCGGACCGGGCGGTTCACCCGAGACGATCTGGCGCATGCCCTGTCCGAGGAGGAGGTCGCGACTGGGGCGTTCTTCGTCGTCGGGCCCAACCCGGCCGTGCTGGCCACCCAACGCACGCTGCGCCGCATCGGGGTATCAAGAGGCCGCACCCACCACGAGCGACTCACGATGTAGTTCCGGCTCATGCCAACTCAGCCGCCCCCATGGATAGTTCGCTGTTGACGCCGATGATCCGGTCCCCGTTCTCGTCGCTGGTCTCCAGCACGTCGGCGGCGAGGCCGATGCCCCGCGACGTTGGCAAGCACTGCCGGAGGGCCGACCGCCAGCGCGATCTGCCGGGCCACGTCGCCCAGAGAGCGGGCGTTCCTCAGATCGGCGCGGAAGACGGTGGCCTCGGCTCCGGTGTCGGACGGCCGTGTGGCGGTGTCGGCCAGGCCGGGTTCGTCGACGTCGATGAGGACCAGAGGCCGCTGTTGGCGTCGGCGGCACCGCGGTGC
This sequence comes from Streptomyces doebereineriae, assembly GCF_031845645.1. Lineage (NCBI taxonomy): Bacteria > Bacillati > Actinomycetota > Actinomycetes > Kitasatosporales > Streptomycetaceae > Streptomyces > Streptomyces doebereineriae. The sequence continues at coordinate 168,834 of NZ_JAVREZ010000005.1, forward strand.
GGCCGCTCTGGTCGGGATGCGGCTCGCGTTCAGCCCGTCGTGGCGGAGTTTTGCCAGGGCAGGGGGCCGCAGACACCTACGAGTCGTCAGGCCGAGGATCCGCTGTCGATGACCAGGTCGGCGCCTACTACCGCGCCCGCTGCAGGCGAGGCGAGGTAGAGCACCGAGGCCGCCACTTCTTCGGCCTCCGCGACCCGGCCGAGCGGGTTGCCTGTCTTAACCCGCTCGGCACGGTCGGCCTCGGTCTCGCCGGGCAGCAGCGACATGGGAGCGGCGGAGGCGCCGGGGCTGACCGCGTTGATGCGGATGCCCTGGTGGATGTGGTCGAGAGCGGCGGCGCGGGTCAGCGCGGAGACCGCTGCCTTGGAGGTGATGTACGCGGCGCCGTTCGGGATCCGCAGGTGGGCGCCCAGGATCGAGGAGATGTTGACGATGGCGCCGCCGCCGTTCTCCTTCATGTGGGCGATCTCGTGCTTCATGGCCAGCCAGACGCCGGTGACATTGGTCCGCAGCACCGCCTCCCAGTCCTCCTCGCTCACCTCGCCGACGGGTACGGTTCCGCGGAGTATCCCGGCGTTGTTGACCGCGATGTCCAGTCCACCGAAGCGGGTGACGCTCTCGCGTACGAGGTTCTGGAGCTGGCCGGAGTCGGTGACATCGGCGGTGACGGCGGCGGCCGTGCCGTGCGCGGCCTCGATGAGGCCCACCGTCTCGTCCAGGGACGCCGCGGTGCGTCCTGCCGCGACCACGGATGCGCCCTCGGCGGCGAAGGCGAGCGCGATCGCGCGGCCGAGGCCGGAGCCTGCGCCGGTGACGAGGACGGTCTTGCCGGTGAAGCGGTTCATTTCGTCGACTCCCTTTGGATGGACTACTTGGTGCGGTGTCTCATTGGTGCGGTGTTTCAGGAGAGGGGCCGTGACGGAGAGGGCTGCCAGGGGGCGAGGCGTCGCTGGGGAGCGTGGGCAGGACGGCGAAGAGGACGGTGGGGAAATTTGGTGGCGGTGTCAGCACGCCACCCGCGAGCCCGGCCTGCTTTGAGTGCACGCCCTCGGTCTGTGCCGTTGGTTCTGGTGCTCAGTGGGCTGGGTGGATTCCCGGCCGCTGGTTTTCAGGGAAGCTGGGGGTAGAGCGTCGAGACGCCCCCCGACAGTGCGGCCTGTGCCTGGTGGGCGGCGTCGTCCGCGAGGATCTCGTAGGCGCCGGCGGCGATGCCGTCGATGGCGATGCGGGCGATGTCGGCGGGGTCGGACTTGGGCGCGTCGGCGGCCCGGGCCATGTCGGTGTCCATGTAGCCGACGTGCAGGCCGGCCACGCGGATGCCCTGGTCGGCGAGTTGGAGGCGCAGGGTGTTGGTGAGTGACCATTGCGCGGACTTGGCGGCGCAGTAGGCGCCGGCCTCCGGGAAGCTGAACCAGGACAGGCCGGAGAGGATGTTCAGGATCGCGCCGCCGCCGCCCGCTGCGATCTGGGGTGCGAAGGCCCGGACCACCGAGAGGGTGCCGAAGTAGTGGGTGTCCATCTCCAGGTGGATGTCGTTCAGGTCGGCGGCCAGTAGATCGGCCCCGGTGGAGGACCCTGCGTTGTTGATCAGGACGGTCACGTCGCCGGTGGCCTTGGCTGCGGCCGCGACGGAGGCGGGGTCGGTGATGTCGAGCGCGATCGGCTTGGCGCCGGGCAGGTCGACCTGGTCGGGGTTGCGGGCGCCGGCGTAGACCGTGGCGCCGCGGCTGAGCAACTCGGTGGCGAGGGCCCGGCCCAGGCCCCTGTTGGCTCCGGTGACGAGGGCGGTGCTGGTGGAGAGGTCCATGAAAAGCTCCTCGCGATGTGGGAAGGGCGCTGTGGAGGCGCATCGGCTGCGCCTGCTGAAGGGCTCCCTCGAGCAATTAAAGTACGATCATAATTCTATAAACTCGGTGACCACAAGACTTAAGGAGGCGGCCCGCGCCCTCGTCGTGTGGGGCTTCGAGGTGATCGGAACCGCTCGTAACACCGCGCGAGTCACCGCGCTCCCGTGTCGCGCAACGCCGGCTGCCGCTTGCGTTCAGAGCACCAGTGCGGAGGCGAGCGCGGGGCCGATCGCGCCGCCGAGGAGGTAGAGCAGGGTGAACAGCCCGATCGCTGTCGGCTTGTCCTGTTCGGGCACGGCGGCTGTGGCCGCGATGACCTGGGTGGCGTTGGCCGAGGTCGCGGCGAACAGCGCCAGGAAGATCCCGGACAGCAGGAGAACCGGCACGCTCGCGAAGATTGAGGCGAGTACGGCAACGGTCCCGGCTGCGACGAGGACGATCCGTACGTTCGTGCGGGAGAACCGGGCGGCGATGGAGGTGAATCCGAGGGTGGCGAGCGAGGCCAGCACCATCGCGACGAGCTGCCCGGTGGCGGCGGCGTCTTTGGTCCAGTGGGCGCGGGTGATGAGCAGTTGCGGGATGACGAACAGCAGGGTGAAGTACCCCGCGGAGAGAGCGAGTGTCAGGCAGGTGGCGGTCTGGAACCGCGTGGACCGGATGGTCGTCATCGGCACATAGCCGTCGGGGCGGCGGCGCGTATGGATGATGAGCAGGGTGATCGAGATGGCCGTCGCTGCCAGGGCCAGGCAGCGGGTTCGAGGCGACCATCACGACGCTTCCGGAGAGCACCCACTGTGCGGACTTGGCGGCGCAGTAGGCGCCGGCCTCCGGGAAGCTGACCCATGACAGGCCGGAGAGGATGTTCAGGATCACGCCACCGCCGCCCGCCACGATCTGGGGTGCGAAGGCCCGGACCACCGAGAGGGATCCCGCGACCGCTTCCACCCGGGCCGGTCGATGGGCGGGCCCTGTATCCGTTTCCGATGGGCCGCTTCCGCCGTGGGGGCTCATCCGACAGGCCGGTGGTGGTACCGGCCTGTCGGGGGCGCTTTCGGTCAGGCGAGGTTCTTGGTGAAGAACTCGTCGAACCTGTCGAAGGGGATGAGGTCTTTGCGGTCGTACAGGTCGACGTGGTCCGCGCCTGGGACGATTACGAGGTCGATGCTGTCGGGTGCCTTGGCCTGGAGGTCCTCGGAGTAGTAACGCGAGTGCGCGTCGGCGCCTGCCACCAGGAGGGCCTTGCGGGGTGCCAGCATGTCGATGTTCGTCGCCAGCTGGAAAGCGAAGAATGACATCGGCGTGGTGCCGGTGAATGCGGTGGTGGAGTTGATCGAGCGCGGGTGGTAGCCGCGCTCGGTGCGGTAGTAGTCGAAGAAGATCGCCGTGATCGGGTCGGCGTCTGCCGGGAGGGTCTCGGGAAGGACGCGGTTTGTGGGGGCGACGTTGCCGTTGTCGTCGAAGGGGACCTCGTGTGAGAGTCGCGCGTAGGTGCCGTTCTTGGCGTCGATCCAGCGCTGCCGGCTGAGGTGGTCCACGACCTTCTGGCGCTGCTCACGTGTGTAGTAGTCCTTGTGGCCGCGGGACATGCTGCGCGACATGTCGTACATCGAAGCCGTGGCGACCGCCTTGATACGGCTGTCTGCAGCCGCCGCGGTGAGCGCCATAGCGCTCAAGCCGCAGACGGCCTGCGCGCCGATCCGCTTGCGGTCAACGATCTTCTGCAGGCCGAGGAAGTCGACGGCGGCGCTGTAGTCCTCGGTGTAGATGTCTGGCGAGGCCACGTCGCGCACCGTGCCGCCGCTCTCCCCGGAGAAGGAGGGGTCGAAGGCAAGGGCGACGTAGCCGCGACGGGCGAACTCGTTGGCGTAGAGCCCCGAGGACTGTTCCTTGACCGCGCCGATCGGGCCGCTGACCACCAGGGCGGGCAGCTTGCCCCTGGCGTTCTTCGGCACGTAGAGGTCCGCAGCGACCTCGATGCCGTAGCGGTTCTTGAACCGCACGGAGGACCGCTCGACGTTCTTGTCCAGCGCGAAGGTGTAGCCGCCCTTGTCTCTGGCCTTGCCCTGTCCTGTAGCGCCCGCGGCGCGGCTCGTCTCCGCACCGAAGGAGGGCACAGCCGCGACGGAGGCGGCGGCGGTGGCGGCGCCGGTAGAGGCGATCAGTCCGAGCGCTTTACGACGTTCCATGGAGGCGACCTCATACTCGATCGGTGGAGGAAGGGCGCGACGGTCGGGATCTCGTGACCGAGGCGCGATTTCAGGAAACCGCTTCTGCGCCAGGCGTGGCAGGTCGCATTTATAGGGGGTACAAGCTCGACCCCCCACCCCCGCGGGGTGTGTGTCGTAGCGAGGAAGGCGCAGCGCACCGACGCCTCGGCCAGGCCGCCGCCATGTCCGAGGGCGGCCCAATTGGTGCAGGCGCCTCGGGCGGACGGCGTCCTTACTGGAGGAGTGCCGAACCGGGCGCGGACGAGCGCTGAGCGACAACGAACCGCGACCGCTTCCACGAGGCCCAGTGGCGACGATGCCTCGCCGCAAAAATCTTGCCACGGCCTGGCCCGCGCCATCTGCCACGGTGGCCGGGACGATATCCGCCGGCGTACCGCGAGGTCTGGGAGGACCAGTTTGCCGCCCTCGGCCTGGTCCTCGACACCGGCCTTATGGAACAACTCCCGCTACCTGGGCGCCGAGCTCCACTCGGAGGCCCAAACCACATCAGGGCCGGGGACGTCGTCCTCCCTGCTCAACGACCGGCACATCAGTTTCCGGCCAGCTGCCTGCTCAACATCAAAGAGAGGGAATGCGCCCGCTGCTGTCCAGCGCGGTTGGTGGGTGTGCTGGGGGACTCTACGGGGGCGCCGCGGTCTCCAGACTGAGCCCGGCGGGTACCGGGGCGAAGAGCTCTTGCGGTGCGCTGACGAATTCCGCGTAGGTTCCGTGGAGCCGGGTCATCTGCTTGACCACGCCCATCACCCGGTCGCCCACCCGGAACCGGGAAACCTCTGAGCCGACGGCGTCGATGGTTCCCGCGACATCCCATCCGAGCACGGCGGGGAAGGTGAGATCGAGTCCGGGGTTGCCTCGTCGGGTCCAGATGTCGACCGGGTTGACCGCGGCGAAGGCCGTCTTCACCCGGATGTCGTGCGGCCCGGTCTGCGGGAGCTCCACATCGGCGTAGGTGAGTTCGTCCGCCGGTCCGGTGCGGACGATGACTGCTGCTTTCATGCTGAGTTCCTTTCGGGGATCACCGTGAGTTCAGGGCGCTGATTTCGGGCTGTGCAGCGAGCAGAACACCAGTGCGGAGGCCGACGCGGGGCCGATCGCTGCGCCGAGGGGGCAGAGGGGGGTGAACACTGCTCGGGCACAGAGGCTGTGGCCCCGATGACCTGGGTGGCGTTGGAGGAGGTCTCGGCGAGTACCGCAAGGGTCCGGGCTGCTACGCGGACGATCCGCCGGAGACCGGGCGGTCATGGACGTAGATCCGAGGGTCGCGAGCGAGGCCAGGACTGATACCGAGTTGGCGGAGCCGTGGTGGGCGGTGCCGAGGGACGCCGTCTCGCATCGGCCGATGCTGGGCTTGCCCATCTGCAGAGCGATCTCCCGCACGCGGTTCCCGGTCTGCTGTCGGCGTCGACCGCTCCACCGTCATCCGCGCCGCGGGAAAGTTCGACCGGGTGACCGACAGCGGCGGCCGCCGCCGTGCGGCATTCTGCTGCGCGGCGGCGGCCTCATGTGTAGTGGTCGGGTCAGGACTTGGTGACGACCACTTCGTAGGTGGGTGAGGCGGGCGGGTCCTGCGGCGTGGGGCGGGTGTCGAAGTGGGCGTTCACCGCGGCGAGCAGGTGGCCGAAGCGCGCCGCCGTCGCCGGGACGCCGTAGGCCGGGCTGGTGATCTCCTTCCCGAGGGTGCCGCTGCGCAGGTCGCCACTGAGCTTGAAGCGGGAGATCTTGTTGTCGAAGCCCTGCACCACCCACAGGTCTCGGCCGTGGAGCACGAGACCGTCGGCGTTGGGTGCCTTGACGCCCTTGATCACCGTGGAGGCACCGGTGTGCGGGTTGATGGTGTAGATCCGCTGGTTCGCGAAGTGACCGACGATCAGCGTCTTGCCATCGGGCGTGGCCTCGATCCCGTTGAGGTTGTACTCGCCGCTCAGCTCGGCGGCCGGGCCGGTGACGTCGAGGGCGCGGACCTGTCCCAGGGTGCCCTGCTTGCCGACGGGCACGAAGTGGAGTTTTGCCTGGGCGGAGTCGGTGAACCAGGCGCCGCCCGCGGTGAGGACCACGTCGTTGATGAGGCTGGTGGTGCCGGGGGCGGCGAGTTGGAGGGTGGCGACCTCCGCACCGGTGGAGGTGCTGTACACGTACGCCTGGCCGCTCTTGTCACCGGCGACGAAGAGCAGACCGTGGCGCATGTCGGCCTTCATCCCCACTGCCGCCCGGCCAGCCGGGGCGTCGATGAAGCGTTCTGCGGTGCCGGTGCGGATGTCGCCGCGGTAGATGTCTCCGGCGTACAGGTCGCCCGCGTAGAAGGTCGTGCCCTTGCCTGCCGCGATGCCCTCGGCGGAGGTGGCGCCGGGCAGCGTGATGACCTTGTTCTGTACGGCCACGTGGTGGGCGGTGGGGGTGGCGGCGACAGCGGTGGTCGCCGTGTGGGAACCGGCGACGAGCAGTCCCGCCGCGAGAAACGTGACGGGTACGCCCTTCAGGACACGGGTGGACGAACGCTTCCAGAGGACTGTGCGCATGGCGTCTTCCTGTTGTGTGAGTTCGGGTGAGTCCTGGCCCCACCTGTCAGGTGGGGCGGATGCGGCCCTGCGGGGTGGCATCGGGTGTGTGTGCTGGCGCCGTGGCGGACGGGCCCGTGACGCGCAATGTCGGCTGCGGTGCGCGTCAGAGCACCAGCGCGGAGGCGAGCGCGGGGCCGATCGCGCCGCCGAGGAGGTAGAGCAGGGTGAACAGCCCGATCGCTGTCGGCTTGTCCTGTTCGGGCACGGCGGCTGTGGCCGCGATGACCTGGGTGGCGTTGGCCGAGGTCGCGGCGAACAGCGCCAGGAAGATCCCGGACAGCAGGAGAACCGGCGCACTCGCGAGGACCGCGGCGAGTACGGCAACGGTCCCGGCTGCGACGAGGGCGATCCGTACGTTCGTGCGGGAGAGGCGGGCGGCGATGGAGGTGAATCCGAGGGTGGCGAGCGAGGCCAGCACCATCGCGATGAGCTGCCCGGTGGCGGCGGCGTCTTTGGTCCAGTGGGCGCGGGTGATGAGCAGTTGCGGGATGACGAACAGCAGGGTGAAGTACCCCGCGGAGAGAGCGAGTGTCAGGCAGGTGGCGGTCTGGAACCGCGTGGACCGGATGGTCGTCATCGGCACATAACCGTCGGGGCGGCGGCGCGTATGGATGATGAGCAGGGTGATCGATATCGCCGTCGCTGCCAGGGCCGGCAGCGGGTTCGAGGCGACCATCACGATACTTCCGGAGAGCACCGCGACCAGCAGCGCGCCCCCGGCGTCGAAACGGCCGATGCCGGCTGTGTCTGGTGCCAGGCGGCGGCTGACGACGGGTACGGCGATCAGCGTGATCGCCAGCATGGAGAGCGCGACGCGCCACGACAGGACGTCGGTGAGCTGGGTGCCGATCAGCGGACTGACCGCACCGAACAGCCCCATCCCGGCGCTGATGGCACCGATCCTGCGGGCGGAGCCGGCCAGGGCGATGGCGAGCACGTTCAGGCCGGCTCCGCCGGCGGCCTGGGTGGCCCGTCCGGCCACGGCCAGGGGCAGCCAGGGCGAGACCAGGACGATGAGCGTGCCGGCGGCGACGAGCGCGGCGCTCGTGAAGAGCACCGTGGGCCTGCCGCGATGCCTCATGAGCGCGGCTTGCAGCGGTGTCGCAACCGCCAGGGCGAGCGCGAACACGGTGGCGAGCCAGGAAGCGGTCGCGGCGGTCGTGTCCAGCGCGGTGCCGATGTCGTCGAGGATGAGCACCGTCGCGTTGTTTGCGGCGGCCACCGGCGACGCCATGAGCACGAGCCACAACACCGGCACCAGTGGCCGGGAGAGCTCCCGCGCGGGGCTCTGGCTGGACGTGTGTGAATGTGCGGGTGAGTTGTCCGTCATGGTCTCCGCGCCTTCGGGGTGCGGGCGGGGGCTTCTCCGGTCGCCGACCGCCGGCGCCCCGCCCTTGAAAGGGCGGCAGGGCCAGGACCGCATTCTCGGTGCTGACCCTGCGCATCGGGTGTTACCAGGGCAGGATCTGCTCGTCCTGGTAAAAGGCGCCGGTGCCCGCCTCGGCGGGCAGGTTGACGACGTGCTTGATGCTGGCCGCGCCCTCCGCGAGGGGACGGCCGCCCTCACCACCGAGATCACTCGCCGTCCAGCCCGGGCTCGCGGCGTGAACGGTGATCCCGTCCTCGGCGAGCTCCGCGGCCAGCGAACGGGTCAGCGCGTTCAGAGCCGCCTTGGACGCGCCGTAAGCAGGAGTGCTCGCCCCCATGCGCGCCAGCGACGCGGCCTCGCTGGACACGTTGACGATGCGGGCACCCTGCGCCTTGCGCAGCAGCGGCAGCATGGCCTGGGTGACACGCCACGTGCTGAAGAGGTTGATCTCCAGTGCTTCCTGCACCACGCCGAGGTCGGCGGTGGATGCCTGCTGGGCGTAGTCGAAGATGCCACCGACGTTGTTGACCAGCACGTCAAGACGGCCGTGCTCGGCCTCGACCTTCTGCGCCGCGGTCTTGATGCTCGCCGGGTCCGAGGCGTCGAGCTGGACCGGGTGGGTGTCGCCGCCGATCTCTGCGGCTGCCTGAACTGCGGCATCGCCGTTGCGGGCGCTGAGCAGCACGGTGTCGCCGTCCGCGGCGAACTGGGCGGCGAGCTCGCGGCCGATGCCGCGGTTCGAGCCGGTGATGAGGATGACGCGTGCCATAGCTGTGTCTCTTCCTTGCGGGGGGATGGGTGGGGGCCGGCCGATACGGCCGCTGATGCGGCGTCCACTACGGACGCGCCCTCGGTCACCACCTTGGTTCCGCGAGAGCACAATGTCAAACAATCAGGCCCTGAAATCTGCTAGAGTTCAACATTATGGAATCTGAGTCGTCATCCGGCCGCGTGCTCCAGTCCGTGCAGCGGGCCTTCGAACTGCTGGAACGCGTCGCGACGCATCCCGAAGGCGCGCGATTGAGCGAACTCGCCGACGGCGCCGGCCTCAACCGCAGCACCGCACACAATCTGCTCGCCTCCCTCGAAGGGCTCGGCTACATCACCCAGGACAAGAAGGGCGCCGCCTACCGGCTGACCGGCAAGCTCAACCGCCTGCTGCGCCTGGACGCCGAGGCGGAGCACGCGCTGCGCGCCCGCATCCGGCCCGTGCTCAAAAACGTGAGCCAGGCATCGGGTGAGTCCACCTTCCTCGCGTTCGCCACCGGCACCGACTACCTGTGCGTGGACGCCGTGCAATCGGACCAGCCCCTGCACCTCGCCGTCAGGCCCGGCGAGCGAAAGCCGCTGATCGGCGAGGCGCTCGGCCACGCCCTGCTCGCTGCCGACGCAGACCTCGCCCACTTGGTCCGCGCCGATGACCCGGACCGGTGGGAACGCCACGCGCAGGAGATCGCCGACGCCAAGCACCACGGCTTCGCCCTCGACCTGGACAGCCAGCAGGTAGGTATCTCGTGTGTCGCGGTCGCGGTCACCCCACGCGCCGCGATCGCCGTCGCCGGGCCCACCACCCGCCTCCCGGAATCACGCCTCATCACGATCGGCCAGAAGATCCGCGAGGCACTGGACAAAGTGCGACCGGCCAACCAGGAATGGCTGTGACCCTGAACCACTCGAAAGCGGAAAGCCAGCGCATGTGAGAGCGCGCCGGCCTTACGGCGTAATCGGTCCGGTGGTCTGGGCGCAGGCTCTTCTTCAGGTGCGCCCAGACCACCCGCGGCCGGATTGAGGTCGGGGGTGTAGGTCGGGAAGCGGAAGACCGTCAGCCAGGGCCGTTTGCCGATCAGCTCGCGCATAGCGGCGTCGACGCGGTAATCCGGGTTCTCTCCGGCACACTGGTGACTGTGCTGCAACTCGGCCCCTGCTCTGCTGCATTGAGTGGAAGGCATCGCCGAACGCGGTACGCGCAGGCCTTCTGTCGCCCTCGGTGGGCGCGCATGGGTATCCCATGTTTCGGTGAAGCGGGCGTGCCGTGAGAGCGCCTGGACGGTCTTCGGATCATGCTGGCCTGGTCCGCCGGATTTGCTGATCGGGCGCCGCGCAGGAGGTGCGCACGAATCCGTAGAGGCGCTCACTCCGCGCGGTGTCGACGCGCCCTGTGCGTAGGAGGCGCCCTGCTGTGGTACCTACCAGTCGTGAGGGGCCATCTCCCCCCTGCCGCTGTGCCGCAATGACGGTCGCGCACTGCTGTCTGAAGTTGGGTGACCTGACGTGTCCATTTCCAGCCATGGGGGGATTCGTCAAACGAGGCACCAGTGTCGCGGTGAATCGTATGATGCGTCAGAACCGCATGCGGGTGGGGCACTTGAGGCGGTTACAACCGCCTGTGTCGTCGAGGCCGCGGGCCTCATCGCTCGGGGGATGCCGGTATACCTTGCCTGTCTGTATGCGGAGAACTTCCGGATCTTCGGCGCGGCGCCGTAGAAGGAAGGCGACAAGGACGCCAGCCTGAGCCTGGACTTCGGTCCTGCCACGAACGTCCTCGTCGGCGAGAACGACAGCGGCAAGACGGCCATCATCGACGCGATCCGCCTATGCCTGCTGACAACCGCGGCTGACTTCTACCGCATCACACGCGACGAATGTTCAGGGGCTCCGCTCGGCCTCGACTTCGTGCCCCTGATCGCAACTGATTCTGCTGAGGGTACACATGACTTTGTGCCTGCTCGACGTGGTTTCAACATGATGGAGCTTATGCCAGGGAGGCAACACATCGCTGGTTTCGGAAAGCCATACGCACTATTGATTACGGAAGGCGAGAGGGCGAGCCGGCTCAGGCATGGCGTCTGCCGGTCCGGCGGCGGCTGGCGTTGAGGGAACTCGACGCGTAGAGGGGCTTGAGCCCCGCCGTGCCCCCTGCGCTGCCGCTGCTCATGCTGAGCCTCGCCACACGAGGTCGGATAGAGGCACGCACACCCCGCGTGGAAACGCGAACACGCAACGCAGGAAATGCTTTGCCCCTCTCACCGGGACCCTGTGAGGCACGAGCAGACGCCTGCAGCTACGTGTGAAGCTCCTCCGCTCTTGGCAAGTTGGCCCCGTGCTCCTGGCGAAACACTCTGTGACCTGCGCTGTACCAAAGTGCCAACTATCTCTCTGATTCCGCGCCTCAAGGTGCTGGAGCTAATTGGCATCAGCGCAGGTCCCGAACGTGGCCTAGTGCCAACTACCGATCCTGGTCACACTCGCTGTGACGAGGATTTTTAGTTGACATAAAAGCGGGATGGTTGGCACTGAGCGGAGCGCTTGGCCTGACGCGCGATGGGCTTGGCTTGTTGGCGTCCTAGGCCCGCTGACCTTCTAATTCCTCCTTCAGGGCGTCGACGGCACGCAGCTCGGCCGCAGCCGGGAGTCCCAGAAAAGTCCCAGGGGACTCCCACCACCCCCGTCGTTCATGCATCCGCCCCCGGCAGTGATCCGACGAGTCGGCGCTCCAGGTCTGCCAGGAACCGGACTATCTCCTGCGACGGGAGGACAGCGGTGTCCATTCTCAAGGACACGACGAACTCGTTCGCCTCCTGGTGAGCGTTGAGGAAGAACTCCCAGTCATCCTTCTCCGTGCCTTGCCCTTGGGAGAACCGGGTCTGCGGCATCAGCTTCTCCGCCTGCTCCCTGGTGGTCACTTCTGGGCCGTCGACGCCGCGTGTCACGGTTCCGGATCGCGGAAGAACAAGTTGACGGCACACGATAGGTCCGCTCCGTCACCTCCGTCGTCAAAGACGGCCCGCAGCATTGCCGTGACATCGTCCGGGTTGCCCTCGCATGACAGAGCGGACTTCAGCGTGGCGAAGTGGGTGCGACGGACCTGCTCCTCCAGTGAGCCGGTGGCCGCCAGTTCGACGCAAAGGGGGAAGCTCTGGACCAAGGTGCCGGAGTACGAGTCGGTTTCCTCGGCGAACCGGTTGTGGGCGAGCATGAGAAGCCCGCAGCTCTGCTGACCGGACGCTTTCCCCAGGAGCTCCGCCGCGCACGCGAGGATCACGGAGTCAACGCTCGCCCGCCAGATCCTGGAGAGTCCGATCGCTGCGGCGCACACGGCCTTGGAACGCATGATGTGCTCGGCCAGACGGGGCTTCTCCGGGGCGTGCACGGCAGGAGGCATGGTGCGTCGCGGGAACTTCCCGACCTCCTGCTGCCAGTGCTCCACCGCGCGCGCGGATCGCTTGAGCCCCTCCGGGCTTGTCTCGATGAGCACGCGTTCCGCGGGGTGGGAGACCGGAGGCAGGTCGGGGCTGACGGTGCCTGCCGCGCGGGCCTGCATGATTGCCTGTAGTTCCTGAGTGACCTGCCGCAGCCCCGACGCGTCGGTCGCCATGTGGAACATGCCCAGTACCAGGGACTCGGGGACGCCTGCCGCGGTGACCACGGCGGCCCGGAGGGATATCTCGGGAATCGTGAACGGCGTGCCGGTGAGTTCTCGCCCGAGTTGTTCCACGGTCTCCGGGACATCCCCTCTCCCGGCGTGCCGACCTCGACCCTGAGCTGTCCGGCTGCGGGGACAACCTGGCGGGGGTCTCCGTGTTCGTCCAGGAAATACCGTGTACGCAGTGTCTCGTGCCGTTCGAGGACGGTCGTCAGAGCTGCGAGGACGTCATCCAGAGAGCAGCCGGTGGGGACGTCGACGGTGGCGGGCCAGCCGAGGTATTCGTAGCCCGGTGCGTGCCCGATGAGTCCTTGCCAGATCCAGCGCTGACCCCAGGTGAGGGGGTGGACGCCCGAACGGGTTCCGGAAAAGCTGACGGTGCGGAAGGTGGATGTGGTCATGGTCCGTCCTGGCACAGTGGTGAAATCGTCAGGGCTTCCTGGCTCTTCCACCAGGCTCTGCCGGCCGGCGGAAGGAGGTGGATCGGGAGCGGCTCGCTGGGACGGTGTGGTGCCCATGGTCCGGGATTCCGCGCGTGGACTGCGGGGACCGACCCCGCAGGAGCTGACCGAGATGCTGGCCACCGTCGGTTCCACCCCAGCCGGTTGGACGGTCGCCGTCCCCGGACGGACGAGGGTCACGGATCTCGCCGCGGCCCGTGCCCACATACGTGACCACCACTCCCGGGGAGCCACGAGGTGGCTGGAGTCGTTCGACCCCTGGTCACGAGATCCCCGCGAGGCACTCGACTGGGCGAACCACGGATCGCCCCATTGATCCGGAACGTCGGTGCCGCGCCCCCGGGACCAGGCCGGTCAGGCCAACTGCCCCTGGTCCGGGCTCCGTTCGGTCGACGCGTGCCCACCGGTCCCGGGTGCCTGCGGGGCAGTTCCCGGCCCTTGTGGCACGGGTCGCAGTCGGCGTCGGCAGAGGAAAGCAATGAGCAGGGCGAGGACCGCGGCGCCGGCGGGCAGCGCGAACGCGGTCCGCGCGCCGAAGGAGTCGACCAGCACACCCGCCGCGGAGGCGCCGATCGAGACGCCCAGCGTCAGGCCGGTACTGGTCCACGTCATGCCCTCCGTCAACTGGCCGCGCGGAACGAACCGTTCGACGAGCGACATGGCTGTCACCAACGTCGGGGCCACGGCCAGGTTCGAGACGAACAGGGCCACGGCCAGCAGCCAGAGGTTGTCGGCCGACAGCGGCAGGAGGGTGGTGACGGCCAGGAAGCCGACACCCAGCAGGAACCGCTGATGAGGAGGGCGCCCGGGGCGCAATGTCCCGAACACGATGCCGGCCACGCAGGAACCGAGGGCGTACGCCGCCAGTACAAGGCTGGCTGCCGCTTTGTGGCCCCGCTCGTCGGCGAAGGCGACAGTGGTGACGTCCACTGCTCCGAAGACCACACCGATGGCTGCGAACGTGCTGATCAACACCTTGAGCCCCGCGGAACGCAGGGTGCCGGGGCCGGACTTGCCCTCCTGCGGGTGCGGCGGCGGTTCGGTGGCGCGCCGAGCCACCAGCAGATACCCGCCGACGGTCAGAAAGACGACCGCGAGCAGCGGACCCGCCGCGGGGAACCAGACAGTGCACAGCCCGATGGACAGAATCGGCCCGACGATGAAGACGACCTCGTCGAAGACGGATTCCAGGGAGAACGCCTTGTGCATGAGCGGGGAATCCCGGTTCAGCTCCGACCACCGGGCCCGCGTCATGTTGCCCAGGCTCGGTGTGACTCCGGCCGCGGCCACAGACGAAGAGTGTCCAGTCCGGCGCGTCCAGGTGCACGAGAACCAGGAACGCGAGGACGGCGAGTACGGTCACGGCGACAGCGGGAGCGAGCACGCGACGTTGACCGTGGCGGTCCACCAGCAGGGATGTGTAGGGCGCCAGCACCGCTCCGGACAGCGCGAGCACGGCGGACAGTGCGCCGGCGATGTCGTAGCGCCCGCTGACCTGCGACATCATGGTCACGACGCCGATGCCGAGCATGGACAACGGCATGCGGCCCACCACCCCGGCCAGGAAGAATCCCTTGGTGCCCGGTGCCTGGAATATCGAACGGTAGGGGCTGCTCAAGACGGATTCCCGGGGATGTGTGGGGTGGATACTTGTCAGGAGATAAAGGGCAATTGGTCTAGAGCAGACGCTCTCTCAGTATGCGGGCGACAGTGGCGAGGTCCGTCAACAGGGTCTTGTCGCTGGGCCTGGCTGTGTGGATCCCACGCCACAGGGCGCGGCGGGGAGATTCGAAGCGAGGGCGGCCGGTGTGGGTCCCAGTGGCGTCGAAGCGGGCGATGCTGACGGGGCGAGCCGAGTCGTGGGCCGGCATGTCAACGCGCCAGCGTTCCTTGGGAGAAGCCGTGGTGAGGGCAAGGCCGGCCGGCCCGACAGTGCCGGAAAGAGAGAGGAACACACCACTCGCCGTATCGCCCTTCCCCGTGACGACGTAACCCCGGTCCGGATCGACAGTTACCAGCTCCACGGCGACGGTCCCGAGCAGCGAGCGGGCCATGACGAGCTGGGTCAGAAGGCCATCGGCGAGCTCGTCGGGACATGGCACAGCGACGATCGACTCGATCAGGGCCGCAGCACTGTCCAAGGAGTCCTGGATGCGCGGGAGAGTTTCGGCCCATATCGGTGCGGCCGCATATCCGGTGTCGACATAGAGCTCGATACCACGAGGGAGATCGTCGTCGTCAGGACGGGGACGGTCGACTAGGACCGCACGAGCCCCCGTGCACGAGGACGGCCAACCCGGGACCGTTCCGTCGACGACCAGGATGTCGGCGTGGGACAGCACCACACGGAAGTGGTCAGGCAGGCTTGCGAGGACAGGTGCGTGCCGTGCAGCAGTGACCGGGCCGTCGAAGGAGACGGAGACAGGGGTCATGACGCCGCCTTCAAGAGGGCTGTGGCGTCGTCAGCCAGGTCAAGGGCGTACAGCATGTCATCGAGGACCGCGGGCACATCAATCATGAGTTCGGTCCTCCCCTCCACCACATCGGCGAGGTGCAACCATTCGGCCTGGTAACCGTTGCTGGGAAACTGCCAGCCGCAGACGCTGCCCTTCGTGTCGGTGAGGGTCACCGTGGCGGATCCCGCCAAGACGTATGGCGGAGGGTAATCCACTCGGAGCCGGGTATCCGGAGCCCACGCCTCGAACGTCCAGTCCTGCTCCCAGGCTCCAGGCAGCAGGGCGAACAGTTCGGCGGTACGACCGTACTGGTCTCCTTCTCCTGTGAGCACCAGTCGGTAGCCGAACGGCTCCAGTAGTTCAGCGGAGACTACTCGGGCGCGACCGGGCATGAAATGCCGCAACGGCGGAATGACATGTGTGGCCAGACCCAGGACGCAGCCCCGCAGCAGATCGACAGCGGAGGGCTGCTGCTCTGAAGACGTGGGCGGATTCACGGGTGGAGGGCTTCCTGTGGCCAGGTCAGTGGCCAAGTCAACGAATTCCTCGTTGGGCGGCAGGTATACCCGGGAGCGCACCAAGTGGGTCCGGTCAGGCAGATCACCCCATGACTCCTTGGCAGCCGTCCACGCCGGGTCGTACGCATGCATCGCGCCCACCACAAGAGGGACGCCGCTCGCCGAAGCGGCCCTGGCGATCTGTTCGACCTCAGCTCTGCTCGTGGCCAGCGGCTTCTCACACAGGACGCCCCTCTTCCCGGCCGACAGGGCGGCGACCACATGCTCTGCGTGGAGTGAGTTCGGGCTGCACACCGCCACTACGTCCACGCTCTTGTCGGCGAGCAACTCCTCCACAGTGCTGCTGTGCCGTGCACCCACCCGGGCCGCGACCGTGGCCACGACGTCCGGGTCGACTCCCATGACGTGCGTGACATGCAGACGCTCGGCCAGGGTGGCCAGCGTCGGCAGGTGCACAGCCTGGGTGACGGGACCGGCGGCCAGCAGACCAACGCCCAGTGGCCTGTTCGTCGACCTCATGCCGTCACCTCGTGTTCGGCGGCGTCCTTGGTGCCCGCAACGCCGGGCCCGTTCCGCTGAGCGGTGCACGGGGATGCCTCGGCAACCGTCGAAGGGGCGGCGGTGCGGAACCATTCGATCGTCCGGCGGAGCCCTTCCTCCAACGACACCGTCGGTGACCAGCCGAGCAGTTCGCCCGCCAGAGAGATGTCCGGCCTGCGCCGGACCGGGTCGTCCTGCATGGCCGGGCAGTAGGTCACTTCGGCATCCACCCCTGTCAACTCCGCTACGGTGCGGGCGAGTTCCAGGATGGTGACCTCCGCCGGGTTCCCCAGGTTGATGGGGCCCGGGTGCTCCGATTCGAGCGTGAGCACGAGGCCGGCGATCAGGTCGTCCACGTAGCAGAAGGACCGTGTCTGTCCGCCCGTGCCGTTGATCGTGAGGCGCTCCCCCCTCAGGGCCTGTGTGACAAAGGCCGGGACAGCCCGGCCGTCGTCCGCCCGCATCCGAGGGCCGTAGGTGTTGAAGATGCGGACGATCGACGTCGACACGCCGAAGTGACGAAGGTAGGTCATGGTGGCGGCTTCACCGAAGCGCTTTCCCTCGTCGTACACGGAGCGCGGGCCTGTTGGATTCACCCGGCCCCAGTATTTTTCCGACTGCGGATGAACCTCCGGATCCCCGTACGTCTCGCTCGTCGAGGCATACAGGAGTCTCGCTCCCTTCTCCTGTGCGAGAGCGAGAGCGTTGAGGGTGCCGAGGGACCCCGCCTTCAGCGTTTCCAGCGGAATTCGCAGGTAGTCCTGCGGGCTTGCCGGACAGGCGAGGTGCGCCACCGCGGTGACCGGCCCCTCACACCAGACCTTCTCCGTGACGTCCATCTCAAACAGCGTGAAACGCGGGTTCTCAAGGCAAAGAGCCAGATTGGCCCGGGAGCCGGTGACGAAGTTGTCGATACACGTCACGTGGTATCCGAGGTCCAGAAGTCGCTCGCAGAGGTGAGATCCGAGAAACCCCGCTCCGCCGGTCACCACGACGTGTCGGTTGTCTCCATCAAGTTCAGGCATCGACAAAGGCACAGGACCATCCCGTCCGATAGAGGAATGAGGCAAGCGATGAATCACAGTGCGGGTGCGAGGTCTTCCAACCGCTGACCGGCCACCTGAGTCGGGGTGACGTCGAAAAGATTGCCCTCGACCTCCAGCTCGACCAGACGCGTGAAGCCGTCCAGCCATCCGGGCAGGCTGGTCAGGGACGCATGGGCGATCTTCAGCCACACAAGGTCGTTCAGCTCGCGGAGGCACTCGGGCAGCCTGTGCAGCGGATTGGAGCTGAGCCCGAGCCAAGTGAGACCCCTCAGCTCGGAGAACTCCGGCGGGAGGGTATCCAGGTGGTTGCCGCGCAGGTCGAGCCGTGTGAGGCCGCGCAGTGTCGGCAAGGACCCGGGGATGTCCCGGAGCAGATTGTCGCTGACATCCAGGCAGGTGAGTGAGTGCAGTGAGCCCAGCCGCTCAGGAAGAACCGGGATCCGATTGCCTCCAAGGTCGAGGCGCCGTAGCCGGCTCAAGCCGCACAGCGCTTCGGGGAACGCACGCAACTCGTTTCCGCTGATGACCAATGTGGTCAGACCGTCGAGTTGTCCGAGCCACTCGGGCAACTGACGCAGGCGGGTGTCTGCCAGCTGGACGACCGAGAGGCGCGACAGTTCGCGCAAGCTCTCCGGAACCTCGGACAAGCCGTTACCGCCGAAGTCGGCAACCGTCAGCTCCACGGCTTCCGCCAGACCGCCGGGGATACCACTGAGCCGGTTGCCGTGCAGATCGAGTGCGGTCAGACGAGGGAGGCAAAGGGCGTCCTCCGGAATGTCACCGATCTCGTTCGCCGCGAGTTTCAGCTGGAGCAGGGATCGTAGCGCGGTCAACTGCTCTGGGAATTCAGTCAGTTGATTGCCACTCAGATCCACGAGCGTCAACCGCTCCAGGTGGCGGGCTGACTCAGGTAGCCGGGTCAGCTGGTTACCGGCGCCCTCCAGCCAGGTCAATGACCCCAACTCGCCTAACCAGTGCGGTAGGTCGGCGATTTGGTTGTCCGCGATGTCCAACCAGGACAGTTCACGCAGAGCGCGAACCTCCTCCGGAAGACTGCTCAGCCCCAGCCCGGACAGGTCGAGAACACCCGAGTCCGCCGCGCGCTCGATCCGCTCATGGATCAGTACGTGAGAGTCCATGCCCAACCCTCCGCCTCGTCGGCCATCTCGTCCCAGAGCGAGTGATCGGTGTAGTCACGGCCGCATGGTGCGGTCCTCAGTTCCGGATCGTCGACGTCGATCCGTCCGCCGTTTGCGTCCAGATGCGCCAGGGCGGCCTTCGCCTCTCTGATCAGGGCGTAGTGCTCCACCGGCCAGCGTCCCCGGCTCAGGGAATCCACCCGGTGCCGCATGCGCCGCACCACCGATTCGGTCCACTTGAAGTGATGGACCTGGATGAAGCCTTCCGCCCGGGGCAGCCCGTTTCCGCCCACCGTTCCGTGATGTCCGACCAACAGCTCGACCCGTCCTCGCACGACCCCCGTCTTGAGCGGGAGCGCCTTGGAGATGCCGGTACTGACCGCGCCGGCGAGCGGATAGCGCTTCCAGAGCGGTGTCGCGTCCACCTCCAGGAGTTCGCCGCCGGCACCGACCCGGTCCAGGAAGCAGCCGTTCACATGGTCGGCTCCTGAGCGCTCACATTTCTCCAGGAGTTCATGGACGGGATGGCTGTAGACATGGAACTCGTCGACGTCCGCCACGACATACCAATCATCCGGCCGACGGCTCATGGCGTACGCCTTCAGCTTCTGGTTCAACCTGTCGCGCCAGGGCCCGAAATGCGAGTGCAGGGGCTCTACACCGACCGATCGGCAGGCGTCGCGCAAATGAATGTAGCCCTCGTCCGAAGGGTCCCCGGCATGGCAGATCAGCCGGAAGGAATCCACGCCGATGCTTCGGTAGTGCTCGACGAAGTGCGGCAGGAGGGCCGCGTCCTGGGATCCTACAACACTGACCACGTGCACAGGCGATGTGCTGGCCATGAGAAATCCCCCTCATTCTCATCAGTGATTGGGCGATGAAAGGAGTCGAGATAGATCGAGAATAAGTTGGCTGATCTGGCCTCGAATGTCAGATTCAGAAGCGTTCATCGCCAGATCCTGTGGATGGTTCTTCGCTACCGACTCAGGAGGAAGCGGCCACGCCAGAATGGCAGCCTGCACGGCCACGAAAGCAGTGCTCCGACGTCAATGGAGGTGGCCTACAAGCGCCTCCCCACGTGAATCCGGTCGACAGGCTTCGCAGTCCCGGATCAAGCGGTGCTGACGGCAACAAACTGCGTTTAGGCGCCGGTAGCCGAAAAAGGGACTGTCGAAGTATCGAAGCGCATCGAATAAAGCACAGTGACAGTAGGTCACGAGACAGCTGACGTCAATGTGTCTTCCCGCTGGAGCCGCCGGCAATCATGACGAGACTGGTTGGTCCGCGATAGTGCCGTAAGGAGACTAGGTGGCAAATGCCCCATTTGTTGCCGATCTGGCATCGATTCGATGCCCTCCGAGAGGCTCCGACCCTGCAGGACCGGCCATAGATGGCTGGAAAACAACCCTTGGCTCCCTTGTGCCGCATCCAGGGCACGGTCTAGCGTCGAGAAGTCGAAGCGCTTCGACTGTGGATAGTGATGACGACTGGATGCATCGTCAATTCACCGGCCTGCAGCTGGCGTTCACCGACTGGTCCCGGGGCCTCTGGCGCGGAGACCTTAAAGATTGCGAAAAAAGTCCCTACAACTCCAGTAGGTCACCCCGAGGCAGGCGCATCCTATGCAAGGGACAGGTTGACGCCTTGTTCTGGGCCTGCGTAAAGTCAACTTAGATAGCGCTTTCTAACAGGTGTATGCGGCTTATCGCGAGAGGCGATGGGCAAGAGCGACCGTTAGGGGAGTCGAGTTGCCGGACACGCTTGTTGTGACGTCACCGCACTATCGAACTTATGTGGCCGGAAATGTCGATGTTTCGCTCCTCTTCGGCGAGCTGGAGAAGAACGTTGACGGCGTAAGGGTTGCCCCATTCTCGCTGGAATCCGCTGCGGCCGGCGCTTATGACGTCATTCACGTGTACTGGCCGGAATGGGTGATAACTCGAGACCGCGGGACTCTCGCTGCCCGCCGGAGCGCGGAGGTGGTGCTGACTGCCCTGACAAGTGCGCGGCGGCGCGGCGCGAAGCTCGTCTGGGATGCGAATAACGTCCGCCCGCACGAGCCGGTCTGCGGTGAGGTCACCGCGAACTTCTTCCGGGACTTCTCCCGGATCTGTGACGTGCTTCTCGTGAGCAATGGCTCTCTGGCCGACGAATTCATCGACGAGTATCCTGCACTTATATCAGTCAGACGTGCACATCTCGGAAATTTGAACTATGCGGGAGCCTATCCCTCCGAGGGGATCGACAGAGATACCGCAAGAGCCCGACTCGGACTCCCTCCGGATAAGAGGATTGCCCTCGCGTTCGGTGTGGTCC
The DNA here is from genome assembly GCF_031845645.1 of Streptomyces doebereineriae. Lineage (NCBI taxonomy): Bacteria > Bacillati > Actinomycetota > Actinomycetes > Kitasatosporales > Streptomycetaceae > Streptomyces > Streptomyces doebereineriae. The sequence continues at coordinate 189,735 of NZ_JAVREZ010000005.1, forward strand.
GCCGATACAAGAACCTCCCGAGTCTGATGACGACCTTTCGAAGGTTCAGTCTGACGACGAGCGATGACGTTCATCTTGTCGTGGCCGGAAACGCCACCGACGTCCAGCTCCGCCGCGAGATCGAGGAGGTTGCCGCGCTCGCTCCGGACCTCTTCACCTTGGATCTCCGCAGCATCCCGGAGGAGCTCGTTGCGGTCTACTTCCGCGCAGCGGACGTCGTGTTGATCGCGACAAGCCAATCCGTGAAGTCGGGGGTCGCGGGACTGGCGATGACGCTCGGCACGCCCGTGTGGCTGCCGCGCCGCGGGGCGGCGATCGACTATGCGGACGAGGTGGGGAGGCCGGCTCTCAATCTCTACGAGGGCGGGATGACGGAAGGAATCATGCGTGAGGCGCTCAGCCCGGTTTCAACGGAGGCGCTTCCCACGCCGACCGCGCTCCTCGACGGGCGCCTTGGAGAGACCTGGCGAAGCTATGCCATGCGTGTGCTCGCGGTTTACCGCTCGTTGTTCGAATGAGAGGGACTGGAGTTTTCGTGGAGATCTTGGTGATGTCGGACAGAGGCTGCCTTCTATGGAAAAGGTCACGCGCCTTGGCTTCATGAGGTGATCCCGTGGGTCAGAGCAGCCTTCGAGAAGGGGAGCACATGAAGCAGACGACCGTTTCACCGTCGCCCCGAAGAGTTGACGTACCCTCAGAATTCGGACGCGTGGTCGTGATCGGTGGCTGCGGAGCTATCGGAGCCGACTTCGTGACGGCAGTGGCACCCTTCTTCGACATCAGCGTGATCGACCGGGACGTCGAAAAGGTCAGATTATGGCGCGATCGATGGGCCCAATATCCTGCGCTGAATGTCAAGGATGTGTCGTGCTCCTACGAAGCGCTTCGGGGAGCGGACGTGGTGGTTGTCACGATCGGCACCGAGGGCCCTGAAGGCGTGACCCGTGGCAGTCTCTTCGAGCTCATCGAACAGATCGCTTCGTTCCTGACCGATTCACAGCTCGTGATCCTTCGGACCACCATTGATCCGGGGACGACGCGAAGGCTGATGTCGATCGCCGACACCATCGCACCCTCGGAGTTGGACGTCGTGGTAGCCCCTGAGCGTTCGCTTGAGGGAGCGGTGGAGCGAGAGCTGCTCACGATCCCGCAACTGCTGGGCGGCCCTGCAAGGGCGGTTGACCGGGCAGAGCGGTTCTTCAGCACGATGGGCGTGGACGTTATTCGCCTCCCCGACTGGGAGTCAGCGGAACTGGCGAAGCTGATCTGCAACGGATACCGATACATGAGCTTTCAGCTCGCGAATCACTTCGAAATGCTCGCTTCGGAGTACGACTGTTCGTACGACGCCATCCGGCATGCGGTGCAGCGGGACTATCCACGCGCGTATGGCCTGAGCGCGGCCGGTCTGGTCGGCGGCCCATGCCTCCCGAAGGACACACGGATGTTGTCGGACGCGACCCCTGACGGGATGGTGGATCTGGCCGCCGCGGCCACCGCGATATCGGACGAGTACGAGGCGTGGGTCGCCGATCGGATCGAACGTCGGCTGATGGGCTTACGTGAACGGACGATCGGGGTCCTAGGGATGGGCTTCAAGGCCGGGTCCCAGGATCGGCGTGCCTCCCGCTCCATCTGGTTGGCCGAGCGTTTGGCAGCCGGCGGAGCGGTCGTCGTTGAGCTTGACGGCGTCGAACAGGCTCGTGACGTCCCGATGGATTGTCTCGTGGATGTCTTCGGCATGACAGAGACGGGTTATCTGCCGACCACGCGAGCCGGAACACCCGCGGCCGTATATGTCATAGGGGTCGGTTGGCGTTCGGGCCCGGGATCGCGAGATGACTGACGCGCCGGTGTTCGAACGCCTCCTCGCGGCGATGCGAGAGCGCGGCGGCGCCCCGGCTCTTGAGGATGGGCGGGAGTCTCTCTCGTACCTGACTGTGGCGTCCATGATCGACACCTGCCGTGCGGATCTCGCCACGGCTGGGTTGGTCGATGGCGACCGGGTCTCCGTGGTCATCCGCCAACGGTGCTCGGACGTCGTCAATTTGCTGGCCGTGATGACGGCCGGCGGGGTTGCCGTCCCCTGCGACGCTGTGTGGCCGGAGCACCGCCGGTCGCTGACGGAGAGCAACGCTGACGTACGGATGCGGCTCGATGGGGAGACATGCGTCGTCCTGAACAAGCCGGGCGCGTCGACCCGGCTGAAGCGGGACCCGAGGACCGATTCCCTGGCGCTCCTGATGTACACATCGGGCTCCACCGCGGAGCCCAGGGGCGTCATGGTCCAGGCGGACCAGATCGAGTTCTGTACCGAACGCATCGGCGAACGGTTGGCCTACACCGTGAAGGACCGAATCGCATGCCCGGTCCGCCTTTCATTCGATTACGGGCTGTATCAGATTTTTCTGGCGTTCTCGACGGGAGCCACATTGGTCCTGTGCGACGTGACCGACCCGTTCGGGTGGTTGCGAGACGCGATTCGCCATGCCCGTCCGACGGTGCTTGCGCTCACGCCGTCGATGGCCCGCGCCGCTGTCTCGAAGTGGCACCGGTCCGGGGAGGACGATCGTGTACGCCTCGTCACGTTCACAGGAGAATCGGTGGATCGCCGTGTAATCGCCGGGATGACAGACGCCTTCCCTCATGCCTCGATCGTGCTCATGTACGGGGTGACCGAGTGTAAAAGAGTCTCGATTTCCGAACCCGACGAATGGAGACGCGACCCCACCAGCGTCGGTCGACCCTTGACAGGTACCTCCGTCGTCATCCGCGACCAACGCGGTGATGAACTTCCCGCTGGCGAGGTGGGGGAGATCCATGTTCTCGGTCCGAATCTTTCGTCCGGCTACTGGCGAGATCTCGAACTCACAGAACGGAAATTCCCTCTGTACTCGGGACGGCGAGAGCTCGCGACAGAAGACCTTGGGTACGTCGATTCGTCCGATCGCCTGCACATCGTTGGCCGCATTGGCGACACGTACAAGGAGCGAGGACAGCGCGTGTCGGCTCAGGAGGTAGAAGCCGCGGCGCTGAGCTGCGACGGCGTCAGGGGAGCGGTCTGCATACCGCCGCGGGCCGAAACGAAGTCAACGCTGTTCGTGTCAGCGGACGATCGAGTCACCCAGCACGATCTCCTCGTGAGGCTCGGCCAGATACTGGGTACGGACCGTATCCCTCGTCGAATCGCCCGGGTCGACGAACTGCCCCTGACGCCAAACGGTAAAGCGGACAGGGTACAGCTCCGCAAGATCGCCGGCGAGAGCACGGGAAGCGCATGGTGACGGCAGAGTGGGTAATCGTCGCGTGGTCTCATCGCGGGGCGGTGACATGAACGACTTCGGTCCTTCAGAAGTCATAGATGCGGCGACCGGCGATCGAGCGTCATGGGGAGAACTCATGCGCGAGGCGAGCAAGCGCCTCGCCGAATGGCGCGGTGCCGACGTGAGTGGTGCGCCCACCATCGCGTTGACGCCACGTCGAGGCATCCCGGGAATCATCGACCTACTGGCCGCCTACCAACACGACGGTCATGCCGCAGTGGTGCCGGCCCAGTACCACACGGCGCCATCCTGGAGGCTGGACGTACCCACGAGCACGCCGAGCTCGACCGGCACCATCTCCGTACAGAACGGTGAACCGAGCCGCCTTCGCCACGAGTTGCCGTTCAGTACCTTCACGTCGCGGCTCGCGGGGAGACGGCTGTTCGCGGCGAGCGGTGGCAGCACGGGAACCCACCGGGTCGGCGAGGTCCCGGTAGGGAAACTCGACCCGTTGCCGGCCGCGTATCAAATGACCGGCCTGGGGCGGAACTCCCGCATGTACGTGGGCGGGCCGTGGTCACACTCAGCGTTCGTCTGGGCCTTCTATTCCGCACTCGAGTCGGGAATCACGGCAGTCGTCGCCAGCCACTTCAGGCCACGACAAGTCGTGCGTGCCCTCGATGACCTGAGTGTGGACTGGGCCCTGCTCCCGCCCACCGAGTTCCACGCCCTCGCGTCCACCATCCGGCAGGACGCGTGGAGACCTCGAAGCCTGCGAACCGTGGTGACGACGGGCGGGGCGACGCGCCCGGCGGCGCGCGACACCTGGTACGGCGCACTGGCACCCGACCGGGTGTTCGACATGTTCGCTACAACCGAGGGAATCGGCGTGCTCCTCGCCAACGGAGTGGAACAACTGGAGCGCCTGGGTACGTCGGGCCGTCCGGTCTGGGCCAAGGTACAGATCCGAGACAGCCGAGGCCGAGTCCTCGACCGGCCTGGCGAGGTCGGTGAACTCTTCATGAGATCGCTCTCCCGAGCCTCCACAGAGGCCGCGCCCTTCAGAAGCGCGGGGGACAGAGCCCGAATCGACGAGGACGGCTATGTCTTCCTGATGGGACGAACCGACGACGAGGTCGTGATCGAGGGGCAGAACATCAACCTGCACGAACTCGCGCGCGCGATCGAGCGCGCGACGAACGTCGACGAGGCAGTCGTCATCGAGGCCTCCTTCGGTGACGGGCAGAGCCCTCAACTGGGTGTTGTCGTCGTCAGCGATGAGACGGGTGTCGACGAGTTGCGACGCTGCGCGGCGCCCGTGATCGGTGAACTGTTCGGACCGCTGGCCATTCCGCGGCGATGGGTTGCCGTACGCGCACTGCCCACCACTCCGAACGGCAAAGTCGATTGGCGCAAGTTGACGCAGTTGCTCGACAGGACGAGTGCGCGCGGCGTACAAGGGGGAAAAAGTGAAGGTACGGAGCATACCTGCGAAGGCACTTGACGGTGCCGCCGTCGGAGAGTTGATCCGCGACATGTGGGATGACGAGGGGCAGCGTCTGTCGAGCCCGCTCCTTTTCGAGGACGTCAGGCACCGAGGAACGCCGGAGGAATGGCTGCCCCGCATCTGTGAGACGGCCGGCATCCACACAGTCGAATACATCGGCGGCAACTCACCACGAACGAAGGTCGCCGACACCGTCTATACCTCGACTGAATATCCGCAGAGGGAGACGCTGAGCCTGCACCAGGAGCTCTCCTACGAGACCCGTGCTCCGGAAGTTCTCTTGTTCGTCTGCGTCAATCCCCCGTCCATGGGAGGAGAAACGCCCGTTTGCGATGCTGGGGAGCTGCTGTCCGGACTTCCCGACTCGCTCACCGAACGCTTCGCGAAGCTCGGCGTACGGTACCGGCAGCATCTCCCCGCTGACGAGCGTCGTCCTGGGAAGACCTGGATGGCGCAGTTCCAGACGGAGTCCCGATCCGAATGCGAGAAGCACCTCGATGAGCGATCGCTGCGCTACTGGTGGGAGCCCGACGGGACCCTCCGCATCGACAGGGACCGGAAAGCCGTTCGCCACCACCCCCGTACTGGTCACCCGCTCTGGTTCAACCAGGCCGACCAATGGGACATCGGCATGAGCATGAATCAGCGCCAACTCTCCGTCTTCACGAGGATGTTCGGGCCCGACGCCGCTCCGCACTCTGTCACCTACACGGACGGCACCACCATCGACATGGGCGACCTTCGATTGATCAAGCAGACCGCGATACGTCTCGCCGACAAACCGCCCTGGGAACGCAGCAACGTACTCGTCGTCGACAACCGGCAACACATGCACGGCCGTATGCCGTTCGAGGGTGATCGACAAATCCTCGTCAGCATGGGTGATTTCGGAGGTGGAGAGTGAAAAACCTCCCGTGGGACACGTTCACCGCCCTCGTTGCGCAATTCCTGGTGAGACTGACCGGGGACGTCGAACGTGGCACAAAACTGGAAGAAGCAGGACTGGACTCACTGTCGTTGGTCGAGCTGGTCGCAGAGATCGAGACCCGGTTGGATGTCGAGTTCCCGGTCGAGATGCTCAACTGGGACACCTTCGCGACGGCGGGAACTCTCCATGCCGCGACAGTAGGTCTACTCGATGATGAAGAAAACTCGTCGTGACCGAACCCGGTGACCCGCGATTCGGGGCGACACATCGTCGGTTCGTCATTCCCACGGTCATCTCCCGCGCAACCATCGGCGGATCCACGTGCCAGATCGTGGTGGGCGTGCTGTCGAGTGGCTCGGCCACGCAGCGATCACAACGAGGCGAGCTCCGTGCCGAGTTGTTGCGCATCGCGTTGCGCGGTCAGGGGCTTGCCGATCCGTGCACCGTAGGCGTCGAGCACGATGCCAACGGTGCACCCGCGTTGTCATCGCCGCACATCGGATCCGTCTCCTTCTCCTACGACGGAATCTGGGCGGTTGTCGCGATCTCGCCGAGCGAGGGCCGGATCGGCGTGGACATCCAGATGCCACGGAGGGTCTCCCCGACGGTGCTGCGGAGATTCGCGCCGGATCTGGCCACGCGAGCCGACGACAAGAGCACCTACAGCGAGTTCGCACGTCGCTGGGCTGCGCGCGAGGCGGCAAGCAAAGCCGCCGGCACGGGCCTGCGCGGCGAACTCCTCAGAACGGTCCTTCCCGTCGCGCGTGCCGGACGGGACTTCGGCGCGACGTACACCGTGCTCGATGGATGGACCTTTCCCGCGCTGTCACTGGCCCACAAAGACTAAGGAGGAGCGTTGCTCAGATCCGGCCTGTGGGTCTGTCGTTCCAGTTTCAAAGCCGCACCGTGGACTTCGTCTGCCGTCGCGATGTTCTCCGTGCTGTTCGCCTGCGTTCCAAGCGCGCAGGTGCTCCTCATGGCTTCGCTGCTGAAGCAGCTCAGTGGTGACCGCGTTGGTCCGGGGTCCGTGGCGGTGACCCTGGCGTTGATCGTGATACTCGTCGGGTTGATAGGCCCGCTCCGGTCGGTTCGCGACTTCGTGGCCGAGCTCGTGCATCTCGATACGTGCGCCGCCCTGCAGGGACGCCTCGCGGATCGGGCGTCCCAGCTGACGCCGGCCGAGATCGCCGCTGAGGATCTCGCCTCTCAAATCGAGGGTCACAGCCGAGCAGTTGTTGATTACACATCTCGCGTGTACACAGACGCTTTGCTGGCCGCGGAAGCGATCTTCGGTGCCATCGGAATCGTTACCACGATGGCCGAGTACAGCTGGGTCGCGAGTGCTCTCACCGCCTTGAGTATCGTGCCGACTTTGGTGATCGGCTTTTATGTGAGCAAGGAGATGAAGACTACGTGGCTTCGTCTGGGGCGTATTTACAGGCGTGAGCGCTACATCCGGGAAACGCTGAGCAGCCGTTCTGCGCTCCTGGAGCTCACCGCTTTCGGGACCATGACCCGTATCGGCCGACTCGAGAAGGAGGCGCAAGCTGAAATATGCGCAGTAAGGAAGGATCCGATTCGCGCGGGGCTCCGAGTGACTGGAATTTCCGCAGGGGCAAGTGCGATTCTGTTCGGATTGGCCATCTTCAGTGTGTTCTCCAGCGTCGGCTATGAGCCGGAGGCCGTCGCTGCCGTGTACGGAGTATTCGGTGCGGTGAACGCCGTTGCACAGGGCGGGTCACGGGTATCGACGATTGTCCAGTACATTCCGACGATCGACGCTTTCGTGGAGTTTCTCGATCGACCAGAAGCCGAATCGAGCGCGCCGGCATCCTGGGGGAAGCCAGAGATAGATAAGATCGAAATGCGTGACGTGCACGTTTCGTACGGCGATGGCGTATTTGCGGTCCAGGGGGCGACGCTGCAGGTTTCGCGCGGAGAGATGATCGCGATAGTCGGGAAGAACGGCGCGGGCAAGACAACTCTCCTCAACGCATTGCTCGGCCTCGTTCCCATCTCTAAAGGGACTGTACTGGCGAACGACCGACCGGTTCACCCGGCGGCGCAGGAGTGGTGGCTGCGTGGGTTTGGCGCCATGGCACAGGACTACGGGAAATACGAGGTCACCGTGGAGGAGTCTGTCCGGCTGGGGTGTGCGGAAAGTACTGATTCACATGCGGTTGACTCCGCCCTTCGCGCAGCGTGTGCCGCCGACTTCGTCGAGAAACTTCGTGATCGTGAAAAGACCCAGCTCGGTGAAATCTGGGGGGGAACCGGTCTCTCAGGTGGTCAATGGCAGCGTCTGGCGCTCGCGCGTGTCTATCTGCGTGACGCGAACGTCTGGATCCTGGATGAGCCGTCCTCAGCAATAGATGCCGAGACCGAGGTGACACTTTTCGAAGAACTCCGCCGAACGAGCGGGACCCGCTCGACTGTCGTCGTGTCGCATCGGGCATGGACTCTCCGCCCGATGGATCGGATCTATGTCATGGACGAAGGGCGAATCGTCGAGCAGGGTTGTTTCGATGAACTCGTGCAGCAGAACGGCGCCTTCGCACGTCTCTTCCGAGAACAGACAATGAGCCTTTCGTGATAGAGCGGAAGAACAGTGAGGGGTATCGGGTGGATAAACGACGTGAACTGCACAGGGCCATCGAGGAAATCTACGGGCGGCCCCTGAAGGAGACTGACGACGTTTTCAGTCTCGGTGGATCCTCACTGCAGGCGCTGCAACTGGTCGTCCAGTTCGAAGAAGTGCTCGGGGTCCCCGTCGACGTCGAACGGCTCATCACGGCCGAGACCATCTCGGAGCTGGTCGACGAACTGGCGGCTGACGAACCCCGACTGGCAAGGGAGTGAGTAGACCGTGAGCCAAATCGATGGCACCCCGTCTCTCCGCTCGGCTGGTGAGATCCGGTCGAGATGCCCACGGCATCGTTCCGCGTTCGTGGCTCCGTCGGCGGATCGCGCCTGGACGCTGGGGGACCTGCTACAGGGGCCGCGCGAGGGGGAGTGGCACCAGGTCCTCGATGACGGGGCCCGTGCCCTCGTGATCTGTCGTGCGGGACGTTCCCTGGACGAGGTTTCCGCGGTCCTTCGACTGCTCGACGCGGCCGTGCCGATGGTGCTCGTCGACAGCCTGAACGCACGACAGAGCGAGGACGTGATCGAGACACTCGGGGCAACCCACGTGTTCGAACGGGGCGCGTTCCACCGCCGACATGGACGCCGCGCGACATCGGTTCATCGGGATCGCATGGTCACGCTTCCGACCGCCGGCTCCTCCGGGCATCCGAAGTACGTCGCGCTGAGTGCCGAGAGCGTCATGGGAAACGCTGCCGCCGTGGCCGCGAACCTGGGACTGAGGGACGACGACGTAGGTGTGACGACCCTGTCGCCGGCCTACTCGTACGGGTTGTCGAACGTGCTCGCACACACGCTTGCCGGCGCCACCATGCTGTGCGTGGACCACTCCATCGCGAGCCGGCGATTCTGGGAGACCATTCGCGACGAGGGTGCAACCAGTCTTGCCTTCGCGGCGAGTTCCGCCCCGTTGGTAGTCACAGCACTGAGACGCTCCATGATGCCAAGAACGTTGCGGCGAATCATGTTCGCAGGCGGAGCAGTCGACCGGTCTCTGGTGCCCGAGCTCTATCGTGAAACCGCCCGGGTCGGTGCTTCCCTGCATGTGATGTACGGACAAACAGAAGCCGGACCGCGCATCGCGATCAGCTCGCCCGATACCGAACCGAAGCACTGGGGCACCGTCGGTACGGGAATCCATGGGGTGCGCACCCGCGTGGTGGACTCAGCCGGCGCAGAACAACAGGCTGGTAAGGAGGGCCGGATCCAGGTCGCCAGCCCCTACATCATGGCGGGCTACAGTCAACGCGCCAGCGATCTGGCATCTCCAAGGGATCAAATTGATTGGCTCGATACGGGCGACCGAGGTCGGCAGGATGCCACCGGGCGGATGTGGATCAGCGGCAGGGCAGACGAAATACGGAAGGTCTCGGGATACCGGATCGACCTGAGAGACGTACGTGAACAAGCCGCGACCGTCTTCAGATGCTCCGCCGCGGCGCTCACCGGTCCGCATCTTGTGACTGTGTGCTTGGAGACAGCGGACCGCATTTCGTCTGATCAGCCGCAAGTGACCGAACTGGCCGAGCGATTGAATCTGCCCGCCGAACTCATCCGCATCGTCACGATCCCGAAACTTCCGCGTGGGGCCAGCGGGAAAGTGGACCATGTCGCGCTCGCAGAACGCACGGGATCCGCAGTGATCGAAACCGTGGAGGAAGAATGAACTCGAACAGCCGGATACTGATGACAGCCGAACCCTACGGTTTCGGCCCTTCGTCGAAGGCGCTCGCCATCGCGCGGGAGTTGGCTGAAGCTCATGGGATGAGGGCCTACTTCACGGGACTCGGCACAGCGTACTCCGCGGCGACTCGGGAAGCGGAGCTGTTCAGCGCCATCTCGACATCCGCGCGATACGACACCGACCTCCTCGCCGAGGAGGTGCGTGGACACGATCTGGTGATCTCCGTAATGGAGCCTTCACTTGCGCTCGCGGCAGCCGCCGAGGAAGTGCCGTGCCTGTACGTTGATTCGTTGTTCTGGATGTGGGACTGGCCCGACGAGTTCGCAGACCTTGAGGGGCCCCAGGAGCAACAGATCCGCCGGATCACCGAAGGTACGCGTCAGCAGCGTCGGGGCGCGCTGCGAGAAGCCATCAATCTTCCGATGCACGAGGCACAGTATGTTGCGCACAGGGTGGCGGCCCAGGTGTGCTACCAACGCTACGGCGGCGAGGCGGAGCCAACGCGATCGAGGGCACGCGACGCTTGCGCGGCGAAACCTACCGGAGCGATCGTCGACCGTGTGCCGGCGGCCAGGCAACTCGGCGGTGATTCACCTGCTTTGATAGTCAGCGTCAGTGGACTGTCGAACGAATTCACCGAAGAGTCATACGCGACAGGATGGACACGGGCGGTCATCGACACGATTGCCGATGCGATCAAGGGAACAGCCTTCGAGGGCAGCGGAACTCGTGTCGGCGGCAACGCTGACATTCTCGACACGCTGTCGGTGGGCGCCGACCGCTCGCTGGAGATCAAACCGTGGCACAGCCACGAGGACTTCATGCTCGACCTGAGCCGGGCTGCCGCGTTCGCCGCACCACCCGGCATCACGTCCATCGCCGAATCATGGGCGATCGGCGTGCCGTTCTTCGCACTTCCGATCCAGCACTACGCACATGCGTCGATCTTGCAGCGTATGCGTGGCAGCAACGCCGATGCGTTCCCTGGAATCGACGCGGGGGCCACACCGACGACGGGTGACCTGGTCGATGTGACCGCGACCGTGCTCAACTCCGTTATCGCGGATCTCCTTGAGGGAGGGCGGGCACGTACGGCAGCCGTCGATCATGTGCGAGAGTTCCTGGTCGGCCTCGCGGAGAACCGGACCACGTTCATCGCGCGCCAGGACCTTTGGCTTTCCCAGCTGTTCGGAAGCGCCGACGGCGCCTCGGAGGTTGTTCGTGAAGCGCACCGGCTCTGCTGAACGGCATGACGGTGACCTCGCACGTTCGGTTCAGGAAACGGTTCGGGGGAACCCCGGCAACAATGCCGGGGTTCCCCCGAACCGGACGCCGCTACGAAACCGACGCGCCTCAACTCACCGGTTGACCGTCCGACCGCCACAGCCAGCGGAGGGCATCGGGAAGCAGGACACCGCCGTGGTTGGGGCTGTGGCCGCCGTCGCCCAGGACGAGGCGGAAGTCGTAGTCGGCTTCCGCGAGCGCAGCCGCGACGCGCAGGTTGTTGGCGAGCCAGTTTCTGTCGGGCTCGTTCCAGCGCAGGTCACGATGGCCGGCTTGCATGAAAATGCGCAGCGGCTTGCGAGGGACACGGGGGATGAGGTCGGGGTAGGGGTTGCCGTCCGGCATCTGGGTGAAGCTGGACAAGTACCCGATCACCCGGCGGAATTTGTCCGGACGCAACCACGCCGCGGTGAAGGCGCAGTTGCCGCCGCTACTGCCACCGCAGATGCCCCACTGGTCGGGGTCTTCGGAGATCGAGTAGCGCTTCGTGACCTCGGGGAGGATCTCCGTCAGGAGGAAGTTGACGTACCGATCATCGAAGGCGTCGTATTCGGTGTTGCGGTTCTTCGGGTTCTCGGCATCGGGGAAGACGCCGGGGTCGACGAAAACGCCGATGGTGACCGGGATGTCACCGCGGTGGATGAGATTGTCCAGGGCGATCCCGCCGCGTACCTCCCCTTCGGGGTCCAGGTACCACCATCCGTCCTGGAACACCATCAGCGATGCCGGCTCCGAGGGGTCGTACTGCGCGGGTACGTGTACCCAGAACTTCCGTAAAGTTCCCGGGTAGATAGCGCTGTCATTCCATTCGAACTCGATCGTCTCCCCGACGGGTACACCAGGCTGCACGACGGAGTCGGGGCCATAGGCATAGCGAACGTCTGATTGATGAACAGGGAGTTGCTGGTAGGGCAGCTCGGTCGTCATGGGAGCCATCCTAGGAGAGATCGCGAACGGCCTCAACGGGTGTATGACAAGGATTTAAAGGATTTACGTGTTCTTCGGGAAGTCTTCGCCGTCTTGACTCCGTCGCGGAGAGGTGGCGAGGCGGGTGTCCGGTGGTGTCCCCGCCCGTGGTGCGGCTCGCTGGTCCCGGCTCGGCGAGCCCCAACGAGGTTTGCGGCGCGGCAGATTCAGCCGCGACCTGGGGATCGGTGTCTGGCCAGCGTTGCCCCTGGCCCGACCGACGGGGAGTCGCTGTGGTCGGCTGTCCGGATGGTCTGCCGTCGAGGCCGAACCTTTTCTCCAAGCCGTCAACTTCGGCCGACGGGGGCGGTGGGCTCGGTTCCGCCGTTCATAAACGTCCTCTGGGAGGTCACTACTCCAACCGGAGCTTCGAAACAGTCCTGCGTGAACAGGGCCGATCAACTTCACGCAAAGACCATGGGAGCTCTCTTCCTTTTCGATCGTCCAGCTGGGATAGTGAGAAACAGGAGAAAGCGCTTGCCGTCGGAGGGTCAGAAGGAAGGAGGAGTGCGTCGATCGCCGGCATTCATCAGTATCCAGCGGGAGGGCATGCCGTGGCTGTCACGAGGGCTGAACGAATGACGTGGGGCCAGGAGGAGATGTGGACTCTGTGGCAGGGGTATCCCGCTGCCCCTGAGTTACTTCTGTCCAGGGTGGAGATTTTCGACAGCACGGTGGAAGTCGAAAACCTTGTCAAAGCCCTGGACTTCGTCCGATGGCGACACGAGGGACTGCGAACGGTCTATGGCTTGTCCCCTCGGGGCGAGCCGACACAGTACGTACGAGACGACCTGGTGCCGGCGGTCGAGATCGTCCCCGTGGCCGATGACGAGGTGGAAGGTGAGTCGGCACGACAGAAGGCACGAATGAAAGGGGACTTGTTCTCTCTCACGGAAGAAGCCCCGTTCCGAGCTGTCATCGTGACTGCACCGACCAGAGGACATGTGCTGGTCCTGGTGATGCATCACATTACTGCCGATCACAACGCGATCCAGTTGCTCATAGCGGAGATAAAAGAATTTCTGGCGGGCGGGGCCGCCCGTCTGCCCGCGGCCTATCAGCCGACCGATATGGCAGCCGAGGAGTGTTCCTCCGCAGGCCGGCAACGCAGCGAACGATCGCTGGAACGGGCCGCGCAGATTTTTGCACAGGGACCGCAGGCCGTCTTCCCGGGCACCGTGGCCTCGACGGAACCCAGATATCTAGAGGCGTCGCTGTTCTCCCACAGAGCCTTTGACCATGCCGACCGCGTCGCGCAGCGAATGCGAATATGGCAGCCCTCGCTGTGGCTTGCCATCTTCACGGTTGTTCTTTCTGCGGCCTCCGGGCAGCGTCGATGCCTGTTCGAGATCATTGTTTCCAACCGCATCGACAGGCGCAGACTTGGAATTGTGGGGCATCTCAGCTCGACAACTCCCGTGCTCCTGGAAATGTCAGCCGGGCAGAGCTTCCGTGAACTCACGAAAGAGGTCGTGAGGGCGTCCCTCGACGTCGTCAAGTACGGCGACTCCGCCCGTTTGCAATACTGGGACCTGAAGGACGCTCAGATGCGGAAGCGAGGTCTCGAATATCGCAACCAGGTGACTTTCAATTACGTTCAGGAGTCGAATGCCAAGTCCCGCTCCAAGGCTCATCGCGTGATTCGTAGAAGGGCCCTCGCGGAATGTCGAGGCCTTGATTTCTACGTGGATCCAGGCACATCAGAGATCTTTGTCAGGTCCGACCGGCTCTTGGCCGGTGACCCGCAGGATTTTCTGGAGGAAATGGAGCGGGTGCTCGAGAGCCTGGTGGAAGGCGATGTGAACGCGGACGCCGTGGCCGCGGACCATCTCGCGAAGCTGAACCTTGAGAAGCCCCCCGGAACGACGATGTGCGATGGCAACTGGGTGAGGCCTGATCTGGTGCGCGCTGTGCTCTGCGAGCATCCGGCGGTCGGCTCGGTCGACCTCGTAGACGGTGATCGAAGGACGTCCGGGCTGAGGGTGCGGGCCCGTGTGAACAGAAGAGACGTGACAGAAGAGGACCTGCGTCGGTACATGGCCTCTCGCATGCTGGAAGATCCCGGGCTGGTAGTGCCGGACATCGCAGTCGTCACAGACCTGTGAGTCGCGTCCTGAGCCGGCTGACCGGCGGGTGGAGCAGACAGACACGGCCGACCCGGCGCTGACTGCTCGACACGGAGGGGACGGCCGCGTGACCGGCGGAGCCGTCGAACGCCCCGCCCTCTGAGGTACTTCGGAGAAAGGCAGACACCACTGTGACCACATTTTCCGTACCGTCCCCGATCCAGGTGACCGTGTGGGGCGAGAACCGCCACGAGAAGCGCGATGAGCACGTGGCCAAGATCTACCCACAGGGCATGCACACCGCGATCGCCGAGGGCATCGAGGAGAACCTCGGTGACGCCTGCACCATCCGCACGGCGACGCTGGACGACCCCGAGCACGGCCTGACCGAGGAGGTGCTCGCCGGGACCGACGTCCTCACCTGGTGGGGACACACCGCCCACGACGAGGTGTCCGACGAGGTCGTGGAACGGGTACACCGGCACGTGCTGTCGGGCATGGGCCTGTTGGTGCTGCACTCCGGCCACTGGTCGAAGATCTTCGTCAAGCTCATGGGCACCACCTGCACCCTGCGGTGGCGCAACGAGCACGACCGCGAACTGCTGTGGACGGTGAACCCCACGCACCCGATCGCCCAGGGAGTCCCGCAACCGCTCGTCGTGGACGAGGACGAGATGTACGGCGAGTTCTTCGACATCCCCGTACCGGACGAGCTGGTGTTCGTCAGCTCGTTCACGGGCGGTGAGGTTATACGCAGCGGCTGTACGTTCCGCCGCGGCCACGGCAGGGTCTTCTACTTCAGCCCCGGCGACCAGGACTACCCGGTCTACCACAACAAGGACATCCGCCGGGTGATCGCCAACGGCGTGCGGTGGGCTCGCACGGACCGGCCCGAACGCGGCCTGCCGGAGCTGCGGCGCCACGACACCGGCGACTTCTTCGACAGCCGGTCCTCCGCGGAGCCGCTGCGATGACCCACCGGACGATTCCCTGCGGGCCCGGCAACCCCCTGCGCGTGGTGGTGGTCGGTGCCGGCGCCATGGGACAGAACTGGCTGACCGCCGTCACCGACGAGCCCGGGACCGAGCTCGTCGGCATCGCCGACCTCGACTTGGACGTCGCCCGCCGGTCCGCCGCCGGCCTGGGGCGGCCGGACCTGCCAGTCGGCGCCGACGCGGTCGCGCTCGCGGCCGACACCGACGCCCAGGCGTTGGTCAACGTGACGGTTCCCGCGGCTCACCACCCCGTCACCGCCACCGCACTGTTCGCCGGGTTGCCCGTCCTCGGCGAGAAGCCGGTCGCCGACACCCTGGGCCGCGCCCTGTCCCTCGCGGCCGCCTCCGAGGTGACCGGCGAGTTGTTCATGGTGAGCCAGTCACGGCGCTGGAACCGCCAACTGTTCGCCCTGCGCGGGATGCTGGAGGAACTCGGCGCGATCGGCACGCTGACGACCGAGTTCTTCACGTCCCCGCACTTCGGCGGCTTCCGCGAGGAGATGGCGTACCCGCTGCTGATCGACATGGCGATCCACACCTTCGACTCGGCCCGGTTCCTGCTCGGCGCCGAACCGGTCTCCGCCTACTGCCAGGCGTACAACCCGCCGTGGAGTTGGTTCAGCGGCGACGCCGCCGCGAGCGCCGTCTTCGAGATGGAGGGCGGAGCGCGCTATGTGTACAACGGCAGTTGGTGCAGTCCGGGCGCCGAGACGTCGTGGAACGGCGCCTGGCGGGCGAGTGGTGAGAAAGGCTCGGCGCTGTGGGACGGCGACAACGAGCCGGTTCTTGTCGCGGACATACGACCTGCCGAGCGGCCCCGCTCCCCGTACGAGGGTGTCGGCGGAGCGCTGCGGGTCTTCGCCGAGTCGCTGCGGACGGGCAGTACGCCCATGGGCGAGGTGCACGAGAACACCATGAGCCTGGCGATGGTCGAGGCCGCGGTGCTGTCGGCCCGCACCGGACAGCGCGTGCTCCTCGACGACGTCCTGGACCAGGCGCGCGCGGCGGCGCTGCGCGAGGAGACCCGCTCGGACGTGCGTGCCGCTCTTGCCGGCTGGCCCTCGATTCGGGGCGTCCTCGCCTCCCGGCACCAGGCGCCGCCCGCCGCAGCTCCGGCCTGATTCTTCCGACTCAACGAACTGAACCCTGATTGGAGCCGATCAATGATTGCGTTTCTCCTGACGATTCGAGTTCGATCCGGAGCACACGACGGCACTGAGCGAGAGACACTGAAGCGATGGCTTGATCGCTATCCGATGCTCAGCGACAAGACCGTGCACAGCTGGGCGTCGTCGGCCGATGGGTCGGTCACCTGTCACTGGGGCGGGCATTCGGCAGATCATCTGGGCGGTGTGCGGTACTCGGCTACGGAGAGGGAAAAGTTCGCTCTGTTCGGCGGCAGGCCCGTTCTGTGGAGGAACGGCGAAGCCGATGGTCGTACGTCGATCGACCCGAAGACCTATCTCCGCGAACCAACGGAATGGTCACAGGACCTCGACGGGCGCCACGTCGTGGTCCGCGTCGACAACCGCACGGTCCATGTCCAGACCGACGCCGCGGGGTTGTTGCCCGTATACATTTCTCGAAATGCTGAGGGAATTCAGATCAGCAACATGGCTGCTCTGGTCACGCCAGTCGGTGCGCAAACTCGCCCACGAGCCTTGGCCGGACTGCTGGCAGGAGGGTGGAGTATCACGGGCGAGCCTCTGCGTGAAGGTGTCGAACGAGTGGTTCCCGGTACGGCGACCTCCATATCCCGCGACGGAGTGGTCACAACCGCGCACCTTCGGACCGATTATGCGGAATTGCTCGCAGCTGTCCCCGACTATGCGGAAGCCGAGCGACTCATGACTTCCCTTGCCCGCGCATTCGCCGACTGGCCTGGCAGGGAGACTCAACTGGCTCTCACGGGAGGTCGCGATTCCAGGGTCATCGCCGCTGTCCTGAGGAAGGCCGACATCACACCAGCCGTAGTGACGAACGCGTTCGCTGGGCAAGTCGGCTATCCGGAAACCGGGGATGTGCAGGCGGCTCGTCATCTTTCCATGATGTTGGGCTGGGAACATTCGGCCACCAAGACACGTGAGACCGCCGCGGTATACAGTCGGACACACTCGGTGCTGGAGTTGCTGCAACTCACATCAGCACAGACAACGTCTCTCACGGACATCATGGATGTCGATCTGGAGCCGGTGAACTCACTGCCGATCCTTTTCGACGGAGTGGCCGGGGAGATCGGACGCGGCGCCTGGACGGCTTACCTGGGTGGAGAATGTCCGACCGGGCAGACAGTCGATGAAATGGCTGCATCCCTCTTTGAGAAGATCACGCCTGGTTCGCCGCCCGCCCTTCTGAACGGCGACGGAAAGGCCCTCATCTACGACTGGCTGCGGGAATTCTCTCGTGAACAAACCGATCGAGGAGTCGCACTGGCGGACATACCGGAAGTGCTTCACCTGGAGCGACAGGCGTCATGGCACGGTCCGAACCTGTCGAATCGAGACCATCGCGAGGACACCGCGTCGCTGTATCTCTCGCCCAGGATCTGGCCGCACATGATAGGCCGTGGCGGAGGTGGCCATGTCGACGGAAAGTTCAATCGGACCCTTCTCCAGTCACTCGGACCGGATCTGGCGAAAATTCCCTACGAGACGGCCGACGCCTCCTGGCTGCAAGACAACTCGGTCGGCGCCACCATGAACGAAGAACGCAGGCGTAACACGCACATGATTCCCGTCGAGCCGATCGGTGCAATCCTGGATGTGGCTCGCACCGCCGCTCACTCCCACAGTGATCACCCCGCATGGGACGTCCTCGACCGTAAGCGCGTCGTGGAACTGCTGGAACGTGACCCGGAACAGATCCGAGGCGTTGAGCGCTATCAGCTGTGGAGCTTGGCGACAGCATTGGCCATGCCCGAAGGCTTGCGCTGACGCGCAAAGGAGGACTGGTGGGTTCCGTTGTCGCAATGGAGATGTCCTGGGGGCAGGCGCAGCAGTGGCATTGGATCAATGACATGCAGCGCGACCCCAGCCGATGGGCAGTCATCGGTGACGTAGTCGAATTCGGGTGTGAATCCAAAACGGCTCTGGAGGACGCCCTGCGTGTCCTCTTGGCGGACTACGAGCTGGATCTCTGGGCTGTAGCCGAGGCGCCCTCAGGCGAAGCACGGCTCTGGCAGAGCCCCCGTGAAGTTCCGGTCGAATGGACTGATCTACGGGGTGGTCCAGCATGGGCGGTACACTTGATTCACACCCGATTCTGTCATGGATACTATGAAATCGACGTGCATAAGGCGCCGATCCGCTTGTTCGGTTACACGCGCCAGGACGGGCGATTCTCGGTGGTCGCTGCCGTATCGCATGTCTTCGCCGACGGCGCCGGCCTGAAGGGGTTCGCGCGAGTCCTGTCCGATCGTCTTGCGGGGCGCCAGGTCCCCGTCGCCTCCCTTTCCGACGTGGTGCTGGCACAGCGGGCGGTGAGACGTCGAACAGCCGCGCCCGAAGCGGAGGTGTCCGACGGGTTCGACACCTACCATGCGTCCAACCACTGGGGTCGACTCAAGGCCCGCGAGAGCGGTGAGCTGGTTTTCCGTGCGGAGAAGGGTTCCGTTATCGGCGATACAAGGGCGATGACCACGTCCGGAACCATGGTGGCCGCGCTCGGTCGCGCCTGGAGAATGTGCCTGGGAGCGGACGCGAACGCGAAGGTTCCTCTGACGCTGCTCCACAGGCTTCCGAGCCCCGTAGCCGGCCGTGCTTACATGGGTCCGGGCGATGTGAACATCCTCCTCTCGGCTCCAGACCCCGAGGCGGACATCGTGGAGGAGGGCGCACATGTCTGGCGCTCTGTCGTCACTCAATCCCGGAAGCTACTCACTGATCCCCCGCTTGAAGCCGGGACTGAGCCGTGGAGGGCTGAACAGGAGAGATTCCAGCGGATGTTGCGCCTCAACGTCCGGGCGAACGCGTCGGAACTGGCCAGAAAGCCCGGCAGCGACCGGTTTAGCGTGCAGACGTCTTTGAACAACGGCCGTTGCCGAGCCCTGGCGGAGGTTGCGTTCACTCCTCAGGTGGTCACCATTTCCTGGGACATCCCCAGGGCTGCGGCGGCCCAAGGTCAAGCCGAGACGTTCGGACAGCTGGTTCTCACCAAGCTCCTCACCGCCGGTTGAACCGCCCGGGTTCGCCGCTTCCGGCCCCCGTCTCCTGCCGGCCGGTCCGGTCACCGAGGCTCACGCCTCGGTGATTTGCCGACCGACAGGCACGCTGACATCATCGTGAGCGTGATCACTGCCGACGTGTCGAACTGCCTGATATTGACGGGCATGCCGGGGGCCGGAAAGTCCACTGTGACCAGGCTCGTCGCCGAGCGACTGCCGCGTTCCGCCCGCCTCAGCGGCGACGAGCTCAACAGGATGATCGTCAACGGTTTCGTCTGGGCCCTGGGCGAGCCCGCTGACGAAGCGGCGCGACAAGTGGAGCTGTTGCACCGCAATCTGTGCGCGCTGGCCAACAACTTCACCGACGCCGGCTTTACGACGGTGATCGATGCGATCATCCCCTCCCGCGAAGAGCTGGACTTCTTCCTGGATCTCCTCGCCCCTCGACAGGTTCTGTTCGTCGTCCTCGCACCGGGCATCGAGATCTGCCAGTACCGAAACTCCATCAGGAATCCAAGCGATCGGTTCGACTTCGACGGTTACGAAGGCCTCGACGCCGATATGAAGCGCGAATTCGGGGACGCTGGCTGGTGGTTCGACACCGCGGCCCTCACTCCGGACGAAACCGCCGACCTCATCGTCCGCGAAGCCGGTCACCGAGGCCTGGTGAAATGACCGCACCGATGGGGGAGCATGGTGGGGCTACGCCCGCGATCTTGCGGAACTGGCCGCACAGAGAGCAGCCGCACAGAAACAGGGGCGGTGCACTGGACGTCGATCGTTCACGCTGTTCTCCGCCGACCGACCCAGTAGGTCTCCACGGCTGGACCGATCCACGCCCCAGGGCACGCGAACCCACGTCAGACCGTGCGTGATCGGGTGCAGTCTGCCACCAGTTCCCAACCTGAGCCCTTCAAGATTCGGCGAACCCGTCGGTTTCCGGTGACTCCATGATCAGCGCGGCGATCTGTGACGGCGATCTGTGACGGCGACATCGTGACGTACGCAGGCAAGACAGCGCCGATCAGGGCGACATCGTCGCCGCGCTCTTGGACGACGAGGCCACAGTCAAGGTCCTGCGCCGGCAGGACGGGCAGGTGTGGCTCATGCCCCGCAATCCGGCCTACCAGCCGAACCCCGGCGACCAGGCGCAGATCCTCGGCAAGGTCGTCGGCGTCCTGCGCCTTCTTTGAGAGACGGAAATCCCTTGGAGGCGGACCTGTTGGTCATGTCAAGCTGTCACCCATCAGCGGGTGTAGCTCAGGTGGCCAGAGCGCCGGCCTCCAAAGCCGGATGCCGCAGGTTCGACTTCTGCCGCCCCAGTCACTGAGGTCTTTCAGGGTGGCCACCGATCGGGTGACAGGCGTCGTGGCCGCAACGCACAAGGCTCCCGTGCCGTTGAGGGAGGTGTTCGAAGTCTCAACCCATCGGCGCAGGAGCCTTGTTGGTCCCTCATCCTGCCGCACTCGACCTGCCCCATGAGCTCATCGAGTGGGTCACGATGCTCATCGTCACCCGCGAGGGTGACCGCCGCTGCAAGCTCCCGCCGCACCTGCGTGCCCTGGTCGCTCTGGTGTACCTGCGCAAGCACGAGCCCTTCGCACAGATCGCCGCCGGGTTTGGCATCTCGGTCGGCACCGCGCACGCCTACACCACCGCGGTCATCGATCTCCTGGCCGCCCGCGCACCCGGCCTGTTGCGCGCTCTGCGCGAGGCAGACCCCGAGTTCGTGCTGCTCGACGGCACCCTGGCCGAGTGCGACCGCCTCGGCGACGGCCGCGCCGACTACTCGGCCAAGCACCGTCGGCACGGGGTGAACGTGCAGGTGGTCACCGATCCACACGGCGAGGTGCTCTGGTTGTCGCCGGCCCTGCCGGGGCGCTGCCATGACCTGACTGCGGCCCGTGCCCATCGGATCATCAGGATCTGCGAGCGCCAAGGGGTGCCGATCCTGGCCGACCGCGCTTACATCGGTGCCGGCGCGTGGGTGACCACACCGGCCAGACGGCCTGCGGGAGGGGGGCTGTCGCTCACCCAACAGACCGTCAACCGGGCGCTGTCGAGGGCGCGGGCCCCGGTCGAGGGTGGAGTTGCCCGTCTCAAGTCCTGGCGGATCTTCCGCAAAGCCGCGGTGCAGCCCGAATCGAATGACGTCAATCGCAGCAGCGGTCCTCGCTCTGGAGCGGCAACGCTGAAAGACCTCACTGATCCTCCTCTGCTGCGGGTCTAGAGCGCGAAAGCGCATTCAGCCCAGGTCACGGATCCCAGGTCATCAAGGCCTCCACCGCAGACCGCGGCCACCGGCGGGGCGACTCCGCGACCACGCGTCTTCCTCACCCCGAGATAGCGCCGCCCGTTGCAGAGCTGAGAAGGCGGCCGCTGGTCGACGGCTTCGTGTCCTGCGCCTGGACAACTGCGGCGGCGGTACGTTCGCGGTCGCTGTGGCAGGGGCGGCACTCGCTGTCGGCGGCGATGCCGGCCTCGGGGGTAGACAACGCTCCGCAGGCGGCACCGCACATTGCAGAGGGCCGCTCGCGATCTCCGCGAAGTTCAGATGCGCCGGCAGCACCCGCAAAGCCGTCCGCCCCCGCTCCCCGCGCCAGGGCGTCGTCTCGATCCGGTCCCGCAGCGCGGCGAGAACCTCGTACGCCTGGTGGCGCGACTCCAGGACTCGCGTGCTACTCACCAACGCCGAGGCGCTGGCCCACACCCGGCCGTTGTAGTCCAGCGAGCGCGCCTGCCCGGAGCGCAGCGCGATGTGCCGGGCGTGCGCCGACCACCCTCGTGGTCGGGGTGGAGCAGCAGCCGGGTCAGCTCGTCGACGGTTCCGCCGGCGCGGGCGACCTGGCAGGCGATGGCCGCCGTGATCGGGTGCCCATGCTCGGCCGCAGTACGGTGCGAACAAGCTCATTCGGCCCTCGGGGTGGCCCACGGCAAAGCTTGTACGGCCTGACCAGGCCACATGTAGCGGAAGTGCCACAACACCGGCAGTGGGGCCTGCCAGGTCTGCAAGCCTTTCGGGCAGGCGGCGACGATCGCCGCAGGTCAGGAACGTACACCGGTGCCAACTAAAAAGCCTGGGCACATCGCTTTTTGCGCAACGAGAGTCGAGTCTCTTTGTTCCAGGTTCGGCCGTGCGCTCACCGATCCGATCCGCTGCCGCATCCTGCTCGCGCTACGCGAAGCCCCGGCCTACCCCGCCGATCTCGCTGACGCGCTTGGCATCTCGCGTACCCGGCTCTCCAACCACCTCGCATGCCTGCGTGACTGCGGGCCTGGTCGTCACCGTGCCCGACGGCCGCCGCACCCGCTGGAGACGGACGGCGCGTGCGGCTGCCGCCCAGGCTGCGATTGCTGTAACTGACCGTCCGCAGAAGCCCGGAGGATGTCGGATCGGACCGCGAGACGCTCCTCGATTTGCCGATCTCCGTCAACTCCCCAGCGCGAGGAGGGCTGCTATGACGGAGATCAGAGCGAGTGCGATGAACAGGCTGGGATAGCCGCCGAGCGGTCCGGCCAGCGCGGCTCCCGCGAACGGGGCCAGGGCGGATGCGATGGTGGCCGGGGCGGCCAGCAGCCCGGACAGACGCCCGTACTGCATCGTGCCCCACCGGTCGGTGACGGCCGTGGCCTGGAGCAGGGTGAGGTTGCCGCGCACCATTCCCGCCACGATCGCGATGCCCACGAGGAGGGGGAAAGGGCCGGAGACCATCGCGAATGCGGCGGTGGTGATCCCGCCCAGAACGATCAGGGCGACAGTGCGGGTCGTGACACCGGTGCGGCAGGCGAGCGTGGCGTACAACGTACGGCCGAGGGTCTGTCCTGCGCCGCCCAGACCGAGGGCCCAGGCGGCGGCCGTGGGGCCGGCCCCGCGTGCGATCAGCAGGGGGACAACCGCGATGACGACGGCGTACATGGCGAAGCTGTTCAGCGTGAGCGCGGTGGCGAGCATCAGGAACGGTCGGCTGTGGACCACCGAGCCGCTGCGGGCTTCCCGTGGGGAGGGCGGCGTCGGTGCGGGCGGCCAGGGTGCTCGTAGCGCCAAGGCGTGGGCGGGGATGGTCACGAGGGCCAGGATCACCGCGAGTACGGCGTACGTGGCGCGCCAGCTCAGGTGCTCGGCGAGTGTGGCGGTGAGTGGAGCGAAGGCGGTGGAGGCCAGACCGCCGGCCAGGGTGACAACAGTGAGGGCGCGGACGCGGTCTTCGCCCCACCAGCGGGTGAGGGCGGCGAAGGCAGGCTGGTAGAAGGTGGCGGACATCGTCACGCCGGCCAGCAGCCAGGCGGCGGTGAAGACCGCGAGGTTGGGCGCGTAGGCGATGGTCGGTACGGCGACGACGCCCAGGACGGAGCCGGTGGTCATGACGGCGCGCGGGCCTCGGCGGTCGAGGATGCGGCCGACGGGTATGCCGGCGAGGGCGGAGACCAAGAGCGCGCCCGAGAAGGCGGCCGTGGTGGCGGTCGTCGACCAACCCGTGGCCGCGGTGATCTGCGGATTCAGCACGGGGAAGGCGTAGTAGACGACGCCCCAGCCGGTGATCTGGGTGACGCACAGAGCGGGCAGCGCGGCGCGAGGCCGTGACCGGTCCCCTGTTCCGGTCACGGCCTCGCCGGCACGGAGGTCGGTCATCGGCGGATCAGCAGCAGCCGCCCGCGACGGACGGTTCCTTCACGGTGACGGCGGTGTCGGCCGGGGCGGTGCAGCAGGTGCTGCCCTGCTGCTTGGCCAGGGAGTCGGCGTCGGCCTTGACGACGTAGACCTCCCAGCGTTCCTGGCCGGGGCCGTGGACCCAGACCTTGTCCTGGACGGCGTAGCAACAGGTCGTGTCGTCCTCCACGTCGGTGGCCAGGCCGGCCTTACCCAGGCGGGCGGTGGCGGCGTGCACCGCCTCGGTGGTCTCGACCTCGACGCCGAGGTGGTCCATGCGCGTTGCCTCGTCCACCGTTCCTTCGATCAGGACGAGCTTGAGCGGGGGATCGGCGATGGCGAAGTTGGCGTAGCCGTCGCGGAGTTTGTCGGGCGCGGTGCCGAACAGTTTGCTGTAGAAGGCGACCGAGGCGTTGAGGTCGGGGACGCGGAGGGCGAGTTGTACGCGGGGCATGGCGAATCTCCTTGTGCAGGTGGGGAGTTCAGCAGCTGCTGGAGGCGGTGACCGGGGCGCCGATGCCGATCTGGAGGGTGGCGGGGGCCGCGCAGCAGCCGCCGACTTCAGCGTCCTGTGCCGCCTCGGGGGAGTCGAACAGACCCGCGCCGCCGCACACGCCCGTGTCCGGGAGGGTCAGCTCGACGCGCTCGGCGGCCTCCTGGTCTCCGGCGAGGGCGGCGGCGATGGAGCGGACCTGCTCGTAGCCGGTCATGGCGAGGAACGTGGGGGCGCGGCCGTAGGACTTCATGCCAACCAGGTAGAGGTCCTTCTCCGGGTGGGAGAGCTCGTTGACGCCGTGCGGGTAGACGGTGCCGCAGGAGTGCTGGTTGGGGTCGATGAGCGGGGCCAGCGCGGTCGGGGCCTGCAGGCGCTCGTCGAGGCCGAGCCGGAGCTCGGAGAGGAAGGAGAGGTCGGGGCGGAAGCCGGTGAGGACGATGACCTCGTCGACCGGGTTAAGGCGGCGGCCGTCCTCGCCGACGAGGACCAGGCGGCCGTCGGTTTCGCGCTCGATGGCGTCGGTGCGGAAGCCGGTGACCGCGTCGGCGTGGCCGTCGTCGACGGCGGCTTTGGCGGCGAGGCCGAGGGCGCCGCGGGCGGGCAGCTGGTCGGCGGTGCCGCCGCCGAAGGTGGAGCCGGACATGCCGCGGCGCAGGATCCACACGGCCTTGGTGCCGGTGCCGTCGTCGGACGTGGCGAGGTCGGCGAGGTAGGCGAGCGCGGTGAAGGCGGAGGCGCCGGAGCCGATGACTGCGGTGTGCTTGCCCGCGTAACGGGCGCGCACGGCCGGGTCCTTGAGGTCCGGCACGCGGTAGGTGATCCGGTCGGCGGCCGCCTTCTCGCCGAGGGCCGGTAGGCCGCTGGCGCCGGCCGGGTCGGGGGTGGTCCAGGTGCCGGAGGCGTCGATCACCGCGCGGGCGAAGAGCCGCTCCTCGCGGCCGTCGGCGTGGGCGATGTGGACGACGAACGGCTGGGTCTCGCGGTCGGCGTCCACGATCCGGTCCCGGCCCGCACGGGAGACGCCGGTGACGGTGGCGCCGAAGCGCACCTGATCGCCGAGGACGTCGGCGAGCGGCTGGAGGTACTGCTCGGCCCAGTCCCCGCCCGAGGGGTAGGTGGCAGCGGCCGGCTTCACCCAGCCGGTGGGGGCCAGTAGCTTCTCGGCGGCCGGGTCGGTGACCTCGCCCCAGGTGGAGAACAGCCGCACGTGCGACCACTCGCGCACCGCCGCTGCGGCGACCGGGCCGGCCTCCAGGACCAGCGGGGTGAGGCCGCGGTCGACCAGGTGGGAGGCGGCAGCGAGTCCGGCGGGACCGGCTCCGATCACGACGACGGGCAGCTCGGTGGTGGCAGGCGCGTTCACGGTCGGCTCCTCGGTGTTTCGACATCCGTCGATGGCTTGTGCGGCCAGCATGGCACCTGATTCGACAAGCGTCAACATAGACATTCATCAAATCAAAGGGGGTTCGTTCATGGAGCACATCGACGTCGCGGTGATCGGGGATGGCCAGTCCGGGCTGGTCGCCGCGCATGCTCTTCTCGGGCACGTCGCGACTGGCGGCGGGGTTGTGGTCGCGCTACGCCGTCGACCCGGCTGGTCATCGACGACGGCTGCTACGGGGCCGCTGTCACCTCCGGACGGCCGGACCGTCGCCCGGTGTTCACCGGTGCCAGCGGCACGAGGGTCATCTGGGCCGACGGAAGCGCGGTGGAAGTGGACGCGATCGTGCTGGCCACCGGCTGCCGCCCCGACCTGGGCTACCTCGCCACCGTGAAGGGATGTCGCTGACGCACCCTGGGCTGGCGTACGTCGGGCTGGAGTGGCAGCGCAGCCTGTCGTCGAACTCCCTGCGCGGGGTCGGACGGGATGCCACCCGGGCCGCGCGGCATGTCGCGGCTCGCCTCTCCCGGGCCTGAGGCCGTCCGGCCTCGCCCCACTGGTTCGACATGTGTCAACATAGATGCATGTCGAATACGAAGGTGCTGCCGCTGCTCGAACCCGAGGTGTCCGAGGCTGTGGCGCCGTGCTGCCCACCTCTGACCGAGCGCCCGTTCACCGCGGAGGAGGCCGAGACGGCCGCGGGGATGTTCAAGGCGCTGGGTGACCCGGTGCGACTGCGACTGTTCTCGGCGGTCGCCTCACACGAGGGCGGCGAGGCCTGCGTGTGCGACATCTCCGACGTCGGGGTCTCCCAGCCGACCGTCTCCCACCATCTGAAGAAGCTCAAGGAGGCTGGCCTGCTCACCTCCGAGCGACGCGGCACCTGGGTCTACTACCGCGTCGAACCGTCCGTACTGGCCGCGATGGGCAAGCTGCTGACCATCGCCCCGGCCGCGGCCTGACCCCGACCTACGCGAGCAGGCCGGCGATCTCACGGGCAGCCTCGCGGGCAGGGCGTGCGACCCGGATGAGGGTGGCGGAGGCGGGGCCGGTCCAGTCGCCGTAGCCGAGTAGATGCAGCCGAGGCTCGCCGACCGCACGGATGTCCGTTGTGGCGATCTGGCCGCGTCGGCCGCGGAGTTGGAGCGGGGCCAGGTGGGACAGGGCAGGGCGGAACTCGGTGCACCAGATGACCGCGTCCCGCGGCGCGGGTGCCGTCGGCCCACTCAACGCCGCCAGGGACGAGGCGGGTGAACATCGGGCTCGCCTTGAGCAGGCCGCGGTCCCGGATCTCGCGGACAGGTGGGACGGCGACGATGTCGCCGAGCGAGCCGACGCCGCCGGTGTCGGTGCGGCCCTCGTCGAGTGCGCGGTGGCGGGCGGTGGCCGCGTCGAACAGGGCGCGGCCGTCGATGTCGTCGGCCAGAAAGCGCGGCGGACGCTGGGTCACCCAGGTCAGGTCGGTGTCGGTCGTGAGCAAGGTCGGCAGCGATCTGAGCGCGGGAGTTGCCGCCACCGACCACAAACAACCGGCGGCCCGCGAAGTCCTGGGGCCGCCGGTAGCCGACGGTGTGCAGTTGCCGGCCGCCGAAGTCCGCGCAGCCGGGGACGGCTGGGAGGGAGGGGCGCCACCAGGTGCCCGTCGCGCTGATCACCGGGCGCGCCAGGTGTCCGAGTCCGTCTCCACGTGCAGGAGTTGGCCGTCCTCGCATACTCCCAGCACGCGCACTGGTGGCTGGACCGGCAGCTCGTAGTCGCGCTGCGGCATGGGCCGCCCCGGCAGGGAGGAAGACCGCCGGGGAGAACAGGTGAAGCGAGTCCCAGGTGTGCTGCCGGCCCGGCCATGGCAGGCCAGCGCACTACAACACCTCGCCGGGGGCTGTGTGCTGATCCCCTGGCGCACGTCCAGGTAGCAGCGCAGCCGGACACTGGCTGCCGCGGATCCCACCAAACCCCGGCGGTGCCGCCGGTACGGCCGAGAGATCTGAACCGATACCGGGAATCAGGCGGCGACGAGCTCCTGCTCGCGGTCCGGCATTTCGACCTTGGGCTTCTTGTTCGGCAGCGAGAGCCGGAAGACCTTGTGCCACGCGGAGAACACCTGCTTGGGCAGCGGGCCGGTGACGTACTCCAGCTCGTACTTCTCGAACAGCGCGCGCACCTTCACCGCGACCTCGGCGTACCGGTTGCTCGGCAGGTCCGGGAACAGGTGGTGCTCGATCTGGTGCGAGAGATTGCCGGTCATGAAGTGCATGGCCTTGCTACCGCTGATGTTCGCCGAGCCCATCATCTGGCGCAGGTACCACTGGCCGCGCGTCTCGCCCTTGATCGACCGGCGCTCGAAGACCTGTACGCCCTCGGGGAAGTGCCCGCACATGATCACCGAGTGGGTCCAGATGTTGCGGACCAGGTTCGCGGTGAACGTGGCGGCGAGCGTGGGGAGGAACGACGGGCCCGACAGCAGCGGGTGGATCACGTAGTCCTTGAGCACCTGCTTGCGGATCTTGCGGCCCACGGCCCTGGCCTGCGCGCGGAACTCCGGGTTCTTGCGGCGGCGCTTGTGCAGGTTCTTGCCGAGCTCCAGGTCGTAGGCGGCGATGCCGTATTCGAAGAAGCAGGCGTTGAGGAAGTTCCACAGCGGCTGGCCGAGGTGGAACGGGTGCCACTTCTGGTCCTCGTCGACGCGCATGATGCCGTAGCCGAGGTCGTTGTCCTTGCCGATCACGTTGGTGTACGTGTGGTGCAGCTCGTTGTGCGAGTGCTTCCACTGCTCGGACGGCGAGACGTGATCCCACTCCCAGGTGGTGGAGTGGATCTTCGGGTCCCGCATCCAGTCCCACTGGCCGTGCAGGATGTTGTGGCCGATCTCCATGTTGTCCATGATCTTCGCGACGGAGAGCCCGGCGGTGCCGAGCAGCCACGCGGGCGGGAAGATCGAGAACAGCAGCACGCCCCTGCTGACCATCTCGAGTTTGCGCTGCGCCGAGATGACCTTGCGGATGTAGGCGGCGTCTTTCTCGCCGCGGTCGGCGATCACCTCGTCGCGGATCGCGTCCAGCTCGCGGCCCAGCTCCTCGATCTGCGCCGCGGTCAGGTGGGCGGTGGGGTCGATGGCGGTCAAGGTGCTCCTACCGGTCGATGTCGCAAGGGCCCGCCGCGGCGGACACGCAGGTCTGGATGAGGACGCCCGGCTCGGCCTCGGTGATCTCGCCGGTGCGCAGGTCGCGGACGGCGCCCGCCTTGAGCGGCGTGACGCAGCCGAAGCAGATGCCCATGCGGCACCCGGACGGCATGAGCACGCCGGCTTCCTCGCCGACGTCCAGCAACGGCGTGGCGCCGTCCGCGTCGACGGTCTTGCCGGTGGTGCTGAACGTGACCTCGCCGCCGTCGCCGGCGACGACGATGCTGGGGCGGAAGCGTTCGGTGTGCAGGCGCTCCGGGACGCCGTGCTCGCTCCAGTGCTTTTCGGCGGCGTCGAGCATGCCCGTCGGCCCGCAGGCCCAGGTCTCGCGCTCGGCCCAGTCGGGCACGAGTTCGGCGAGACGGGCGATGTCGAGCTGGCCGTCCGTGTCGCTGTGCACCTCGGTGAGCCGCAGCTTCTTGTCCGCGACCAGGTCGTGCAGTTCGTTGCGGAAGATCACGTCGTGCGGCTGTGGCGCGCAGTGGACCATGACGACGTCGTCGAACTCGGTGTCGCGCAGCATGCCCATCACGGGCGTGATGCCGCTGCCGGCCGTCAGGTAGAGCACCTTGGCGGGCTTGGCCTGCGGCAGCACGAAGTCACCGGTCGGCTGGTCGAGCTGGATCAGCGTGCCCGGTTTGGCCCTGCGGACCAGGTGGTTGCTGACCTTGCCGTCCGGGATCGCCTTCACGGTGATCGTGACGCGGCCGTCCTGGCGGTTCGTCGGCGAGGTCAGGGAGTAGGCACGCCACAGGCGCACCCCGTCGACGTCGACCCCGATCCGCACGTACTGACCGGCTGTGTGGCCGCGCCAGCCCCGTCCCGGCCTGATCACGATCGTCGCGGCGTCACCCGTCTCGGGGTGCACGGCCTCGATGCGCCCCCGCAGGTCAGCGCCCGCACGCAGCGGGCTGACCAGGTCGAGGTAGTCCGACGGCAGCAGCGGCGTCGTGACCATCTCCAGCAGTTTCCACGCCCTGCTGCGCAGGGCTGTACTCGTCATGACTCCAGCTTGCTGCGCCTCAAGGCGTAAAGTCCTGACCGCAGGACGTAAATCTGGTCGGCTGAATTGTTCGCAGGGAACAAAAACATGAGCCATGCAATCCAGAGGGCCAGCGAACTGGCCCTGGACGAGACGACGGTCACCGCACTGCGGGCCGCGCTGAAGACCACCGCCGACGAGGTCGTCCAGGCGATCATCGACGAGGTCCCTCCCTACGCCAACGCCCTTTCGGGCCACATGGGCGCCACCATCCGCCGAGCCGTCCGCACCGCTCTGGGACACTACCTGGACCTCGCGAGCGGGAACGCCACAGGCGGCGACGCTGGTGACGCAGCCTACGAGCTGGGCCGCGGCGAGGTCCGCGACGGGCGTTCGATGGACGCCCTGCTCAGCGCCTACCGCGTCGGCGCCCGCGTGGCCTGGCGATGCCTGGCAGCGGGTGCCGTACCCGCAGGTCTGCCCGCCGCGGAGGTCGCAAAGTTCGCCGAACTGACCTTCGCCTACATCGACGAGCTCTCCGCCGCGAGCGCCGCGGGCCACGCCGACGAACTGGCCGCCCGGGGCAGGGACCAGGAACGCCACCTGGAACACCTGGCCCGCGATCTCGTCGCCGGCGCGAGCCCGGACGTGCTGCTGGCCTCTGCTCAACGGGCCGGGTGGCAGCCTCCGGTTTCGCTGACCGCGGTCCTGCTGCCCGCCGGCCAGGCCCGGCCTGCCTACCGCGCGCTCGACCCGAGCACCCTCGTCCTCGACGATCTGCCGGATGCCACCGGCGTATTGCTCGTCCCCGATGCCGACCGATCACATCTCCTGCGCCAGCTGACCGACCGCGCCGCCGTGGTCGGCCCGGCCCGGCCATGGGCTCGTGCGTCCGCCTCGTACGCACGAGCCCAACGCGCGCGCCTGCTCTCCTCTCATATTCGCGACACCGAGGACCACCTGCCCGAGCTGGTGCTGAGCGCCGACGTGGACGCGTTCGCAGACCTGCGTGCCCGAGCCCTCGCACCGTTGCGGACCTTGCCTGTCGCGACCGCACGGCGGCTGGAGGAGACGTTGCGGGCCTGGCTGCTGCACCAGGGCAGGCGGGACGAGGTGGCAGCGGCGTTGTTCGTCCATCCCCAGACAGTCCGGTACCGGATGTCGCAGCTGCGGGAGCTGTTTCCGGATCTCGCATCGCCACACCGCGTCCTTGAACTGACGCTGGCGGTCGGTCTTGGGGTCAGCTGACGCGTCTTTCGACCGTTGGATCCGGTGGACGATGCGCACATCGAGCATCTGGTCGGTGACCGGCAAGGCGGCCAGGCCGGGTCACCAGGGGCGGGGGCCGGGCCGCTCGCGCCGGGGACCACCGTGGTTCTGCGACGGCCCCGTGCCTCCCTTCCGACAGGTCAGCCGGACGACCGACCGGGCCCGGCCTGACACACCGCGCGAGGGATGATGGGGATGGGATGACGGAACGTGAGGTCAGGAGCTTCCATGGCGACGCGTGTTCACCGCCCCCGTGAGGACGCGGAGTTCAATTTCATCCTCGGGGTGAGCAAAGTTCCGGTCCTCGCATACTTCACCGGGACATGGCCCAAGGCAATCGAGCCCTGCCGGGTGATGGACCTCGTCGTGGGTGGCATCGCCGACGAGTACGCGGGCCGCCTGACGGCCGTCCGCACCGACATCACGCGTTGTCCGGCCGCAACCGAGCGATACGGGATCACCGGAGCCCCGTCCTACGTCCTGCTGAAGGAGGGAGAGGCGGTGGCGCACGCCACGGGGCCTATGACCATCGCCGAGGTACGGAAGTTCCTGGACGGCCACCTCTGAGCGGCCGCTGCGGCACGTGGCCGCGACGCCCGTCACGTCTCGGGGTGGCGTCGGGCAGGTGCGCCGCCGTGGCAATGATCTCGGGGAACGAAGCCGTCAGATCCGGACCCGGCCTCCATCCCACCGGCCAAGAAGCGCCCGGTAGCCGTCCCCCTTGGGCTCGGCCGCGTGCCCTGGGACCAAGGTGGGATCCGGCATGGGTGTGGCGAGCATCGCTTCCGGCAGCGACCAGGTCTCGGGCGAGGTCTTCCACCCTGGGTGGCGAGTGGTGAGCTGTTCGCCCGGTCGGCGGGTGGCTGAGGTCAGCCGGGCGCGGGCGGGCGGTGCGAGGACGGTGGCGCCCTGGCGCAGGGCGGTGTTTTCCAGGGTGAGTTGTCGGATGGCCCTCTTCGTACAGCTCCAGCACGTCGTACGCGGTGCGGCGCCGGCGGTAGCCGCGAGAGGCGAGCGGCGGGGCGAACAGGTAGCTCTGACCGGACGGTTGGAAGTGTTCCAGCACGGCGACGGCTCGGGTCACCGGCACCGACCGGCCCGCCATCCGCACCCCCGGCCGGGACGGGTCCTCCATCAGCAGCGACCGGCGGCCCGGTGTGTAGAAGCCGCGCGAGCGGCCGTAGTCGAGGCCACCCTTGGGCGCGGCGTAGGCGGCCTGGCCGATCTGGCCGTCGTAGGTGGCGACGAGGACGCCCCGCTCGCCGTCCACGGGCTCGGACTCGGTGATGCGCTGGGCGGTGAGGCGGAGGACGTTGAAGGTGCCGACGAGGACCACGACGGCCTTCGCTCCGCTCGCGCCGAGCCTCAGGGCCACGGCGGACGGTGCGAAGGCGGTGAACGGTGGTACGTGGACGGCCCCGCGGCGCCGGATGCCGTGCAGGGCCACGACCAGATCGGCGGACTTGCCCTTCAGGGTGGCGACCGCGTCGCCGGGCCCGATCCCCAGGTCGGCGAGCGCGGCATCGAAACGGGCCGAGTCGCGGCGCAGCTACCCGTGCGTGGGGTCCGTGGCCGTCAGGTCCTTCCCGAGACCTTGAACCACCGCGTCCGCGGGATGCCGGTCGCAGAGCACTTCCGCGGCACAGACATCCGGAGCACCGAAGAGGCCCAGCAACTCCCGCACCCGGTCGGCCGACGGCCCGTCGGCGGTCGCGGTCACCACCGAGGCCGATCGTTCGTTCATGGCCACGTATTTTCGAGAGGCACGGCATCGTCACCCGCACCGCCTACCCGGAGATCCCCTCGCGGGTCGAGTACCGGCTCACCCCGCTCGGCGAAGGACACGCGCGCCGTCCTCGACACCATGGCCACCTGGGCCGTGACAGTCCCGGACGGCGAGCCCACAGCCACCGCGTGACCCGCGGACCAGCGTTATCGGATCGAGGATCCGATGGAGATGCCGCCGTCCACGTCCAGGACGACGCCGGTGATGTAGCCGGCGGCTTCGCTCGCGAGGAAGGCTGCGGCTTCGGAGATGTCCTCGGGCGTGCCGGTGTGGCGCATCGGGATCTTGTTGGTGAGTTTGTCGCGCGCCGGGCCGTTCATGGAGGCGAGCATGGGTGTGTCGATGAGGCCGGGGGCGATGGCGTTGGCGGTGATGCCGTAGCGGGCGCCCTCCAGCGCGAGAGTGCGGGTCATGCCGACGATGCCGGCCTTGGCAGCCACGTAGTTGGTCTGCCCGAAGTTCCCGCGCCATGACATGGACGAGAAGCTGACGATGCGTCCGTAGCCCTGGCGTTTCATCGGGCCGAAAGCGGCGCGCGCGCAGTGGAAGCCGCCGGTGAGGCTGACGTCGATGACCGCGTGCCAGTCGTCGTCGGTGATGTCCTCGACGCGGTTGTCGCGGATGATGCCGGCGTTGTTGACCAGCACGTCGAGGCGGCCGAGAGCGGCGGTGACGCCGGTGATCCAGTCATTGACCTGGGCGGAGTCGGTCACGTCCACCACGTCTGTGCGGAGTTTCGCGTCGTGGGCGTCGGCGATGGTCCGGGCGGCGTCGGTGAGGGCCTGTGCGTTGACATCGGCCAGCGCTACGGCGGCGCCCTCCGCGGCGAACCGGGTCGCCATGGCGAGGCCGAGGCCTTGTGCCGCGCCGGTGATGGCGACGACGCGTCCGTGGTAGCGGTTCACTTGGTGTCTGCTTTCGTGGAGTGGGGTGCGAGGAAGGCCCGCAGGGCGTCGGCCACCGAGCTCGCCGGCCAGTTGTCGGCGAAGGTGGCCAGTTCCTCGCGCAGGGCCTGCTCGGGGGCGATGCCGTCGATCCGGTGCAGGAGCGTTTTGAGCCGTTGCTGGGCGGGGCTGCTCTGGTCGGCCAGTTGTCGGCAGATGCGGGTGGCGGTGGCGTCGAGGTCGGCTGCGGGCACGATCGCGTGGATCCAGCCGGTGTGCGCGAAGGCGGTCGCGGGCAGCAGTTCGCCGGTGAGCAGGAGCCAGCGCGAGAGTCCTCGCCCGACCGCGCCGGGAAGTCGGACGCTGGATCCGCCGGCCGGTACGAGCCGCCGCTTCAGGTGGCCGTCGCCGATGAGCGTGGTGTCGGCGGCGACGACGACATCGCAGGCCAGCGCGAGTTCGAGGCCCCCGGCGACGGCGTGACCGTGCAGGACGGCCACCCAGGGTTTCGGGCTGGCCGCGATGCGGCTGAAGCAGGCCGACACGTCGGCCAGGAAGCCGACCGGGTTGTCGCCCCGCTCGTGCAGCTCCAGGAACTGGTGGAAGTCCCCGCCGGCACAGAAACTCGGCCCGTTGCCTGCCACGGCGATGACCGCGGTGCCGGGGTCGGCCTCGGCGCTGGTGATCTGCTTGTCCAGGGCTTGTACGAGGGTGACGTCGAGGGCGTTGCGCCGCTCGGGGCGGTTGAGCAGCAGCCACCGGACGGTGCCGCGTTGCTCGACGATGAGGGGGGCCGTGTCGGTCACTGTGCCTCTCGGCTGGAAAGTTCGGTGCGCCGGCGGCTGCGCAGCAGGTACCGCTGGGTCTTGCCGCTGGGCGTCTTGGGCAGGGCGTCGATGAAGTGGATGGTGCGCGGGTAGGCGTGGGCGGCGTAGCGGGTCTTGACCAGCAGCTGGAGTTCGGTGGCCAGGTCCGGCGAGGCGTCGTGGCCGTCGCGCAGGACGACGTAGGCCTCGATGACCTCGCCGCGGACGTCGTCGGGTGCGCCGATGACGCTGCACTCGGCGACGGCCGGGTGCTGGGCGAGGACGCTCTCGATCTCGAACGGGCCGATCCGGTAGCCGGCCATGATGATGACGTCGTCGTCGCGGGAGGAGAAGAAGAAGTCGCCGTCGGCGTCGATGCGCCCGGCGTCGCCCGTGAGGTACCAGCGGCCGTCGGCGGTGAATTTCGCGCCGGCCTGCCCGGGGATCTGGTAGCCGCCAAAGGTCATCAGCGGGCTGGCGGCGACGTCGATCGCGACCCGGCCGAGCACGCCTGGTTCGGCGGGCTCGTCCTTCTCGTCGGCCAGGACGGTCAGGCTCCAGCCGGGCACCGGCCGGCCCATCGATCCCTCCTTGAGGGGGTGGGCGAGTTCGGGATGGTGATGGTTGGCCAAGGGCATGCCGACCTCGGTCTGGCCGAAGTGGTCGTGCACGGCCAGGCCGAGCGCGGAGCCGGCCCACTCGTTGACCTCGGGAGTCAGTGGCTCACCCGCGCTGGACGCCCGTTCCAGCCGCAGACCCTGTGGAACCGGCACCGGCGAGGAGCGCAGTCCTCGGTACACGGTCGGGGCGGCTGCGAAGTCGGTGACCTGGTGGTCGACGAGGGTGCGCCAGGTCGTCTGGGGGGAGAACCCGCCGGACAGCAGCAGGCTGGGAATCCCGGCGGCCATCGGAGCGACGATGGCCGCGTACAGACCGTAGGCCCAGCCGGGGTCGGCGGCGCACCAGTAGCTGCCGTCCCGGGTGACGCCCAGGCCGTACTCCAGGTAGACCTGCCATCCGGCGATGTACGAGACGGGGTGGACGACCCCCTTGGGCTTGCCGGTGGTACCCGAGGTGAACATGTGCACCAGCGGTCCGTCCCCGCTGGTGGTGACGGCGGGCACCGGCTCCGGCGACGCGGCCGCGACGAGGTCGGCCAGCGACGCGTCACCGCGCTGCCCGCCGGTTCCGGTGACGACGACGCGGCGCTGGGGGTCGTCCGGCATGTCGGGGCCCGGGTCGAGTTTGTGGCGCTGGTCCGGGTCGACGACCACGACGTGCGCACCCGAGCCTTCCAGACGCAGGGCGATGGCCTGGGGCGCGAACGCGGTGAACAGCGGGACGTAGACCGCACCGAGCCGCCAGATCGCCAGGATGACGGTGACCAGGTCGGTGCTCTTGCCCATCAGGGTCGCCACCCTGTCACCCGGGCCGACCCCGAGCCCCTGCAGCGCCCGCGCACAGCGGTGGGAGTCCGTGGCGAGCTCTCCGTAGGACAGTGCGGAAGGCTCACCGGTGCCGTCGACGACAGTGAACGCGGCGCGGTCGGCGGGGTGTTGGTCGCACAGCAGCCAGGCCACATTCAGGGAAGGCGCCGTGAAGGTCGCGGTCAGTTCGGTGACCCGGTCGGCGGCGCTCACTGCTGGTCCTTGCGGTCGATGACGGGCAGGAGCAGGCGGCTGGGGTGGTTCGGGCCGTGATGGATGTGGTTGACCGCGGGGATCATCTGTTCCTCGCTCTCACGGGCTATGACGCCGCCGGTGTTGGTGTTGCGGTCGTAGCGGGGGAAGTTGCTGCTGGAGACGTCGACGCGGATGCGGTGCCCGGGGAGGAACACATTGGATGTGGCGGTCATGTCGACGGTGATTTCGTAGACCGTGCCGGGCTTCATGAGTTCTTCCGTGGCGAGACCATTGCGGTAGCGGGCGCGCAGGATTCCGTCGCACAGGTTGATCGCTTTGCCGTCGGGGAAGACGTCGACGAGTTTGGCGGTGAAGTCGGTGTCCACCGCCGAGGAGGACACGAACAGGGTCAGGCTGACCGGGCCGGTGACCTCGACAGCCTCATTGAGTACGGCGGTTGCGAAGCACAGGACGTCCTCGCGGCCGGCGACACTCCGCTGGTCGACCGGGCCGCCGAACCCCGGCGTCATCGGCAGGCACGCCCCGCCGACTGTGGGAACCGGGCGGCGCGGATCGTAGAGGTAGGTGTCGTGCCCGGCACCGGTCGGCGGCTCGGTGGTCAACGCGCCGTCGCCGTCCGCTGTGTTGGCGTGACCGGCGCTGGTCAGGTGGAAGTCGGTCCACTGCGTGTCGGGCAGCGGCCACTCCTGCTCATCACGCCACTGGTCGATGCCCATCACGAAGAGCTTCACGGGTGCCACGTCGTCCAGAGCGGTGGTGTCGCCCCGGAGCCAGCGGTCGAAGAACTTCACATGCAGGCCGGTCAGGCCCATCATCTGGGCACCGGCCAGCGGGCCGAAGGAGCGGTCGGGATAGACGCCACTCGTGGACATGTGATCCCACGGACCGATGACCAGCCGTTGCCCCTCACGCGCCTGCGCACTGCCCGCCTTCTGGCGGGCGGTGGTGTAGGTACGCACGGTCTGGCCGATGTACAGGTCGTACCAGCCACCGATGTTCAGCGCCGGGGCGGTGACGTTCTTGAGCTCGGGGGTGAGCTCCATGGCGTCCCAGTACCCGTCGTGGGAGGGGTGGGCCATCCAGTCGTCCCACCACTTGCCGTACGCCGCCAGGACCGGAACCTCGCCCGTCGGCAGCACATCGTTGAGAGACTCGGGAAACAGCGCCGCCTGTCCCAGCTGCCGCAGCTGGGACAGGGTGTCCTCGCCGGCCGCCAGGGACCGCTGCGCGTCGGCCGCGTACATCAGGGCGTTCCACCACGTGACCAGACTCAGTGACAGCGCGCCGCCCGCGGAGAACCAGGGCGCCTCGTAGTTGTCGATCGAGGTGAAGGTCGGCGCGATCGCCTTGAGAGCGGAGGCGCCGGTGGCGGCGGTCTCCCACTGGACCATCCCCAGGTAGGACGGCCCGAACATGCCCACCGTGCCGTCCGACCACGGCTGGTCGGCGATCCAGGCGACGGTGTCCTCACCATCGGCCCGGTCCGCCATATGCGGAACGAACTCACCTTCCGAGCGGTAGGTGCCCCGGCAGTCCTGCACCACCACCGCGTACCCGGGCTCCACCAGAGCCAGGAGGTCGGGGAAGGCTGACTGGCCGAAGCCCATCACGTCCTTGCCGTACGGCAGACGCACGAGCAGCGTCGGCGCCTTCCCCTCGGCCGGACGCCACACGTTGGCGGCAAGGGCTACGCCGTCACGCATCGGAACCCGGACATCTATCTCGTACAGGTGCTGCATCGGTGCTCCTCGTTGAGCCGACGGCATCGCCCTCGGATGTGGGTACGTTAAGAGGTACGTTCGTACCCTGTCAATTACCGTAGGAAGTCTCCTGCGATTCACCTGCGCGGGCTCCCCCGCCTGCGCTGGCGGACAGATGGCCCACGACGGGAATTCGGCGAGGGCCCCAGGCCCGCGAGGCGTGTGGATGCGTGGCGCTTCGCGCGAGCTCCTCAATGCCGCCGCGGTCGAGGGGTGGCTTCCGGGTGGCCGTCCGGCCGATGAGCACCGGGCCCAGGCACTGCTCTTCCGGCTCTTCCCGGCGCAGAAGCAGACTTCGTCGCGGTCGTGATGTGGAGTATGGAAGACATCCGCCTGGCTTTCGAGCGGGCGGCCGGCGGTGTTGAGGGCGGCGAATGTGCCCTAGACGTTGATGCTGATGCCGACGGGACCGCCCGACCTTCTTCGCACACGGCATGCTCATCAACACGCTCATGGCCATTGGGTTTCCCTCGGACTGACGGGGAGCAGGGCATGGAGTCATGCGAGCTGCTCCGGCTGCCGAGGCGGGCATCTACCCGGGGAGCGCATCGGTCGCCGAGGCTGCCCGGCGCGGCTTCATGGTCGTCGGCCAGGACACCGCGGCCGGTTCGTGTCCGACGGGAAGTGGGAGCGATGGACGTACGGGGAGAGCAACAGCTACGACACCGTGCTGTGTTTTCGCCCAGAACCTCAGGCCAGCGCGGATGGGGCGCGGGCAGAAGAGGCGGGGAGCAGCTGCTCCGCCCAGATGACCTTGCCTTCGCGGTTGTGTCGTGTGCCCCAGTGCTCGGTGAGCTGGGCCACGAGGAGCAGGCCGCGGCCGCCCTCGTCGAAGACCCGAGCGCGGCGCAGGTGCGGGGCGGTGCTGCTGGCGTCGAAGACCTCGCACGTCAAAGCTGACTGAAGGATCAGCCGCAGTTGGATGGGGCTCTTGCCGTAGCGAATGGCGTTCGTCACCAGCTCGCTGACCACGAGCTCGGTGACGAAGGCCATGTCATCCAGATCCCAAGCGGCCAGTTGATCGGCTGCGTGGGCGCGGGCCTTGGAGACGACTGCCGGGTCGCAGGGCAGAGCCCACGTGGCGACGTGACCGGCGTCGAGGGCGGTGGTTCGTGCCACGAGGAGGGCGACGTCATCTGCCGGCCGGCTGGGCAGCAGTGCGGACAGCACTTGGTCGCAGGTCTCCTCGAGCGATGCCGGCGCGCGGGCGAGCACGTCACGCAGCAATGCGAGGGCGGTCTCGACGTCACGAGAGCGGCTCTGGACGAGGCCGTCGGTGAACAGCACCAGCCGACTACCTGGAGGCAGTTCGAGCTGCGCGGATTCGAAGGGCAGTCCGCCCAGGCCCAGGGGCGGGCCGACCGGCAGTTCCGAGAAGTCGACCGCGCGCGGCGCGGAGGCGTCGCCGTCAGCGGGCGGGGCGGTCACCACGGCGGGCGGAAGGTGTCCGGCGCTGGCCAGGGAGCAGAGGCGGGACACGGGGTCGTAGACCGCGTAGAGGCAGGTGGCGCTGATCTCGTCCGTGCCCCGTTCCTCCTCGCGCTGCAGGCGGATGACCACGTCGTCGAGGTGGGTCAGCAGTTCGTCGGGTGTCAGGTCGATGTCCGCCAGAGTGCGGACGGCCGTCCGCAGCCGGCCCATGGTGGCCGCGGCATGCAGGCCGTGACCGATCACGTCGCCCACGACGAGCGCTACGCGGGCTCCGGAGAGCGGTATCACGTCGAACCAGTCGCCTCCCACGCCCGCCCGCGATCCGCTGGGCAGGTAGCGCGATGCCGTCTCGACGGCGGACTCGTCCGGCACGTGGTGCGGCAGCAGGCTGCGTTGGAGGGTGAGTGCGGTGGAACGCTCCTGGGTGTAGCGACGGGCGTTGTCGATGTTCACCGCCGCTCTGGAGGCGATCTCCTGGGCCAGAAGCAGCTCGTCGTCGTCGAAGGGCTCCGCCGTCTGACGGCGGACGAACTGTGCGAGTCCCAGGGGGCTTCCGCGAGCCCACAGCGGGACCAGGAGCATGGAGCGCGGGCCCAAGGCGCGCAGGGCGAGCTCGTGGTCCGCCGACAGCGCCAGCCATGGGGGGACGTCGTCGGCGGTGATGCGGAGCCGGGAAGGTTGTCCGGTGGCCAGTACCCGAGCCGGCTCCGAGTCTTCCCGGTAGGTGTGCGTCTGTCCTGTGACGACTGCTGGGTCCGGGCAGCTGTCCGAGACGGCCTGGGCGATGCGGCGGAGCGTCGCAGGACCGGCCACCGGGTGCGTCTCCTCCTCTTGGAGGGCGGAGGAAAGGAGGTCGACGGTGACGAGGTCGGCGAGGTGGTCGGCGCCGACGTCCGCCAGTTCCTGCGCGGTGCGGGTGGTGTCCAGGGTGGTCCCGATCCGTGTCCCGGCCTCGTTGATCACGATCAGCCGCCGCTGCAGCCAGCGGTCGCGTTCCTTCTGGTAGACCACTACAGCCTGTTCCGCCGTGCGATCGGCGTACTCGAAGGCCATCGCGCTCAGGGTGAGCGTCGTCGTGTTGATCAGCTCCTGGGACCCGGCGACGCGTGCCGTTTCCGTATTGAGCTGATCCAGCACACCTGCGTGGACGATCCGATGGACACGAAGGAGCTCACTGATCGGCACCCCGTGCTCGGCGAGTAGGCGGGCGAACTCGATGGCGGCGGGTGGCGTCCTGACCTCGGTCATACCAAGGCCGTGCTCCAGGAACTCCAGAATGTTGGCCATGTGTTCGGACAACGCCACGGGCGCCACGGAGGCGATGTCCTCGTACTTCCAGACCTCGGGAAGTGCGTCGAGCAGTTGGCGCAGCACGACGTCGGTCAATTGATCTGCTCGGGGTGCGAGGCCCCGAGCGAGATCGCTGAGGAAGGCATGGGTGTCGATTCCCATAATCAGAAGGTACCCCCACCCTGGCCGACGGACCGTGCCGCGCGGAGTCCGGTGGACGCGCTCGCCCACCGCCGGCCAGGGCGCGGTCAGCCGTTCACGGGGTGTGACCTGCGCGGCGGAGAACAGGGCGCAGGGTCTCGATGACGCCGGGGTCGTCCACCGTGGACGGGATGGGTTCGTCGCGGCCGTCGGCGATGCCGCGCATGGTCTTGCGCAGGATCTTTCCCGAGCGGGTCTTGGGCAGGGCGGCCACGACCGTGACGTCCTTGAGGGAGGCGACGGCTCCGATGCGCTCGCGTACGAGCTGGACGAGTTCGGCCTCGACCTCACCCGGTTCGCGGCCGGTGCCTGCCTTGAGGACGACGAGGCCGCGCGGTACCTGTCCCTTGAGTTCGTCGGCGACGCCGATGACGGCGCATTCGGCGACGTCGGGGTGGGCGGCCAGGGCCTCTTCCATGCTGCCGGTGGACAGCCGGTGTCCGGCGACGTTGATGACGTCGTCGGTGCGGCCCATGACGAAGACGTAGCCGTCGTCGTCGAGGTGGCCGCTGTCGCCGGTGAGGTAGTAGCCGTCGTAGCCGGACAGGTAGGAAGCGATGTAGCGGTTGTCGTCGTTCCAGAGGGTGGGCAGCGCGCCGGGTGGCAGGGGGAGTTTGACGACGATCGCGCCGTCGACACCCGCGGGCACGGGCTCACCCGAGGCGTCGAGGACGCGGACGTCCCATCCGGGCAGCGGGCGGCTGGGGGAGCCGGGCTTGATGGGGGTGGCTTCGATGCCGACCGGGTTGGCGACGATGGGCCAGCCGGTCTCGGTCTGCCACCAGTGGTCGATCACCGGCGTGCCCAGGAGCGCGCTCGCCCAGTGATAGGTCTCGGGGTCGAGACGCTCGCCGGCGAGGAAGAGATAGCGCAGGTGGGAGAGGTCGTAGCCGGCGGTG
Source organism: Streptomyces doebereineriae (assembly GCF_031845645.1). Taxonomy (NCBI): domain Bacteria; kingdom Bacillati; phylum Actinomycetota; class Actinomycetes; order Kitasatosporales; family Streptomycetaceae; genus Streptomyces; species Streptomyces doebereineriae. Next base: position 231,890 of record NZ_JAVREZ010000005.1, read on the forward strand.
AGCGCGCCCTTCGGATCCTCCTTCCTGATCGCCCGGAAGGCGGTCGGCGCCGTGAACATGGTCTTGACCCGGTACTCGGCGGCGAGGCGCCAGAACTGGCCCGCGTCCGGCGTGCCGACCGGCTTGCCCTCGTAGAGGACCGTCGTGGCGCCTGCCAGCAGGGGCGCGTAGACGATGTAGGAGTGGCCGACGACCCAGCCGACGTCGGAGCCGGTGAACATCGTCTCGCCCGGGCCCACGTCGTAGACGGCGCCCATCGACCAGTGCAGGGCGACCGCGTAGCCGCCGCAGTCACGCACGACTCCCTTGGGCTTGCCGGTCGTTCCGGACGTGTAAAGGATGTACAGGGGATCAGTGGCGGTGACGGGAACGCAGTCGGCAGGCGGCGCGGCGGCGACCAGGTCGGCCCAGTCGAGATCGTCGGACCCCAACTCGGCACGTTCCTGCGGACGTTGCAGGATCACGCTCTTCTCCGGCTTGTGGGCCGCGAGTTCGATCGCCCGGTCGAGCAGGGGCTTGTACGCGATGACGCGCTTGCCCTCGATGCCGCAGGACGCGGAGACGACCACCTTGGGGGCCGCGTCATCGATACGGAGGGCGAGCTCGCGCGGGGCGAACCCGCCGAAGACGACCGAGTGGACCGCGCCGATACGTGCGCAGGCCAGCATCGCGACGGCGGCCTCGGGGACCATCGGCATGTAGATCACCACGCGGTCGCCGTGCCCCACACCGAGCTGAGCGAGCGCTCCCGCGAAGGCCGCCACTTCGTCCCTCAGCTGCGCGTAGGTGTAGGTGCGGCGGGTGTCGGTCACGGGGGAGTCGTAGACGAGCGCGGGTTGGTCGCCACGGCCGGCTTCCACGTGCCGGTCGAGCGCGTTGAAACAGACGTTGAGGCGCCCGTCGGGAAACCAGCGGTAGAAGGGTGCGCCCGAGGAATCCAGGGCGCGCTGCGGAGTGACGTCCCAGTCGATGCCCTCGGCCGCCTTCAGCCAGAAGCTCTCGGGGTCCTCGTTACTGGCGCGGAAGACATCCTCGTACGTTCCCATCGCGCACTCCTTTGTGGCATCGAGGGACGGTGGTGGGACCGCGTGCGAAACGGTGTCGGACACAAGTACCGCATGCCGGCCGGTACGGTCGAGCCGTCAGTGCGGCTGCTGCTCACGCGCCGAGGTGCTCACGGAGCCACTGGCCCATCTGCTGGATGGCCTGGTCCACCTCGGGTACCCGCCCCGCGCCCAGGACGAACGAGTGCTGTCCTTCGGGCATCGGGTGGACTTCGGAGGTGACCTTGAAGTCCGCGAGCCGGCGGCCGAGCTCGGCGCCGTCGTCGGCGAGGGTCTCGTACTCGCCGTAGTGGACGGTCGTGGGCGGCAGGCCGGTCAGATCGGCGTTCGCGATGCTGATCTCGGGTGAGGTGAAGTCCACGGCGGGGTCCTGCAACCAGGCTCCGCGGAAGAGTTCCAGCGTGCCCCGGCTGAGCATCTTGTCGTTGTCCTCGTTCTCGTCCACCGACGGGTTCTGGAGGGTGAGGTCGGTCCACGGGGAGACGCTGACGATCGCGCCCGGCGTCGCCTCGCCCTTCGCGAGCAGACGCAGCGGCAGCAGCACCGCGAGGGTGCCGCCGATCGAGTGACCGGTGCTGCCGATGTTCCGCGGCTCGTAGCCCTGCGAGAGCAGCCAGCGGTAGGCCGTCTCGGCGTCGTCGAGCTGGGCGGGGTAGGGGTGTTCGGGCGCCAGGCGGAAGTCCACGACGAGGGAGCGGGCTCCGGCCGCCTTCGCGATATGGCCTGCGGCCTTGCGGTCCGAGTGCATCGAAGCGGTGACCGACCCACCGAAGTGGAAGTGGAGCAGCGCCCGGTCGGGGTCGGCCCCTTCGGGGATGGCCCACAGGGCGGGGACGCCGCCAGCGTCCACCTCGGCGTAGGTGACGCCTTCCGGCTCGGTCGACGCCTTGTGGTTCGAGTCGACGATGTCGCGGATGACGGCCAGGTCGAGGCCGGGTGTGGCCGACTTCGCGCTCACGCTCGCCAGGAACTCCGCGAACTCGTGTGCCTCTGGGCTTACTCCCATGGTTGCGCTCCTTCTCGGACGGTGCAGGGCGGGGGCTTTCCCGCGGCGGCCGGGTCGATGTGGTCGTCATGACGCTACTTGCTGAGTATAAGAAAGTAAACTTAGGAGAGTCGGGATCACCCCATGAATGCGCGAAGGCGAGGCCCCTCTATTTCGCGACGGGCGGGCTGCGGTTCGGAAATGTGAATCGACCTTCAGGCTCACCGACGCGGTCCTGTGTGTGGACGTGGTCATGCGGCGCGGTGGTGGGGCGCCAGGGTGGTGTGGATCTGGTCGCGGATGTCGGCGAGGACGACTTCGTCGCTGCGGTGCAGGTACACGGTGGCGGTGGTGCCGATGTGGATGATCGCGGTGATCACCCGCGCCAGCGTTGCCGCGTCGGCGGCACCGATGTACTCGTCGCGGGTGAGCAGGTCGGTGATGCCGTCCTCAAGGCGGCCGGCAAGGGCCAGGCCCGCTTGCCGGTAGGGCTCGGCCGGGTCGCCGAAGACGAGTTCGTGCAGGTATGTGCGGCCGTTCTCGATGTGTTCCCTCAGGCACTCCACCACGGGACGGATGAGAGCGACGACCGGCTCCAGCACGCCCTGCCCGTCGGTGGCGTTCGCGGCGGCGAGGCCGACGTCGATGGCCGTGGCGAACTTCTCGTTCTGCACCATGATCAGCAACTCGGCCTTCGTGGACGCGTACAGGTAGAGGGTGCCGATCGCGACGTCGGCCCGGCGGGCGATCTGTTGCGTCGTGACCCTGCTGACGCCGTGTTCGGCGAACAGTTCGCGGGCTGCGGTCATGATGCGCTCGCGCTTGGCCTGTTTGGCCAGCTCGCGGCGCCCGATCGGCATGTGACCGCGTCCCATGGGGACCTCCCTTGACATTAATTCTGAGTAGACTCATAGTTGAGTGTACTCGGATCGATTGAGTGGGGCGAGACCCCAGGTGTCGCGCTGAACTGGCCGATCCAGCCTCAAACCTGGATAAATAGGATGAAGACAAGGAGCGGCGCCCGATGAGAGCGTTCGTCGTCACGAAGTACAAGGAGCCGCTGCAGGAGGCGGACGTCCCCGAGCCCACCGTGGGGCAGCACGACGTGCTTGTGCGGGTGGAGGCTGCCGGGCTGAACCCGCTGGATGAGAAGATCCGCGACGGTGAGTTCAAGCAGGTCCTGCCCTACAAGCTGCCGCTGATCCTGGGCAACGACGTCGCGGGCACCGTCATCGGCGTCGGGGCGGCGGTTCGCGGCTTCAAGCCCGGAGATGAGGTCTACGCCCGGCCCGACCAGAACCGCATCGGCACGTTCGCCGAGCGCATCGCCGTAGCGGAGGGCGACCTGGCGCTCAAGCCCGCTTCGATCAGCATGGAAGCGGCGGGCTCGCTGCCGCTGGTCGCGCTTACGGCCTGGCAGGCCCTGGTGGAGCGCGGGCAGGTGCGGCCCGGGCAGAAGGTTCTCATCCACGCCGGCGCCGGCGGGGTCGGTTCGATCGCGATCCAGCTCGCCGCGCACCTCGGCGCGAGCGTCGCCACGACCGCCAGCGGTTCCAACGCGCAATTCGTGCGCGCGCTCGGCGCGGACACGGTGATCGATTACCGCAGCCAGGACTTCGAGCAGCTCCTGACCGGCTACGACCTGGTGTTGGACAGCCTCGGTGGTGAGAATCTCGAGAAGTCGCTGCGGGTGCTCAAGCCCGGCGGCAAAGCCATCGGGATCGCCGGCCCCCCGGACCCCGCGTTCGCCCGCGAGGCCGGTCTGAACCCGCTGCTGCGCCTGGCGGTCGCAGGCCTGAGCCGCAAGATCCGCAAGCAGGCGAAGAAGCTCGGGGTGACGTATGAGTTCCTGCTTATGCGCGCCAGCGGCGACCAGCTCCGCCAGATCACCACCCTCATCGACCAGGGCGTGGTGCGCCCGGTCGTGGGCAAGGTGGTCGGCTTCGACGAGACCCCGCAGGCGCTGCAGTTCCTGTCCCAGGGTGGCATCCGCGGCAAGGCCGTCATCAGCAACAGCTGACTCGCCGCAACCGCGACGGGCGACACAAAACACACGAGGAGAATCCGTCATGAGTAGCACCGACACCCCGAACGAAGCCGTCATCACGGCCTACGCGAAGGCCCCGGCGCGCACCGTCAGCGCCGGTGGCGTCACCTACGCCTACCGCGAGCTGGGACCGAAGGGCGGCATCCCCGTCGTCTTCTTCGTCCACCTCGCCGCAACCCTGGACAACTGGGACCCCCGCATCATCGACCCCGTCGCGAAGGGCCGTCACGTCATCGCCTTCGACAACCGCGGGGTCGCGGCGTCCACAGGCCAGGTGCCGGACAGTGTCGAGGCGATGGCCGACGACGCCTACACCTTCATCAAGGCGCTCGGGTACGACAAGATCGACGTCTTCTCCTTCTCCCTCGGCGGCATGGTCGCCCAGGCCCTGGTGGTGAAGCACCCCGAGCTCATCCGCAAGCTTGTCCTCACCGGCACCGGGCCCAAGGGCGGCAAGGACATCGACAAGGTCGTCGGCACCACCTACTGGGACATCCTGCGCGCCACCCTGACCCGTTCGGACCCCAAGGAGTTCCTGTTCTTCAACCGCAACGCCGTCGGCAAGGCCGCCGGGCGCGCGTTCGTCAACCGGCTCAAGGAGCGCACCGTCGACCGTGACGCGAAGATCAAGACCAAGGCGTTCCAGACGCAGCTGAAGGCGATCCAGAAGTGGGGGCGCTCCACCCCCGACGACCTGGCGAAGATCACTCATCCCACGCTGATCGCCAACGGCGACAACGACCGCATGGTCCCCTCGGTCCTCTCCGATGACCTGCACCGGCGCATCAAGGACAGCGAGCTGATCATCTACCCCGACTCGGGTCACGGCGGGATTTTCCAGTACTACGAGGAGTTCGCCCCGGTCGCGGTCGAGTTTCTCGCCCGTTGACCACCGCCTGGCAGGAAGAGCCGGCCAGGGAGAGGGCCATCTCCGCCGCCCCGGGCCAGGAGGAGTACCGCCAGATCCACCTCGCCGAACACAACCCGGGCCGGTGGCCGGCGGAGTGGAGACCTAGATCCCCGTCGACCGGGAGATCGACGGGGTCGCGGAAGTCACCTTGCGATCGGCGCTCTACTCCGGCCCACCGAACTCGTCTCGCTGGACGTCGCGCCCACTGACGCCCCGTCGCCGACCGACATCCATCACGCATCTGGAGCCAGACCATGAGCGAGCAGAGCACCATCCACTACGAGCGCACCTCACCCAAGGTCGCGAAGATCACCTTCGCCAACCCGCCCGTCAACCTCATCGTCGGCGAGACCGTCCTGCGCCTCATCGAGATCGTCGAGACACTGGCCACTGACCCGGACATCCAGGTCGTGGTGTTCGACAGCGCCACCCCCGACTTCTTCTACAACCACTTCGACCTGGCCGCCGCCGCCGACTTCCCCGCCCCCGAGGACGAGAACGCAGTGCCGGCCTGGACGAGCCTGGTCCTGGCACTCTCCAAAGCGCCCTACATCACCATCGCGGCCATCCGCGGACGCACCCGCGGCGGCGGGAACGAACTCGCCCTCGCCCTCGATCTGCGGTACGCCAGCCGGGAGAAGGCGATCTTCGGGCAGCCGGAGGTCGGCAGCGGACTGCTCCCCGGCGGTGGCGGCACCGAACGCCTTCCCCGCGCCATCGGACGCGACCGCGCCCTGGAAGCCATCCTCACCAGCGACGACTACGACGCCGACACCGCCGAACGCTGGGGCTGGGCCACCCGTGCCCTCCCCGACAGCGAACTCGACGCCTTCGTCGACACGATCGTCGGTCGGCTCGCCTCCTTCGACCGCACGTCACTCGCCTCGGCCAAAGCCCAGGTCAACCGGGCCTCCCTACCCCCGGACGCCGATCTGATCGCCGCCTACGGCGAGTTCGCCCACTCCCTCACCCTCCCCGGGTTCCTCGCCCGCGCCGCCGGCACACAGGCCATCGTCGAGCAGGCAGGCATCGACTTCGAGTACCGCCTGGGGGAGTACATCGGCATCGCCAACCAGCAGCTCTGACAGCCCATCATGAAACGGACGCCGACGCAGCAGATGCTGCGGCGGTGCTCGTTTGTCGTGGGGGTCACCTGGTTCGTCGTCTCGTCCGTGCCGATCAGGAGCCGTTCAGGAGAAGAACATGGCGAGAAACTCCGTGACTACCGGAAACGGCCGATGGATCGGCGCTGTGGACGCGGTGGTGTTCGACGTCTTCGGCACCGTGGTCGACTGGCGCACGGGCGTCGCGAGGGAATTCGAGCGTGCCGGCACCCGCGCCGGGGTGCAGGCCGACTGGCTGGGACTCGCGACCGCGTGGCGCAGCCGATACGCGCCGACACTGCTGCGGGTGGTGTCGGGAGAAGTGCCTTGGCGGTCGCTGGACGAACTGCACCGGATGATGCTCGACGACGTGCTCACCGAGCATGGCCTGACCGGGTTCACGGACACCGACCGGGCCGAACTCGTCAGTGCCTGGCACCGCCTGAGCCCATGGCCCGACAGCCGCGACGGTCTGTCCCGGCTGCGCGAGACCCATATCACCGCCACCCTGTCCAATGGCAGCATCGCGCTGCTCATCCACCTTGCCCGCGTCGGCGGATTGCCCTTCGACGCCATCCTGTCCGCCGAACTGATCCACAGCTACAAGCCCGACCCAAAGGTGTACCTGATGGCCGGCGACCTACTCGAAGTCCCAGCGCCCAGGCTGCTGATGACCGCCTGCCATCTCGAAGACCTGCGTGCCGCCGCCGACGTCGGACTGCGCACCGCATACATTCCACGTCCGCTGGAATGGGGCCCCGGCCATCCGGCCGCACCGGCGCCGGACTGGGTCGACCTCATCGCCACCGACATCCCCGACCTGGCCCGACGACTCGCTCCATAGCGGACGATCCGACGCCGCCGGCCAACCGTCCGACCGCCATGGATCGCGGAACCCCGACCTGAAAAGACCACGTCGGGCCTCGGACCCACGCCTGGAAGGGGGACAGGCTCAGGCGTTCGTGCTGTGCAGGTCCGGGTAGGGCGCCTCGACCGGGCCGCTCACGGCCGACTTGACCTGTACGGTCAACTCGTCGGCCAGGACCTCGTGTTCGCCGGCCTCGACGGCGTCGTAGACCGTCGTCACCAGCTCCGCCGGCAGCAACTTCGGTCCGTCGGCGTGCGCGGCCATAGGGGCGTCGACGTAGCCCATGTGCACTGCCGTCACGTGGACTCCCTTGGGCGCGAGCTCGATGCGCAGAGAGTGCGAACGCGCGGGCGAGGAGGACGGGACCGAAGCAGTTCGTCTCCGCGCAGGCTCGCGTTGGGCGGGGATCGCACCCGCGTTGTTGATGAGCACGGTGACATCGAGCGTGAGGGGGACGATGCTCTCATCGACTCCTCGCCCGGCCGTGGGAGAATGAGCGGAGCCACATTCGAGCCCACACGGTAGTGACTGTCATCATAATTGATCGCAGTCAGGAATCTATTCCTGGAGGACACCGCCATGTCTGTCGCCCCCCAGTCGGTCGGACGGCGCGAGCGGAACAAGCAGGAGAAGTTCGACCGCATTGTCGCTGCCGCCAGTGAGCTGTTCGCCGAACACGGCGTCGATGAGGTCACGACCCAGCAGATCGCGGACAAGGCCGACATCGGCACCGGGACCCTGTTCCTTTATGCCAAGACCAAGGGCGAACTCCTCCTGCTTGTGCAGAACGCCAAGTACGCCGAAGCGCTCGAGCAGGGCCTGGCGGACGCCGAGACCGTCCCAGGCGTGCTGGACGCTGTGCTGGCGATTGTCCGGCCGATCGTCGAGTGCAACCGCACCCAGATCGACAACGGACGTACCTACCTTCGAGAGATGGTCTTCGGCGACCCCGAGGAGCCCCGGCACAGCGCAGCACTCGCCATCGTCGGGCAGGCCGAGGAGGCCATCGCCGCCGTGCTCCGCCGAGACGAGCGGGTCACAGCGGGCGACGCCGCGACGCTGGCACACATCGTGTCCGCCGTGATGTTCCTCAGCATGGCGATGAGCGTGAACATCGCCTTGAGCGTCGAGGAGATCGTGCAGGACATCCGGGGTCAGGTCGACGTCCTGCTGCCTCGCTGAAGTGCGGCCTGCGGAGTTGGCTGCTCCGCATAGGCCGGCTGCGCCGACGAGGGGAAGGCGGCGGAGGAATGCGCCTCCCGCGCCGACGGCGACAACATCGGACGCCCGCCAGTCCGGTTCGATCGGCGGGAGTTCACCGCACCGGACTCTCCTTGGCGTTCACTCCGGAAGCAGTTCATCGGCCCGTTCGGCGACCTCACGCCGTAGGGCGGTCCACAGGGCATGTACGGCGGGGTGCGTCACCGCTTCGCGGCGGACGGCCAGGGTGATGGGGAGCCGGATGTCGATCTCGTCGGCGAGCAGTCGGCGCAGTCGCGTCCGCTGGGCCAGGAAGGCCGGCAGGACGCCGATGCCGGCCCCTTGCTGGGTCGCTTCTAGCTGGGCGAAGACGTTCGTCGAGGAGAATGACGGGGTCATACCGGGAAGGTGACGTTCGATGTCGAGGTCGCCGACCTGCAGCATCGACTCGATGTAGAAGATGAGCGGGTGCTCGCGCAGCTCGGCCACCGTCTCAGGGCGGCCGTACCGGGTGAGGTAGTCGTCACTGGCGTAGAGCCCCAGCGTGTAGTCGGTGAGGTGCTCGGTCACCAGGTGACTGCTGGCGGGGACGCCGATGACGAGAGCGAGATCGAAGCCGGACGGGCGCAGGGCGAGCTGCCGTGTCGCGGTGATGAGTTCGACCTGCAGCCGGGGGTGCCGGCGGCGCACCCGTACGAGGGCGGGTGTGGCGAAGACGGTGCCGAAGCCGTCGGGCGCGCTGACGCGGACCGTGCCGTGCAGGGACGGCGAGTCCTGGCCCGCCACGGTGTCGACGACGCGGTCGATGGCCTCCTCGATCACGCGTGCGCTCTCCGAGACGGCTCGTCCGATGTCCGTCAGTGTCCATCCCTCCGCGCCCCGCTCGATGAGGCGCAGGCCGAGGCTCTTCTCCAGTGCGGCGATACGGCGTGACACGGTGGTGTGATCCACGCCGAGTGCGTCGGCGGCTGTCACCAGACGGCCGGTACGGGAGACCGCGAGCAGGTAGCGCAGATCGTCCGCGCGGAGTTTGCGCGGATCGACCGAGCGGGAGCCGACCGGCCGCGGAGCGGGGTTCTCGTCCGGGGAGTGGGGGCGCACGGCCCGACCGTATCTGCATTTCTGCACAGCGGCTGTGCGCTATTGGCCGTTGTTCGCACTTGGCGCGGGACCCCACAGTCAGGGCAGTGGGCGCCACCTGCCCCGCCGTGCTTGCCGAAAGGGCCGCCATGATCGCCAGCCTTTCCCTCCCGAGGATCCTGCGCGTCGGCGGCGGTGCCGTGGGCGAGCTGGGTGACGTCGTCGCAGGGCTGGGCCTGCGCCGTCCACTGCTGGTGACGGACGCGTTCCTCGCCGGCACCGGTGCGGCGGAACGACTGATGGCGACGCTCAGGGATGCCGGATCGCGGCCGCGCCTGTTTGCCGGCACCGTCCCTGATCCGACGACCGACTCGCTCGACGCGGGCCTGACCGTGTTGCGCGAGCACGGGGCGGACTCGGTGATCGGATTCGGCGGCGGCAGCCCGATGGACACCGCCAAGGCACTCGGCCTGTTGGGCGTCCAGGGCGGGCGGATGCGGGACTACAGAGCCCCGCACGTCAACCTCGGCCCGGCGCTGCCGGTGATCGCGGTCCCGACGACCGCGGGCAGTGGCTCGGAGGCTACTCAGTTCACCATCATCACCGACAGTGCCACGGACGAGAAGATGCTTTGCCCGGGGCCGGCATTCCTGCCGGTCGCCGCTGTCGTCGACTTCGAACTGACGCTGTCGATGCCGGCCCGGCTGACCGCCGACACCGGCGTCGACGCGCTCACCCATGCCGTGGAGGCGTATGTGAGCCGCAAGGCCAATCCGTTCTCCGACGGCCTCGCCCTGAACGCGATCCGGACCATCGGCCGCCACCTCCGCCGCGTCTACGCCGACGGGCGAGACCTCGAGGCTCGCGAGGCGATGATGCTCGCCGCGACCCAGGCCGGCATCGCCTTCTCCAACTCCAGCGTGGCGCTGGTGCACGGCATGAGCCGCCCGATCGGCGCTCACTTCCACGTGGCCCACGGTCTGTCGAACGCCATGCTCTTCCCCGCGGTGACCGCGTTCTCCGCGCCGGCCGCCGAGAGCCGGTACGCCGACTGCGCCCGCGCCCTCGGAGCCGCCACCGAGGGCCACAGTGACGCCTTGGCCGCCGACAAGCTCGTAGAGGCACTGCGATCACTGTGCAAGGATCTCGACGTGCCCACCCCTCGGGCCCACGGCATCGACAAGGACGAGTGGTTCCGCCTGTCGCCCCTCATGGCCGAGCAGGCGCTCGCGTCCGGGTCGCCCGCCAACAACCCCGTCGTACCCACCGTGGACGAGATCCAGGATCTCTACGCGCAGATCTACGCCTGACACCCGGCGCATGAGGAAGAGGAACATGATGGCCACGACAGCCAGGTCCGCGCGGACCACGAGGTGCTGACCCATGACTGACGCCGCTGCCACAGAGATTCTCGCCGACGTCCACCGGGGCGTCGGCCGCATCCTCTTGAACCGCCCCAAGGCGCTCAACGCCCTGACGACAGGCATGGTCGCCGCCATCGACCGCGTGCTCGCCGAGTGGGAGGACATCCCGCTGTCCGCCGTGGTGCTCGCGAGCACCAGCACGAAGGCGTTCTGTGCCGGTGGAGACATCCGCACGATCCGCGAGCACAGCCTCTCCGGGGACGCCGAGGCAAGTGAGCGGTTCTTCGCCTCCGAGTACCGGCTCAACGCCCGCATCGCCGAATATCCCGTGCCGGTCGTGTCGCTCATCGACGGAGTGTGCATGGGCGGCGGCCTCGGTCTGTCCGTCCACGGCAGCTTCCGTGTCGTCACCGAGCGCGCGGTGCTGGCGATGCCCGAGACCGGGATCGGGTTCTTCCCGGACGTGGGGGCCAGCTACTTTCTGCCGAGGCTGCCCGGCGCGATCGGTATGTACCTGGGCCTCACGGGGCACCGGCTCGACGCGGCCGACACCCTGTACACGGGGCTGGCCACGCACTTCGTCCCCGCGGACGGGCTCGACGCGGTCGGCGACGCGCTGGCCGACAACCCCGGCGACCCGGTGGACGTGGTCCTGAACCGTCTCGGCGGCCGTTCCCCGGTGGCGGAGAGCAGGCTGGCGGAGGTACGCGGGGAGGTGGACCGGGCGTTCGGCGCGGCGACCCTCGGCGAGATCGAGAAACGCCTGCGTCACCTCGACACCCCCTGGGCGGCAGGCGCACTGGTCGCCTTGGAGTCCGCCTCGCCGCAGAGCCTGGAGATCACTCACGCCCTGTTGTCCCGGGGCAGGCAGCGCACATTGCGCGAGTGCCTCGCCGCTGAACTCGCCCTCGCACGTACGACCATCCGCACGCCGGACTTCCTGGAGGGCGTCCGTGCGGCCCTGGTCGACAAGGACCGCACTCCCGACTGGCAGCGTGTGGCGCTCGGCGGACGGACATTGCCGTCCTGATCATGCCCGCGAGGAGGGCATGGCCCAGCGCCGGGGGCCGGCCGTGCGGGAGGGGTGGGTTGCGGTGACCGTGCCGTACGCAAGGGCTGGTGCCGGCACGGTCTCAGTCGTTGTCGGGCACCATCGAGACCACGACCTTGCCCGCCTTGGTGCGGCCCTGCTCGACGTACGCCATCGCCTCTAGCGTCTGGTCGAACGGGAAGGTGCTGTCGATGACCGGGTGGAGCTTCCCGCTGTCGTAGAGGGCGCCGAGCTTGCGCAGTTGGGAGCCGTTGGCCTGCATGAAGAAGAACTGGTAGCGCACGCCCAGCGCCTTCGCCTGCTTGCGGACCTTGCGGCTGAGCATGCTCATCGCCAGGCCCATGAAGGAGGGGGCACCCAGTTGCTTGGCGAACCCGGGGTCCGGCGGGCCGACGACACTGATGGCCAGACCGCCGGGCTTCAGCACGGTCAGCGACTTCTCGAGGTTCGCTCCACCCACGGAGTCCAGCACGAGGTCGTAGCCGGACAGCATCTTCGAGAAGTCTTCTTTGGTGTAGTCGACGACGATGTCGGCGCCGAGGCTGCTGACCACCTTCTCCGTGTCGGTGCTCGTGGTCGTGGCGACCGTGGCGCCGAGGTGCTTGGCGAGCTGGATGGCCGTCGAGCCCAGTCCACCGGCACCGGCGTGGATGAGCACCTTCTGGCCCGGCTGCACGTGGGCCCGGTCGACGAGGATCTGCCAGGCGGCCAGGGCCACCAGCGGCACGGCGGCTGCCTCGTGGAGGGTGAGGGAGGCCGGCTTGGGGGCGACATCGTCCATGTCGATCGCGATGAACTCCGCGAAGCCGCCGATCCGCAGGTCGCGCGGACGGGCGTAGACCTCGTCGCCGATTTCGAGGCCGTGCACGGCGGAGCCGACCCGCGTCACGACGCCTGCCACGTCGTGGCCGAGCACGAACGGAGGCTTGTACTTCAGGAGCTGTTTGAACTCCCCGTTCCGGACCATTTTGTCCAGCGGATTGATACTGGCGGCGCTCACTTTGACCAGTACGTCGCGGTCTCCGACAGTGGGCTCGGGTACGTCTGCGGCGCGTACGCCGTCCTTGCCGTACTTCTCGACGACGAATGCCTTCATGCCGGCCGCCTTTCTGTGTGGGTTTTTCAGTACTCGATGTGATTCTTCGCGCAAGTCACCCTGCGCGCCCGTTCGGGTTGGTGTGCCGACCACGACGCTACTTACTGAGTATGGAAAAGTAAACTCAGGTGAGCCGGGGTCACCGCCATGGATGCGCTCAAGGGCATTTGGGTGACCGCTGTCGTGCCGACCCCGGAGGGGGCGGCGGTCCTGGAGGTGAGGTCGCCCGAGTGAGCTGAGGACTCCGCCGCGGCGGGGCGTGGGGGAGCAGTGGCGGTTACGGGCAGGGGAGCGGACCGGAAAACGCCGGGCGCAGCATGTGCGGGATGGCGCTTCCGTTGCCCAACGACCGCTCAATCGCGTGGTGTCGGCCCTGGACGCGCAGTACCCGCGTCCAGGGTTCCGGGTCAAGAACCGTGTGGCGCGGTCAGGGCTTCGTGGGTGGACTCCAGGATCTTCTCCGACAGCTCTGTGCCAGCCGTGGCCCGGGCGAGCAGGATCGCGCCGACCAGGGTGGCCACCATGGCAAGGCCGTCGTCGGCGTCGGTGGACATCCACGCGGCGAATTTCTCGACGCCGGCCGCGTACGTTTCGAGGACCTCCCCGGCTGCGGGCTCGCGAGCCATGTCCCCTGCGAAGCCCGCGGTGGGACAGCCGGTGCCGGGCCGGTCGCGGTGCTCGGCGGACAGGTAGTAGTCGATGAGGGTGCCGCGCGCGGTGTCGTGATCGCCCTGGGCAGTGTCGAACGACTCCAGAAGCAGGTCGAGGTCCCCGAACGCGGCTTGGGCCGCCTCGACGATCAGCGCCTCCTTGGAGGGGAACTGCTTGTAGAAGCCGCCCGTGGTCAGCCCGATGGACTTCATCAGATCGGCGACGCTGATGCCGTTCACCCCGCGCTCCCGGAAGAGCTGGGAGGCCGCGGCGACCGCGCGCCGGCGGTTCTCGAGCGCTTGTGCTTGCGAAACGCGACTCATCATTCACCTGCCACGTTAGATACCAAGGTGCATCTATCGTATGCGAAGTGTCGTGCGGTCGGCCGCAGTGCCGAGCCGCATCTCTGGAGGCGGCCCTGTAGTGCTCGGTATGCGGGCGGTGGGCACGTCTCCGAAGGAGGTCGCCGGGCCGTGAGGGCCTGACGCGAAGTCGTCCTTGGCGACCATGCGCCCCACGAGTCTCCGTCCGAACCTGATCGGCAGTCGGCCTCGTGGCCCCGCGTGCACGTTGACTGGATCGCTTTAGATATCTATCGTAATCTAAAGCGAGATCGGAGCCGACGCTTCGGTCCCCACTCATCCGCCGGCCCAGAATCGAGATCCCCCCATGACCACGCAGAACAAGACCGCTGTCGTCACCGGTGCGTCCGCCGGCCTGGGTACCGCCTATGCGCAGCGGCTTGCCGACCGGGGCTACGACCTGATCCTCGTCGCCCGGAACACTGCGCGGCTGGAAACGCTGGCGTCGGACATCCGCAGCCGCACGGGCCGCGCGGTGGACGTCGTCGCCGCCGACCTCACCGACGCGGCGCAGATCTCCGTGGTCGAGGAGCGCCTTCGGACCGACGAGAGCATCGAGGTACTGATCAACAATGCCGGCGGTGCGCTGCTCACGCCGCTGACCGGCTCCGACGCGGCGGCCTACGAGGCGCTGATCAACCTCAATGTGACAGCGCTCACCAGGCTGACCATCGCGGTCCTGCCGGGGCTGACGGCCCGCGGGCGCGGCACCGTGGTGAACATCTCCTCTGCCATGGCTCTCAACATCCTGCCCGTCAGCGCCGTCTACAGCGGCACCAAGAGCTACGTGCTGACGTTCACCCAGGCCCTGCAGCAGGAACTCGCCGAGAGCCCCGTCAGGGTGCAGGCCGTACTGCCGGGCGCTGTCCGCACGGAGCTCTGGGACGGCTCCGGCGTCGACCTCGAGGCGTTCCCCGACGAGATCGTCATGAGCGTGGACGACGCCGTCGACGCGGCGCTCGCCGGCCTTGACGCCGGGGAGCCCGTCACCATCCTGTCCCTGCCGGAGATCAGCGACTGGGAGTCGTTCGAGAAGGCGCGTCAGGCGCTCGTCCCGAACCTGTCCCGGAAGGTCCCGGCCGATCGCTACCGCGGCTGACCGCCGCTCCGGCACGGGCGCCGTCGACCACCGACCACTTTTCTCCACGCGGCTGGTCATCGCATACGCGTTGGTTCCCGCGAGGCAGGCAGCCTGCCACCCCGCAGCTCACTCTCACCCTTACTTGAGGAAACATCCATGTCGAACGCCCTGTGGAACCCGATCGTCGCCGGGGAGATCTCCCTGCCGCACCGACTGGCGATGGCCCCCCTGACGCGCAACCGGTCCACCCCGGAAGGCATACCCACCGAGCTGAACGCCGAGTACTACGCCCAGCGCGCCTCGCACGCCCTCATCATCACCGAAGGCACCCAGCCCAGCGCCGACGGCCAGGGCTACCCGGTGACCCCCGGCATTTACACCGAGGAGCAGATCACCGGCTGGCGCAAGGTCACCGACGCCGTGCACAAGGCCGACGGACGCATCGTCATCCAGCTCATGCACGCCGGACGGATGTCCCACCCCGACAACACCCCCCACCACCGGCAGCCGGTGGCCCCCTCCCCGGTCCAGCCGACGGGCGAGATGTTCACCGCGTCCGGCCTCCAGGAGATGCCGGTGCCGCGCGAACTGTCGACCGAGGAGGTCGCCGCGACGGTCGACGACTTCCGGCGCGCCGCGGCGGCCGCCATCGCGGCCGGCGCCGACGGCGTCGAGATCCACGGCGCCAACGGCTACCTCCTGCACCAGTTCCTCGCCGACAACACCAACCAGCGCACCGACCAGTACGGCGGCTCCATCGAGAACCGCATCCGTTTCGCCGTCGAGGTGGCCACTGCCGTGGCCGACGAGATCGGCGCCGGCCGCACCGGCATCCGGATCTCCCCCGGGAACCCGTTCAACGAC
Source organism: Streptomyces doebereineriae (assembly GCF_031845645.1). Lineage (NCBI taxonomy): Bacteria > Bacillati > Actinomycetota > Actinomycetes > Kitasatosporales > Streptomycetaceae > Streptomyces > Streptomyces doebereineriae. The sequence goes on from NZ_JAVREZ010000005.1 coordinate 247,616, forward strand.
ATCGCCGAGAGCGACACCCACGAGCTGTACCCCGCCCTGGTGCGCGCCCTCGCCCCGCTCGACCTCGCCTACCTGCACATCGCCCACGGCGGCGACGACGAACTCCTGCACACCCTCCGCAAGCTGTGGCCGAACACTCTGGTCCTCAACCGGGCCGGCACCGACATCGACACCCGCGCCAAGGACGTCGAAGACGGCGTCGCCGACGTCGTCACCGTCGGCACCATGGCGCTCGCCAACCCCGACCTGGTCGAGCGCGTACGCACCGGCGCGCCCCTCAACGCCCCCGACCCCGCCACCTTCTACGGCGGCGACGCAACCGGCTACACCGACTACCCCACCCACGCTGCCTGACGAACTCCGGCGATACCGGTCCTGGCGGGCCGGTATGCCCTCATGGCCGCATGGAGGTACCACGTGTCCGGCAGGCTCCTGTTGAAGGGCGGGCCATTGGGGCGAACCCCCGTCCGAGTCGGATGCGGCGCGCATCCAGGCGGAGCCGGGAGGTGGACGCGGGCGGTGTGCCGGGAATCCGGTGCGAACCCGTCGACGCCGACACCGACCACGTTCTCCTGCACAGTCACGTCGGGGGCTCCGTGCCGGCGTCGGCACCCGTCGACCGAAGGCTCGGCGGCCACATCGCCAAGGCTGCCGGGGCACCCGTACTGGTCCAGGACTTCCGGCGGGCACCGGTAGCCCTGGCGCTTCGCCTCCGCGACAAGAAGCAGCCCTTGCCCGGCGCCATCGTGCCGATCTCTCCCTGGTGCGAACGTCACCTGCGACGCACGCGACCTCGTCCCGATCCGGCGGGTGACGAGTCGTGGCGGAGTGCACGGCGTTCGGCTGATGTCCGACCGCTGTCCTGCCTACGACCGCGGCCGCGAGGTCGATGGCTCAGGGCCGGAGGCGGGCGCCGCTTCCCAGCCGTGCGGTGACGTCGCGGGGGGTGAGGGCGGAGTGGTCCGCGGAGCATTCGACGACGACGCGGACCGGGGCGTCGCAGTCGGTGTGGGTGACGTCCAGGACAGGCCCCTCGGGGCCGAGGGCGTATGCCTCGCCCCACTGGGTCAGGGCCATCAGGACGGGCCACAGGTCCCAGCCCTTGCGGGTCAGGCGGTATTCGTTGCGGGGGCGGCTGCCGGGCTCCCGGTAGGGGACGGTCTTCAGGATGCCGGCCGAGGTCAGCTTGCGGAGGCGGTCGCTGAGCACGGCTTCCGAGAGGCCGATGTGGAGGTGGAAGTCGTCGAAGCGGCGGACGCCGTTGACGGCGTCACGCAGGATCAGCAGTGTCCACTTCTCCCCGATCACGTCGAGCGTGCGCTGGACGGGGCAGTTCTCCGTGCTCGCCTCAAGCCACTCCATCCCCCCATCGTAAGGGACCTGGCTTCTCCATTGACAGCCAGGTGAACAAAAGTCTAGCTTCGCTTGGAAAAGTCAGCTGGCAGTCAGAGGGAAGGGCGCTGGACCGTGGGGCGAACGCGTACGTATCAATGGGACGATCCCGCGATCTCGGCGGAGGCAGCCGGACGTATGGCCGGCATCGACTTCCTGCGCGAGGTGCAGGCGGGCGGGCTTCCGCGGGCGCCGATCAGTCACACCGTCGACTTCGCCCTGGACGAGGTGGAGCCCGGCAGGGCGGTCTTCTCGCTGACCCCGGGGGAGGAGCACTACAACCCGATCGGCAGCATGCACGGCGGCGTCTTCGCCACGCTGCTGGACTCGGCGGCGGGCTGCGCCGTACAGACGCTCCTCCCGCAGGGGATGGCATACACCTCGCTCGACCTGACGGTGAAGTTCCTGCGGCGGGTCACTGTGGACACCGGCCCGGTGCGCGCCATCGGCACGGTCGTCAACAAGGGCCGCCAGACCGCCCTCGCGCAGGCCCAGTTGGTCGACGCCGAGGACCGTCTCCTCGCCCACGCCACCAGCAGCTGCATGCTCTTCCCGGTACCCGCCCCTCAGGTGTGACTCCGCGGGCAAGGCGGTCTGGGGCTGAGGGGGCACGCCCTGGCCGACACGCTCCTGGCTGCGGGGCACCCCGACGACCGTGTGGAACCGCTCCGCTGACAGGGGCGCGGACCGGATCGGTCGCGGTGCACGCCGGGCAGGCTCGGCAGGCGAAGCGATTTCCACGCCGGTTTTGAACACGAGACCCGAAGCGGCCCCTGCCGGTCGGCGCCAACGGGCTCAGGTTCCACAACGGCGCCCTGTGGATCAGCAACGTCAACAAGGGCACCCTGCTGCGCGTAGCGATCACCCAAGCCCGTCCTGACCAGCACGGACGGCCTCGCCTCGCCCTCCGCGCCGGCCGGCGCGGCCCACTGACCCGACCACGGACGGCAGCTGCGGCACCCGCCCCGGCTGCCGCGATGGAGGAACGCATCGTGCGCTACCCGAAGGAACACAAACACCACACCCGGCAGCGGATCATCACGACGGCCGGCCGCCGCCTCAAGCAGGACGGCATCGACGGCTCCGGCGTCGCGACCCTCATGAAGGACGCGGGCCTGACTGTCGGCACCTTCTACGCCTACTTCACCTCCAAGGACGATCTGGTCGCCACCGCGGTCGCCGACCAGATGCGCGCCCAGCACGAGAACATCGTCGCGCAGGCAGCTCCCGGCCGCGCCGGACTCGAGCAGATCATCCGCTGGTACTTCTCCACCCAGCAGCGCGACACCATCGACGACGGCTGCCCCAACGCCGCCCTCCTCGACGAGATCGCACGCTCCACGGACACCACCCGGCAGGCCTACACCGACGGCGCCCTGGTCCTCATCGACGGCTTCGCCGCCCGCCTGGCACCCCACGACCCACCCTCAGCACGCCTGAAGGCACTCAGCCTCCTCGGCATGATGGCCGGCACCCTGCAACTCTCCCGCGCCCTCACCGACCGGCAACTCGCCGACCAACTCCTCGAACAAGGCATCCACAACGCCCTCGCCCTGATAGACGCCGAACAGCACAACTGACACGAAGATCCGCCGTGGCGTGGGGGATGGCCGCTTGCGTCGCCGAACGGAGTGGGAGTGCAGATGCTGGGCCGGTGCCTGGCCTCACTGATGAAACCCTCGGGCTCGCTCGCCCGTCGCCTCCGTCGACTCTTTGGATTACGTTTGCAATACCATAGACTGGCTGAGTCGGTGAAGGGCAACCGGTCCTTCCGGCCGGCGAAGGAGTGTGTGGCGTGGTGCGGTACGGAAAAGAACACAAGTCGGAGACGCGGCGGCGGATCATCGAGACCGCGGGCCGCCGGTTCAAGCAGGACGGTATCGACGGCTCCGGGGTCTCGACGCTCATGAAGGACGCGGGGCTGACCAATGGTGCCTTCTACGCTCACTTCGCATCCAAAGACGACCTCGTCACCACGGCCATCGCCGACCAGTTGAAGGTGCAGGCCGAGAGCGTCGTCGCGCTGGCCGAGCCTGGCCGTGCCGGACTTGAGCAGATCGTGCGGGGGTACCTTTCGCCTCAGCACCGTGAAAGGCTCGGCGACGGCTGCCCAAACGCCGCTCTGCTCGACGAGATCGGTCGCTGCGCCGAGACAACAAGGCAGGCGTACACCGACGGTGTGCTGATCCTGGTCGAGGGCATCGCCGCCCGCATGGCGCCCGAGGCCCCGTCCTCCGCACGTGTGAAGGCACTCAGCCTCCTCGGCCAGATGGCCGGGACGCTGCAGCTTTCCCGCGCCTTGACCGACAGTCGGCTCGCCAACGAGCTCCTCGATCAGGGGGTGGACAACGCCCTGGCCCTGCTGGACGCCTGGCAGCGCGGCTGACGCACTCCCGCGCGCGGACCGGCCGCTCCAGTCCGCCTCCGCACCGGACGATCCGATCCGGGCGGGTCGGCGACGCCGGATCGTCCAGCCGGAGCGCTCCCTGACTTCATCATTGACAGTCAGGCAGGCCATGGCTAGGTTCATTTCTCGAACCAAGGTGGAGAGGCAGGGGCGTGGGACGGACGCGTACGTATGAATGGCAGGATCCCGCGATTGTGGGAGCAACCGCGGGACGCGTCTCGGGCGTGGAGGTGCTGCGCGACCTGCTCGAGGGACGCCTGCCCCCACCGCCCCTCGTAGCCGCGCTGGACTTCGCCCTCGAGGAAGTGGAGGAGGGCCGCGTCGTCTTCTCGCTGATGCCGGGCGAGGAGCACTACAACTCCCTCGGCAGTGTGCACGGAGGGGTCTACGCCACCCTGCTCGACTCGGCGGCCGGCGGGGCGGTCCAATCGACCTTGCCGCAGGGCACGGCATACACCTCGCTTGATCTGACCGTGAAGTTCCTCCGGCGGATCACCGTGGACACCGGTAAGGTCCGCGCGATCGGTACAGTCGTCAACAGAGGACGCCAAACCGCTCTCGCGCAGGCCCAGTTGGTCGACGCCGAGGACCGTCTGCTCGCCCACGCCACCAGCAGTTGCATGCTCTTTCCGCTCCCCGCGCCCTGATCCGCCACGGACGAGGATGCGCGACAGAAATGGGTTGCAGCTGAAGATCGCGACGCGAATGCTTCCACCATGAAGATGCACGCCAACCAGCTGACTGTGTCACCTGAGACGGTGCGCATATTGGTAGAGCGGCAGTTTCCTGAGTGGCGGAGCCTGCCGGTCAGGAGCATCGCGGCACAGGGCACGGTCAACGCCGTCTTCCGTATTGGCGACCGGTTCGCAGCCCGATTCCCTCTTGAGTCCGCAGACGTCGAATCAACGCGGCGCTGGCTGGAGTCCGAAGCGCAAGCGGCTCGCGAGCTGGCAGGTCGCACGCGTTTCCCCACACCCGAGCCGGTCGCGCTCGGTGAACCCGGGGCAGGCTACCCGCTTCCGTGGTCGGTGCAGACATGGCTGCCCGGCGTCGTGGCCGTCAACGAGGACCCAGGCGAATCGTCCGTGTTCGCCCGTGACTTGGCCGATCTCATCGGCGAACTGCGCGCGATCGACACGCACGGCCGCACGTTCGCCGGCACAGGCCGAGGAGGCGACCTGCGGTCCCATGACGCGTGGATGGAGACCTGTTTCAGAAACAGCGAGCATCTCTTGGATGTCCTTCGGCTGCGCCGTATCTGGGCGACTTTGCGTGATCTGCCGCGAGGTGCAGCTGAGGACGCCATGGCCCACTGCGATCTGATTCCCGGCAACGTGCTCGTGTCCGCCGGCCGGCTTGCGGGGGTTCTCGACGTTGGCGGCTTCGGGCCGGCTGACCCTTCGCTGGATCTTGTGAGTGCGTGGCATTTGCTCGAGGCTGAGCCGCGGCAAGTGCTCCGTGATCACCTGGGTAGCGACGACCTCGAATGGGAGCGAGGCAAGGCGTGGGCTTTCATTCAAGCGATGGGGCTGGTCTGGTACTACGTCAAAAGCAACCCGGTCATGAGCCGGACGGGTCAACGATCCCTGGAACGCATCCTTGCGGACAAGTCGCTCGCGTGACCTGATGGGTTCAAGCGGTGCGCCGGCTCATCGCCGCGTTGGCGGAGCGGGAGCTGCGCGGTAATTCTCAGGGTGCGGGGGACAGGGTGCCGCGGAAGGTGCGCCGGTAGGCGAGCGGTGAGATGCCGACGGCGGCGTGCAGGTGTTCTCACAGTGATGTGCCGCCGGCGAAGCCGACTTGGCCGGCGATCTCGTCCACCGGCCGGTCGGTGGTTTCCAGGAGGTGCCGTGCCCGGTCGACGCGCTGCTGGATCAGCCGGCGTCCCGGGCTCATGCCCGCCTCTTCGGTGAAGCGGCGGGCGAAGGTACGCAGGCTCATGTGGGAGTGTTCGGCGAGATCCGTCAGCGTCATGGGCTCGTGGAGGTTCTCCAGCGCCCACTGGCGGGCAGTGGCCGTTCCGCCGGCCGTGGCCTCGGGCACCGGATGCTGGATGCACTGCGCCTGTCCTCCGTCCCGCCACGGAGGGACGACGCACATGCGGGCCACCTGGTTGGCGACCTCACTGCCGTGATCCTTGCGGATGATGTGCAGGCAGACGCCAGCCCGGAAGCCGCACCGGCTGAGGTCAGCACATCTCCGTCGTCGATGAACAGGACGTCCGGATCGAGTGCGACCTGTGGGAAGCATGCGCGGAAGAGGTCCGCGACCATCCAGTGCGTGGCGGCCGGCCGACCGTCGAGCAGACCGGCCGCGGCGAGAACGAAGGCGCCGGTACAGATGGATACGAGACGCGTGCCGGCGGTGACGGAAGCGAGCGACTCCACCACGGCTTGCGGTACTTCCGTCGTGACGGTGGTGGGGGTGAAGGGCGGGATGACGACGGTGTCGGCGGTGCGCAGGGCCTCCGGGCCGTGCTTCGCGGCCCATGTTCCGCATACGGTCTTGCCGATGATCACCGCCCCTGCGGAACGCAGCCGTCGTACCGCCTCGGTGTCCTGTTCAGGCACGTAGTCCTTGAGATCGGTCCGACCACAGGCGGTCCGCAGACCAGCGGTGTCGTAGCTGTCCTTCAGCGTGATCGGCAGGCCGAGCAGCGGGCTAAGCCGCGCTCCGCGCCCGTTCGACGTCGAGGGTGACGATCGCGTCGAGCGTCTCGTTGTGGGCGTCGATGCGGTCCAGGTAGACCTCGCGGGAGGCGCGCCAGAGCGGCCGGACATCCCATCACGCGGCTGTCCGGGCATCCGGAGCGGCGAATGCCGCTCCAAGGGCAGCCGATCAAGCTCAGGACTCGAGAAACCCGAGCGCCCTTGCGACGAAGTCCTCGTGGTTCTGGAAGACCCCACCATGGGCGGCATCGGGATAGAGGGGGACGAGCTCGCTCTTGGGCAGGCGGGCGGCCAGGTCGATCGTGTTCCGGCTGGGCACCATCCGGTCGTTCTCGCCGTTTGCCACGAGTACCGGTTGGTGAATTGCCGACAGGTCTGACGGTGCCTGGCGGCCCCATCTTTTGATGGCCTTCATCTGGGCGCGGACCGACGTCAGCGAGATGTCCTTGTCGCGGTTGTCCGTACGCTCCTCCAGCCGCCGCAGGAAGGCGCGTCCTGCCCTCCGGCCGCTCGCGGTGTCGGTGAAGAAGATGGAGAGCTTCGGATCCTGGCGAGTCAGGGCGCCTCTGATCGTGGCCCGAACGGCCAGGGTCGGGACCTTGTCGATGCCGTGGCCCCCGGCGGGGCCGGTGCCCGCGAGGATGACCTTGCGGACGAGGTGCGGTTCTTCCGCCGCAATGACCTGTGCGACGAAGCCGCCCATCGACAGACCGAACAGATCGACCTGGTCGAAGCCGAGCGCGCGGATGAACCGCACCGCGTCGTGGGCCATCCCTTCGATGGTGTCCGGCGTGGAGCCGCCCGACCCGCCCACCCCGCGGTTTCCGAAGGTGATCACCCGATGCCGTGTGGCGAGCCCGTCGACGACTCTCGGGTCCCAGTTGTCCAGGTTTCCGGCCAGGTGGATCAGAAGGACCAGTGGCACGCCGTCCTCGGGGCCGAGTTCGCGGTAGGCGAAGTCCACCCCGTCCACGGACACGGAACGGGTCGGCGCGTTCTTGTACGACGATCGTGAGGGGGAAGGGGAGTTTCGCGGTGCGCTCATGGCCAGGTCTTTCATGTAGGTGGAGCAAGTAGACGAGTGGGCTGTCCGTCCCGGGCTTCCTCCGCGCCGGAAAGTGCTCTGATTCCGTGTGGCCGACGACAGTGCGCGCGTAAGGCGCGCGGGCGCGGTGCCCGACGCCGGCACCAGGCTCCCGCAAATTGAATTACGCTCATCATGCTAAGCGGCTGGTCGGCGGGCTGCAAGTGGAACCGTTGTCCCGCACGTGCCTCGTGGCCGGCGGCCCGCGTGACGCGATGTCCTCGTCGCTCCAGCGCCTCGCCAACCTCACCCCTACGGTCCGCGTACCGGCGTCGGCCGCGTCGGTTGCTACTGGGGGCAGGCCATGGGCGTGGCGTAAGGCCCGGTCGTCGGCCGATGTGCCCCGGCGGTGTGACCTCATGTGGGGCGCACCCCTTGCGAACGCATTGGAGTATGGCCATAATTCAATGGTCGGTGTGATGCTGAAGGGCTCAACCAGGCAGGGTTCCGAACCCTGCGGACCTTCTGCCGTCGTCCGGGTCGGGGCCGCAGCCGCAGTCCGGAACCCACGCAGAAGGGCACGGCCGTGAACGACGCAGAAGGAATACGGGGCGACGTGGTGACGTCGTACAGGAAGGCACCCACCCGCACCCTCACCGCCGGGGGAGTGACCTTCGCCTACCGCGACCTCGGCCCGAAGGCAGGTGTCCCGGTGGTCTTCATCACCCATCTCTCCGCGGTGCTCGACAACTGGGACCCCCGGGTCGTCGACGGCATCGCCGCCAGGCATCGCGTCGTCACCTTCGACAACAGGGGCGTCGGCGCATCCAGCGGCTCGACACCGAAGACCATCGAGGAGATGGCGAAGGACGCCGTCACCTTCATCCGGGGGCTCGGGCTCGAACATGTCGACATTCACGGCTTCTCGATGGGCGGCATGATCGCCCAGGTGATCGCGCAGGACGAACCGCAGCTCGTCCGCAGGCTGATGCTCACGGGCACCGGCCCCGCGGGCGGCGAGGGCATCAAGAACGTGACCCGGCTGTCCCATCTCGACACCGTCCGGGCCCTGTTCACCCTCCAGGACCCGAAGCAGTTCCTCTTCTTCACTCGCACCCCGGGCGGGCGCCGAGCCGGAAAGCAGTTCCTGGCGCGGCTCAAGGAGCGCACCCAGGACCGCGACAAGGCGATCTCTCTCACGTCCTACTTCGCCCAGCTCAAGGCCATCCACCGCTGGGGGCTCGCGCAGCCCCAGGACCTCTCCGTCATCCATCAGCCCGTGTTCGTCGCCAACGGCGACAACGACAGGATGGTGCCGACGAAGAACTCGTTCGACCTGGCCCGGCGACTGCCGAACGCCGACCTGGTCGTCTACCCCGACGCCGGCCACGGAGGCATCTTCCAGTTCCACGAGCAGTTCGTGGCGGAAGCCCTCGACTTCCTTGAGCGGTAGCGGGTGTCAGGGGTGGGCGGGCGGCGCGTTTGGCCGGGAGTGGGCATAGCCGAATGCCCGGAAGAGTCCTCGCCTCCGGGCATTGGCTCGATGCCTGCGCGTACCGCCCGCCGGAGGCCGACCTCGAACCGCCGCCATTGTTGCGGCGTGGTCGCGCCTCTCGGTCGATGAACGTCGGGGCGTTCTCGATTCCCCGATCGAGGACCTCGTCGGCGAGTTTGCGGTCGGTGAGGGCGCGGGACAGCTGCAGCGTCCCCACCATCATGGTGAAGAACCCGATGGCTCTGCCGCGAGCGGACTGCGGATCCGCGGGCGCCAGACGGGCGGCGCTCTCTTCCACGATGGCCGTCGGGCCCTCGGTGTACGCCTGTTTGGTGCCGTCCGCGCAGCCGCCGATCTCGTCGAGCAGCGCGGCGGAGGGGCATCCGGTGCCGGGCCGGTCACGGTGCTCGGGCGACAGATAGCCGCGAACGAAGTCCTCAAGTCCCTCTCGACCTGGCCGCAGCGTCGCACTGATCCGCCCGTGTGCGCAGTTCATGGGCGACGACGTTGGCGACGAGGTCGTCCTTGGAGGCGAAGTGGGCGTAGAACGCTCCATTGGTGAGCCCGGCGTCCGCCATCAGTGTGGAGATTCCCGAGCCGTCGATGCCGTCCTGCTTGAATCGGTGCCCGGCCGTCTCGATGATCCGTTGTCGCGTTACCTGCTTGTGCGCCGCGCTTGCTCCCCGCGGCTGAGTCTCTGAAAGTAAACTCAAACGGTTAGAATCGCTCACATGGATACGTGGACCGAAGTTCTCCAAGACACCGGCCTGGATCCCCGGCTCGACCGGGACACGTCGAACTGTTCCATCGCGCGGACTCTTGAGGTCGTGGGTGAGAAGTGGACGATCCTGATCTTGCGTGAGGTCTGGTACGGCTCGTCCCGCTTCAGTGAGTTCGAACGGGTCCTCGGCTGTCCTCGTAACCTGCTCGCGGCACGGCTTCGGATGCTGGTCGAGGAAGGGATCCTGGCCACCGAGACCTACAAGGAGCCGGGCTCGCGGAGCCGGCCGAAGTATGTGATCACGTCCAAGGGGATGGATCTGGTGCCGGCCGTGTTGGGACTGCTGAAGTGGGGTGACCGCTACCGTGCCGACCCGGAGGGGCCGGCGGTCCTGGCGCGGCATCGCGAGTGCGGTGCGCACGTCGACGTCCAGCTCCGCTGCGAACAGGGCCATCCGGTGCAGGCAATGGACATCGAGAGCGTCCCCGGCCCGGCCTTTCGGGTGAGGTCGCCCGAGTGAGCTGAGGCGGTCAGTCGTCCGCCATCGGGCCGCTCTGTCGTGAACGCGCCTGATGGAGGCGGACCTTGGTGCGGTTTCCGCAGCGGGACATGGAGCACCATCGGCGGTTGCGGGCAGGGGAGCGGTCCAGGAATCGCAGAGCGCAGCGGTCGGCTCCACAGACGCGTACGCGCCGGATCTCCGCGGACAGAAGCAGGTCGACGGCGTCCTGGGCGATGAGCGCCAGGGCGAGTTCGGGGTCGGCGGCGAGGGGCGTGGGCCCGGCGGGCTCCAGGCGGTCGTCGGTGATGACGAGTTGCAGGGCGGGTCTGGGGGCCGCCGCTGCCGACCGGTTGAGCAGCGTCACGTCGCCGTATGTGGGCGGTCGGCCGTCGGCGACCGCAAGTACGGCCCTGTCGACGCTCTCGCGCAGCCGCCGGGCGGACATGAGAACGGCCGCCGTGGCGGGCTCGGTGGTCGCCGGTGCGAGCAGAAGGGCCTCCCGGAGCCAGCCTGTCAGGTCGTCCGGTTCCCGGAGGGTCTCCACCGGAGTGGTTCTCCACCGGCTTCGCAGGGTGTTGGCGAAGTCCAGGCAGAGCCGTCCGCCGTCCCAGATCCACATGTCGTCCGTTGCCACGCCTTCATTCTGCACGCTAGCTTAACCGTCTAAGACGGTTAGCTCGTGTTGGCTCGTAGCTCACGTCAGGAAGGCGCACCCATGGGACAGCCGACAGTCACGACCGGAGTGACGCAGGTGGACGGGGTCCGCCTGCACTACGTCCGAGCCGGGGCCGGCCCTCTGCTCGTCCTGCTCCACGGCTGGCCGCAGACCTCCGACTGCTGGCGGCCGGTACTGGCGGATCTCGCCGCCGACTACACCGTCGTTGCGCCGGACCTGCGCGGATACGGCCTGAGCGACAAACCCACCACGGGATACGACAAGCGGCGGATGGCCGCCGACATCGCGGGCCTCGTCGAGGCGCTCGGCTTCGAGCGGGCCATGGTCGTGGGCCACGACCGCGGTGCTCGCGTGGGGCACCGCTGGGCGCTGGACCGCCCGGACCAGGTGGAACGGCTGGCCGTGCTCGACATCGTTCCCACCCGGGAGATGTTCCGCCGCCTGGACGCCTCACTCGCCTCCGGGTACTGGCACTGGCTGTTCCACATGCAGCCCGATCTGCCCGAGCGCCTCGTGGGACGCGACATCCGCGGATACCTCGAGTACTTCTTCGAGCGCTGGACCTACAACCGCCACGGACTCACGGCCGACGCGGTCGACGGCTACGTCCGTGCGTTCTCCCGCCCGGGCGCCCTGCGTGCGAGCCTCGACGACTACCGCGCCCTGGAGGAGGACACCGCGCTCGACGACATCGACGCCGCCGAAGGCCGCCGCCTGGCCATGCCGTTGCTGGCGCTGTGGGGTTCCGCGGGGCTGCCTGCCCGCCTGCCGACGCTGGAGATCTGGCGTGACTACGGGGACGACGTCACCGGTGCCGAGATCCCGGAGTGCGGCCACTTCATCCCGGAGGAGCAGCCGGAAGCCCTGTTGGCGCATTTGCGGCCCTTCCTGGCCGGTGAGGCGAGCCGCTGAGCAGCCCCCGGTGCCACCGGTGTCCCATGACCGGGCACGCCTGGGCGGGCGAAAGGCCGAGGGGCGGCCCCGCCGTAACCGGCTGAGCCGCCCATGGGTCCTGGCTTCAGGCCGTGACCGTGACGCCGGGCGGAGTATCTCCCAGGGCAAGGCCGGGGGTCACGCGGTCGGCCTTGCGCCGGCGGGGCATCAGCAGTGCGACGGCGGCGGCGAGGGCGACCGCGCCGGCTCCGACCCAGAGCGCCGGGATCAGTCCGTCCACGAACTGTGACGCGGATCCGTAGCCGCCCTGGGCGGAGAAGACCGCGGCCAGCGTTGCGACGCCGATGGCGCCGCCGACCTCGCGGATGGCGTTGTTGGCGCCGGAGGCGATGCCCTGCTCCTCCGGGCGGACGGTGCTCATGACGAGGTTGGCGCTGGGAGCGAAGAACATGCCCAGGCCGATGCCGCAGACGATCAGTGCGGGCAGCAGGTGGGTGTAGGCGACGTGGGGCTCGACGGTGATGGCCCAGAGGCCGAGGCCCACCGCGTTCAGGGCCATGCCCGCCGTGACGACGGGTGCGCCGCCGATGCGGTCGGACAGTGCCCCGGCCAGCGGTCCGGCGATCATGGGCATGGCGGTCCAGGGCAGCATCCGCACGCCGGCCTGCATCGGCGAGTAGCCGCCGACGGTCTGCAGGTACTGGCTGAGCAGGAAGATCGACCCGAACATGCCCAGCAGCATCAGCAGGCTGGCGGCGTTGATGGCGCTGAAGGAGCGAATGCGGAACAGGCGCATCGGCAGCATCGGGTGCTTGGCGCGCAGTTCGTACAGGACGAAGCCGACCAGCAGGGCCGTACCGGCGAAGAAGCCGCCCAGCACCGTGGCGCTGCTCCAGCCGTCGGTGTTGCCGCGTACCAGGGCGTAGACGATGCCGAACAGACCGCCGCTGGCCAAAACGGTGCCGACGAGGTCGAGGGTCGGGGTCGGGCCGTGGCTCTCGTTCAGGCGCAGCAGGGCGAGCGGGATCAGCGCCAGACCGAGGGGGACGTTCACCCAGAAAATCCACTGCCAGGACAGGTTTTCGGTGAGTGCGCCGCCGATGAGCGGTCCGGTGGCGACGGCTATGCCGCTGGCCGCGCCCCAGACACCCAGGGCAGCGCCACGCCGCTCGGCGGGGACGGCGGCCGACAGCAGGGTGAGCGTCAGCGGTGTCACGATCGCGGACCCGACGCCCTGCGCCGCCCGCGCGGCGATCAGTTCACCCATCCCCGGTGCGAGTGCGGCCGCGGCCGAGGCCGTGGTGAAGATCCCGAGCCCGATGGCGAACAGTCTCCGGCGGCCGAAGCGGTCACCCAGCGAAGCACCGAACATCAGCAGGACCGCGAAGGTGAGGGTGTAGGCGCTCACCGTCCACTCGAGGTCCTCAAGTCCGCCACCGAGATCCTCACGGATCGAGGGGAGCGCGGTCGTGACGATCAGGTTGTCCAGCGCGGTGATGAACCCGGCCGCGCTGGTGATGACCACGGCCCAGACGGCACTGCCGCCCCGAACCCGTTGCTTACTGTGCTGTTTCATGGCGTTCCCTGGGCAGACGTACTGGCCGATGGATCAATGACGTGAATGCCGGCGGGCGACGGCACGGGGAAGCGACAGCGAGCACCGGCATCCGTCGGACTCGGGGCTGATCGCTGGGCGGCTGCTCTCAGGGGAGCTGCGGGTAGAGCACGGACACGCCTCCGGCCAGTGCGGCCTGCGCCTGGCGGGAGGCGTCGTCCGCGACGATCTCGTAGGCGCCGGCGGCGATCCCGTCGACGGCGATCCGCGCGATGTCGGCCGGGTCGGACTTGGCCGCGTCGACGGCTCGGACCATGTCGGTGTCCATGTAGCCGACGTGCAGGCCGGCCACGCGGATGCCCTGGTCGGCGAGCTGGAGTCGCAGGGCGTTGGTGAGCGACCATTCGGCGGACTTGGCGGCACAGTAGGCGCCGAAGTCCGGGAAGCTGACCCACGACAGGCCGGAGAGGACGTTCAGTATCGCGCCGCCGCCGTTGGCCGCGATCTGGGGTGCGAAGGCGCGGGTCACCGACAGGGTGCCGAAGTAGTGGGTGTCCATCTCCAGGCGGACGGCGTCCAGGTCGGAGGTCAGCAGGTCGGCGCCGGTGGACGACCCCGCGTTGTTGACCAGGACCGTGACATCGCCGGTGGCCTCGGCGGCGGCCGCGACGGAGGCGGGGTCGGTGATGTCGAGCGCGATCGGCTTGACGCCGGGCAGGTCGACCTGGTCGGGGTTGCGGGCGCCGGCGTAGACGGTGGCGCCGCGGCTGAGCAGTTCGGCGGCGAGGGCCCTGCCGAATCCCCGGTTGGCTCCGGTGACGAGAACGGTGCTGGTGGAGAGGTCCATGGAGGTTCCTGGTGAAGTAGGTAATTGAATTACGATCATAATCTAAACGGGGAGGGGTGATGATCGCAAGTGCCTGCGCGGAGAGGATGCGCACGCCCCTGGCGCGCGACCGGCCCGCACATGACGCGAAAGGGGGCCCGCCCTACGCGGGCAGGCCCCATCGCGCGGTCCGGCAAAGGCGGACTCAGAGCTTGACGATCATCTTTCCGACGTTCTCGCCCCGCATCATGGCGAGGAACGCGTCCAAGGTGTTCTCCAGGCCGTCCCGGACGGTTTCGCGGTAGTGGAGCTTGCCCTCGGCGAGCCAGCCGCCGACCTCGCGGACGAAGTCAGGCTGGAGGTCCAGCTCTTCGCTGAACATGAACGCCAGGATGTCCGAACGCGTGACGGACAGGTTCCACAGGTTGCGCGGGCCCACGACCTTCTCGCCGTTGTACTGGGAGACCATCCCGCACAGGACGATCCGTGCGTGCAGCTTGAGGGCGCCGATCGCCGCCTCCAAGTGCTCGCCGCCGACGTTGTCGAAGAAGACGTCGATGCCCTCCGGTGCCGCCTGCGCCAGCTGCTCGGCGACCGGCCCGTTCTTGTAGTTGAACGCCGCGTCGTAGCCGTACTCCTCGATGAGCAGCTTGACCTTCTCGTCCGAGCCCGCGCTGCCGATCACCCGGCCGGCACCCTTCAGCTTGGCGATCTGGCCGACCTGGGTGCCGATGGCGCCAGCGGCACCGGAGACGAAGACTGTGTCGCCCTCCTTGATCTTCGCGAACCGCTCCAGGCCGATGTACGCGGTGAGACCGGGAACGCCGAGCACGCCCAGGTAGGCGGGGAGCGGTGCGAGATTCGGGTCCACCTTCTGAGCGCCTGCCGCGTCGAGGATCGCGTGGTCGCGCCAGCCGAGGGCGTGCACCACGTAGTCGCCGGGAGCGAAACCCTCGGCATGGGAGGACAGGACGCGGCCCACGGCGGGTCCGTCCAGCGGCGCGCCCACCTCGTAGGGATCGATGTAGGACTTCTTGTCGCTCATCCGGCCGCGCATGTAGGGGTCGACGGAAAGGTACTCGTTGGCGATCAGGAGCTGGCCGGGGCCGGGTGCGGGGAGGTCCACCTCGCGCAGCGAGAGGTTGGACGCCGTCGGTCGGCCCTCAGGGCGGCTGTCGAGGTGCCAGGCGCGGGCGGTGGTGGGCAGAGTCTGCTCGGACATGGATCGAACCCTTCGGTGGAGGTGGTGCTCTTCGGTGGAAGTGGTGCTCCGGCATTGCGAACAGAAAGGTCTGTCTACTAAAGAGAAAGGTTTGTCTGTACCGTCCTGGAGTGAGCCGCGAACGGCTGGCTCCAGGAGTTATCGGGGGCAGGCTGCGTCGAGGAGGTCGCGGGCCGTCCGCTTGGCGGCCTCGGCGGCGGCGTCGGCCCGTTCGACGCGTGTCGCCGCCAGCGTGCCGTCAATGAGGAGCGTGAGCTGGAAAGCGAGCATGTCGGGTTCCGCGGCGCCGGCCGCGGCCGCCAGGTCGCGCACCCAGTCGCGTACGGCGCGCTTGTGCTCGACGGTGATGGTGTGCGCCGTGCTGCCGGGTTCGTACTCCGCCACCGCGTTGATGAACGCACAGCCCAGCGTGCCCCCTCGTGCCGCGTGTTCCATTGCGACGAAAAGGCCGAAGAGCTGGTCGCGCGGGTCGTCGCCGGCCGCGGACGCCGCCGAGCGCAGCTGGCGTCGCCATCTGTCGTCCATGCGGCGCAGGTAGGCGGCGACCACGTCGTCCTTGCTGGGGAACTGCTTGTACAGCGTGGCCTTGGCGACTCCCGACTCGGCGATCAGCCGGTCCACCCCCACCGCGTGGATGCCGTGGGCATAGAACAGCTCGCAGGCGGTGTCGAGAATGCGGTCCCGGGCCGGGAGTCGCTTTGGCGCAGTACTCATGAGACGCAAGTTAACAGACAGGTCTGTCTGCTTCAATGGGGAGTGGCAGTGCGCGGCCCTCCTGGAGGGGCCGCTCTTTCATCCGCGAGGAGAGTTCGATGGGCAGCATTGATGGCCTGGATCTCGGGACGTTCGGGCTCTACACCTTCGACTTCGAGGTCCAACCGGCGGCGCTGATACGCGAGTCGGTACAGGAACTCGAGGAACGGGGCTGGCGGGCGTTGTGGGTTCCCGAGCTTCTCGGGCGCGACGCGCTCACGCACGCCGGCTATCTGCTCTCCAGTACTGAGCGGATGCGCGTCGTCAACGGCATCGCACAGATCTGGTCACGCGGAGCCCGGTGGGCGTATGGCGCCGCCCTCCTGTTGGCCGACGCCTATCCCGACCGGCATGTGCTCGGTCTGGGGTTCGGCGGCGGGCAGGGCCCGGGGACCAAGCCCCTGGCGGCCATGACGGCGTACCTCGACGAGATGGACGCGGTCGAGACTCCCAATCCACTGCCGAAGACTCCGATGCGCCGCATCATGGCCGCGTACGGGCCCAAAATGCTCGAGCTGGCTCGCGAACGCACGGCCGGCGCGCAGACCTATCACGTCAACGTGGCGCACACCGCGCAGGCGCGCGAGATCCTCGGACCGAACGCGTTCCTGGGCGTCGAGCACGCGGTGCTGTTCGAGTCGGACCCCGACAGGGCCCGCGCGATCGCGCGAAAGCACCTGCACGTCTATCTGAACTCCCCTTACAACATCGCGAAGTTCCGTCGACTGGGCTACTCCGAGAAGGAGATCGCCGATGGCAGCGACCGCATCGTCGACGACCTCGTGTTCTGGGGCGACCTGGACACCATCGTCGAGAAGCTCCATGCCCATGTCGAGGCCGGAGCCGATCATGTCGCCGTGCAGGTGATCGGGGTCGAGCCGGGCGAGTCCGCGATGCCGTACTGGCGCATGCTCGGCGAGGCACTCCTGCCCCAGGGAGGCGACTCCTGATTCGCGGTTCGTGCAGGGTGCCGCGTCCCATGACGGGTCGCGGCGCCCTGTGACCGGGGGCCTGCCTGAGCAGCCGCGCGGCCGGTGTCACGCGTTGGGGGAGGGGAGATCCTCGCGGAGGATTTCGCTCGACGCCGACTCGGAGACGGCGTCGACGAACTCGACCGGCCGGACCTTCCCTCCGACGCACCGAGGTGATTGACAGTGCCTACGGATCACTGAGGTGCCTCAAGGGCGCCATTCCGCATCTGCGCCGCGCCCGGGCCTTCGACGAGAGCGGCAGTGGCAGCGGCCCACTCGCTCCTGACCGGTGAAGCCCGGGACGCTGTGGGCCGCTCTGGAACCACGTTGATCAGGATCGGGCAGAGCGTGCGGCGTGGCCGGCACGCAGCGAGGTCTTGTCGATCTTGCCGACCGCGTTCTTCGCGAGGGCTTCCACCACGAAGAACGCGGTCGGGCGCTTGTAGCCGGTGAGGCTGCGCGCACAGAGGGCTTTCAGGGCCGACGGATCGACGGTCGACCCCGGTCGCGGCTGGACGTAGGCGACGACCACCTCGCCCCACTTCTCGTCGGGTACGCCGATCACGGCGGCCTCGAGCACGGCCGGGTCGCTTGCGAGCACGTCCTCGATCTCCTTGGGGTAGATGTTCTCCCCGCCGCGGATGATCATGTCTTTCGAGCGCCCGACCAGAGTCAGATAGCCGTCGGCGTCGAGGTGGCCGACGTCTCCCGTGTGCAGCCAGCCGTCGACGATGACGCGGGCCGTTTCGTCAGGCCGGCCGAGATACCCACGCATGACGTTGGGGCCCCTCACGACGACTTCACCGTCCGTGCCCGGCGCCATTTCGGTGCCGTCGGTGTCGACGATCCGGATCTCCTGGCCGGGGAAGGGAAGCCCCACGGTTCCGGCGCGTCGAGGGCCGGCGACGGGGTTGATGGTGGAGCCGCAGGTCCCTTCGGACAGGCCGTACCCCTCGACGAGCGGGAACCCGTACCGGGCCTCGAACCGGGTCAGCAGTTCGGCCGAGGCGGGTGCGGCGCCGCAGACTCCGAACCGCAGCGACGAGGTGTCGGGCCGGACGTCGTCCGGGAGCGCCGCGAGCATGCTGTAGATCGTCGGCACCGCGCTGAAGAAGGTGGGGCGCTCCTGCTCGACGAGTTCGAAGAAGGTGCGGGGGGCGAAGCGGCCCGCGATGACGACGCTCGCGCCCACGAGCAGCGGCAGAAGGACGCTGACCACGATGCCGTTGACGTGGAAGAGCGGCAGGATCAGCAGGCACCGGTCGGCCGGCCCGACCTCCAGCGCCCGGCGCCCCATCTCCACCATGGCGTCGATGTTGGCGTGGTCGAGCATCACGCCCTTGGGCACTCCGGTCGTACCACTGGTGTAGATGAGCAGGGCCGGCGTGGCCGGGTCCAGAAGCGGTGCTTGATCCGGCTCTGTTGTTCCTTCGTACAGTTCGCCGACCGCGAGTACGGCGACCTCGTGCGCCATGACGGCCGTACCGTCCTCGACCACCAGCAGGCGCGCACCGGAGTCCTGGAGCTGTCGGACCACTTCGACGTGGGTCATGCTCGGGTTGACCGGCGTGACGGTGGCGCCGAGCCGCCAGGAGGCGAACAGCAGGACCACGAACTCGACGCGGTTGGTCAGCTGGAGGGCGACGACGTCACCGGGACCGATCCCGTGGTCCTGGAGCTGACGCGCCGCCGTTCGGACCCGGCTCAGCAGTTGCGTGTTGGTGAGGGACCGGTGCCCGTCGGAGACCGCGGCTCCATGGGGGTCGAGCTCGGCACGGCGGTCGGGCAGAGAAGCGAAATTCATGGCGGGCGTACCTGTCTCGGGGTGATGCGATCCGGTCAGGGAGTCTGGACGGCGGGCGCCGGGTGCAGCCGGCGGACGAGGAACTCGGTCTGGTCGCGGACCAGTTGCTCGAAGGTCTCGCCGGTGTAGAAGTCGAAGTGGCCGGCGTCGTACCTCTTGATCTCTCCCCGGGGCGCGGTGCCCGCGTACCGGAGGGTCTGGGCGGGAGGCGTGACCGAGTCGGTGTTGCTGACACAGAAGAGGATCGGCATGGTGACCTTCCTCGCCGCACGCCCGGGCCGGTAGGCGGCGATGGTCGGGATCACCCGTGCCGCCACCTCGTTGCGGAATGTCGTGCCGGGCGGCTGGAGCGCCTGGTATCCGGGCAGGGCGTCAGGGGCGTTCATGAGGGCCGGTGAACCGGGGGAGGCGGCGATGGGAACCATCGCGGGCGCCCTGCCGCGGACCCTCGTCGCCAGATCACGGGCGAACACGGGGGTCATCCTGAGTGAGGCGAGCGGGCCCAGCGCGAGCGCGGAGGCGAGTCCGTCGGTGAACGGACACTGGGCCACGGCCGCACGCAGTTCTGGATGGCGTGAGGCGACGGTGATGGCGTGGCCGCCGCCGAAGGAGCTGCCCCAGACCGCGACCCGGGAGCGGTCGACGTCGGAACGGGTCTTGACGTGGGCGAGGGCGGCATCCCAGTCGGCGAGCTGACGCTTGATCGACAGGAGCTGGCGCGGGTGGCCGCCGCTGTCGCCGAAGTGCCGGTAGGTGAAGGCCACGGCGGCGATACCGGCCTGTGCGAAACGCTCGGCGAAGGCGTCCAGGCGCATCTCGCGGGTTGCGCCCAGGCCGTGTCCGAGGACGACGACGGGCGGGGAGGTGACACCCGTCGGGAGGTAGAGCCATCCGGCACACGTGCTGTCGCCGGAGGGGAACGTGATGTCCTGACGGGTGAAGGAGTGCGCGGTGGTCATCGTCGACTCACCGCCGCGTCGACTGCGTCGAGCGGTGCCCGGGCACACTGCCCGAGGTGAGCGCCTGCGCGTAGGTGTCCGGCCGGTAGAGCGGGAGCTCGCCGGTGGCGTCCGTCGTCTCCATGTAGTCGAGCATCAGTTCCTGCCCCTCCTTCGACATGACTCTGGTGAAGAACTCGGCGCGTTCGACGTGCAGGCCGTCCTTCAGCGACATCGAGCCGCCGAAGTACACCGACCTCTTGGCGGACGCGACCGACCCCTTCGACCGCTTGCCGAAGCGTTCCGCGAGTTCGACCGCCTGCGCGAGCACCTTGTGCTGCGCAACGACCTCGTCGACCGCGCCGTTGGCGAGAGCCTCCGCGGGCGTGAACGGCTTGCCTTCGAGGATCGCGGCCAAGGACCGGTGGGTGCCGATCAGACGGGTCAGCCGTTGGGTGCCGCCTCCGCCCGGGATGATGCCGAGGAGGATTTCCGGCTGGCCGATGAAGTAGTCCCCGTCGGCCATGACCCGCAGATCGCACGCCCAGGCGAACTCGGCGCCGAGGCCGAGAGCCGAACCGTTGAGGGCGGCGACGAAGAGGACACCGCTGGCGTTCATCCGGAGGAACGTCGTGTGCAGGCGCTCCAGTTGAAGGGCTCCGCGCATCGGGGTCCTGCGCATCAAGGGCCCGAGGAGACGGGACCGGTCCACGTGCTTCGCCGCGCGTACGACGGCTGCGGCACCCCGTCGGCCCACCGAAGGGCTCGCGGCGCCCTCTTCCTGCAGCCACCGCACCGCGGCATGGCTGACGAACCGCTCGGGGTGCGCCCCGGTGAAGACGACGGCACGGATGCCCGGATCGCGGTCGGCCCGGGCTACCAGCTTGTCCAGCTGACGGGCGATATCGAGGCCGAACTCCTGATGCGGGCCACCGTCGACCCGGACGATCAGGACGGCCCCGCGATCTTCGATCTCCAGATGGCCCTTGTCTTTGTACGGCATGGATTCTGCTCCCGTGCTGAGTTCAGGGGGATGGTGTGCGCGGACAGGCGCGGAGTGGACGCGGGTCGCGGCGAGGGGGGTCGGATGCGCCCCGACGGGCCGCGTCCGCACCGGCGCGTGATGAGGTGTCCAAGGGTGGACGCTGTGTCCGAGACGGCACGGCATGTGCGATGTGTACTATTGCCGTGACGAATGACATAACCAAGTTATTTCATGTGTGTCAACGGTGGAGGGGTGCGGGACATGGCAGGGCGGGCGAGGCTTGACGACGCACCGGAACGGCTTGTGCGGGCGGCCATCGGTCTGCTGGCCGAGCAGGGGCCATCGGCTTTGAAGGCGCGCACGGTGGCTTCCGCGAGCGGTCTGTCGACGATGGTGGTCTACAGCCACTTCGGTGGGATCCCCGAGTTGATGGGCGCCGTTGCCGACCATGGGTTCAGGGAACTCGGCAGCGCGTTCGCCCGGGTACCGGTGACGGAGGACCCGATCGCGGATCTCTTCGCCATGGCCTTGACCTGCCGTCGGCTGGCCCGCGAGAACCCTCACCTCTACGACCTGATGTTCGGGCTGTCGACTCGGGCGACGTACCGGCCCCTGTCGGATGCGGACCTTCGCCTGAGCGGGCATTCCCCGGCCTTTCGGGAAGCCCACGCTCATGTGATCGCGGCGTGCGAACGGCTGGTGCTCTCCGGCAGGGTCGCGCGGCAGGAACCCGAAGCCATCGCCGCCCAGTTGTGGAGTTTCGTACACGGTTACATCACCCTTGAACTGGCTGAGCACTTCGTCGAGTTCGACGACGCCGTGGCGCAGGTGCTCCTGCCGATGGGCGTGAACTTCTCGGTCGGGCTGGGTGACGAGCGGGAACGTGCCGAGGCCTCGCACGAGGCCGGCGCGCGCCTGTACGACTCGATCGGCCAAGTCCGGTAAGACGCCAGGGGGTTGGGCGCAGCCCGGTGCGCCGGTGCGCGGCTATGGCGACATGGTCTCCACGGCGGCGGGAGCATCGGTACCCGGCGTGACTTGGTCATGCCTCCCCAGCGCTGCGACCTCCCGTTCGAGGGACGGAACCGCCCGGGCCGCGAAGCGCCTTGCCCACGGCCAGGCCAGCGGTGAATTCAGCGCTCCCTTCGCCCAGTTGGCCACGGCGACCGCGCGAGGCACATACACGCGGCTGCGTCGGCGCACGAGCCCGTCGACGATCGCGGCAGCCGCCCGGTCGGCGCTCGTGGTGACGTTGCCCGGATAGGGCAGCCGGTTTCGCAGTCCATGGAAGGACGGGAGATCCGCTTCGGCGCCCCGGACGAGGTCCGTGTCGATCCAGGAGGGGTGCACCAGGCCGACCGTGACCCCGAGGTGTGCCACCTCCTGGCGGTAGGTCAGGGCGAGCAGCTCGGCCGCCGCCTTGCTCGCGCCGTACGAGGCCATCGCGGCCAGCGGCATGAACGACAGCGCGGACGCCACGACCAGCACGTGACCCCGGCTGCGCTCCAGATGGGGCGTCGCGTACTTGAGGGTGCGGAACACGCCGTTGAGGTTGATGTCCATCACCCGCTCGAACGATGCCTCGTCCGTCTGCCGCACCGTCCCGTACGCCACCACGCCGGCATTGGCGACGACGAGGTCGATGCCGCCCATGACCTCGGCGGCCTCGTCGATCGCCGACCGCAGAGCGGCGCCGTCGCGCACATCGGCCTCACACCATGAAGCGGCGGGGCCCAGGTCGTCGGCGAGGTCGCGCAATCGATCGGGCTCCAGCCCGATCACGGTCACACGAGCACCTCGGGCGGCGGCGAGGCGCGCCACCTTCTCGCCGATGCCGCGTGCCGCTCCGGTGACAACCAGCCTTCTGCCCAGCAAGTCACGTTTCATGGCGGCAACATAACTTCGTTATTGATGGAACACAAGGGGCCGTGCAGGCCGCTGCTCGCTTTACCTGCTGGGTCTCACGACTGGACGAACCTATGCTGGCCGTCATGAGACGGACATCCTTTGCGCAGTGGCCCTGCTCGATCGCGCGGACCATGGACCTGCTCGGGGACTGGTGGACGCCGTTGGTGCTGCGTGAGGCGTTCTACGGGATCCGGCGTTTCGACGCTTTCCAGGAGTCGCTCGGGATCGCCCGCAACACGCTGACGGACCGGCTGCGCCGGTTGGTGGAGGAGGGGCTGCTGGAGAAGCGGCCGTACCAGACGGAGCCGGTTCGGCACGACTACGTGCTCACCGAGATGGGGCGCGACTTCTACGGCGTGCTGCTGGTGATGAACCGGTGGGGAGACCGCTGGCTGGCCGGGGAAGCGGGCCCGCCGGTGACGATGCTGCACGATGTGTGCGGGCGGGAAACCCATGCCGAGGTGGTGTGCGCCGCCTGCGGCGAGCCCATGACCGCGGACAACACCCGCGCGCGGATGGGCCCCGGCTATCCACCGCATGTGGCCGAACGGCCGGATGTGCGGGAGCGGTTCGCGGGCTGAGTCGCCGGCTCCGTGGCGCCCGTACCCAGCCTTGACAAGTAAGTCCGTTTACGCAACTTTACTGGTCAGGTACTCGAATGAGGATTCTCGGTAGAGGCAGGGAGTCGCAGGACCATGGAGTGGACAGGCGCGCGCTACGCGGATAAGCCGGCGGTTGAGGTCCACACCTGGATCGCCGCCCCGCCGGCGCGGGTGTGGGCGCTGGTTGCCGACATCGATCTGATGCCGCGGCTGAGCTCCGAGCTCCAGTCGGTCGAGTGGCTGGACGGCCGGAGCGGCCCCGCTCCGGGAGCCCGGTTCATCGGCCGGAGCAAGCATGAGGCGTTCGGGGAGTGGGCCACCACGTCCCACATCGTCGAGTACGAACCGTCGAGGACGCTCGCCTGGGCGGTCGAGGATCCGCAGCATCCGTCGGCGATCTGGCGGTTCACGGTGGCGCCGCAGGACGGCGGCACTCTCCTCACGGAGTGGATGCAGATGGGGCCGGGCCGCTCGGGCCTCTCCTTCGCCATTGATCGCATGCCGGAGAAGGAGCAGAAGATCGTCTTCGTACGGATGCGGGAGTTCGAGGCCAACATGACCGTCACCCTCGAAAAGATCAAGAAGCTGGCCGAGAGTACTGAGGGCACCGAGGGAACCGGGACCTCGGGCGAGGTGGGTCTCTGATGCGTACCTCCACCACGATCGAGGCCTCCGGGGGCGACTGGCGGGAGCTCGTCGACTATGTCACCGAGGGGGAGAAACTCGGTCTGGACATCTGCTGGGTCGCGGAAGCATGGGGTTCCGAGGCGCCCTCGCCGTTGGGCTACCTCGCCGCGAAGACCGAGCGCATGCTTCTCGGATCGGGGATCATCCAGCTCGGTACCCGCACTCCGGTGGCCATCGCCCGCGCCGCGATCACGTTGTCGCAGCTTTCTCAGGGACGTTTCCTCCTGGGACTCGGCCCCTCCGGACCGCAGGTGATCGAAGGGCTGCACGGCGTGCCCTTCGCTCGACCCCTGTCGCGCATGCGGGAGACCGTCGAGATTGTCCGACAGGCCGCCGCCGGAGAAAAACTCTCCTACGAGGGGCGGGAGTTCCAGATCCCGCTGCCGGGCGGGGACGGCAGGCCCATGCGCCTGTCCATGCGCTCCGACTACGACATCCCCGTCTACCTGGCCACCCTCTCGCCGAAGATGCTGCACCTGACCGGCGAGATCGCCGACGGCTGGCTGGGCACCAGTTTCGTACCCGAAGGCGCCAAGGAGGCGTACTTCGACCACCTGGACCAGGGCTTGGCCGCCGCCGGCCGTACCCGCTCCGACCTCGACATCTGTCAGGGTGCCGAGGTCGCCTTCGCGGACGACGAGGACGTGCTGCGCGCGATGGTGGCCGGGCGCAAGAAGGAGCTGGCCTTCAGCCTCGGCGGCATGGGCTCCGCGACCACGAACTTCTACAACAACGCCTACAGCCGCCAGGGATGGGCCGAGGTGGCGGCCGAGGTCCGGACCCGCTGGCAGGCCGGAGACCGGGACGGCGCGGCCGGCCTGGTCACCGACGAGATGGTGCTGGCGACCACACTGATCGGAACCGAGGCCATGGTGCGCGAGCGGCTGCGCGTGTGGCGCGAGGCCGGTGTCGACACGGTTCGTCTCTATCCCGCGGGCGAGACCATTGACGCCCGCCTCGTCACCCTGGGCCGGGCCATCGACCTGGTCCGCGACATCGAGGACGAGGCGGCACGGTAGCGACGGGCCATGGCGACCGAGGCGGCGCGCCCGGTCGCGAGGGCGGAACCCGCTCCGGGCGCGAGGACCTCACCACGGAAGGCGCACGTCGGGCGCGCCACCAAGCGGGTGCGCACCCGGTCTGCCGGAGGTCTTCCCCCAGCTGGAGAGCGTTGAGGTGGGCCTCGGGTTGGTTCGGTCGGTGGACGCGCCCCGTGCAGATCGCCGCCGGCTCGGCACAGGCCGATGCCGTCCTCGAGCCCGGTGTGCGCAGCCCGGTCGCCGCCTTCGGCCTCGACGCGCGCAGGACGGGTGCCGCCGAGGCAGGAGTACACGAAGTCGACGGGGCGACGGTCCGCCGTCGATGATGGCGGAGCGGGCATAGATCACGGCGCCGGGGCGCTGAAGCGGACGTCCGGGGAACTGGGCTGCCGAGGTGGTGCATCATGTGGTCGCTTCACTCGCCGTCCACCGGCTCCCCGGCGGCGGGCGGTGGCGAATGCCGCCGCTGTCGAGTTGATGACCAGGTTGTTCGATCGGAAGGAAGCCGTCCATGGACGAGCAGGGTGAGCACTTCGACGTCGTCGTACTCGGCGCGGGCCCCGGCGGATACGTAGCCGCCATCCGGGCCGCCCAACTGGGCAAGCGTGTCGCGGTCGTCGAGGAGAAGTACTGGGGCGGCGTCTGTCTGAACGTGGGCTGTATCCCCACCAAGGCCCTGCTGCGCAATGCCGAGCTCGCGCACCTCTTCACGCGCGAGGCGAAGACCTTCGGCATCAAGGTGGACGGTGAGGTCTCCTTCGACTACGGGGAGGCCTTCCGTCGCAGCCGGAAGGTCGCCGACGGCCGGGTCAAGGGCGTCCACTACCTGATGAAGAAGAACAAGATCACGGAGATCAGCGGTCGCGGTACGTTCGTCGACCCGCACACGCTCCAGGTGGCCGACTACGACGGCAACACCCGGACCATCGGCTTCGATCACTGCATCATCGCCGCCGGGGCGAGCCCCAAGCTGCTGCCCGGCACGCGCCGTACGTCGCGCGTGGTGACGTTCGAGGAGCAGATCCTGGCCGAGGACCTGCCGCAGTCCATCGTGATCGCGGGCGCCGGCGCGATCGGCGTCGAGTTCGCCTACGTGCTGCACAACTACGGCGTGAAGGTGACGATCGTCGAGTTCCTGGACCGGGTGGCGCCGCTGGAGGACGCCGAAGTCTCCGCGGAACTGGCCAAGCAGTACCGGAAGTTGGGCATCGACGTCCTCACCTCGACCCGGGTCGAGTCGATCGACGAGTCCGGCCCGCAGGTCCGTGTCACGGTCACCGGCAAGGACGGCGCCCAGAAGATCCTGGAGGCGGACAAGGTCCTGCAGGCGATCGGCTTCGCCCCGAACGTCACCGGTTACGGCCTGGAGAACACCGGCGTGCGCGTCACCGAGCGCGGTGCGATCGACGTCGACGGCCGTTGCCGCACCTCCGTCCCGCACATCTACGCCATCGGCGACGTCACCGCGAAGCTGATGCTCGCGCACGCCGCCGAGGCGATGGGCGTGGTCGCCGCTGAGACGATCGCGGACGCGGAGACCATGGAGCTGGACTACGTGATGATCCCGCGGTCCACGTTCTGCCAGCCGCAGATCGCCAGCTTCGGCTACACCGAGGCGCAGGCGAGGGAGAAGGGCTTCGACGTCCAGGTCGCCAAGTTCCCGTTCACCGCGAACGCCAAGGCCCATGGCCTGGGCGACGCGACCGGCTTCGTGAAGCTGATCAGCGACGCCAAGTACGGCGAGCTCCTCGGCGGTCACCTGATCGGCCCGGACGTCACCGAACTACTCCCCGAGCTGACCCTGGCCCAGCAGTGGGACCTCACCGTCCACGAGGTCGCCCGCAACGTCCACGCCCACCCGACGCTGGGCGAGGCAGTTAAGGAAGCGGTCCACGGCCTCGCCGGCCACATGATCAACATGTAGCTCGGGGGAATGACCCAGCAGTGTTGAGGGAACGATCCGGAGTGACCTCGGATGCGGGGATCGGTGTGATGCTCTGGAGACAGGCGGAGGCTGTGGTCACACCTGGGCGTACGGCAGGCGCAGCCGGCTTCGAGGCCGGCGATCCCGGGCTGTTCACCCCGGACTCGGTGACCTGGCAGATGCACGGCGACCCCATGATGTGGGTCGCCGGCATCCGCGCGCTCTACCTCCAGGCCCTGCACCCGCGTGCGGTGCGCGGGGTCATGCAGAACTCCGACTTCGGGCGCGAAGCCTGGGGCCGGCTGATGCGCACCGCCAACTTCGTCGGCACGACGACCTACGGCACCACGGAGGCCGCCGAGAAGGCCGGCGCCCGGGTCCGGAAGATCCACAGCATGCTCGGAGCGACCGACCCCGACACGGGCGAACGCTACGGCGTCGACGACCCCGAACTCCTGCTGTGGGTGCACTGCGCCGAGATCGACTCCTACCTCCAGGTCGCCCGCCGCTCCGGCTTCCGCCTCACCGACGAACAGGCGGACCGCTACCTGTCCGAACACCGGGTCAGCGCCCGCCTGGTGGGCCTGGACCCCGACGCCGTGCCGGCGAGCCGGTCGGAGATGGCCGCCTACTTCGAGAAGGTGCTCCCCGAACTCGCCACTACGCCCGAGGCCCGCGAAGTGGACGACTTCCTGCTCCGCCCGCCGACGCACCCCCTCCTCGTCCCGGCGCGAGAGGTGCTGTGGCGGCGCGTGGCGCAGCTGGCGTACGCCGCCCTGCCGCCGTACGCCCACGAGCTGTACGGCAGGAAAGCGCCCAAACCCACCACCGTCACCCGCCAGTTGCGCGCCACGGGCACCCTGCTGCGCTGCGTTCCCGCACGTCTGCGCTGGCAACTCCCGCCCAAACACATCCTGCGTGCCATGGCCCGCCTCGGGCCGGGCTCCCGGCCCGCCCCGTACAAACTCGGACGATAGGTCGCCATACTGGACGAGCCATGGGAGGGCGGGGCGAACTTTACGGGGGCGGTCGCAGGAGATGGGGGACAGCAGGCTCATCCAGGGGCGGTACCGGCTGCTCGATCCGATCGGGCGCGGGGGCATGGGCGAGGTGTGGCGGGCGCGCGACGAATCGCTGGGCCGCCATGTCGCCGTGAAGTGTCTCAAGCCGCTGGGCGGGCAGCACGACCAGACCTTCACCCGGGTCCTGAGGGAGCGGTTCCGGCGCGAGGCGCGCGTGGCCGCCGCCCTCAGCCACCGCGGCATAACGGTCGTCCATGACTTCGGCGAGTCCGACGGCGTCCTCTACCTGGTGATGGAGCTCCTGGACGGCCGCAACCTCAGCCAGCTCCTGGAGGACAACAAACAGCACCCGCTGCCCGTCGCCGATGTCGTCGAGATCGCCGACCAGGTCGCCGCCGCCCTCGCCTACACCCACCAGCAGGGCATCGTGCACCGGGACCTGAAGCCCGCGAACATCGTCCGGCTCACCGACGGCACCGTGAAGATCTGCGACTTCGGCATCGCCCGCCTCGGCCACGACGTCGACTTCACCTCCCGGCTGACCGGCACCGGCATCGCGATGGGCACCCCGCACTACATGTCGCCGGAGCAGATAGGAGGCTCCGAGGTCGACCAGCGCAGCGACCTGTACTCCCTGGGATGTGTGCTGTACGAGATCGCCACCGGGGCACCGCCGTTCGACCTGGAGGACGCGTGGGCGATCCTCGTCGGCCACCGTGACACCCCACCCCGGCCGCCGCGCAGCCACCGCGCCGAACTCCCGGAGTACCTCGACAAGGTCATCCTCGACCTGCTGGCCAAACAGCCCGAACAACGCCCGCACGACGCACGTGAGCTGGGCCGCCGGATCACCTTGGGCCGCACCACCCCGGCGTACGTGCCCACTGTGGTGACCCCGCGGCCCGACTTCCGGCCGCCGGAGTCCGCCGAACCCGCCCGCCCCCGCGAGACCCGGCTGCCGTCCTGGACCCGTGGCATGACCACCGGCCACAAGGCCACCGGCGCCGGCCTCGTCACCACACCCCCGGACGCCGGGGCCGGCCTCACCGGCGAGTGGATCGCCCGCTCCGCCACCGGCCGCGCCGAGGAACCCGTGCCGGACGAGCCGCCGGTGCCCTCCGCGCAGGCCCTCGCGGCACTCGCCGGACGGCACAACGCGGGACTCAGTCTCGGGCGCCTGGGCCGCTGGGCCGAGGCCGGCGAGGTGCACCGCGCGGTCGCCGCCGAGCGCGAGCATCTGCTCGGCCCCGACCACCCCGACACCCTCGCCAGCCGCTACGAGGTCGCCTTCACCCTCAGCCGCACCGGCCGCGCCGCCGACGCCCTGCGCGAGTACAAGCACGTGGCCGCGAGCAGAACCCGCGCCCTGGGTGCCGATCACCCCGACACCCTCGCCGCCCGCCAGGAAATGGCGTATGTCCTCGGCCAGTTGGGCCGCCACTTCGACGCCCACCAGGTCTACAACTCGGTGCTCACCGCACGGGAACGCGGTATGGGCCCCGATCATCCGGACACCCTCCGCTGCCGCCACAACCTCGCCTTCAACCTCAGCAGGCTCGGCCGTCTGGAGGACTCGTACCGCATGGCCTGCGAGGTGGCCGCCGACCGCGCCCGGGTGCTGGGCCCCCATCACCCCGACACGCTGGTCACCCGCTACGAAGTCGCCTACGCCCTCGGCCAGTTGGGGCGCTGGGCGGAGGCCCTGCAGACCTACCACGAGGTCGCCGAAGCCCGCGCCCAGGCTCTCGGCCCCGACCACCCCGACACCCTCGCCGCCCGTTACGAGGTCGGCATCAGCCTCGGGCGCCTCGGCCGCAGCGCGGACGCACTCCAGCTCTACCGCGACCTGATCGAGGACCGCACCCGCATCCACGGCCCCGCCCACCCCGAGACCCTGCGCGCCCGGCACGGCCTCGGCGTCAACCTCGGCCGCCTCGGCCGCTGGGAAGAGGCCCTCGCCGAGTCCCGTGACGTGTGCGCGATCCGCGAACGTGTCCTCGGGGCCGACCATCCGGATACCCTGGTCAGCCGTCGCGAGGTCGCCGTGGGCCTGGGCTGGCTGGGCCGCTGGGCGGACGCCCTCAGCGAGTACCGCAGGGTGGCGACCGCCCGCGAACGCGTCCTCGGCGCCGAACACCCCGACACCCTCGCCAGCCGCAACGACGAGGCCCACTGCCTGGAGCAGCTGGGGCGCGGCGCGGAGGCGGTGGAGCTGTACCGCCGGGTGGCGGTCCTGCGGCAGCAGCGGGCGTCGGGAGCGCAGTGACCGAGACCGGCGCCGTGGACCGGCTGCCGTCCACCTCTGGCCGACCTAGATCACCACGTGTTACGAAGAACCATGCCTGCACACGAGGGACACCAGCGCAGTTACGACGCCGTCATCGTCGGCGGGGGCCACAACGGACTGGTCGCCGCCGCCTATCTGGCCCGGGCCGGGCGGTCCGTACTGGTGCTCGAGCGGCTCGGGAACACCGGGGGCGCGGCGGTCTCCACGCGGCCGTTCGCGGGGGTGGACGCCCGGCTGTCGCGCTACTCGTACCTGGTCAGCCTGTTGCCCAAGAAGATCGTCCGCGATCTCGGGCTGGACTTCCGCGTCCGCACGCGCAATGTCTCGTCGTACACCCCCGTGGAACGCGACGGCAGGCCGACCGGTCTGCTCGTCGGCGGCGGCGAGCGCCGCACCAGGGAGGCCTTCGCCCGGCTCACCGGCGGCGAACGCGAGTACCAGGCGTGGCAGCGGCTCTACGACATGACGGGCCGCGTCGCGCAGCGGATCTTCCCCACGCTCACCGAGCCCCTGCCCACCCGGGACGAACTGCGCCTGCGGGTGGACGACGAGGAGGCGTGGCGGGTCCTGTTCGAGGAACCGATCGGTGCGGCCGTGGAGGAGCGCTTCGCCGATGACCTGGTCCGGGGTGTCGTCCTGACGGACGCGCTCATCGGCACCTTCGCCGACGCCCACGACCCCTCCCTCAAGCAGAACCGCTGCTTCCTCTACCACGTGATCGGCGGCGGGACCGGAGCCTGGGACGTCCCCGTCGGCGGCATGGGCGCCCTCACCGATGCCCTGGCCACAGCGGCACGGGACGCGGGCGCGGTGCTCGCCACCGGGCACGAGGCCGTAGGGATCGACACGGACGGCAGCGCGGCGGAGATCACCTATCGCACGGCCGACGGAGAGGGCACCGTCGCGGCCCGGCACGTCCTGGTCAACGCCTCCCCGCAACAACTCGCCGTGCTCACCGGCGACCAGCCGCCCACCCCCGCCGAGGGCGCCCAGCTCAAGGTCAACATGCTGCTCAAGCGACTCCCGCGGCTGCGCGACAGCGAGGTCGACCCGCGCGAGGCGTTCTCCGGCACCTTCCACATCGCCGAGGGCTACGAGCAACTGGCCACCGCCCACGCCGAGGCGGCCGCCGGCCGGCTTCCCACCGCGCCGCCCTCCGAGATCTACTGCCACTCCCTCACCGACCCGACGATCCTCGGCCCGGACCTCGTCGAGCAGGGCTACCAGACCCTCACCCTGTTCGGCCTGCACACCCCGGCCCGGCTCTTCGACCGGGACAACGACGCCGTACGCGAGGAACTCCTCAAGTCGACCCTCGCCCAGCTCGACGCCCACCTCGCCGAGCCGCTGGCCGACTGCCTGGCCACGGACGTGGACGGCCGGCCCTGCATCGAGGCCAAGACCCCGCTCGACCTGGAGCGGGACCTGCGGCTGCCCGGCGGCAACATCTTCCACCGGGACCTGTCCTGGCCGTACGCCCAGGAGGGCACCGGCCGCTGGGGCGTGGAGACCCGGCACGCGAACGTGCTGCTGTGCGGGGCGGGCGCCGTGCGCGGCGGCGGGGTGAGCGGCGTGCCGGGGCACAACGCGGCGATGGCCGTGCTGGAGGAACTCGGCGACTGACGCGGGCTGCCGCCTGGCCTGCCTTCAGGCCCGGCGGGCGTGCGCCGCTCGCGGCTGCCCACCCCTCATGCCTGGCTGGCGTGCGCGGCTGGTGTGCGCCTGCCTTCAGGCCCGGTTGCCGTGCGCCGCTCGTGGCCGCCCACCCCTCACGCCCGGCTGGCGCGTGCCTGCTCGTGTGCGTGTGTCTTCAGGGCTGGCTGGTGTGCTTGCATGCGGGCGCCTGCCCTCAGACCGGCTGCCGTGCCCAGCTCGCGGCGCCTCCTCTCACGCCCGGCTGCCGCCGTCGACCTGGAGCACCACTCCGGTGACGTACGAGGCCCGGTCGCTCAGGAGCCAGGCCGCGGCCTCGGCGATCTCGGCCGGGTCGGCGCCCCGGCCCAGCGGAGTCTGCGCGACGAGCTGCTCGACGATGCCCGGGGAGTTCGTCTCCCAGTCGTCGATCATCTCGGTCAGCGTGGTGCCCGGGGCGATGGCGTTGACGCGGATGCCTTCAGGCCCGTAGGTGGCCGCGGCCGACGCGGTCAGGCTGTTGACCGCCCGCTTCGCGGCGCCGTACGCGGGCAGCCAGGGGTTGGCCATCAGGCTGCCGACACTGGAGTTGTTGACGATCGCACCGGTGCCCGCGGTGGCCCGGATCGCGGCGATCTCGGCGTTCATCGCCAGCCAGGGGCCCTTGAGGTTGACGGAGATGACGTGGTCGAAGTCGGCCTCCGACAGTTGGTCCATCGGGCCGGGCTGCTGGCTGGTCGCACCGTTGTTGAAGGCGATGTCCAGCCTGCCGTACAGCTCGACGGCCCGGTCCACGGCAGCCTGGACGCTCGCCTGATCGGCAAGGTCGCACAGGACGTAGTCGGCGGTGCCGCCCGCCGCCCGGATCTCCTCGGTCACGGCCTTGAGCTGGGTCTCGGTGCGGGCGGCGAGCAGAACGCGGGCGCCCTCCCGGGCGAACAGCCGCGCGGCCGCCGCGCCGATGCCACGTCCGGCACCGGTGACGAAAGCGACCTTGTCGGCGAGCAGGGGTGTGATCGTGGTGTTGGTCATGCCTACGAGCCTTCCTCCGGTCGCGATCCGCATCCAGGCACCGTTGGTACCTGGCTGAGCGGCCCGGAACCCGCACACACTGGGAACGTGGACCGACAAGAACTGGCCGACTTCCTGCGCAGCCGACGCGAGCGCATCACCCCCGCCGACGTGGGCCTGCCCGTGGGACCGCGCCGCCGCACTCCGGGCCTGCGCCGCGAGGAGGTGGCACAGCTGGCGTACATCTCCACCGAGTACTACACCCGGCTGGAGCAGGCGCGCGCACCCCGTCCCTCCCTGGAGGTCCTGGCCCAGGTCGCCCGCGCCCTGCGGCTGTCGGACGCCGAACGCGACCACCTCCACCATCTCGCCGGCACCCCGCCGGGCCCGCCGCCTGGCCCCTCCCGCGAGGTGCGCCAGAGCATCGTCGACCTGCTGCACCGGCTGCCGCAGGCCGCCGCGATCGTCATCTCGGCCACCTACGAGGTCATCGCCTGGAACGACCTGGCCGCGGCCCTCATGGAGGACTTCTCCGCCCTTTCCCGCCGCGACCGCAACCTCGTCCGGCGGGCCTTCCTCGGCCCGCACCCGGAGGGCCGGAGGCTGTACGGGGTATCGGACAGGGAGGAGTTCGCGCTCTCCTCGGTGCAGCAGCTGCGCGCGGCCTCCGCCCGCTATCCCGACGATCGCGAGCTGACCGGCCTGGTGGCGGAACTCCTAGACGGAAGCGAGGAGTTCGCCCGGCTGTGGGCCGCCCACGACGTCGAGTCCCGCCCCACCCTGTGCAAGACCTTCGACCACCCGGTCGTCGGCCCCGTCGCCGTCAACTGCGACGTTCTGGACATCGCCGACCGCGACCAGCACGTCGTGATCTACACGGCCACTCCCGGATCCCCGTCCGAAGAGGCGCTACGACTGCTGTCGGTCGTCGGCACCCAGCGGCTGGACGTCCCCGGCTGACCCGTCAGTCCCCGGACGCCGTCCAGCCGACGGCCTCGATCCGGGCCGCGTCCGCGGGACGTGACTCGTCGAACAGGACGCAGTCACCCGTGCCGATGCGCAGCCCGTCGACGTACGCGCCCCGGCCGACGTACAGCCGGTCGGTGGCGTACCGCCAGCGCAGGGCAAGCCGGCGATCCGCCGGTAGGCGGGCCGTGAGCCGGTACCAGGTCCGTCCCGACCAGCCGGTGACCGAACCGGCGGGGCGATCCTGCGCGCCGTAGTGCTCCGTGGTGAACGGCACCGGCTGCCAACTCGCCCCGCGGCCGCGCGTCACCCGACTTGGAGCAGAATCTGACGGAGCATCAGAAAACCTCTTCCGTCGTCCGGTGGTCTGCGGCATCCTGCGGCCATGCAGACGGAGCTGAGCAAGAAACTGGGAGTCGAGCACGCCGTCTTCGGCTTCACGCCGTTCCCCGCCGTCGCCGCGGCCATCAGCCGGGCCGGCGGTTTCGGAGTGCTCGGCGCGGTCCGTTACACGGCCCCCGACGAACTCAAACGCGACCTCGACTGGATCGAGGCGCACGTCGACGGCACGCCGTACGGCCTGGACGTCGTGATGCCCGCAAAGAAGGTCGAGGGGGTGACCGAGGCTGACGTCGAGGCCATGATCCCCGAGGGGCACCGGCAGTTCGTCAAGGACACCCTCGCCAAGTACGGCGTGCCCGAACTCGCGGAGGGTGAGGCGTCGGGGTGGCGCATCACGGGCTGGATGGAGCAGGTCGCCCGCAACCAGCTGGACGTCGCCTTCGACTATCCGATCCGGCTGCTCGCCAACGCCCTCGGCTCCCCGCCCGCCGACGTGGTGGCCCGCGCGCACGATCAGGACGTCCTCGTCGCGGCCCTCGCGGGCAGCGCCCGGCACGCGGTCAAGCACAAGGAGGGCGGCATCGACATCGTGGTCGCACAGGGCTACGAGGCCGGCGGCCACACCGGTGACATCGCCTCCATGGTCCTCACGCCCGAGGTCGTCGACGCCGTGGACCCGCTGCCCGTGCTGGCAGCCGGTGGCATCGGCAGCGGGCAGCAGATGGCGGCCGCACTGGCACTCGGGGCTCAGGGGGTGTGGCTCGGCTCCATATGGCTGACCACCACAGAGGCCGAACTGCCCTCGCCCAGGCTCATCGAGAAGCTGCTGGCGGCCGGCTCCGGCGACACCGTCCGCTCCCGTGCGCTGACCGGGAAACCCGCGCGCCAGCTCCGTACGGAATGGACCGACGCCTGGGACTCCGCCGACGGACCCGGCACTCTCCCGATGCCCCTGCAGGGCCTGCTGGTCGCCGATGCCGTCTCGCGCATCCAGAAGTACGAGGTGGAGCCACTGCTGGGCACGCCCGTCGGCCAGATCGTCGGACGGATGACCAGCGAACGCAGCGTCCAGGCCGTCTTCGACGACCTCACCCGCGGCTTCGAGAAAGCCGTCGATCGCATCAACCGCATCGCCGGAAGGAGCGGCCAGTGACGAGCACACCCCCAGCGGGCTTCTGGGCCCAGGCCACCCAAGACCCTTCGCGTACGGTGCTCATCGCCCCGGACGGCTCGCCCTGGACGGCCGGTCGCCTCCACGCGGCCGCCAACCAGCTCGTCCACGGCCTGCGCGCCGCCGGACTCGAACGCGGTGACGCCTTCGCCGTCGTCCTGCCGAACAGTGCCGAGTTCTTCACCGCGCACCTCGCCGCCAGCCAGGCCGGCTTCTACCTGGTCCCGATCAACCACCACTTCGTCGCCCCCGAGATCGCCTGGATCGTCGCCGACTCCGGCGCCAAGGTGCTCATCGCCGACGAACGCTTCGCCGCCGCGGCACGGCAGGCGGCCGACGAGGCGGGCCTCCCGGCGAGCCACCGGTACGCCGTCGGCGAGATCGAGGACTTCCGGCCGTACGCCGAACTCCTCGACGGACAACCGGAGTCGGCACCCGCGGACCGTGAGCTCGGCTGGGTCATGAACTACACCTCGGGTACGACGGGCCGCCCGCGCGGCATCCGCCGGCCCCTGCCCGGCAAGCGGCCGGAGGAGGCGTACCTCGGCGGGTTCCTCGGCATCTTCGGCATCCAGCCCTTCGGCGACAACGTCCACCTGGTCTGCTCGCCGCTCTACCACACGGCCGTCCTCCAGTTCGCGGCCGCGTCCCTGCACATCGGGCACCGGCTGGTCCTGATGGACAAGTGGACACCCGAGGAGATGCTGCGGCTGATCGACGCGCACCGGTGCACCCACACCCACATGGTCCCGACCCAGTTCCACCGCCTGCTGGCTCTGCCGGAGGAGGTCCGGGCGCGCTACGACGTCTCGTCCATGCGGCACGCCATCCACGGGGCCGCCCCCTGCCCCGACCATGTGAAGCGGGCGATGCTCGACTGGTGGGGGCCCTGTGTGGAGGAGTACTACGCGGCCAGTGAGGGCGGTGGCGCCTTCGCGACCGCCGAGGACTGGCTGAAGAAGCCCGGCACGGTCGGCAAGGCCTGGCCCATCAGCGAACTCGCGATCTTCGACGACGACGGCAACCGGCTGCCGTCCGGCGAACTGGGCACCGTGTACCTGAAGATGAACACGGGTGGCTTCGCCTACCACAAGGACGAGGCCAAGACGAAGAAGAACCGCATCGGAGACTTCTTCACGGTGGGCGACCTGGGTCTCCTGGACGAGGACGGCTACCTCTTCCTCCGCGACCGCAAGATCGACATGATCATCTCCGGCGGGGTGAACATCTACCCCGCCGAGATCGAGTCCGTCCTGCTCCAGCACCCCGCCGTCGCCGACGCCGCCGCCTTCGGCATCCCGCACGACGACTGGGGCGAGGAGGTCAAGGCCGTGGTGGAACCGGCCCCGGGCCACGCGCCCGGGCCGGACCTGGCCGACGACCTCCTCGCCCACTGCGCCGCACAACTCGCCGGCTACAAACGCCCGAAGAGCGTCGACTTCATCACCGAGATGCCCCGCGATCCCAACGGCAAGCTGTACAAGCGACGCCTGAGGGATCCGTACTGGCAGGGGCGCTCGCGGCCGGTGTGAGCCTCACGGGCGCACCCGCACGACCCGCAGGGCCGGCGAGGACAGGATGTCCTTCTCGCAGAACCGGGACGTCACCCACTTCTCCGCCGAGAACAGCCGCGTCTGGTCGCTGAAGTGCGGCGAGTTCGGGTTCGAGGACTGGGAGTACGTCAGCAGGGTCCGGGCCACCGGGCAGCGACCGCCGTCCCAGCCCACCGCCTGGATGTAGCTGGACCCGGTCGTCACCTCCGTGTATCCGCCGCCCGCCGGGTTCCACACCGGCTCGACCTTGTTCCACACCCCCAGCGACTCGGTGCCGCCCGGAACGGCGATGCGCTTGCCGTTCCGGGCGACGAACTGGTGCTCCCCGAGCCGCGAGTCCAGCGGGACACCGGCCGCCCCGAGCTCGGTCACCGTGTCCGCGAGGGCCGTGGCGAAGGCCGGCGCGTCGGTGTTGAGCGTGTTCGGGGTGCCCACCGGGTCGGCCGCCGAGAACGGCACCTTCCACAGCGAGGAAGTGGGCAGTTTCCGCCAGAGCCGGTCGAAGAGCAGCGCCCCCCGGCTGTCGGTGTTCGCGGTGCGGTCCCAGGCCGCGAGCACCCCGCAGGCCTCGCGAACGTCAACCGCCTTGCCGTCACTGCCCGTTGCCGTGCCACCAGGAAGCGCGGCACATGCCTTCGCCGCGTCCGCCGCCGCGAGGTCGCCCGCGGTCACCCGGTTGGCGAACTGCTGCGCCTGAAGGTCCCGTACGGTCAACCGCCCCCGCGCGGCCATCGCGGACACGTCCTGCAGGGCACCGCGGGTGCGCATCGAGCGCTGCGTGCCCACGGTGCCGAAGACCCGCTCGTACCCGGTGATCGGCCGCTCGGCATTGGCCAGCCAGGCACTGTCGTTGGAGTTCTCCGCGTACGGCGCGTCCGTGAGGACCGGCATCTTCGCGGGCCCGAAGATCCCCGGCTGTACGGCGCCCGGATCACTGCCGAGGGCACAGTCGCCGCGCGAGCCGTCGAGGATCGCCACTCCCGAGGCGGGGTAGGTGACCCTGCCCAGGGGAGTGGAACAGCGCTGGGCCAGCTCGACGGTGATCCGGGGGAGCACCTGGGACTGCGTGAACAGCGTGTGCCCCCGCGAGTCGGCGGCGATCGTGTTGACCCAAGGCAGCCCCTGGGTGCGCTTCAACGCGCCCAGAACGTCGCTCGTGCTGCGGGCCTTGCTGAAGCCGAGGGCCGTGTCGGAGGCGCGCAGGTTGGTGGCGTTCGGATCATTGAGGGCGTACGCCGTCGTGGTCGTCCAGGGCAGCGGCAGCGAGGCGCCGAGCGAGGTGACGACC
Source organism: Streptomyces doebereineriae (assembly GCF_031845645.1). NCBI lineage: Bacteria > Bacillati > Actinomycetota > Actinomycetes > Kitasatosporales > Streptomycetaceae > Streptomyces > Streptomyces doebereineriae. The sequence continues at coordinate 285,883 of NZ_JAVREZ010000005.1, forward strand.
GGGCCGTACCGCGTCCACCACTGGGTCCTCGTCACCGGTTCGCCGCCCTGGACGCGGACGGTCACCCGGCGCTCGGTCATCCGCTCCGGTTTGCCGTCGACGAGATACGTGGTCGGGTCGGCCGGGTCCAGGGTCAGCTGGTGCACGTTGAGGGTGACACCGGTGGCCACGGTGTGGCTCCAGGCCACCTGCGCGTTGTGACCTATGGAGATGGTCGCCGAGCCGAGCAGTGAGCCGCCCGCGATGTTCAGTTCGCCGGGGATGGTCTGTTGCGACTGCCAGAAGCGGCGGCCACCCTGCCAGGGGTAGTGCGGGTTGCCGAGGAGCAGCCCGCGGCCGTTGGCCGTCGTGGCCCCACTGAAGGCGACCGCGTTGGAGCCCATGTCGGCGGAGTCGGCGGCGAACAGTTCCCGGGCCGCGCGGGCGGTGTCCCGGGCGTCCGGTGCGTCGGCCGTCGGGGTGGTGGACGCGGGCGGCTGCGCGGCCGTGATGCCGTCCACGGCCCGGCCCTGACCGCCGAGCACGGCCAGCGCGAAGTTGCGCGCGGCCACGTCCTGGACCGTCACCGCGCGCACCCAGCCGGCACCCTTGCACGCCGGGTCGGTGATCCGGTTCTTCCGCAGCCAGGCGTTGTAGCCCGCCGCGAAGCCCCGCATCAGCTCCTTCACCGCACGGCTCGGACCGCGCGGCGCAGGTGTGGCCATCAGCTTCTCCACCGTCCCCGCCTCCCGCACCCCGCGGAAGTACAGGTCGCTGGAGAGGTTCCTGGTGGCCGAGGAGAGCGCGGAGTCGGAGGCCGCGTCGGCCCCGAAGAAGCGCGAACGCTCGCCGCGCACGGTCACGAACCCGTCGGCGAGCGTGCACACCTGGTCGGTGGCCTGCGCCCACCCGGTGCCGAAACCGAGGTCCGCGTAGTTCTTCGCGAGGATGTGCGGGATGCCGTACTCGGTGTAGCGGATGGTGGCGGACAGACCGCCGTGGGACGGATGTTCCTGTTTCTGCTGGTTCTGCGCGGCTGCGGCCGGCAGCGTGCCGACGGCGGTGAACAGGGCCACGGCCGCGACGACGGCGTGTCTGAGACGGGTGCGCATCGTGCCTCCCAACGTCATTGAGGGAAGGAGCGGTTGAGCGTACCAACCGGTAGGTTGTCCCGTATGACGCCTGGACACGGCAGTACGGTTGACGGGGTGCTGCGGCGCAGCGCCCGGCGCACCCCGGCGCGCGTCGCGGTGGAGTACGGCGAGCGCTCATGGACGTACGAGGAACTCGACGACGCCGTCTCACGAGCGGCGCGTCTTCTCCTCGACCAGGGCCTCGAGCGGGGTGACCGGGTCGGCGCCTACGGGCACAACTCGGACGCGTATCTGATCGGCTTCCTCGCCTGCGCCCGCGCGGGGCTGGTGCATGTGCCGGTCAACCAGAACCTCACCGGCGACGATCTCGCGTACATCGTCGGCCAGTCGGGCAGCACGCTCGTCCTCGCCGATCCCGACCTCGCGGGGCGGCTGCCGGAGGGTGTGCGCACGGTGCCCCTGCGGGACGCCGACTCGTCGCTGCTGGCCCGCCTGGCCACGGCATCGCCGTACGACGGCCCCGAACCGCGCAGCGAGGACCTGGTCCAGCTGCTGTACACCTCGGGGACGACGGCCCTGCCCAAGGGCGCGATGATGACCCACCGCGCCCTGGTCCACGAGTACCTGAGCGCGATCACCGCCTGCGATCTCAGTGCGGGTGACCGGCCCGTGCACTCGCTGCCGCTCTACCACTCGGCCCAGATGCACGTCTTCCTGCTGCCCTACCTCGCGGTCGGCGCGACGAACATCATCCTCGACGCGCCCGACGGCGACCGCCTCTTCGACCTGATCGAACAAGGCCGCGCGGACAGCCTGTTCGCGCCGCCCACGGTGTGGATCGGACTGTCCAACCGCCCCGACTTCGCCACGCGTGACCTCGGCGGGCTGCGCAAGGCGTACTACGGCGCCTCGATCATGCCGGTGCCCGTCCTGGAACGGCTCCGCGAGCGCCTGCCGAAGCTGGCCTTCTACAACTGTTTCGGCCAGAGCGAGATCGGCCCGCTCGCGACCGTCCTCGCGCCCGACGAGCACAAGGGGCGGATGGACTCCTGCGGCCGCACCGTCCTGTTCGTCGACGCACGGGTCGTGGACGAGAACGGCAAGGACGTGCCGGACGGTACGCCCGGCGAGATCGTCTACAGGTCACCGCAGTTGTGCGAGGGCTATTGGGGCAAGCCCGAGGAGACCGAGGCGGCCTTCCGGGACGGCTGGTTCCACTCCGGGGACCTCGCGGTGCGGGACGCGCACGGCTACTTCACCATCGTCGACCGGGTGAAGGACGTCATCAACTCCGGTGGCGTGCTGGTCGCCTCACGTCAGGTCGAGGACGCGCTGTACACGCACGACGCCGTGGCCGAGGTCGCCGTGATCGGCCTGCCCGACGAGCGGTGGATCGAGGCCGTCACGGCGGTCGTCGTCCCGCGCGGCGAGGTCACCGAGGCCGAGCTTCTCGACCACGCCCGGGAGAAGCTCGCCCACTTCAAGGCACCCAAGCGGGTGCTGTTCGTGGACGAGCTGCCGAGGAACGCGAGCGGGAAGATCCTGAAGCGGGAGCTGCGGGACCGGTTCGCGGACTAGCGGGGGCGCAGGTCGACGATCCGGCGGATCTTCCCGACGGACCGCTCCAGGGACTCCGGTTCGACGATCTCGACGGCGACCGACACCCCGATGCCGTCCTTGACGGCCGTCGCGATGGTCCGTGCGGCCGCGTCCCGGGTCTCGGGTGTGGCGCCCGGCCGGGCCTCCGCGCGCACGGTGAGGGCGTCCAGGCGGCCCTCGCGGGTGAGCCGGAGCTGGAAGTGGGGTGCGACGCCCGGGGTGCGCAGGACGATCTCCTCGATCTGGGTGGGGAAGAGGTTCACCCCGCGCAGGATCACCATGTCGTCGCTGCGGCCGGTGACCTTCTCCATCCGCCGGAACACCCGGGCCGTGCCCGGCAGCAGCCGGGTCAGGTCCCGGGTCCGGTAGCGGATGACGGGCATCGCCTCCTTGGTGAGCGAGGTGAACACCAGCTCACCCCTCTCGCCGTCCGGCAGCACCTCCCCGGTGATCGGGTCGACGATCTCGGGGAAGAAGTGGTCCTCCCACACATGGAGCCCGTCCTTGGTCTCCAGGCACTCCTGCGCGACGCCCGGGCCGATCACCTCCGACAGCCCGTATATGTCCACGGCGTCGATCGCGAACCGCTCCTCGATCTCCCGGCGCATCTCCTCGGTCCAGGGCTCGGCTCCGAAGACGCCCACGCGCAGGGACGTGCCGCGCGGATCGACACCCTGCCGCTCGAACTCGTCGAGAAGGGTGAGCATGTACGACGGGGTCACCATGATGATGCCGGGTTCCAGGTCCTGGATGAGCTGGACCTGGCGTGCCGTCATGCCGCCGGACGCGGGGACGACCGTACAGCCGAGCCGTTCGGCGCCATAGTGTGCGCCGAGTCCACCGGTGAACAGCCCATAGCCGTACGCCACATGCACCACGTCCCCGGACCTGCCGCCGGCCGCCCGGAGGGAACGCGCCACCATGTCGGCCCACAGGTCCAGGTCGTTGTCGGTGTAGCCGACGACTGTGGGGTGCCCGGTGGTGCCGCTGGAGGCATGGATGCGCCGCACATGGTCCCGGGGCACGGCGAACATCCCGTACGGATAGTTCTCGCGCAGGTCCGCCTTGGTGGTGAACGGGAACCGGGCCAGGTCGGCCAGGGAGCGGCAGTCGTCCGGCCGGACACCCGCCTTGTCGAAGGACTCCCGATAGAACGGCACGTGCTCGTACGCGTGCCGCAGAGACGCCCGCATGCGCTCCAGCTGCACCGCCCGCAACGCCCCGGCATCCAGTCGTTCCCCCGAGTCCAGCAGCTCCGCCGCATCCGCCATCGGAACGTCCCTTTCGCCAACCGCGTCATCACGGGCGACCGATCATTCGGTCGTGGTGCTGGGGATCAGTAATCCAGGCGATCGGCGCGGAGGCAAGTCACTTCGCGAACGCCGTCATGAAGCGGTCGCGGAACTTGTCCATGCCCCACTCGGGCGCGTTGTCGGCGGGCTTGAGCCCGTCCGTCCAGTTCCAGTCGTCGACCCGGTCCAGCACCTTCGGGTCCTTGGCGACGATCGTGATCGGCACGTCCCTGCTGGTGGATCCCTCGGTGACGGTCGGGACGGGCTGGTGGTCACCGAGGAAGACGAGGACCGTGTTCTCGTCGCCGTAGCGCTGCATCCACTGGGTCAGGCTGTCCACGGAGTACTGGATGGCCTTGCGGTACTCGGTGCGCACCCGCTCCTGGCTCTTCCAGACCTCCGTCGGGTTCGTGCCCTCCTTCTTGATCTGCTCGAAGACGGAGCCGTCACCGAGGTCGTTCCAGTCGATCGTGTGGGCGATCGGCGACCAGGGGTTGTGGCTGGACGCCAGGATGATCTCCGCCATGATCGGGTCACGGTTCTCCTTGCCGTGCTCCAGCTTCTGGAAGGCCTCCAGGCTGAACTGGTCCGGCACGGGCGTCCAGCTGAAGTACGGACCCTTGTAGCCGAGGTGCGTGGAGTCGTAGATGTGGTCGAGACCGAAGTACTTGCCCTCGGGCCACGACTTGCGCACGCCCGGCACGATGCCCACCGTGCGCCAGTCACCGGTCTTCTGGAAGTAGCTGGTGAGGGTCGCGCGGTCACTGGAGGTGAGGTTCAGGTACCGCTGCTGGTTCTTGACCCACAGACCCGACAGGAACGTGGAGTGCGCCATCCAGCTGCCGGCGCCCGTCACGGGGGACTGCAGCCAGCCGCTGCGCGACGCGAAGCCGGCCGCCTTGAGCGTCGCGTCGCCCTTCTTCAGCGTCGCGTCCATCTCCGGTGCCATCGCCGGGTCGTCGATCGCCACCCGGCCGTAGCTCTCGATGAAGGTGAACAGGACGTCCTTGCCGTGCAGTCCGGTCAGGAGCTGGTCGGGAGGCGTGGCGGCGAAGGCGTCGACGGCGGACTGCTTCTCGAAGACCTCGGCGTCGCCCAGTCCGTTGCGGACGTTCTGGATCCGGTTGGCGAGGAATCCGGTGTAGCCCTTGGTGGCGATGGCGACCCCGCCGAACTGCACGCCGAGGTTGAAGCAGGTGACCCACACGGTTCCGAGGACGAGTGTGGTGAGAACCGCCCGGGGGCGGTGCCGGGACATGACGTTCGTCAACCGCACCACCGCGAGCGTGCACAGCACGAGGACCGCGATGAACAGGATGATCACCCCGGCGATCGCGAGCACCTCGCCCGTGCGCCCGAACGACTCCCGCAGCCAGTCCGTCGCGTTGCCCAGCATGATCCAGTCGAAGACCAGGTCGAACGGCCGGGCCATGGTCTGGCGGAAGCCCATGTCCATCAGCTTCAGGAGGGTGAGCAGCCCGATGAACGCCCCGAAGAACACCGCCGCGATCCGGCGGACCTTCGGGGGCAGCACCAGCAGGACGGCCGCCAGGACGATCGCCTCGACGGGGAGCCGCAGGAACGCCTGGAGGTTCATGCGGTCGAGCCGGGCGGGGGAGAGCAGCACGACCAGCAGCAGAAGACCGGCCAGCACGCTCGTCCCCACGGACACACCACGGGCCGTACGGGGATAGCGGCGGCGCCAGCCGAACCAGCCGGGGCGTGGGGAGTCGCCGGCCTCGGAGGTCTCGGCGGCTTGAGTGGTCTCGGCAGCCCCAGCCTCCTCTACGACCTCTTCCGTCACGTCTTCCCCCGTCGCACCCCCACCATCCGCTTCCGCCTCGCCCCCAGTGGTAATCGGCAGTTGGCGAGAACGAGTGAAGAGCGACACCCGGTGGTCCTTCCGTGCGGTCTTGCTGTGGCGTGCGGTCATGCAGCGACGGCATGACGATCGGGGCCCGCTGACCGAGCCTGCCACCACCAGTACGTTCGCACGTCACGTTCGGTTCAATCGCACGGGGTCGGGATTCGACCGTCACCCGTCCGCCGCCACCGCCACCTTCTGCGCCCACCGGTAGTCCGCCTTGCCGCTCGGGGACCGGCGTATGGACTGAGCGATCACCAGCTGGCGCGGCACCTTGTACCCCGCGAGCCGCTCCCGGCAGTGGCTCTGGAGGTCGTCCAGGGACATCCGCACCGCACCCTCACGCAACTGCACGACGGCCGCCACATGGTGCCCCCACTTCACGTCCGGCACCCCGGCCACGAGCGCGTCGTACACATCGGGATGCGCCTTGAGCGCCTGCTCGACCTCCTCCGGGTACACCTTCTCGCCGCCCGTGTTGATGCACTGCGAGCCCCTCCCGAGGACGGTGACGACCCCTTCCTCGTCGACGGTGGCCATGTCCCCGAGCAGTACCCACCGCTCGCCGTCCTTCTCGAAGAAGGTGTCGGCGGTTTTCCGCGGGTCGTTGTAGTAGCCGAGCGGCACATGGCCGCACTGGGCGACCCGGCCCACCTCGCCCACGGCCACCGGCTCGTGCGTGGCCGGATCGACCACCTGGGTACGGGCGTTCACCCGGACGCGGAAGCCGCGCTCGGGGCCGGAGTCCTCCGTCGCCGTCCCGTTGAAGCCGGACTCGGAGGAGCCGAAGTTGTTGAGCAGCATGGCGTTCGGGACGAGGGCCCGGAACTGCCGGCTCACCGTGTCCGACATGATCGCGCCCGACGAGGACACACTGAACACCGACGACATGTCGGTGCCCTTCATCGGGCCCTCCAGTGCGTCGATGAGCGGCCGTAGCATCGCGTCACCCACCAGCGACATGGCGCTGACCTTCTCCCGCTCCACGGTCCGCAGCACCTCCTCGGGCACGAACTTGCGGTGCAGCACGACCCGTTGACCGAAGTTGAAGCCGATGAGGGCGGTCAGCGTGGAGGTGCCGTGCATCAGCGGGGGCGTGGGGAAGAAGGTGATCCCCGTCCCGCCTGCCGCGACCCGCTCGGCAAGCTCCTCGGGCCGCTTGACCGGCTCACCGGTGGGTGCGCCCCCGCCCAGTCCCGAGAAGAACAGGTCCTCCTGACGCCACATGACACCCTTGGGCATCCCGGTGGTGCCGCCGGTGTAGATGATGAACTGGTCGTCGGCCGAGCGCGCCGGGAATCCACGCACCGGCGACCCGCCCGCCTCGGCTTCCGTGAAGTCCACCGCCGACAGCCGACCCGGTTCCCCGTCCCCGACCCGCACCAGGTGCCGCAGCCGTTCCGCCTGCGGCAGCGCTGCCGCCACCCGGTCCGTGAACTCCGCGTCGAAGACCAGCCCCACCAGATCGGCGTCCCGGTAGAGATAGACGAGCTCTTCCTCCACATAGCGGTAGTTGACGTTGACCGGGACGATCCGCGCCTTCATGCAGCCCAGCAGCGTCTGCAGGTACTCCACGCCGTTGTACAGGTGCAGCCCGACGTGCTCCCCGGGCCGTACTCCGCTGTCGAGCAGATGGTGGCCGATGCGATTGGCCGCGGCGTCCAGTTCCGCGTACGTCAGCCTGCGCTCCGCACCCGTACCGGGAATGTCGATGTACGCGAGCGCCTCACGGTCAGGCACCACGTCGACGACGGACTCGAACAGGTCGGCAAGGTTGTACTCCACCGCTCCTCCTGACCCAACACGGCCTGCTTCTCCGACGGTTCGCCGGTCATCAGAGCAAAGGGCGGCGTGACTGTGAAGGGTTCGCGCGAATAAATCTGACTGACTGTCAGAAAACTCTTGAAGTGCGTCGGCGCCTCCTGCAACCTGTTCTCGTTCTGGCAGAGGGGAGACGGGCGATGGGTGGGACGGAACACCTCAACATCCAGCGCGAGGGCGCCACACTGGTGCTCACGCTCAACAGGCCGGAGGCGAAGAACGCGCTCTCGTTGCCGATGCTGGTCGGTCTCTACGACGGCTGGCTCGAAGCGGACGCGGACGACTCGATCCGCTCGGTCGTCTTCACCGGCGCGGGCGACTCGTTCTGCGCCGGCATGGACCTCAAGGCCCTCGCGGGCAAGGGCACCGGCGGCGAGCAGTACCGGGACCGGCTGACCGCCGACCCGGACCTGCACTGGAAGGCCATGCTGCGCCACCACCGCCCCCGCAAGCCGGTGATCGCGGCGGTCGAGGGCTACTGCGTCGCGGGCGGCACGGAGATGCTTCAGGGAACCGACATCCGGGTCGCAGGCGAGTCCGCGACCTTCGGCCTCTTCGAGGTCAGGCGCGGCCTGTTCCCGATCGGCGGCTCCACGGTCCGGCTGCAGCGCCAGATCCCGCGCACCCACGCGCTGGAGATGCTCCTCACCGGCCGCCCGTACACCGCACGCGAGGCCGCCGACATCGGCCTGATCGGTCACGTCGTCCCGGACGGCACGGCACTCACCAAGGCCCTGGAGATCGCCGAACTGATCAACGCCTGCGGCCCGTTGGCGGTGGAGGCGGTGAAGGCCTCGGTCTACGAGAGCGCCGAGATGACCGAGACCGAGGGCCTGGCCGCCGAACTCAAGCGCGGCTGGCCGATCTTCGACACCGCCGACGCGAAGGAGGGTGCCCGCGCCTTCGCGGAGAAGCGGCAGCCCGTCTACCGGCGCGCGTAGGCGATGTCGTCGCAGGTGCGTCGGACACTGCGGGCCGTCGGTGGCCGGTCGCGCAGTTCCCCGCGCCCCTTGGGCGTCGCACCGCCGAGCCTGCCGAGCCACCGTCCGCCCACCCACGCGCGTCCGTCCTCGAAGGAGGCACGCCCTCGATGCCCGAAGTACTCAAAGCCCCCCTGGTCGTCGAATTCCCCTTCACCCGCTCCCTCGGCCCCGTCCAGAGCGCCTTCCTGACCGGCCTGCGCGAGCGCCTCGTCCTCGGCGTGAAGACCCGCGACGGCCGCACCCTGGTCCCGCCCGTCGAGTACGACCCCGTCACCGCCGAGGAGATCCGCGACCTCGTCCACGTGGGCACCACCGGCACCGTCACCACCTGGGCCTGGAACCACGAACCCCGTCGCGGTCAGCCGCTGGACACGCCCTTCGCCTGGGTGCTGGTGAAGCTCGACGGCGCCGACACCGCACTGCTGCACGCCCTCGACGCCCCCGGGCCCGACGCCGTCCGCACCGGCATGCGCGTCCGGATCCGCTGGGCCGGGGAACGCTGCGGCGCCATCACCGACATCGCCTGCTTCGAGCCGTACGACGGAGACGATTCCACCGTCACCGTCCACGCGGGCGAGTTCGAGGACCCCGTCCACGGCATCGTCGCCCAGGCCCGCCTCGACTACACCTACTCACCGGGCCGCGCCCAGACCGCCTACATCAACGCCCTCGCCGAACACCGTGCCGTCGGCGAGCGCTGCCCGGCCTGCCGCAAGGTGTACGTCCCGCCGAGGGGTGCCTGCCCCACATGTGGCGTGGCCACATCGGAACAGGTGGAAGTGGGTCCTGCCGGCACCGTGACCACCTTCTGCATCGTCAACATCAAGGCGAAGAACCTCGACATCGAAGTGCCGTACGTCTACGCCCACATCGCCCTCGACGGCGCCGACCTCGCGCTGCACGGCCGGATCGGCGGCATCCCGTACGACCAGGTGCGCATGGGGCTCAGGGTCGAGCCGGTGTGGAGTGAGGGCGGCCGCTACCCGGACCACTATCGGCCGACCGGCGAACCCGACGCGGACTACGAGACGTACAAGGAGCTCCTTTGACCAGTCACGCAGCCCCGGAGCCCCGCGACATCGCCGTCGTGGCCTTCGCCCAGTCCGACACCCTGCGCTCCACCGCGGAAGTCTCCGAGGTGGAGATGCTCATGCCGGTCCTGCACGACGTCATCGCGCAGACCGGTCTGAAGACCGCCGACATCGGCTTCACCTGCTCCGGTTCCTGCGACTACCTCGCGGGGCGTGCCTTCTCCTTCACCCTGGCGCTGGACGGCGTGGGCGCCTGGCCGCCCATCTCCGAGTCGCACGTCGAGATGGACGGGGCCTGGGCCCTGTACGAGGCGTGGACCAAGCTGCTGTCCGGGGACGCCGACACCGCGCTGGTGTACGCGTACGGCAAGTCCTCACCCGGCTCCCTGCGCGACGTGCTCACCCGGCAGCTGGACCCGTACTACGTCGCCCCCCTGTGGCCCGACTCCGTCGCCCTCGCCGCCCTCCAGGCCCAGGCGCTGATCGACGCGGGCGACACGGACGAACCCGAGCTGGCGGCCATCGGCGCCCGGAGCCGCGCGACCGACAACCCGCGCGCACAGCTCAAAGGGCCTGTACCGCAGGGGGATTACCTCGTACGGCCACTCCGCACCGGCGACTGCCCGCCCATCGGCGACGGGGCCGCCGCCGTGGTCCTCGCGGTGGGGGAGCGGGCCAGGGAGCTGTGCGAGCGCCCCGCCTGGATCCGCGGGATCGACCACCGCATCGAGGCGCACTCGCTCGGCGTCCGCGACCTCACCGACTCTCCCTCCACCCGCCTGGCGGCCGAGCGGGCCGGGGCCTTCGAACGGCCCGTGGACACCGCCGAGTTGCACGCGCCGTTCACCTCGCAGGAAGTCGTCCTGCGCAAGGCGCTGCGGCTCGACGACTCCACCCGGGTCAACCCGTCCGGCGGCGCCCTCGCCGCCAACCCGATGATGGCCGCCGGCCTCGCCCGCATCGGTGAGGCCGCCGCCCGGATCCACCGGGGCGAGTCCGACCGGGCCCTCGGCCACGCCACCTCCGGGCCCTGTCTGCAACAGAACCTGGTCGCCGTACTCGAAGGGGATCCGCGATGAGCAAGGAGCCCGTGGCCGTCGTAGGGATCGGCCAGACCAAGCATGTCGCGGCCCGCCGGGACGTGTCGATCGCCGGGCTCGTCCGGGAGGCCGCCCGAAGGGCGCTCGACGACGCCGAGTTGACCTGGGCCGACATCGACGCCGTGGTGATCGGCAAGGCGCCCGACTTCTTCGAGGGCGTCATGATGCCGGAGCTGTATCTGGCCGACGCGCTCGGCGCGGTGGGCAAGCCGATGCTGCGGGTGCACACGGCGGGCAGCGTCGGCGGCTCCACGGCGCTGGTCGCCGCGAACCTGGTGGCGGCCAGGGTGCACTCCACCGTCCTCACCCTCGCCTTCGAGAAGCAGTCCGAGTCCAACGCCATGTGGGGCCTGTCCCTGCCGATCCCCTTCCAGCAACCCCTGCTCGCCGGAGCCGGCGGCTTCTTCGCGCCGCATGTGCGCGCGTACATGCGGCGCACCGGCGCGCCCGACACGGTCGGGTCGCTGGTGGCGTACAAGGACCGTCGCAACGCGCTCAAGAACCCTTACGCGCATCTGCACGAGCACGACATCACCCTGGAGAAGGTTCAGGCCTCGCCCATGCTCTGGGACCCGATCCGCTACTCCGAGACCTGCCCGTCCTCGGACGGCGCCTGCGCGATGGTGCTCACCGACCGGGCGGGCGCCGCGCGGGCGCCCCGGCCGCCGGCCTGGATGCTGGGCGGCGCCATGCGCAGCGAGCCGACGCTCTTCGCGGGCAAGGACGCCGTGTCGCCCCAGGCGGGCAAGGACTGCGCGGCCGACGTGTACCGGCAGGCCGGGATCGCCGACCCGCGCCGGGACATCGACGCCGTCGAGATGTACGTGCCGTTCTCCTGGTACGAGCCCATGTGGCTGGAGAACCTCGGCTTCGCCGACGAGGGCGAGGGCTGGAAGCTCACCGAGGCCGGCGTCACCGAGCTGGACGGGGATCTGCCCGTCAACATGTCGGGCGGCGTGCTGTCCACCAATCCGATCGGCGCCTCCGGCATGATCCGCTTCGCGGAGGCCGCGCTCCAGGCGCGCGGACAGGCCGGGGAACACCAGGTGGAGGGCGCCCGGAGGGTGCTCGGGCACGCCTATGGCGGCGGATCCCAGTTCTTCTCCATGTGGCTCGTGGGGTCTGAGCCCCCTGATGCGTGAATTGACTCCTGAAAGGTCCCCCTCACGTGGCCTGTCGGCGGTCGGGCACGATCGCTAGGCTGGCCGCGGACGACGCAATCGGGAGGAGCACGGACGTGGCCGAGACCACCATCCAGCAGCAGCCGCTCATGGGCTGGGAGAAGCCGGAGCTGGACCTGAGCAACGCCGATTGGCACTCGAGCAGCCGCGGTCGGGGGGATGTTCAGATCGCCTTCGTCGAGGGGTTCATCGCGATGCGCAACAGCGGCCGCCCGGAGAGCCCTTCCCTGATCTTCACCCCCGCGGAATGGGGCGCGTTCGTGTCAGGGGCGCGGGAAGGAGAGTTCGACCTCACCTGAGGGTGAGCGCAAAGGGGCCCCGGCAAACGTGTTAATGGATGCGGCGGAACCTATCATTAGCCGCATGCAGGACACGATCAACAGGGACGCCCGTCTCACCCTGGACCTGGCCCTCACCATCCGGCACGACGGACACGGCGGCGTCGCCGACGACCTGGCCGACCTCGCGGGCCTCACCGCCTGGGTCCGGGAGCACGCCGAGACATTGCCGGACGCCTCGGACTTCGTCGCCGACGAGGGGACCCTCGCGGCGGTCCGTGATCTGCGGGCCGCCCTCCGAGCCCTCTTCGCCCGCTCCGTGCGTCCCGGCGAGCCCAGCCCCGCCGACGCGGCACGCCTGCTGCCCGTGCCGGAAGCCGTGGCCCGCCTCAACGCGGTCGCCGCCCGCACCCCGACCGTCCCCGTGCTGCACTGGACCGACGACGCCGAACCCGTCGTACACCGGCAGCCGGTGCCACCGGGGACCGACCTCACGGCCGTACTCGCGCAGGCCGCGATCGCCTTTCTCGCCGGAGCCGACCGGCGGCGGCTGCGCGCTTGCCATGCCCCGCGCTGCGTGCGCTACTTCCTGAAGGATCATCCGCGGCAGGAGTGGTGCAAGCCCTCCTGCGGCAACCGGGCGCGGGTGGCCCGGCACCATGAGCGTCACAGGGAGCAGGGGAGGGGCCGTGACGTCGAAGGCGGCCAGACGGCGGTTCAAGAAGGCCGAACGCCTGCGGACGTTCCGGCAGACGCAGCGGAAGAAGCGGGGAGAGCAGCGGGGTGAGCGGTTCCGTTCTGCCCTGGCCGCTCTGGTCGGCCTCGTGTTCGGCGTGGTGCTGACCGGCTACTGCGGGCTGATGCTCGCGGGTGCCGTCGGACTCTCCGGAACCGCGGAGAGACTGCACGTCGACTCGTGCGAGGTGGTGCGGACGTACAACAACAAGCCGACCACCGAATGCCATGGCCAACTGCTGTCGGCCGGCGGTCGGTTGATCGACACCGACGCGGTCATCGAGGCCGACGCCCGCATCGGTTCCACGATCGCGGTACGCGACCAGCCACTGGCCGGGCTCGAAACGCTCGGCTTCAGGGCGATCGCCGGCTGGGCGACCCTGACGGTGATGGGGCTCTTCGTCCTCGCCTTCGGAATCGTCTCGGCGCTCACCCTGTGCGGCTGGGGCGCCGCCGCGACAGCCGGGTCGCGCTACATCGCCGCGCCGGCCGCAGCCGTCGGCGCCGGAGGGCTGATCTACTTCCTCGCCGTGCTGTACGAACACGTCTTCTAGCCATGCCCGAGGTGGGTCGACACGGGCCCGCCCGGCACCCCGCAGGCGTACGCTGAGGTGCCTGTAGGTCACGGTGTGCGCTCGCTCCCCGCGCGGGTGGGCCTCCGTGACGGGGGGTGCGCCATGGTGCAGCGCAGTGTGCGGAGCAGAAGGACTCTCCTGGAGCGGGAGAGTGAACTCGCCGCCGTCGACGAGGCGTTGGGAGAGCTCACCGGGCTGCGTACGGACGGTGCCGAACCGCGCGGGCGCTCCCGTGGAGCCGTGCTCGCCGTCGCCGGCCGGGCGGGCATCGGCAAGACGACCCTGCTCACCGAGGTCCGCCGCCGTGCCGCCGCCCGGGGCTGCACCGTGCTGGCCGCCCGCGGCGGCGACCAGGAGCAGCGGGTCGCCTTCCATGTCGCCCGGCAGCTGCTGCAGCCGCAGTTCGCCGGCGCGGGCGAAGCCGATCTCCGTGCCCAGCTGGGCAGTTGGTTCGACATCGTCGGCCCCGCACTCGGCCTGTGCGCCCCGACCGACGGGGCGCCGCCCGACCCGCAGGGCCTGCGGGACGGACTCGACTGGGTGCTCACCCATCTCGCCGTCCTGCGCGCCCCGATGGTCCTGGTGCTCGACGACGCCCACTGGGCCGACCCCGAATCGCTGCGTTGGCTGGCCGCGTTCGCACCCCGCACCGAGGAGCTCCCGCTGCTGGTCGTCGTCGCCTACCGACCCGACGAACTCCCCGACCACGCCGAGTCGTTCAGGGCACTGCCCGGCCGGGCCGGCGGACGCCCGCTCGACCTGGAACCGCTGAGTGCCGTCGCCGTCGCCCGTCTCGTACGGGAGACGCTCGGCGCGCACGCCGACGACGCGTTCTGCCGGGAATGCTGGGCCGTCACCGCGGGCAACCCCTTCGAGACGGTCGAACTGGCCGCCAAGGTGCACGACCGCGGCGTCACCCCGACCGAGGACGCGGCGCACCTCCTGCGTGATCTCGCGGCCGCCGTCAAGGGCAGTGGCCTGGTCGCCCGCCTCGAACGCCTCGGCGCCTCGACCGTCCGCTTCGCCTGGGCCTGCGCGGTCCTCGGCACCGAGATCCATCCCCAGCTCGCCGCCGCCGTCGCCGGACTCGGCCACGAGGAGGCCGCCGATGCGGCCGACGCCCTGCGCGGCGCCCGCATCCTCACCGGGGGCGAATCCCTGGAGTTCGTCCACCCGCTCATCGCCACCGCCGTCTACCGGGCCATCCCGGCCGGATTCCGCGTCGCCCTGCACGGCCAGGCCGCCTGGTGCGTGGTCGACGACGGACGCGGCCCGGCCGCTGCCGCCCGCCACCTCCTGGAGACGCATCCCGACGGCGACCCCTGGGTCGTCCAGCAACTGCGCGCCGCCGCGGCCGAGACCCTGCGCTCCGGCGCCCCCGACACCGCCCGCAGCTGTCTCGCCCGCGCCCTGCGCGAACCTCCGCCCTTCGAGGACCGGGCCGCCGTCCTGTACGAACTGGGCAGCGCCTCCCTGCTCACCGAACCGGCCACCACGGTCAACCACCTGCGCGCCGCCCTCGAAGAGCCCATCGCCGACTCCGCTCTGCGCCACCGCATCGTCTACCGGCTCTCCCAGGTCCTCGCCCACAGCGACCGACTCGCCGAGGCCTCCGACACCCTCGCCCGCGAGATCAAGGTCACCGGCGACGCCCGCGTCAGGCTGCGCATGGTCGCCGAGCAGTTCATGTGGGACGCCTTCCGCGCGGACGAACCCGACCACCCCTCCCGCTCCCGCCGCATGGCGAGGCTCGCAGACCGTCTCACCGGCCGCGACCTCACCGAGCGGTACATCATCGGCCTGCGCACCTGGGACGCCGTCCTGCGCGGCGAACCCGCCCACATCGCCCTCCATCACGCCGAGCGCGCGCTCGCCGGCGGCCTCGGCTGGGCCGATCCCGACCGCGGCTTCGAGGTGCCCGTCCTGGTCGCCCTCGCCTTCACCTACGCCGACCGCCCGGGCCGCACGGAGGAGCTCTTCGCCGCCGGGATCGCCGACTTCGAACGGCAGGGCTGGCGCGGCGCCCACCTCTCCTTCGCCTACACCCTGCTCGCCTACGTCCGTTTCCGCCGCGGCCGCCTGGCCGAGGCCGAGGACTTCGTCCGCGCGGGACTGCGTCTCGCCGAGCGCGTCGGGCCGGGCACCCCGGCCCAGTGGTACGCCGTGGGCATCCTCATCGAGGTCCTGCTCGCCCGCGGCCGGGTCCACGAGGCCGCGCAGACCGCCGAGGACCACTCCTTCTGCGCCCCCTTCCCGGCCGTGGTGGTCTTCCCCGACGCCCAGACCGTGTACGGCGAGCTGCTGCTGGCGCGCGGCCTCACCAAGGACGCGACAGCCGAGCTGGCCGCCGCCGGCCGCCGCCTGGAACCGCGCGGCATGCGCAACCCCGCGTGGTGCCCCTGGCAGCTCCACCTGGCCCGCGCCGAGAGCCACGACACTCCGGAGCAGGCGGTCGCGACGGCCCTCGAAGCGGTGGCGCGAGCCCGGCAGTTCGGGACCCCGTCGGCGGTGGGCCAGGCACTCCGGCTGGCTGCCGAGGTCTCACCGGGCTCGGCCCGAGTCAAGCTCCTGGAGGAGTCGGTCGCCCACCTGGAACGTTCCCCGGCCGCGTACGAGCTCGCCTGCGCGCTGGTGGCGCTGGGCACGGAACTCCGTCGCACAGGTCGCGCCCGGGAGGCGGCGGAACACCTCTACCGAGGCCTCGAAACAGCCGTCCAGTGCGGCGCCGACGGTCTGATCGAGACGGCCCGCGACGAGCTGACCGCCGCGGGCCTCCGCCCCCGCCGCCTGCACAGCACGGAGACGGACACGCTCACGGCACGCGAACGTACGGTGGCGAACCTGGCTGCGCTGGGGCACACCGAGGAGGAGATCGCGAAGGAGTTGAACGCCGATGAGCAGACGGCGACACGGTTGCTGTCGGCCGTCTGTCGCAAGCTGGGAACGGACAGTACCGGACTGCGAACGGTGAGTGGTCCCGCCTGAGGGCGCGGGAGGTCCCCCACACACCTGCACCCGCACGACCACGTGACTGCCCATTACCATTGGCGCATGTCGTTTCTCCGCCGCCGTAGTGCCACCCCCGCCGGTCCAGACTTCGATGTCCTGGCCATGGACCCGGGCGACTGGCCCGGCAACCTCGGCGCGGGGCTCCTGCCCGCCCCCGACGGCACCTGCCAGGGCGTCTTCCTGCGCTACGACCTCTTCGGCGGCCGCGGCCCCGCGATGATCATCGGCAACCTCCCCGAGGGCTCCCCGGCCCGCGAGGTCCCCGACGGCGAGGTCCCCTTCGAGGTGGCGCAGCTGCTGATCGCGCTGGAGAACGACGAGGAGGTGACCGTCACCGACACCGAGGAAATGCCGGTGATGCAGGGCGACAACCTCCTGATCGTGCGCCGCCTCAAGCTCTCCGAGAGCCGCATCTCCTGCGTCCAGTTCGACCGCAGCGACAACGTCCTGGTGACCATCGCAGCCTGGGACCGACCGATCACGGACGACCTGTACGCCCTCCTCAAGCCCTTGCCGGCGGAGCTCTTCCAGCAGGGTTGACCGTTTGGCCGCGCCGCCCCGGAAGGCCAGGTTCCCCGTCCATGGCCTTCCGGAGCCGCCAACGGCCACGTGTCCTACCGGCGCCGGCCCGAGGGCTTCACATCGACGTCCGCCGCTCGCACGAACGCCACCCGGTGGCCGTACTGGATCTCGTAGTACAGGTCCTGCCCGACCACGACCTTGTGCGAGTCCGTCGTGAAGGTGACCGCGTAGTAGTACTCGCCGGGCACCTTGTCACCGATCACATACGTCTGGCCCTTGAGCACCTTGTACGGCAGCGGCGACACCGCCTGGGCGGGGATGCCCGTCGGATAGGCGGAGGCCTCGGGGTAGGCGCGGCCGTACACCGGGACGCTGTCGAGGCCCTCCTTGGGGGTCACGACGAGACCGGAGGCGCTCACCGCGGTCGGGTTGCTCCTGGGGTTCTTGAACCAGGCCTTCTGGCCCAGGTACCAGATCGCCGTCCAGTCGCCGTCCCGGTCCGCGACCGCGTACTGCTGGCCGGTGGAGACCCGCGACGAGAGGTCGTTCACGTCGGTCGTCGGAGCCCTGCCGCCCATACCGATGTCCGTGATGAGAGCGGAGTTCTCGTCGGGGGCCGAGTAGAGCCGTACCTCGCTCGAACCGTGGGACGCGCAGGGCTCGCCCTTGGCGACGCAGCCCGTGTACTGCGGCTGGTTGGTCGCGTAGTCGGGCCGGATCGTCACCAGGCCGCCCCGCTTGGTGGAGGTCGCCTTGAACGGGTGGCCCAGCAGCTCGAAGTAGTGCCGCCAGTCCCAGTACGGGCCGGGGTCCGTGTGCATGCCCGAGACGGTCGAGGTCGTCGGGCCGGGCACGTTGTCGTGGCCGAGGATGTGCTGCCGGTCCAGCGGGATGCCGTACTTCGCGGAGAGGTACTTCACCAGCCGCGCCGAGGACCGGTACATCGCCTCCGTGTACCAGGCGTCCGGATTCGCCAGGAAGCCCTCGTGCTCCAGACCGATCGACTTGGCGTTGATGTACCAGTTGCCCGCGTGCCAGGCCACGTCCTTCGCCTTCACATGCTGGGCGATGTGACCGTCGGTCGAGCGCAGGGTGTAGTTCCACGACACATAGGTCGGGTCCTGCACCAGGTTGAGGACGCCCTCCCAGGCGCCCTCCGTGTCGTGGATGACGATGTACTTGATGCTCTGCGAGGCCGGCCGGTTCCCCAGGTCGTGGTTGCCGTAGTCGTTGTCCCCGAACTCCTCGTAAGGTGCCGGGATCCACTCGCAGGACACCGTCTTCGGGCACTCGGTGTCGCCGCTGCCGAGCGTGCGCAGGCCCGTCCGGGCGAGCTGCGCGGTGTCGGGGGCCAGCGTCGGCCGGCCGGCCAGGGTGATCCGCTGGCCGGCGTCCGTGGTGCGCTCCTCGCCGGTGCGCAGCACGTCGAAGACGTCGTTCGCGTACGCCGCAGCCGTCGCGCTGTCATCCGCGCCGGAGAAGCGGGCCACCGCGCCGTACCAGTCCGCCGGGTCCTGGCTCAGCGGCTCGCCCAGGTCCTTCTGGGCGGCTGCCAGCAACGCGGCGCCGCCGGCGATGTTCGCCGCGGGGTCGGTGCGCAGGTCCCCGGCGCTCAGGCCGCTCAGCTCGGCCGCCTTCGGCAAGGTCTCCAGCCGGGCCGGGAGCTCGGTGGGCGTCGGCACCTTCGTCTGAGGGAGCAGCGCCGGGCGGGCGCTGTCGCCGCGGGCGTCCTCCGTGCCCTCGCTGTGGTGCGGTGCCGAGGCGAGTGCGGTACGGGCGTCGGTGAGGTGCATCGGGCCGTAGCCACCGGTCACACTCGGCGCTCCGTCGTGGCCGTCCCAGCGGGACTGGAGATAGGAGACGCCCAGGAGGACGCTCTGCGGGACGTGGTACTCGGCGGCCGCCGAGGCGAAGGCCTGCTGGAGGCCGGCCGAGGAGTCTTCGGCCTGCGACGGGGCCGCGCCGAGCAGGGGCAGCAGCAGGGCGGTGCCGGCCAGTGTGCCGACCACCCTCCGGGTGGCTCTGTTGGGGTCGGTCGTGGGTCCTCGCAATGCAGCCTCCTGGGACGGTCGGGCGCGATGAGCCGTGCGGGGCCGGGCGTGCGTCAGTGGTACCGGCTTGCCGACGATCCGTCAATCATGCCCAGGGGCAGGCGTTTTCCCCTGTCAATGAGGGGTGGCGGGAGTTTCGTGGCGGATGCATCCAGGCCTGCGGGGCGTCAGTGGCGTACACCAATGTCCCGTGGCGAGGAGCCGCACATACGACGGTCCGCGGTGCGCCTCCGTTCTTCGGGGCGCACCGCGGACCGTCGTCCCCGTCAGCGAGTGCCGACCGCCGCGCGTACGGCCCGACGGGCCAGCTGGCAGTCGTCGTGCAGCCGCCTCAGCAGCAGCCGCTGTTCCTCGCCGGACGGCGCAGCACCCGGATGGGCCATGCCCGGTGCCGCCGGGGTCGAGTCGTGCATCGAACGCTGCACGGCCGTCTCGTACGTACGGATCTCACGGGTCAGTACGAGCATCAGGTTCACCAGGAAGGCGTCCCGCGAGGCGGGGCCCGCCGACTGGGCGATCTGGCTGATCTGACGGCGTGCCACCGGGGCGTCGCCGAGGACCGACCACAGCGTCGCCAGGTCGTAGCCCGGCAGATACCAGCCCGCGTGCTCCCAGTCCACCAGCACTGGACCGGCCGGTGAGAGAAGGATGTTCGAGAGCAAAGCGTCGCCGTGGCAGAACTGGCCCATGCCCTGCCGGCCCGCCGAGTGGGCGATGCCGTGCAGCAGCTTCTGGAGGTCGCCCATGTCCCGGTCGGTCAGCAGCCCCAGCTCGTGGTAGCGGGAGATACGGGCCGCGTAGTCGAGCGGGGCGTCGAAGGTGCCCGCCGGGGGCCGCCAGGCGTTGAGCCGGCAGACCGCGCCGAGCGCCGCCCTGATGTCCGCACGGGGCGGGGCCTCCGCCGGATGCCGGTGCAGCGCGGCCACCCGGCCGGGCATCCGCTCGATGACCAGGGTGCAGTTGTCCGGGTCCGCCGCGATCAGCCGAGGAACGCGCACCGGCGGCCGGTGCCGGACGAACGAACGGTACGCGGCTATTTCGTGCCGGATCCGCTCGGCCCATACGGGGGAGTGGTCGAGTAAACACTTGGCGACAGCCGTGCTGCGTCCCGTCGTACCGACCAGGAGCACGGAGCGTCCGCTGCGGCGCAGCACCTGCACCGGGGCGAACTCCGGGCAGATCCGGTGCACCGACGCGAGCGCCGTGCGCAGCTGGGCGCCCTGAGGGCCGGACAAGTCGATTCTCCCGCTGAGCGGTTGGGTGCCGAGCCCCGGAACGCGCCGCGTCCTGCCCGTACCCGGTACGGGGGCCGTCGGCCGCGCGGGGTCGAGGTAGGGGCCGCTGCCCGCCTGGCGGAGATGCGGCGACCGGGGCGGGGCGGACACAGAGGACGATGCTGCGTACATGGGCGAGACAGATCCCTTCGTGTGCCTGCTGTGCCTGGAGAAGCAGTGCGCTGCCCGACCCGGAACACCGGGCGCACCCTGGGGAATGTCCCTGTGAGGTCCGGGTCGGGGTGGCGCGTTCCTACCTCACCGCAGATGCGCACTGGCACACCATCTGGCGCACCCTGGCGAACCCTGGCGAATAGTCCCGGAGCAACTGACACGGGGCTACTGTCAACTCAGCCGAGAACCTGGGGGCTTGATGTGAGCGGACAACCCAACACTCGACTTTCGGACCTGTTCGGCCTCGCCGGCTGGTCCAAGGGTGAACTCGCGAGGCTGGTCAACCGGCAGGCGGCGGCCATGGGCCATCCCCAGCTGTCGACCGATACCTCGCGGGTGCGGCGGTGGATCGACATGGGAGAGATCCCGCGCGATCCGGTGCCGCGGGTGCTGGCGGCTCTGTTCACCGAGCGACTCGGCCGTGTCGTGACCATTGAGGACCTCGGTCTGGTCCGGCACGGGCGTACGGGGAAACGGCAGGGCGACGGGAGCGTGGAACATCCCGACGGCATGCCGTGGGCGCCCGACCGAACCGCCGAGGTCCTCACCGAATTCACGGGAATGGACCTCATGCTCAACCGACGCGGCTTGGTGGGCGCGGGTGCCGCGCTCACCGCGGGATCCGTACTCAGCAGTGCCATGCACGACTGGCTGCACACCGATCCGGCCCTCACCGCCGATGCCCCCCAGTTCGACGACCCCCTGCACGCCGACCCCGCTGGGTTCGACCGTTACGAGGCCGCCCCCATCGGGTCGCAGGAGATCGAGGAACTGGAGCGCTCGGTCGAGGTGTTCCGGGCCTGGGACGCGGCCCGCGGCGGCGGGCTGCAACGCAAGGCGGTCGTGGGCCAGCTCAACGAGGTGGGCGGCATGCTCGCCTACCGGCACCCTGACCATCTCCAGCGGCGGCTGTGGGGGGTCGCCGCCAACCTGGCCGTCCTCGCGGGCTGGATGTCCCACGACGTAGGCCTCGAACCGACGGCCCAGAAGTACTTCGTCATCGCCGCCCATGCCGCGAGAGAGGGCGGTGACCGGCCCCGCGCCGGCGAGGCGCTCTCCCGCGCGGCCCGCCAGATGGTGCACCTGGGCCGGCCCGACGACGCGCTCGACCTGATGAAGCTCGCCCAGTCCGGTTCCGGCGAACAGGTGCTGCCCCGCACCAGGGCGATGCTCTACACCATCGAGGCCTGGGCACAGGCTTCCATGGGCAAGGGCCAGGCGATGCGCCGCACCCTCGGACAGGCGGAGGACCTCTTCGTCTCCGACAAGAGCGACGTGCCACCGCCGAGCTGGATGCAGACCTTCAAGGAGGAGGACCTGTACGGCATGCAGGCCCTTGCCTACCGCACGCTGGCGGAGCACGAGCCGGGTGCGGCCGCGCACGCCCAGCACTACGCGGAGAAGGCCCTCGCCCTGCGGGTCGACGGACGGCAGCGGTCGAAGATCTTCGACTTCCTGTCGATGGCCTCGGCCTGCTTCATCGCCGACGACCCCGAACAGGCGGACCGCTATGCGCGGTTGGCGCTGGTGTCGATGGGCTCCAACTCCTCCCACCGCACCTGGGACCGGCTGCGTCAGATGTACCGGCTCACCGCCGAGTACTCCGGCTACCCGAAGATCAACGAGCTGCGCGAGGAGATCCGGCTGGCGCTGCCGAAGCCGAAGGGAAGGGGTGGAAACAGCGCTCGGGCGTGAGCACCGGCCTTGACCACCGGCACAGTGTTGCTATGAAGTCACCCTGGCGATGAGCACGCAGGCGTCGTCCTCGCGCTCGGTCTCGCCGAACTCCTCCATGACCATGCGCACACAGTCCTGCGCGGTGCGCGCCCCGTCGAACCGGGGGGCCAGGTCGAGGAGCCGGTTCACGGCAGCCGTACTGCTGCGCCCGGGCACCAGTCCGTCCGTGTGCAGCAGGAGCAGGTCGCCCGGTTCGAGGGTCTCCTCGGCCTGCGCGTAGACGGCTCCGGAAGTCGCGCCGAGGAGCACACCGTCGGGTGAGTTCAGCCTGCGCCCCGTCCCGCTCCGGAACAGCAGCGGGGCGGGGTGCCCGGCCTGCGCCCAGACCAGGGTGCGGGTCTCGGGACGGTAGCGGCAGCAGACCGCGCTGCCGAGGGCCGGCTGCACGGTGGCGTCGAGCAACTGGTTGAGCAGGGACATCAGTTGGCCGGGCTGGGTGCCCGCCATCGCCATGCCGCGCACGGCGCCGAGGAGGGTCGCCATGCCGGAGGCCACGGCGACTCCGTGCCCGGTGAGGTCGCCGACGCTGAGCAGGGTCTCGCCGTCGGCCAGTTCGAGTGCGTCGTACCAGTCGCCGCCGATCAGGGCGCTGGCCGACGACGGCAGATAGTGGGCGGCCAGGTCCAGGGTCTCGGTGCCCTGGTGCGGGAGCCGCAGGGAGCCACGCCACGGCGGCAGCACGGCCTCCTGCAGCTCGACCGCGAGCCGGTGCTCGCTCTGGGCGCGCTGCCTCTGGCGTTGTAACGAGTCACGGGTCTCGCCCACCGCCCTTTCACTGCGCCGCAGTTCGCTGACGTCACGCAGCACGGCCCACATCGAGGCGGTACTGCCGTCGGCGGCGAGCACGGGCTCGCCCATCATGTGGACGGTGCGCACCTCGCCGTCCGGGTGCACGACTCGGAACTCGCCGTCTATGCGTTTGGCGTCGACCAGGCAGTCCGTGACCATGCCCGTCAGTCTCGGCCGGTCCTCGTCGAGCACCAGGGAAGGGAGCTCGTCGAGGGTGAGCGGGGGAGCGGTGCGGTCGCGGCCGAGTATCCGGTACAGCTCCCCGGACCAACTCGCCTCGTCCGTAAGGAGGTTCCACTCCGCGCTGCCGACCCGGCTGAGCAGCGAGCCGCGCCGGGGAGCGGGCGGCGCGGTTCGCGCGGCGGACTGCGCCCCGGGTACCGACGGCACGGGCGGCGGGCCGTCCCGCAGCTGCGCCAAGTGCTCGTCCAGGTCGCTGAGTTGGTGAAGTGCGAGGTCGTACAGCGCGCGCTGCCAGCGCTCCTGGGGGTCCAAGCCGTCACTGGGCGCGTCCCGTCGCACGGCGTCCACGTCGCCCTTGAGCCGCCGCGTCTGCGAAATCAGCGCGTCGACCGAGCCGCGTCCTGGCGGCTGGGCGGCGGGGTGGTCCGCGGAGAGGTGGGACGGCATGACGCACTCCGATGCGGGGACGGTTCGACCTGGGCGGGACGGAGGGACCGTTACGACTGTTGCACAGGGCGCCACGCGCTGTAAGGGATTTGGCGGCACACGATACGGTGGTGCTTCTGGCATATGCCACAGTCTTCGCGGAGCGGTCGGGCGGAGCGTGTTGTCTACGCTCTTTGATGTCTCAAGTCGTAGGCGTTGTACGCGACTTGGCGGGTCGGTGGGGTGGCCGATCCGGTGTTCATTTGTGTGTTCGACGATCCTGTGTTCTAAGGAGTCTGGCAAGACCTCGTGGTGAAGTCGAGGAATCTTGCTATGTGACGCAGGTCACATTAATTCACCCCCGCTCAGGCGTAATGCAAACGGCACCTGCGAGGTCCTAAGTACACGTCGGCACAACCGGCCGACCTCTCGCCCGCAGTGGAGACCGTATGGACACGACCTTCGAGCAGCCTGCCCGCGCCCGGCTGATCACCGCGGAGAACCAGGAACTGCCCGTCCCCGCCATCCTGCGCTACGACTCCACCGACCCGCTGGCCCTCTGCGTCGACTTCCCGCCCGAGGTCTCCCTGGACGGACAGGGGGTGACCTGGACCTTCGCCCGTGCCCTGCTGGAGGAGGGGCTGCGCGGACCGGCCGGCGGCGGGGACGTGCACATCTGGCCGTGCGGCCGGAGCACGACGGTCGTGGAGTTCCACTCGCCGTACGGCCTCGCCCTCCTCCAGTTCGACACGCCCGCCCTGCGAAGCTTCCTGCTGCGGACCTATGCGGTGGTCGGCGCGGGACAGGAGAACCTCGGCGAGGCCGTCGAACAGGGGCTCAGCGCGCTCTTCGGGGGTGTCTGAGTGGCGTACAGCGGCCTCGGGCCTCCGCTCAGTACCGCAGCACCCCCGCGATGCCGTCGGAGCCGCCCAGCGTGCCGTCCGGTACGAAGCGGACGTCGGCACCGGTCTCCAGGCACTGTTCGACGATCTCGTCCACGATGTCCTCGCGGGCGTCGAGGTCGCCGCTCTCGGCCGGGATCAGATGGTCGCCGCCCCCGTCGCGGACCGTCACCCGGTAGTTCTCCTCGACGGCCAGCAATCGCAGCCGGCCCTCCCGGGCGCTCTGCCAGATCTCGTCGACACCGGCCGCGAACGCCCGCCGCCCGCGTGCCGCTTCGAGCTCCAGGG
This sequence comes from Streptomyces doebereineriae, assembly GCF_031845645.1. Taxonomy (NCBI): domain Bacteria; kingdom Bacillati; phylum Actinomycetota; class Actinomycetes; order Kitasatosporales; family Streptomycetaceae; genus Streptomyces; species Streptomyces doebereineriae. The sequence goes on from NZ_JAVREZ010000005.1 coordinate 310,770, forward strand.
TCACCGCGTCGGTGCTCTTGCGGGCCTCCGCGGCGACCAGCGGCCGGACCGCATGCCAGACCGCGTCCGGGGTGCCGTGCGCGAGACCGCCGTGCGGGACGTGCACCGCGTCCTTGGTGACGCTGCCGACGTCGTCCAGCGCGGACAGCGCCGCGGTCTCGCCGGTGATGTACAGCGGCCTCGGCTCCTCGCGCAGGAGCTTGGCCAGCGCGGTGTCGGCGTCCCGCAGGAAGTGCCGCGTGTCCTCGTCCCGGAAGGTGCTCGGCATGTCACCGATCCGCTCCAGGCGCTCGGCGTCGAAATTCTCGCGGGTCCTGGTCAGCGGAAAGCCGCCGGCGCGGTGCTCGGTCACGCGGTCGACGCCGCCGTTCCACAGTGTGGCGCGGTCGGCCGAGACCGACAGCACCCAGAACGGGCGCTCCGACGCCTGGGCGGAGACGAGGTTGCGGGTGAGGAAGGTGTCCGAGAGCACCACGCGCTCCGGTACGGCACGGGACAGGGACCACACCTGGTGCTCGCCCGGAGCGGCGAAGATCACCAGACCGTCCTCGGCGTGCGCCAGATCGACGTCGGCGAGGGCCAGGTCGAGTTGCCGGACGACGTCGGCGCGCCGCTCCCGGGGAACCGCCGGGTCGGCCTCCAGCTGTTTCTTGGCCTCGGCCACCACATTGCGCAGCCGGACCGGATCCTGGGCGTTCTCGGGTTCACGGCGGTGGGTCGGCGTCAGTACGGACACCGCCGGATAGGCGCGCGGGCGGCGCAGTTCGGAGAGGGTCGCAGGGCTCAGTGCGTGCTCCATAACAGCACCATAGGACCGATCGGCCGATCAGGCATATGGGGCAACTTGATCGGGCATTCAGGGCAGACAGCTCATGTCTTGAGCGTCTCGAGTACGGCGATCGAGCCCTGGGCCACCGCGCACAGGGTCTCGGCGCCGTCCGCGCCCACGGTGCTCAGGTCGCAGCGGCACACCACGCGGGTGCGGCCCGCCCGTACGACCCGGGCGCGGGCGCGCAGCAGTTCACCGTGGGCCGGACGCAGGAAGTCGATGGAGAAGCCGGCGGTGGTCACCGCGGAGCCGGCCACCGAGCCCGCCGCGAAGGAGAGCGCGTTGTCCGCGGCGTAGCCGAGCACTCCGCCGTGCACGGTTCCGTGCTGCTGGAGCAGGTCGCCGCGGATGTCGAACTCCAGAGTCGCCCAGCCCTCCTCGAAGGCGGTCAGACGGGCGCCGACCAACGTGCTGAACGGCTGTGCCGCCAGGACCTTCCGGGCGAGCTCCAGGTCCAGGGTCCGAGTCATCTCCCCACCTCCGTCGGGCTCTCACTTCACTAGTGAAGTGAGACTGGCGTGAACCCCTCCCGTCTGTCAACATCGGCGCATGCCCGACCCCGACGACCAGCGTCTCTACTTCCTGCTCCAGCGGGCCGCACACCGTTTGCGGACCACTGCGGACCGGCGCTGCCTGGCCGCCGCGGGGGTCACCACGGCCCAGCTCGGCGCCCTGTTCGCGGTGCACGACGAGGCCGGCGTCACCCAGCAGCAACTGGCGCGCACGCTCGGACTGCGCGAGTCGGCCGTGACCGGGCTGGTCGGCCGGCTGACTGCGGCGGGCCTTCTCGCGAAGAGGCCGCACCCGCGTGAACACCGGGCCGTCGTACTGGAGTTGACCGACGCCGGCACCGATGCCCTGCGGGCCGCCCAGCCCGAGATCGACCGCTTCAACACAGAACTGCGCGAGGCGCTCGGCGACGACGGTTTCACCGGGGCGGCGACTGCCATGCACCGGCTCGCGTACTGGGAGTCCTAGGGGGCCCAGCGCTCGGGTTGCGCCACACGCTGTGAGGCGACGTTCGCCGGACGCACGCGGGCGATCAGCGGGATGTCCGGCACGTGCGCCGCTGCCCAGGTGGTGACCGCGGTGGCGGCTTCGCCGGCGAAGCCCTGGCCCCAGGCCGAGGCGGCGAAACGGTAGAAGAGGTTCAGCACCTGTATTCCGTGGAGTTCCATGGGCTTGATCCCGCAGAAGCCGAGCTGCCGGGCGCTGTCGCGGCGCCCGACGACCCAGTAGCCGTAACCGTGCTGCTCCCACTGCTTGTCCCAGCGCCGGTAGAGCTGTTCGGCCTCCTCGTGCCGGGTGAGTGCGTCGGAGGGGTTGTGCACGCAGGTCTCGGGGTCGCTGTGGACGTCGAGGATCACGTCGATGTCGGCTTCTTCCGGGCGCCGCAGCCACAGTCGGGCGGTCTTCAACTCCTCGGCCGTTTCGCTCCGTTCACTCATGCCGGGATCGTAGACGGAGTGGATCTCAGTCGTCGCGTTCGGGCCCGCAGGAGCTGCCGTCGGGCGGGAGAGTGCCGTACAGCAGGAAGTCGTCGACCTTGCGGCGCACGCACTTGGAGGAGCCGTAACCGGTGTGGCCCTCGCCCTTGTTGTCGAGGACCACGGCCGAGTCGCCGAGGCGCTTCGCTGTCTCCACGGTCCAGCGGTACGGCGTCGCGGGGTCGCCACGGGTGCCGACGAGGAGCATCTTCGGGGTGCGGACCTCGCGCACCTTCTCGCGGATGAAGTCGGTGCCCTTCGGGCGGCCGTAGCAGATCAGGTACTCGGTGAGCCGGTAGCGGCCGAAGACCGGCGACGCCTGCTCGTAGGCGGCACGCAGCCGGGCCAGGTCCTTGGTGATCCGGTCGGCGCCGGGGCGGTCGGGATCGTCCGCGCAGTTGATCGCCATCAGCGCCGCCGGAAGATTGTCGAACGGTATCTCCTCCACATCGGCGAGGGTGCTGTGCGTCGGGTCGTCGGATGGAGGCCGCGCGCGGGTGAGGACTTCGGAGCCGCCGCCCGCGAAGCCGAGGACGCCCGTTGTGTCGCCCTGTTCCACCAGCTCGGCGAGCGCCCGCTCCAGCGAGGGCCACAGATCCTTGCTGTAGAGGGCCTGGCCGATGGCGCCCACCAGGTCCTGTCCGGTGAAGGCAGGGCCGAAGTCGGTCGGCACCGGGTCCTCGTCCAATGACGCCACAAGTTGCAGGACCTGTTCCCGGGCGCCGCGCGCGTCGGTGCCGAACGGACAGGCGATGTCCTTCACGCACCAGTCGACGAAGTCCTCCAGCGCCCTCTGTTGCCCGGCGGCGCCCGCCACGCCCTGTTCGGCCAGCGGCTCGGTGAGGGTGTCCACGCCGTCCAGCACCAGCCGGCCCACCTTCTTGGGGAACTGGGCCGCGTACACCGCGCCGAGCCGGCTGCCGTACGAGAAGCCGAGGTAGTTGAGCTTCTTGTCGCCGAGGGCCTGGCGCATGATGTCCAGGTCGCGGGAGACGTTCACCGTGCCTATGTGCGGGAGCACGGGCCCGGAGTGCTTGCCGCACTGGTCGGCGGCCTTCCGCAACGTCCCGAACACGGCCTGCGGGTCCCGGTCGAAGGCGGTGTCGTCGTTGGTGGCCGCCAGCGCCTCGTCGGTGCCGTTGCCACAGCTGACCGGGGAGGACCTGCCCACGCCGCGCGGATCGAAGGACACCACGTCGTACTCGTCCGTGAGGGCCATGAAGTCGTCGCCGCCGGCCGCGAGTGCGGGCACGCCCGCGCCGCCCGGGCCGCCGAAGTTCAGCAGCACCGAACCACGCTTGTGCTTGGTCGTGGCCCGGTAGCGGGCGAGTGCCAGTTCGAGGGTGCCCGCGCGGGGCTTCGCGTAGTCGAGGGGAACAGTGACCTTTCCGCACTGCAGGTCGGCGGGGGCCTCCATGCCCACGCACTTCGACCACTTGATCTTCTGGCGGTAGAAGCGCGACAGATCCGGTCCGGAGCCGTCCGTGACCACGGACGGCAGTCCGGCGCCGAGCAGGGCCAGCCCCACGGCTCCGGAGACTGCGCATCGCCGCCTCGTCACCTTGGCGAGCATCCATGCCTCCAAGGACGCCCATCGGCGCCCTCGATCACGATAAGCGGCCCTTCGACGGGACGCCTCCGGGGGAGCGCGATCACGGAATGTGCCCTGATCCGTGCCCGCTCGGACGCATGTGTCAGCTCTGATGGAACCGGCCGTGCAACTGCCGCACACGCTCCACCAGCTCGGGCACCGGTCCCTCCACGACCACGCCGGGGGCGACCTCGTTGACCGGCAGTGCCCGCACCGGTGGTGCCGGGACCCCCAACTGGGTCAGCCACTGGGCCAGTTGCTCGGACGAGGCGACGTACACGATACGTCCGAGGCCCACCCAGGCGTGGGCGGCCGCGCACATCGGACAGTGCTCGCCTGAGGTGTACACGGTGGCCGCCGCCCGCTCCTCGGGCGTCATGTGCGCCGCCGCCCAGCGGGCCAGCTCGAACTCGGGGTGCCGGGTGCGGTCGCCCGAGGCCACGCGGTTGTGGTCCTCGGCGAGGATCTCGCCGGCGGCGCTCACCAGGACCGAGCCGAACGGTTCGTCCCCGGCCTCCAGCGCCTCGGTGGCCAGCTCGACGCAGCGGCGCAGATACGGCAGTTCTGTGTCCTTCACGACCATGGAATACGGCCTCCTCGCCACGAGCCTAAGGTCATCGCCGCGTCGCCGGAAACGCCTTTCGGGCCGCGGTGACCACCCCGAGGGCCACCGCGACCAACGGCAACGCGGTCCACGGCAGCGCCCCGGCGCCCCAGCCGTCCAGTGCGAGACCCCCGGTCAGCGAACCCACCGCGATCCCGGCGTTGTACACCGTCGTCTGCAACGACGTCGCCACGTCCGCCCGCTCCGGACCCGACGCGTCGATCAGCGCCGTCTGGATCAACGTCGGCGCACCGCCGAAGGCGACGCCCCACAGGGCGACCGAGATCAGCAGCACACCAGGTACCCCGGCGGCCAGCCCCAGCGCGAGCATCACGGCCGCGCACAGCGCCAGCGCGGCCACGAGCGTCGGCCGCAGATGCCGGTCCACCAGCACCCCGGTGATCCAGATCCCCACCACCGTCGCCGCCCCGAACACCAGCAGCACCAGTCCCGTACGGCCAAAACCGGCATGCGCCGCGAACGGGGCGACGTACGTGTACATCACCTGGTGCCCCACCAGCAGAAACAGCGTGACGGACAGGACGGCCGGGATGCCCGGCAGCGCGGCGACCCGGGCGAGCGGCACGCGCGCGTGCGGCGTCTCGCCCGGGAAACCGGGCACCCGCCACCGCACCCAGCCCACCAGCAGCACCGCGAGCCCGAACAGCAACCCGAACGCCGTGCGCCAGCCCACCGTCCCGGCCAGCGCGGTTCCGGCCGGGACTCCCAGGGCCAGGGCGAGGGTGATCCCGGCGAGGACGATCGCGATCGCCCGGCCGCGCCGCTCGGCCGGCACCATCCGTGCCGCGTACCCGGCGAGCATCGCCCAGAGCGTCCCGCCCATGCCCCCGGCCACCAGCCGTGCCCCGAAGGTGAGGGCGTACGACGAGGACACCGCCACCACCGCGTTGCTCACCGCGAAGCCGATCAGCGCCCCGACGAGCACCGGCCGGCGTGGCAGCCCGCGCAGCAGAGCGGTGAGCGGGATCGCGGCGGCGAAGGACGCGAGCGCGTACCCGGTGACGAGGAAGCCGATCCGGGCCTCCGAGACGCCCAGATCCGGGGCCATGCGGGGCAGCAGACCCGCGGGCAGCAGCTCGGTCAGCACAGCGGTGAAGGCGGCCGTCGACAGGGCGAGGAGCCCGGACCACGGAAGCGGGGCGGACACGGGCGGGGCTGTGCCCTTGGCCGGGGAGGTGGTGGACATGCGACCATGCTCGGACCTTCACATCAGTGTGAAGGCAAGGGCGACCCGGGAGTACGTGATGAGGATCGGTGAACTGTCCCGCCGTACCGGAGTCCCCACCCGGTTGCTGCGCTACTACGAGGAGCAGGGCCTGCTGCACCCCGAGCGCACCGACAACGGCTACCGCGCCTTCGGAGAGGCGGCGGTCCGGGACGTCCAGCAGATCCGCGGGCTGCTGGACTCGGGTCTGACCACGGAGATGATCCGCGCGATCCTGCCGTACCTTTCGGGACCGGAGGAGATCCTGCTGCCGCCCGAGCATCTGACACCTCGGACCGCGGCCCTCCTGGAGGCCCACGTCGATCGCATCCAGGCCCGGATCGACTGTCTGGCCCGCAACCGCGACCGGCTCAGCGCCTACCTGGCGGCGGTGCGCGCGGAGGCCGGGCGGCCGTAATCGCCATTGCCGCAAAGGCGTCCGGGTGATGAAGTGGGCCCATGGATCATGTTGCGGTACTCGCCCTCTTCGACCGGGACATGCGCGAAGGCGCACAGCCGGACGGTCCCGGTGCCCGTGTCGAGCGGGTCGGCGGGGTGGTCCGCCAGGTCGCCGCCGAGCACGGCTGGAACGGCGTCGTCTGGTCCGACCTGGACGACTCGAGCGCCGACAAGGCGATCGCCGAGCAGATCGCGTACTACACCGGGCTCGGCCGCGAGTTCGAGTGGAAGCTGTACGGCCACGACCTGCCGTTCGATCTCGGACAGCGGCTCAGGGCGGCCGGATTCACCGCCGAGCCCGAGGAGACGCTGATGATCGCCGAGGTCGCCGACCTCACCCTGGACGTCGAGCCGCCCGAGGGGATCCGTTTCCTTCCGGTCACCGACCGGGCGGGCGTCGACCTCGTGGCGGACGTGCACGAGAAGGCCTTCGGCACCGACAGCTCCCGGCTGCGGCACCAACTCCTCGCCCGGCTGGACGACCCCGACAGCGTGGTCGCCGTCGTCGCGCTCGCCGGGGACGAGCCGGTCAGCGCGGCCCGCATGGAGCTCGTGCCCGGCACCCGCTTCGCCGGCCTGTGGGGCGGCGGCACCGTCGAGAGCTGGCGCGGCCGCGGGATCTACCGCGCCCTGGTCGCGCACCGGGCCCGCGCCGCCGTGGAGCGTGGATACCGCTACCTCCAGGTCGACGCGCTGGCCACGAGCCGGCCGATCCTGGAACGCCTCGGGTTCGAGCCGCTGACGATCACGCAGCCGCACGTGTACCAGCCCTAGAGCCCGGTGGCCGCGACAGCTGTAGAGCCCGGCGGCCGCGATGTCACATCCGGGCCCGCCCGATCCGTCGCACCGGTATGACGACGAACCAGAGCCAGAGCATCCTCCTCGCCGGCGCGAGCGGCGTCCTCGGCCGCCACATCGCCAGGGCCCTGACCGACGCGGGCCACAAGGTCACCGGACTCGGCCGGAGCGAGGGCAACGGCGTCCGGGCCGACCTCATGGACCGCGACGCCCTGCTGCGGGCCGTGGACGGACAGCACTTCGACACAGTCGTCCACGCGGCGACCGCCCTGCGCAAGCCGCCCATGCGCCACCGCGACATGTACGCCACCGACGCGCTGCGCATCGAGGGCACCGCCCACCTCGTCGAGGCCGCCCGGGCCACCGGCGCCCGCCGCTTCGTCACCGAGTCGATGGTCTTCGGATACGGGTACGGCGACTTCGGCGACCGACCGATCACGGAGGACGACGAGTTCGGGCCGCGCGGCACCGACCCGGAGCTGGAACGGCACCTCGCCGGGATGCGCGCGAAGGAACAACTCACCTTCGAGGCAGCCGGGTTGGAGGGCATCGCACTGCGCTTCGGCCTCTTCTACGGCCCCGGCGGCACCGAGAACATCCTGACCCTGCTGCGCAAGCGGCAACTGCCCGCCCCCGCCGACCACGGCCGGGTCCTGCCGTGGGTCGAACTCACCGACGCGGGCCGCGCGGTGGCCGCGGCGGTCGTACGCGGGCGTCCGGGGCAGGCGTACAACGTCGCGGACCGCACACCGCTCGGCTTCCGCGCCCATCTGCTGTGTGTGGCCGAGGAGTTCGGACTGCCGAGGCCGATGACCGTACCGCTGTGGCTCACGAGGCCGATGAGCTACGCGCACACGATGTTCTCGGCGAGCCTGAGGGTGTCTGCCGAGAAAGCCGAGCGGGAACTGGGCTGGACGCCCGCGTACCCCTCCAGCCGCGACGGGCTGGCCGCACTGCGGGCCGCGACGGCCCGGTGATCACAGATCGAGCTGGTACTCCACGGACTTGTGCGTCGACAGGTAACCGAGTGAGTCGTTGACGGCGAGCATCGGTTTGTTGCTCTCCGCAGTGTCGGTGCACAACCCGGACAGCCGCGGGTGCCGTTCGAGGGCGTGGCGGACGGCCGCGGCCTTCATCCAGCGGGCGAGGCCCTTCCCGCGGTGCTCGGGCAGCACGGCGGTGCCGTAGTGCTGGCCGTCCCCCGACCCGTCGCCCGGGACGACCAGTTCGGAGAAGCCGACCACGCTGCCGTCCTTCGCGTCCACGGCGGCGACGGTGTGCAGCAGCTCTCCCCGTCGCGCGACCGCCTCCGCGGCCGCGACCACACGCTCCACGTCCCAGACGACCCTGCCGAAGTCCGTGCCCTCCATCGGCATGTCGTCCATCGCCCGCCGCGAGTCGGCGAAGGACCGCGCCAACGCGTCCGGCACGGTGCCCTCCCACTCGGTCAACCGGTAACCGGGGTGGGGCAGTTCGACGAGTGCGTCGATCGCGGCACGATCGACGTCGGCCAGCGGGAGCCGGGCGTACGTGAGCGCCAGGACCTGCCGGAATCCCCGCGCGGCCAGGAACAGATCGGCGGGGGAGCCCTGTACGGCCTGCGCGATCACCGACCGCCGCCGTTCCGCCTTCGCGGCGTCCACGACCGCCCTCAGCAGCCGGCTTCCGACGCCCTGCCGCCGCTCGGCGCCGTGCACGGCGAGTTGCAGTTCGGCGAGGTGATCCTGCCCCTCCTTCGTGAACAGCCGCAGGAAGGCGGACCCGAGCGGGACCCCGTCGTCACCGGAGGCCAGCCAGGCCAGACGGCGGCTGGAGGCGGCGGGTTCGGGATCGGCGAGCGGGGTGATGTGAAAGCGCAAGCGAGTCTCCGTCACGGGAGGAGGGGCGGCGGGCGCTTGAAGCCTGCCGTCGTACTCCGGCGGGCGCAACGGGATTTGACGTCGGGGCCCCACAGTCGTCGGAGCACCCACACTCAGGGCATCCACGCGCGGCGGCGCGCCGGAGTCTCCGGCGCGCCGCCGCGCGTGCTGGTGTGGTGCCTGGTCCCGTACGACCGTCAGCGGCGCGCCTTCGACCGGTCCAGCGCCGCCACGCCGAGCGCGGCGAGGCCGATCTGGATGAGCCACTCGACCCAGTCGACGCCCTTGGTGTCGGCCACGTCGAAGGCCCCGGCGATCGCCGAGCCGATCAGCGCGGCCACGATGCCGACCAGAATGGTCCACAGAATTCCGATGCGCTGACGGCCCGGAACCACGAGCCGGCCCAGGACACCGATGACTATGCCGATCACGATGGCACTGATGATGCCGTCGACTTCCATCTCCGCCCCTTTTTCGATGAGCCCCGATGTAGTCCGGATGCCCCCTGGGAGCGGCGTCAGTCCGGCTCCGTCCCAAGCGTCGGTCAACACCCGGTCAATCCTGTTCGGGAGGACCGGACGGTTCTGTTCAGCCTTCTTGGTGTCATGTACCTTTCAAATTGATCGGGTATCTATGCGCGTAGTTCCCCTCCCGCACCATCCTTCCCCCACTCCTCACGGAGGTATGCCGGATGCTCGGACTCACCGTTCCCCGCCACAGACTCGGCGCCGTCCTCGCCGGATTCAGCCTCGTCGCCGCAGGTGTCGCCGTGCAGGTGACCGCCACCCCCGCCGCCGCTGCCACCCCGCACCGGATCCTCTTCGACAACGCCCACGCCGAGACGGCCGGCAACGCGGACTGGATCGTCTCCACCAGTCAGCCCGACCCTCTGGGCCAGGACTCCTCGCCCTCCGCCGAGTCCGACTGGACCGGCGCCCTCTCCTCCTGGGGCGTCGCCCTCCAGAAGACCGGCGACTACAGCCTCAAGACCGCGACGAGCGCCCTCACTTACGGCGGCTCCTCGGCCACCGACCTGTCGAACTTCGACACCCTGGTCCTGCCCGAGCCCAACACGCTCTTCACCACCGCCGAGAAGACGGCGATCATGACCTTCGTGAAGAACGGCGGCGGCCTCTTCATGATCTCCGACCACACCGGCGCCGACCGCAACAACGACGGCGAGGACGCGGTCGAGATCCTCAACGACCTGATGACCGACAACAGCGTCGACTCGACCGACCCGTTCGGCTTCTCCATCGACTCGCTGAGCATCAGCTCGGACTACCCGAGCGCCATCAGCGACAGCAGCAACCCCGTCCTGCACGGCTCCTTCGGCACCGTGACCAAGAGCCTGATCGCCAGCGGCACCACGGCCACCCTCAAGCCCGCCGACAACTCCGCCGTCAAGGGCCTGCTCTACCGCACCGGTTACTCCGGCAACACCGGGGCCTTCTTCGCCACCAGCACCTTCGGCAGCGGCCGCGTCGCCTTCTGGGGCGACAGCTCACCCATGGACGACGGCACCGGCCAGTCCGGCAACACCCTCTACGACGGCTGGAACGACTCCGGCGCCACCAACGCGGCCCTCGCCCTGAACGCCACGGAATGGCTGGCCGGCGGCAGCAGCAGCGGCGGCGGCGATGACGGCGGCGGCGGTTCCACCTGCACGTCCGCCCAGCTCCTCGGCAACAACGGCTTCGAGTCGGGCAGCAGCACCTGGAGTGGCACCAGCGGCGTGATCACCAACTCCGGCGACGAGTCCGCCCGCACCGGCTCCTACTACGCCTGGCTCGCCGGCTACGGCTCCGCGCACACCGACACCCTGTCCCAGTCGGTGACCGTCCCGGCCGCGTGCACCACGGCCACGCTCAGCTTCTACCTGCACGTCGACACCGCCGAGACCACCACCAGCACCGCCTACGACACCCTCAAGGCGCAGGTCCTGAACAGCTCGGGCACGGTACTGAGCACCCTGGCCACGTACTCGAACCTCAACGCGGCCTCCGGCTACACCCAACGCAGCTTCAGCTTGGCGGGCTACGCCGGACAGACCGTCACCCTCAAGTTCACCGGCACGGAGGGCTCCACCCTCCAGACGTCGTTCGTCATAGACGACACGGCACTGAACGTCAGCTGACCCACGCCGGAACCCACCCGGTCGCGGCCGTCACCTCGGCCGCGATGTCGACCACCGTGCGCCCGCCGGTCCCCACGCGCAGCGTGCCGGCGGGCGCACGCTGGTCCAGCATCCGCCCCGCATCTCCTGCTCCCGGATCGCCCTCGGGCGCCGCATGCACCTGCCCCATGAAGTCCCCATACGGCGAGAGCGGCACGCCAAGTCCCCGCAGGGGCACGGTGTTTCAGGCACGCAGGCGCCACGTGCGCAGGACGATCTCCCGGCCGCGCGACACCCTCCTGACCGGCGGCTCGTGCGTGAGGTCGAACGCACAGGACCGGGCGACCGCCTCGCTCGCCGTGTTGGCTGCGTCGATGCGCAGCACCACCCGGCGGGGCCGGATCTCCCGGACCGCGTACTCGGCCGCGAGGCGCACCGCCCGCCCGGCGAGCCCTTGGCCCCGGTGGGCGGGCCCGATGCCGTAGGCGAGCTCCAGGTCACGCTCGTCCGAACCGCTGCGGAACAGCAACACCTCCCCGCGGGGAAGGAGCCCGTCCGTGGTGACGGCCAACTGGATCTTCCGTCCCTCGGCCTGCCCCTCCCGTGCACCGGCGAGATAGGCGCGTGCCGCGTCCAGGTCGAACGGCGAGGCCACCGGCGTCCAGCGGGCCATCTCCGGATCGTCGTAGAGCGCGACCAGGTCGGCGAGGTCGGCGTCCGCCCACTCGCGCAGCCGGACGCCGTAGCCTTCGAGACGTGCGGGCGGAACGAGGGTGAAGGTCTTGTTCGTGTCCATGGGTCGATCCTGCCCCGGGAGGCGGTCGGATGGAGGAGTCGGTGCTCGGCGGCGGCGCGGTCAACGAGGTCGTCCGGGTCGGCGAGACCGTGCGACGCACACCGTCGCAACGGTCGGCGTTCGTACGGGAGTTGCTCGCACTGTTCGAGAGCGCCCACTGGCGGGGCGCGCCCCGGTTCCTCGGCATCGACGAACACGGCCGGGAGACGTTCGGCTACCTCGAGGGCAGGGCCGCGGTGACCTCGACCGAGCGCGTCGCCGTCCGTGACGACGAGGCCCTCGTGGAGGTCGCCCGACTCGTCCGGGCCTTCCACGACCTGACCCACGGGACGCCGCTCGCCGGCGATCGGGACGTCGTCTGCCACAACGACCTCGCGCCGAAGAACACCGTGTACGCCGTGGCGGCCGGCGTATGGCGCCCTTCGGCCTTCATCGACTGGGACCTGGCCGCTCCGGGCGCCCGGATCCACGACGTCGCCCACGTGTGCTGGCAGTACCTCGACCTGGGGCCGACCGTCACCGACGTGGCGGAGGCCGCTCGCCGGATCCGGCTGGTCTGCGACGCCTACGGCCTCGACAGGCGGAACCGGCTGCTGGACACGGTGCTGTGGTGGCAGGACCGGTGCCGGCGCGGGATCGAGGCAGGGGCGCTGCGAGGCGAGCCGGCCATGGTCGGGCTGCGGGACCAGGGGGCCGTGGACGAGGTACGGGCCGCGTGGGAGTGGGTCGCCGGTCATCGGTGCGAGCTGGGCTCCCTCCTGGGGTGACGGCATGCGGAGGGAGGGCCGGTCCACCGGGCGTGGACGGGCCCTCCCTTCTCCCGGGTCGAGGATCCTCTACGGCTTGGGGGCGCTCTTCGCCGCCGTGACGGTGCACATCAGCCCCAGGATCACCGCGAGGGCGCCGATGATGATGTTGTTCAGCGCCACACCGGCGTCGGGGCTGTCGCCGACCACCCAGGGGGCGACGATCATCCAGATGCCGACCGCGCAGAAGGCCCAGCTGAGGCCGTACATGCGCTCAGGGGTCTGGGTGAAGCCGAGGGCCAGCAGACCGATCGCTATGCCCACGATGAGGTTGTGGGTCACGAGGGCGGGCTGGCTCGTCGTGTAGTGGAGTATCCAGGGGGACACGGCGCAGTACAGACCGAGCAGGAACACCGGTCCGTCCACGAGCGCCACATCGCGACCGCCGAGCATGCGGGCGTAGCGTTCCCGCATTTCTGGAGCGTCGGGGTGGCTGGTGATGTCACCCCTGGTGTGCGAGACGTTGGCCATGACTCGTCTCCTTTGACTTACTGGCCTGACCGCGTGTGGTGCGGTGTGCGGTAAGCGCCGCCTGCATACATTCTGCGCTTATTTTCCCTTTATGTGTAGAGGTGGCAGGCCCCGTCTCCCGGCTGACCTCAGTCACGGCCACGGGCCCTTTTGAAGCGGGCGAGCCCCTCGGGCAGGTCCACGATCGGGTCCGGATAGTCGAGCGCGGCGCGGTCCGGGCCCCGAAGCTTCCACGGCTCGTGCACCACGGGCCCCGGCAGCGCGGCCAGTTCGGGCACCCAGCGGCGGACGTAGGTGCCGTCGGGGTCGTACCGCTTGGCCTGGGTGACGGGATTGAGGACGCGGTTGGGCCGGGTGTCGGTGCCGGTACCCGCCATCCACTGCCAGTTGAGCTGGTTGTTGGCGAGGTCGCCGTCGACCAGCAGATCCAGGAAGTGCCGGGCACCGACGCGCCAGTCCACGTACAGCGTCTTGGTCAGGAAGCTCCCCGTCAGCAGACGCCCACGGTTGTGCATCCACCCCTCGTGGCGCAGCTGGCGCATTGCCGCGTCGACGATCGGGTAGCCGGTGCGGCCCTCCTTCCACGCCTCGATGTCCTCGGCTGCGGCCCGCTCGGAGCGCCAACGGTCGTGCCGGGTGCGGTAGTCGGCGCCGGCCGCGGCCGGGCGGGCCGAGAGCACCTGCCGGTTGAAGTCGCGCCAGGCGAGCTGCCGTACGAAGGCCTCGGCACCCGGACCGCCCGTCCGGCGCGCCCGGTGGACGAGTTCGACGGGGGAGAGGGTGCCGAAGTGAAGGTGCGGGGAGAGCCGGGAGGTCGCGTCGCCGGCCAGGTCGTCGTGGCGGTCCTCGTACGCGCTCACGCCCGCCCGCAGCCAGGTGGTGAGCCGCTCGCGGCCCACCGTCTCACCGCCGGCGGCGAGTCCTTCCGAGAGTCCCGACAGGTCGTCACGGGACGGCAGGAGCCCGGACCCGACGCCGGACGGAACCCGCACGGTCCGCGGGGCCGCGAGCGGGTCCCGCAGCCGCTCCTGGGACCAGCGCCGGAGGTAGGGAGTGAAGACGGCGAAATGGTCCGAGCCGGCCGGGACCACCGCGCCGGGAGCGACGGCCGTGGTCACCGTGTCGTGGACGTGCAGCCGTACGCCCTCCCCCTCCAGGGCCCGGCGCAGCCGCTCCTCGCGCCGGTGGGCGTGGGCGCTGACGTCGGACGCCATGTGCACCTCGTCGGCGTCCGCCTCGGCGGCGACCTTGCACACCTCGTCGACGAGGCTGCCGTGGCGCACGACCAGCCGGCCGCCCCGCTCGCGCAGACCGGCGTCGAGGTCGCGCAGACAGTCGGCCAGGAACGCCAGCCGGTTGGGGGCGGCGAATCCGGCGGCGTCCACGGCCCGGTCCCGCACGAACAGCGGGACGACCTGCTCGGTGCCGTCCACGGCGGCTCTGAGCGGCGGGTGGTCGTGCAGCCGCAGGTCGCAGGTGAACAGGACGACCGAGATGCTCATGGTGCGTACTCCGGGATGCAGGCAGGAGCCGGGAGGTCAGTGGGCAGGGGTGTGCCGCGGATCGCGGGCCGCCGAACCCGCCGCGGCCCGGGCGATGTTGCGGGCCATGCCGCCGAAGACGATCGCGTGGAAGGGGGAGACGCTCCACCAGTAGGCCTGGCCGAGCAGACCGTGCGGATGGAACAGGGCGCGTTGCCGGTAGCGGGTGCGGCCGTCCTCGTCCGTGACCGCGCCCATCTCCAGCCAGGCCAGGCCCGGCAGCCGCATCTCGGCCCGCAACCGCAGCAGCCTGCCGGGCTCGATCGCCTCGACCCGCCAGAAGTCCAGCGAGTCGCCGACCCGCAGCCGGGCCGCGTCCCGGCGCCCCCGGCGCAGCCCGACCCCGCCCACCAGCCGGTCCAGCCGGCCCCGCACCGCCCACGCGAGCGGGAAGGAGTACCAGCCGTTCTCGCCGCCGATGCCCTCGATGACCCGCCACAGCGCCTCCGGCGAGGCATCGACCCGGAGCTCCCGGTGGTCGCTGTAGAGACTTCCGCCCGCCCAGTCCGGGTCGGTGGGCAGCGGATCGCTGGGGGCGCCCGGCACCGAGGCCGACGACCACCGTGTCGTGACCCGCGCTTCCCGCACCCGCTGCAGAGCCAGTCGTACGGCCTCGTCGAAGCCGATCGGGCGACCGGGCGGGCCGGAGAGATGGCGGGCGATGTCGTCCTCGTGGCAGACCACCTCGTGCCGCAGCGACTCGGTGAGC
The DNA here is from genome assembly GCF_031845645.1 of Streptomyces doebereineriae. NCBI lineage: Bacteria > Bacillati > Actinomycetota > Actinomycetes > Kitasatosporales > Streptomycetaceae > Streptomyces > Streptomyces doebereineriae. The sequence goes on from NZ_JAVREZ010000005.1 coordinate 326,061, forward strand.
GGCCGGGCGATCGAGGCGGGCACCGGTGTCACCAGGCCCACCCAGTGGCTGGAGAGCCCGGGGGTGAGCACCGGCACCGGAAGGATGATCCGGCGCGGCAGTCCGGCGACCGCCGCGTACCTGAGCATCATCTGCCGGTACGTCAGCACCTCCGGTCCGCCGACGTCGAAGGCCCGATTGACGTCCGACGGCATGCGGGCGCTGCCGACGAGGGCCCGGAGAACGTCGCGGACCGCCACGGGCTGGATGCGGGTGTGCACCCAGCTCGGGGTGATCATCACGGGAAGGCGTTCGGTGAGGTACCGCAGCATCTCGAAGGACGCGGAACCCGACCCGATGACGACGGCCGCCCGCAGGACCGTGGTCGGGACCCCGGAATCGAGCAGGATGCGGGCCACCTCGGCACGGGAGCGCAGGTGCGGGGAGAGCTCGTGCTCGGGTACGCCCGCCGGGGTGAGCCCGCTGAGGTGCACGATCCGCCGTACGCCCGCGATCCGGGCCTGCTCGGCGAAGATCAGCGCCGCCCTGCGGTCGGTCTCCTCGAAGCCCTTGCCGGAGCTCATCGCGTGCACCAGGTAGTACGCCACATCCACCCCGTCCAGTGCGCGGGCGACGGACGCGGCGTCGGTCACGTCACCGGCCACCACCTCGGCACGGTTCGCCCAGGGATGGTCGCGCAGCCGGTCGGGGGAGCGGGCCAGACAGCGCACCCGGTGTCCCGCCGAGAGGAGTTCGGGGACGAGCCGGCCGCCGATGTACCCCGTGGCGCCGGTCACCAGGCAGCGCAGTCCCTCTCGCGTGTCGTCGTGCTCCATCGGCCCTCGGTCCTTCGTCCAGGTCCCCCCTGCTGATCACTTCCGTGCCGTGGCTCGCTTCGGATGCGGTGCCTCGTGAACTCGTCGGCGGGGCGAACCGCGGGCCCGGTTCCTGCTGACGGCCGACGCCCGTGGACGAAAACGCGGGCTCGGGAACATGATCGCGCGCATCGCGGGAAGCCGCACTCGTACGAGACAGGACGGTTCGAGTCGTACATCGATGCTGGAGGTGTTCGCCGCTATGGGCGCGAAGGTGTTGGAGCGGTTTCCTGCGGGAGCTCCTCGCGGATCGTGGCCGGCGGAGGAGTACGCGGCGGAGCGAAGGGCCAAGGGCGAGCCCGCGACCGTCGTGATGGATCTGAAGTCGGACGCGTTCCTCGTGGTCGTCCCGGGGCGGGACGAGGACTGAACGAGCACGCTCCTCCTTGGAGCGGCTCAGCCGGGCGGGGTGAGCGTCCCGCCCAGGTGCCGGGCCCGGCGGACGAACACCTCGTGCAGGTCGCGGGCCGCCCGCGGCACGGACTCGGCCCTGCGGCGCTGAAGCATCAGCAGCACCCGGGTCGTGTCGCCCTCGATCGGCCGGTGGGTGATCGTGCCCTGCCGCTCCAGCGGATCCCCGACCACGCTGAAGTCGGGCAGCACGGTCACCCCCAGCCCCTCGGCCACCATCAGCTTGCCCATCTCGGCGCCGTCGGTGGAGTACGCGAAGGACGAGCCGCGGTGTCCCAGCAGCCGGTGGACGAAACGGTGCATGACATAGCCGGTGCGCATCGCGATCAACGGCTGGGTGAGCAGGTCGTCCACCGACACACAGGGCCGCGCGGCCAGCGGACTGTCCGGGCGCAGGCACACCACCGGCCGCCCCCGCAGCAGCTGCGTGGACTCGAATCCCGCGGGCGTGTCGTCGCCGTCGAGGTGATTGACCAGACCGAGGTCGAACCCGCCCTCGGACAGGGCCCGGTGGATGTCCGTCTGCTGTGCGCCGACCACCTCGACCTGGGTGACCGGATGCGCGGCCCGGAAGTCCTCGACGGCCGGAATGAGCAGCGGCACGGTCGCCGCGTTCACCGTGCCGACCCGGACCATACGGCTGATGCGGTGCTGCTCGCCCGCCGCCTCCCGCAGCCGGTCCACCGCCTCCAGCACGCCGACGATGTGCGGCAGCAGCTCCCGGCCCTCCGCGCTCATCGTCGCCCCGGACCGCTTGCGCTCCAGCAGGTCGACCCCGAGCTCCCGCTCCAGGTTCCGCACCGTCTCGCTCAACGCGGGCTGCGACAGGCGCAGTTCGTCCGCCGCCCGGCGCAGTGAGCCGAGCCGGGTCACCGCGGCGATGTATTCCAGCTGTTCCGTCCGCATGCCCGCAGAATGCGGGCGATTTCCCGCCCGGTTCAAGGGTTTCCCTGTCACACGTTCGTGAAATTCAATGGTCCGCGATACGAGACCGGTCGGGTTTACCTTGACGCCTCTCGCCACCGGCTGTCACGATCGACGACATGAAGATGCGACTGGACCTCACGCGGCGACGCCATGTCGACCTCGCGCGCGTCTCCAGTGCCTCCTGTTGCGCCGCGGCCTGATCAACCTCCTGTGATCCGCCGCGCTTTCCCTCTTTCCGAGGCTTTCCCCGCCTGAATTCCTTGTGCCCGCGCACCTCTTGAATTCGGCGTGCCCGAAAACATTCCGCAACAGGAGTCACGCATGCCTGCCGCGCCCGTGAAATTCGCCTACTGGGTCCCCAACGTCAGCGGGGGACTGGTCACCAGCAAGATCGAGCAGCGCACCGACTGGGGCTACGACTACAACCGGGAACTCGCCGTCCTCGCCGAGAACAACGGCTTCGACTACGCCCTCAGCCAGGTCCGCTACATGGCCAGCTACGGCGCCGAGTTCCAGCACGAGTCGACCAGCTTCAGCCTCGCCCTGCTGCTCGCCACCCAGCGCCTGAAGGTCATCGCCGCCGTCCACCCCGGCCTGTGGCACCCCGGCGTCCTCGCCAAGCTCGGCGCCACCGCCGACCACCTCTCCAAGGGCCGCTTCGCCGTGAACGTCGTGTCGGGCTGGTTCAAGGGCGAGTTCACCGCCCTCGGCGAGCCCTGGCTGGAGCACGACGAGCGCTACCGCCGGTCCGAGGAGTTCATCACCGCCCTGCGGAAGATCTGGACCGAGGACCACGCCGAACTCGGCGGTGACTTCTACCGGTTGCGGGACTTCTCCCTCAAGCCCAAGCCCCTCAACACCGAGGACCGGCCGCACCCGGAGATCTTCCAGGGCGGCAACTCCAGTGCGGCCCGCGCCATGGCCGGCCGGGTCTCCGACTGGTACTTCTCCAACGGCAAGGACTTCGACGGAGTCGTCGAGCAGATCACCGACGTCCGCAAGTCCGCCGCCGAAGTCGGGCGCAGGGCACCGAAGTTCGGCCTCAACGGCTTCCTCATCGCCCGGGACACCGAGGCCGAGGCCCGCGAGACCCTCCGGGAGATCGTCGCCAAGGCCGACACGGAGGCCGTCGAGGGATTCGGCGCGGCCGTGAAGCAGGCCGGACAGTCCACCGGCGACAAGAAGGGCATGTGGCAGGACTCCACCTTCGAGGACCTCGTCCAGTACAACGACGGCTTCCGCACCGGCCTCATCGGCACGCCGGAGCAGATCGCCGAGCGGATCGTCGCCTACAAGAAGCTCGGGGTGGACCTCCTCCTTCTCGGCTTCCTGCACTACCACGAGGAGGTCGAGTACTTCGGCAAGCGAGTGCTGCCGCTCGTGCGTGAGCTGGAGGCCCAGCTCCCGGACTCCGACGCCTGATCCCCCACCCGCGAAAGAGGTCACCCGCATGAGCACCGTCACGCCCACCGACTGGCAGACCCGCCCCGCCCCCGAGACCGCCCAGGACTGGATCGCCCGCGCCGCCGAGGTCGCCGCCGTCCTCGCGACCGACGCCGCCGAACGCGACCACGTGGGCGCCACCCCGTACGCCGAGGTCCAGCTCCTGAAGGACGCCGGCCTGGTCACCCTGCTCGGTCCCACCGAGCACGGCGGTGGAGGCCAGGACTGGCCCACCGCCTACCGGGTCGTCCGCGAGGTCGCCAAGGCCGACGGCTCCATCGGCCAGCTCCTCGGCTATCACTACCTGTGGTTCTGGGCCGCCCGCCTGGTCGGCACCCGGGAGCAGTGGGAGCACGTCGAGGCCGAGGCGTCCCGCAACCGCTGGTTCTTCGGTGGCGCGGTCAACCCGCGCGACAAGGACGTCGTGGTGACCGAGGACGGCGACGACCTCGTCTACACCGGCCGCAAGTCCTTCTCCACCGGCAGCAAGGTCTCCGACGTCACCGTCCTTGAAGGCGTCCTGGAGGGCACCGACCAGCACATCTTCGCGATCGTGCCCTCCGACTCGGAAGGCCTGACCTTCCACGACGACTGGGACAACATCGGTCAGCGCCTCACCGAGAGCGGCCGCGTCACCCTCGACGGCGTGCGCACCCCGTGGTCGAACGCGGCCGGATATGTCGACAAGGTGTTCCAGCCGCGCGTCTACAACACCCTCAACGTCCCCACCATCCAGCTGGTCTTCGTCAACTTCTACCTGGGCATCGCGGGCGGCGCGCTGGAGACGGCCGCCACCTACACCCGCGAGAAGTCCCGCTCCTGGCTGCACGGCGGCTACGAGCGCGCGGTCGACGAGCCGTACGTCATCGACATCTACGGCGACCTCACCGCCAAGCTCTGGGCGGCCGAGGCCCTCGCCGACGCCGTCGCCGCCGAGGGACAGAAGCTCCACGACGACCCCGACGCGGTCACCGAGCAGACGCGAGGCGACTTCGAGGTCCGGGTGGCCGCGGTCAAGGCCCGTGCCACCGACGTGGCCCTGGAGATCTCGAACCGGATCTTCGAGGTGACGGGCGCCCGCTCCACGGCCACCTCGGAGGGCCTGGACCGCTTCTGGCGCAACGTCCGCACCCACACCCTCCACGACCCGGTCGCGTACAAGCGGCGCGAGGTCGGCCGCTGGGTCCTGGAAGGCGAGCTGCCCGAGCCCACCTGGTACTCCTGACCCCTTCTCCAGGGGCGCCCCCTCCTGAACCGGGGGCGCCCCTCCTCCCCGAAAGAGGACCGCATGGCCACCGTCCTGTCCGTCTCCGGCAGTCCCTCCGCCTCCTCCCGTACCAACCGGCTGCTGCGCCATCTCGACCGGCGCCTGTCCGCGCAGGGCCACGAGGTGATCCCGCTCGACGTCCGCACCGTTCCCGCCGAGGCCCTGCTCGGCGCCGACTTCAAGCACCCGGCGATCGTCGAGGTGACCGAGCTCTTCGAGCGCGCCGACGGGATCGTCGTAGGGACTCCCGTCTACAAGGCGTCGTACTCCGGTGTCCTCAAGGCCCTGCTCGACCTGCTCCCGCAGTACGCCCTCCTCGGCAAGACCGTGCTGCCGCTGGCGACCGGCGGCTCCACCGCCCACGTCCTGGCCATCGACTACGCGCTCCGTCCGGTCCTCAGCTCCATGGGCGCGGCCCACATCGTGCAGGGCTGGTTCACCCTCGACAAGGACATCACCGTGCAGGAGGACGGCTCGCTGACGGTGGCGCCGGCCGCGACCGAGGCGCTCACCCAGGTCGTCGACCAGTTCTCGACCGCTCTGGGGCGGCGGCCGGTGCTGGCGGCGGCGGGCTGATTCCCATGACAGCCCATGTGATCGCCGACGACGCGGAGGCCCTCGCGGTCGCCGCGTCGCTCGCCGGGGAGTTCCGCGCGGGCGCCTCCGCCAGGGACGCCGAACGCAGGCTGCCACGCGAGGAGTTGGACCGGCTCTCGGCCTCCGGGCTGCTCGCCGTCACCGTCCCCGCCGAGCACGGCGGAGCGGACGTCGGCGCGCCGACCCTCGCCGAGACCTTCCGGCTGCTCGCCTCCGCCGACGCGAGCCTCTCCCAGATCCCGCAGAGCCACTTCGTCTACGTCAATGTGATCCGCCGTCATGGAACCGACGAGCAAAGGAAGTTCTTCTTCGCCGAGCTGCTCGCCGGCCGCCGCTTCGGCAACGCGCAGTCGGAGGCCGGAACCAAGCACGTCCAGGACATCCGCACCCGGCTGCACCCGGGACCGGCCGGCTCGTACGTCCTGGACGGAGTGAAGCACTACTCCACCGGCGCCCTGTTCGCCGACTGGATCCCCGTGCTGGCCCGCGCCGAGGACGACAAACTGCACGTCGCCTACGTCCCCAGCAACACCCCCGGCCTCACGGTGATCGACGACTGGGACGGACTCGGCCAGCGTACGACGGCCAGCGGCACCGTCCGCCTCGAAGGCGTCGAGGTCCCGGCGGACCGGGTCCTGCCCCACCACCTCACCTTCGAGGGCCCTCAACTCCATGGAGCTTTCGCCCAGTTGTTGCACGCCGCCATCGACGCCGGGATCGCCGGGGGAGCGCTCGCGGAGGCGGCGGAGTTCGTCCGGACGAAGAGCCGTCCGTGGTTCGAGAGCGGTGTCGAGACCGCCGCCGAGGACCCCCTCCTGATCCAGCGCTTCGGCGAACTGGCCATCCAGGTGAGGGCGTCCGAGGCCCTGCTGCGGGACGCCGCCCGTGCCGTGGACGCCGCCCGGGCCGACCTCACCGACGACTCGGCGGCCGAGGCGTCCATCGCCGTGGCCGCGGCCAAGGTATCGGCGGCGCAGGCCGCGGTGGAGGTCGCGAGCGCCCTGTTCGAGGTGGCCGGCACCCGCTCGGCACTCAACTCCCTGAACCTCCACCGCCATTGGCGCGACGCCCGCACCCACACCCTGCACGACCCGACCCGCTGGAAGATCCAGCACATCGGAAGGTACGTGCTCAACGGCACCCGGCCACCCCGCCACGGCCTCCTCTAGCGAACTGCGGACCTTCCAGATCGGAGCCCCCATGTCCCTCACCTTCCACTGGTTCCTGCCCACCAACGGCGACAGCCGCCATGTCGTGGGCGGCGGTCACGGCACGCCCGCCACGGTCTCCGGACGGGACCGGCCGCCGACGGTCGCCTACCTGAGCCAGATCGCCCGCGCGGCCGAGGACCTGGGCTTCGTGGGGGCGCTGACGCCCACCGGCGCCTGGTGCGAGGACGCGTGGCTGACCACCGCCATGGTCAGCCAGAACACCGAGCGCCTGAAGTTCCTGGTCGCCTTCCGGCCCGGCTTCGTCTCACCCACCCTCGCCGCGCAGATGGCGTCCACCTTCCAGCGGCAGACCGGCGGGCGGCTCCTGCTCAACGTGGTCACCGGCGGGGAGAGCCACGAGCAGCGGGCCTACGGGGACTTCCTCGACAAGGACGCCCGCTACCGCCGTACCGGCGAATTCCTGGACGTCGTACGGGGGTTGTGGGAGGGCAAGACCGTCGACCTGCACGGCGAGCACCTCCACGTGGAGGACGCGAAACTGGCGCGCGTGCCCGACCCGGTGCCCGAGGTGTACTTCGGCGGGTCCTCGCCCATCGCCGGCGAGGTCGCCGCCAAGTACGTGGACGTATACCTCACCTGGGGCGAGCCGCCCGCGCAGGTCGCCGAGAAGATCGCCTGGGTCCGGGGGCTCGCGGCCAAGGAGGGCCGCACCCTGCGCTTCGGGATCCGCCTGCACGTCATCACCCGTGACACCTCCGAGCAGGCCTGGGCCGAGGCGAACCGCCTCCTGGAGGGCTTCGACCCCGAGACCGTCAGGTCGGTGCAGGCCGGGCTCGCCCGCAGCGAGTCCGAGGGGCAGCAGCGGATGCTCGCCCTGCACGGCGGCGGCGGTCGCGACGGTCTGGAGATCCACCCCAACCTGTGGGCCGGTATCGGCCTGGTGCGCGGCGGCGCGGGGACCGCGCTGGTCGGCAGCCACGACGAGGTCGCGGAACGGATCAAGGAGTACCACGCCCTCGGCATCGACGAGTTCGTGCTCTCCGGGTACCCGCATCTGGAGGAGGCCTACTGGTTCGGTGAGGGAGTCCTGCCACGCCTGGCCGCACAGGGGCTGTGGCAGCACCCGTTCGGCACCCCGGCCGCGCCCTCGGCGCAGGTGCCGTTCGCGAGCTAGGCCGTCACCCCGTACGCTCACGGGCTCGACCTGCGAAACCGTCGAGAGGAACAGCCCGTGAGCGACTGGCCGTTGACCAGGACCTTCCGCAGCAGCTCCGGTGAGGTCCGCTGGGACAGCCTCGGAGACCCGGGCCGGGAGCCGGTCGTCCTCCTCCACGGCACGCCCTTCTCCTCCTATGTCTGGCGTGCCGTCGCCCGCGCCCTCGCCCGTCGCCACCTCGTGTTCGTGTGGGACATGCCCGGCTACGGGGCCTCGGAGATGTTCGTCGGCCAGGATGTCTCGCTGGCGGCCCAGGGCAGGGTCTTCACCGAGCTGCTGGCGCACTGGGATCTCGACCGACCCCGGGTCGTGGCCCACGACTTCGGCGGTGCCGTGTCCCTGCGGGCCCATCTGCTGCACGGCGCCCGCTACGGTTCGCTCGCCCTGGTCGACCCGGTCGCGCTGGCCCCTTGGGGGTCGCCGTTCTTCCGGCTCGTCGGCAAGCACTCCGACGTCTTCGATCAACTGCCGCCCGCCCTGCACCGGGCCCTCGTCCGCGAGTACGTCGGCTCCGCCAGCAGCCCCGGCCTGCACCCCGCCGTCCTCGACCGGCTGGTCGAACCCTGGCTCGGCGACCCGGGCCAGGCGGCCTTCTACCGCCAGATCGCCCAGGCCGACCAGCGCTACACCGACGAAGTGCAGGACCGGTACGGCGAGATCGCGGTCCCGACCCTGGTGTGCTGGGGCGAGGACGACACCTGGATCCCCGTCGACAAGGGGCACGAACTCGTCGCCCGCATCCCGGGCGCACGCCTCGAAACCGTCCCCGGCGCCGGTCACCTCGTCCAGGAGGACGCCCCCGCACACCTCACGGCCGCCCTCGTCGACTTCCTGGCCTAGGGCCCTTCTGATGGACCTCCGCGGCGTCACGACGCCCGGCACGCACGCTCGCCGCACGGCGCAAAGGGACAGGTGGTTCCGCCACATGACCCTTCGCACCGCACGCCGATCGCACGCACCGGACGCCGCTCCTTCCTCCACGGAGATCCATCAGAAGGGCCCTAGAGCTGCGCCAGAGCGTCCAGATGTGCGCGGCGCACGTCGGTGGTCTGTCCCTGCACGAGCAGGAACATCCCTTCGCGGAACAGCCGTTGGGCCGTACCGTCGAGCCCCATGGCCCGGCCGCCCCCGGCCACGACGGCCGCGGTCGTGGCGGCGCGCATCAGGTCGTACGACCGTGTCTTGAGCGCCAGCCGTTCGGCGACGCGCTCATATGGGACGGGGTGGTCGGCCAGGGCGTACACCTGCCCGCGCACTTCGTCGAGGCGGCCACGAAGGGCGCCCGCGGTCTCGGACTCCCCGGCGTCCTCCAGCACGCGGAGCGCCGCGTACGCCACTCCGAAGACGGCGGGGGAGGCGTTGGTGTTGCGGGGCCGGTCCACCAGCGCGAACTTCTCCTGCGGAGTGTGCAGCACCACCGCGTCATCGGGCAGCCACAGGCCGTCCAGCTCCAGGGAGACCGTCCGGGCCGCGGTGAGCGCCGCCAGCCGCATCGGCTCCGACGCCCGCAGTCCCGGCTGCTCGCGGGCCTCGGTGAACGCGAACACCACCTCGTCCGCCTCGGTCACCCCGGCCAGCAGCATCACGTCGTTCAGACCCCAGCCGGTGAACCACGGCACCGTCCCGTCGAAGCGCCAGCCGTCCCGCTCGGCCGTCACCCGCACCGGCACCCGCGGAAAGGCGCGGACGTGCGCGAACGCGATCCCGGCCAGCGACTCGCCGGTCGCCAGCGGCCCGAGCAGCCGCTCCCGCACCGGCAGGGCGGACTGCGCGAGTATCCGCACCGGCGAGTGGTGCTGGGTCTGCACGAACCATGTGGAGCAGCACGCCCCGGCGAGGATCTCCTGGATCTCCCGCGCCACCGCGTCCGGGGCGCCCGCACCGCCGTACTCCTTCGGTGCGCTCACCCCGAGCAGGCCCGACCGCCTGATCGCTTCGAGGTGGCTCGCGGGCACGCCCGCCTGGTCGACCCGTGCCGCGTGCGGGGCGAGGAGGCCGGTCGCGAGGGCGTGGGCGGTGGCGAGGAGCGGGTGCGGTGCGGTGGTCATGAACAGGATTCTGCCGATCCCGTCGCGCGCGGTGTCGATCCGGGGGTGTGCCGTTCGTGTAGGAGGTGAGACACACTCACAGGAGGAGAGCGACATGCAGTACTACCTGCTCAACGTCATGCAGCCCGGCTGGGACGAGCTGCCCGCACCCGAGGTCCTGGCCGAGATCGGCAAGCGGCTCGACGCCTTCCACCAGGAGCTGCGCGAGGCCGGGGCCTGGGTCTTCGCCGGGGGACTGCACAGCCCCGACTCCTCGACCGTGCTGCGGCCCCGTGACGGCGACGTGCTGATCACGGACGGGCCGTACGCCGAGGGCAAGGAACAGCTCGGCGGTCTCTGCATCGTGAAGGCGCCCGACCTGGACGCGGCCCTGGAGTGGGGGCGCAAGGCGGCTCTGGCCACCACGCTGCCCATCGAGGTGCGCCCCTTCCAGCACGAGTCCGAGGACTGATGACCCTGGACATCGAGGGCGTCTTCCGCGAGGAGTACGGCCGCGCGGTCGCGGTCCTGGTCCGCTTCCTCGGCGACATCGACCTCGCCGAGGAAGCGGTTCAGGACGCCTTCACCACGGCGGTGCGGCGCTGGCCCCGGACCGGTGTGCCGCCCAGCCCGGCCGGCTGGATCATCACCACCGCCCGTCACCGCGCGATCGACCGGCTGCGCCGCGAGTCCACGAGAGAGGCCCGCCACGCCGAGGCCGTCCTGCTGCACGCCCCCGACGCACCGCCCGAGGAGGGCCCCGTGCGCGACGAACGGCTCCGGCTCATCTTCACCTGCTGCCACCCCGCCCTCGCGCCCCAGGCGCAGGTCGCCCTCACCCTGCGCCTGCTCGGCGGCCTCACCACCGCCCGGATCGCCCGAGCCTTCCTCGTCCCCGAGCCGACCATGGCCCAGCGCCTCGTCCGCGCCAAGGCCAAGATCCGCGACGCCCGCATCCCCTACCGCGTCCCCCGCGACGCCGACCTCCCCGACCGGCTCAAGGGAGTGCTCGCCGTCGTCTACCTGATCTTCAACGAGGGGTACGGCGGTACGGCCGACCTGTGCACGGAGGCCGTACGCCTGGGCCGTCTGCTGGCCGAGCTGATGCCGGACGAACCCGAGGTCACCGGTCTCCTCGCCCTGATGCTGCTCGTCGAGTCCCGCCGGGCCGCCCGCATCGATGCCAGCGGTGAACTCGTGCCGCTCTCGGAGCAGGACCCCGGCCGCTGGGACCGCGCGCTCATCGCGGAGGGTCAGTCACTCGTACGGCGGTGTCTGCGCCGCAACCAACCGGGGCCGTACCAGATCCAGGCCGCCATCCAGGCCGTGCACAGCGACGCGCCGACCGACTGGGGGCAGGTCCACCGGCTGTACGACCAGCTGATGGCCGTGGCTCCCGGTCCTGTCGTGGCCCTGAACCGGGCGGTCGCCGTGGCCGAGACCGACGGACCCGCGCAGGCCCTCGCCCTGGTGGACGCGCTGGACCTGGACGGTTACCACGTCCTCCACGCCGTCCGGGCCGACCTGCTGCGCCGGCTCGGACGCCACGCGGAGGCCGCGGACGCGTACGCGAAGGCCGCGGAACTCACCGAGAATCCGGCGGAGCGTACCTATCTAGAACACCGCCGCCGCTCGCTGTCAGCTCGTCACGGAAAGTCCTGACGGCGGCCCGGAATTTACCCGGCCACAAAAAGGTTGCAATATACATCTGACCGTCGAGACCGAGGCCGCAAGGCCCGCCCACCCCAGCGAGGCACCCGTGAACCACCCCGCCCCCGAGCAGCCCGCCGACGTCGTGGCCCGGCTGCGCGCCACCTTCCGCAGCGGCCGCACCAAGCCCGTCGAATGGCGCACGACCCAGCTGCGCCGCCTGCGCGAGATGCTCACGGAGAACGGCACGGAGCTGGCCGCCGCTCTCCACGCCGACCTGGGCAAGAGCTCCACCGAGGCCTTCCGCACCGAGATCGACTTCACGATCCGCGAGATCGACCACACGCTTGACCACCTCACCGACTGGCTGCGGCCCGAGTCCGCCCCGGTCCCGGCGCACCTGGGCGCCGACGCGAGCGCCCGGACGCAGTACGACCCGCTCGGCGTCGTCCTCGTCATCGCCCCCTGGAACTACCCGGCCCAGCTGCTGCTCGCCCCGGTGGTCGGTGCCCTCGCCGCGGGCAACGCGGTGGTCGCCAAGCCGAGCGAGCTGGCCCCGGCCACCTCCGCCGCCCTGGCCCGGCTGTTGCCCGCCCACCTGGACACGGACGCGGTGGCCGTCCTCGAGGGCGGCATCCCGGAGACCACGGCCCTGCTGGCCGAGCGCTTCGACCACATCTTCTACACCGGCAACGGCGCGGTCGGCCGTATCGTCCTGCGGGCTGCCGCCGAGCACCTGACGCCGGTCACCCTCGAACTGGGCGGCAAGTCCCCGGCGTTCGTCGACCGCGACGCCGACCTCACCGTCGTCGCCGACCGCCTCGCTCGCGGCAAGTTCCTCAACGCCGGGCAGACCTGCGTCGCCCCCGACTACGTCCTGACCGACCCGGAGACGGCGGCCGCCCTGGAGCCGCTGCTGGCCGGCGCCGTGGAAACGCTGTACGGCAGCGAGCCCGCCGATTCCGGCGAGTACGGACGCATCATCAACGAACGGCACTTCGACCGCCTCACCGGCCTGCTCGACTCGGGCCGCACGGTGGTCGGCGGTGCGAGCGACCGTACGAGCAAGTACATCGCGCCCACCGTCCTCGCCGACGTGGACCCCAAGTCCCCGGTGATGCAGGAGGAGATCTTCGGCCCGATCCTGCCGATCGTCACCGTCCGCGGCCTCGACGAGGCCATCGACTTCATCAACGACCGGGACAAGCCGCTCGCGCTGTACGTCTTCACCGACTCCGACACGACCCGGCGCCGCATCGCCGACGAGACCTCCTCCGGCGGCCTCGGCTACGGCCTGCCCCTCGCCCATCTCACCGTCTCCGACCTGCCGTTCGGCGGGGTCGGGGAGAGCGGCATGGGCAACTACCACGGCCGCTACTCCATCGAGACCTTCAGCCACCGCAAGGCGATCCTCGAGAAGCCCCTCGGCTAGGGCGCGTGTCACGGGTTCCGGGCGGGTGCCTTGTCCGGGGCCCGAGGGCCCCGGCCGCGTGCCCGCCCGGGTGGTGTGTCAGATCATGGCGAGCCGGTCCACCAGCAGCTCCACCCTCGGTTCGGCGTCCTCGGGCAGCAGGCGGCCCGTGCGGGTCAGGGTCGCAAGACCGTGCAGGGCCGCCCAGAACACCTCGGTGAACTGCCCCGGGTGGACGCCGTCGCCGGTGACCTCGCCGAGAGTCTCCAGCAGGGCGGCGAAGGCGTCCTTCAGAGGCTCGGGGGTGTCCTCCTGCGCGTACGCCAGGCCGCCGTCGAGCTGGAACAGGGCGTCGTAGACCGCCGGGTTGCGCGCGGCGAAGTCGAGGTAGGCGCGGGACAGGGCGGCGACCCGGGCGCGGGGGTGGCCCGCGGCGGAGGTCGCGGCCCGCACCGCCGTGGCCAGTTCGGCGGCCCCCTGAAGAGCGACGGCGCCGATGATCTCGCGCTTGCCTCGGAAGTGGCTGTAGAGGACGGGCTGACTGTATTCGATGCGCTCGGCGAGCCGGCGGGTGGTGACTGCGTCCCAGCCCTGCTGCTCGGCGAGTTCGCGGGCTGTCGCCACGATGAGGCGCTCGCGCTCCGCCCGTTCGCGCTGCTTGCGTTCCTGTACCGACATGAAGCGATCCTAGCACCGCTAGACAATCGAGCGACAGTAGTACTAGCGTTGCCTCATCAGCTAGCAACGCTAGTTCAACGGAGGGATCGTCATGCTCAACGCACTCGGGGTCGTCACCACCGTCGTCGTCGGCCTGATGGTGGGGGTGGAGTTCTGCGTCGCCTTCATCATGAGCCGCATCCTGGACGCGCTTCCCGGGGACAGCGGCCAGCTCGGCCACGCCCACGGCGGCCGGATGCTCGGCACCCTGATGCCGTTCTGGTACATCGGCTCGCTCGTCCTCAGCGCTATCTGGGCCGTCGCCGGATGGGACCACCACGGCGCCCGACTTGTCGCCACCGCCGCCGGACTGCTGATCGTCAGCGTGGTGATGTCGATACTGCTGCTCGTCCCGATCAACAACCGGAACAGGACCTGGACCCCCGAGAACCGGCCCGCCGACTGGAAGGAGCAACTGCACCGCTGGGAGCGCTACCACTACGTCCGCGTCGCCGTCATCATCGCCGCCTTCGCCCTGCTCGCGTCCGCCCTCGTCTGACGAACTCTCACAAGGGGAAGAACAGTGTTGCTGAAGAAGATCAACACCGTGCTGGTCGCCGCCTTCATCCTCTTCATCCTCTGGTTCGGGACGGAGTTCATCCTGAGCCCGGAGACGACGGCGCCGGGCTTCGGCCTGCCGAGTTGGCCGTCCGATGACGGCGGCGGCTTCCTGATCATCAAGGGAATCCGCGACGTCGTCCTGGCCCTGGTCCTGGGCATCCTGCTGGTGACGGGCCAGCGCCGGGCGCTGGGCTGGGTTCTGCTGGTGGAGGCCCTCGCCGCGTACGGCGACATGAGTACGGTGCTGGCCCACCACGGCTCCGTGGCCACCGCACTCGGCGTCCACGGCCTGACCGCGACCCTGATGGTGGTCAACGGCCTGCTGATATTGCGCGAGACCCGCAAGGTCGCGGCCGCTCCGGTCACACCCGCCCCGCAGCCCGCCTGAGGCGCGGATCGGCAGACCGTCGTGCGGACGCGCGCAACTGACGAGTACGGGCGCGCGATGACCTTCCGAGCGCGTCGTAGAGTTTCAGGTGTCGGCCGCCGAGACCCCTGGACCACCAGGCGGGACGGCGAGTCCGAGGAGCGGTTCGACGTGCTGCCCGCCTGGCTGATGGAGGATCTCCCCGGTGGCCGGGTACGCGTCCCGACGGCCTGACCGCACATCCGCACCCCCGCAGAGAGTTGACGTCATGACCGACAAGCTCACCGTGAGTGTCCTGGGCACCGGCATCATGGGCGCCGCGATGGCCCGCAACCTCGCCCGCGCCGGACACACCGTCCGCGCCTGGAACCGCAGCGCCGGCAAGGCGCAGCCGCTGGCCGCGGACGGCGTCGAGATCGCCGACAGCCCCGCCGAGGCCGTGCGGGGCGCCGACGTCGTCCTGACCATGCTGTACGACGGTGCCGCGGCCCTGGACGTGATGCGTCAGGCTGCCGAGGGGCTTCGCCCCGGCATCGCGTGGGTGCAGTCGACCACCGCCGGCGTCGAGGGGATCGCCGACCTGGCCGCCTTCGCCCGCGAGCACCGACTGGTCTTCTTCGACGCGCCCGTTCTGGGCACCCGCCAGCCAGCCGAGGCCGGTCAGCTGCTGGTCCTCGCGGCCGGCCCGGTCGATGGCCGCGATGCTGTGACCCCCGTCTTCGACGCGGTCGGCGCGCGCACGGTGTGGACCGGCGAGGACGGCGCCGAGGGCAGCGCGACCCGGCTGAAGCTGGTCGCCAACAGCTGGGTGCTCGCGGTGACCAACGCGGCCGGAGAGGTCCTCGCCCTCGCGAAGGCACTCGGCGTGGACCCGCAGGGCTTCTTCGACGCCATCGACGGCGGTCCCCTGGACATGGGCTACCTGCGGGCCAAGTCGGGCCTGGTCCTCAACGACCAGTTGTCACCGGCCCAGTTCGCCGTCTCCACCGCCGCCAAGGACGCCCGCCTGATCGTCGAGGCCGGTGAGCGGGGAGGAGTCCGCCTGGACGTGGCCGCCGCGAGCGCCGAACGCTTCGAACGCGCCGCAGCCCAAGGCCACGGCGACGAGGACATGGCCGCCGCCTACTATGCAAGTTTCGACGAGAACGCCTGAACCCGAGGCTCCCGAGGAGGAACCCTTCGTGCCCAAGCCTCCGCTGCCGCCCGCTGCCGTCGAACTGCTGCGCCGCCCCAACCCCTGTGTGATGGCGACCCTGCGCTCCGACGGAACGCCGGTGTCGACCCCCACCTGGTACCTCTGGGAGGACGGCCGTGTCCTGATCAACCTGGACGAGGGCCGGATCCGGCTGAAGCACCTGCGCCGCGACCCGCGCGTCACGCTCACCGTCCTGGACGGCGACAACTGGTACACGCACGTCACGCTCATCGGCCGGGTGATCGAGACGTACGAGGACGAGGGCCTCGTCGACATCGACCGCCTCTCCACCCACTACGGCGGCCGTGCCTACCCGAACCGGATCCGGACCCGGTTCAGCGCCTGGATCGAGGTCGAGCGCTGGCACGGCTGGGGCGAGATGAAGGACAGTGACCAGGCCTCCGGGTGAGGCGGACCGACCAACGGCGGCCGGGGCTTCTCAGCAGCCTCAGACGGCGCTGCTCAGCGGGTGGCTGAAGCCCTGGCCGGAGATGAGGCGGGCGCCCTCGGCGAGCTCCGTGGCGAAGCGCTCGACGGCCTCGTAGGGAAAGCGGTGGCTGGGGCCGCTCAGGGAGAGGGAGGCGACGACCTTGCCGGTGCGGCCGGTCACGGGCACGGCCACCGCGGTGAGCCCCTCGTCCCACTCGCTGCTGCTGACGGCGTAGCCGCGCTCGGCCGCCTCCGTGACCCAGGCCCGCAGCCGCTCGACATGTGCCTCGCCCTGCGGTGAGGCGGCGGCGACCCGGCGCAGGAACACCTCGGAAGCGTCCCGCAGCAGGATCTTCGAGGAGGCGCCGGCCCACAGTGGCTGTTCGTCGCCCACGTCGACGACATGGCGCAGCGGGTGCGGGCTCTCCTCGTGGGCGACGCAGATGCGGTGGACGCCTCGGGCGACGAAGAGATTGACGGTCTCGCCGAGCCGGTCCGCGAGATCGCGCATGATCTTCCGGGTCTCCTGCGGCACCTCCCACTGGCTGCGCGCGAGATAGGCCCAGCGCCACAGCGCCGGCCCCGCGGTGTAGCCGGACGGGTGCGAGCCCAGCAGGCCGGTCTCCTCCAGGGTCTGCACCAGACGCAGCGCGGTCGTCTTGGCGAGCCCCGTCGACTCGGTGATCTCCCGCAGGGTGATCACCGGCCGGTCCTCGGTGAGCAGGGTGAGGATGTCGAAGGCCCGCCGCACACTGCGCACCCCGCCGGCCTGCTGGTCGGAGTCGCCCCCCGCCCGCGCCTGTCCCTCACTCACCCGCTGCCTCCCCGTCCGTTCCCTGCGGCCCTCGGCCGATGTTGTCCCGACCGTAGTCCGCTGTGCGGACCAAGGAAACCTGGGCCCTTGCTCGAGGAGCCTACGCCCCCTACGCTGACCGCACAGCGGATCACTAGGACCATCTAGTGGTCGTCTTGGAGTCCCAGTGACGGCCTCGGGAGCGAGTATGCGTAAGTCCATCGCCACCGTCTGCCTCAGCGGCACCCTCACCGAGAAGCTGACGGCCGCCTCACGGGCCGGCTTCG
Source organism: Streptomyces doebereineriae (assembly GCF_031845645.1). Lineage (NCBI taxonomy): Bacteria > Bacillati > Actinomycetota > Actinomycetes > Kitasatosporales > Streptomycetaceae > Streptomyces > Streptomyces doebereineriae. Next base: position 343,385 of record NZ_JAVREZ010000005.1, read on the forward strand.
ACGGCGTCGAGATCTTCGAGAACGACCTCCTGGCGAGCCCGCTCGCCCCCGAGGAGATCGCCGCCCGAACCGCCGACCTCGGCCTGGGCATCGACCTCTACCAGCCGATGCGGGACATCGAGGCGGTCCCGGAAGAGATCTTCACCCGCAACCTGAGGCGCGCCCGGCACAAATTCGAGCTGATGCACAGGCTCGGCGCCGACACCGTCCTCGTCTGCTCCAGCATCGCCCCGCAGGCCGTGGACGACGACGCTCTCGCCGCCGAGCAGCTCAGCCGACTCGCCGACCTGGCACAGGAGTTCGGCATCCGGGTGGCCTACGAGGCACTCGCGTGGGGGCGGCACGTCAGCACATACGGCCACGCCTGGCGGATCGTCGAAGCCGCAGACCATCCTGCGCTCGGCACCTGCCTGGACAGCTTTCACATCCTCTCCCGGGCTTCCGGACCCGAGGACCTCAAAGGCATCGCGGACATCCCCGGCGACAAGATCTTCTTCCTCCAGCTCGCCGACGCCCCGCTGATGGCCATGGACGTCCTCCAGTGGAGCCGCCACTACCGCTGCTTCCCCGGCCAGGGCGGCTTCGACGTGGCCGGACTCCTCCGCCACGTCCTGAACGCCGGATACGACGGACCTCTGTCACTGGAGGTCTTCAACGACGTCTTCCGCCAGGCGGACGCGGGCCGCACCGCGCTGGACGGGCTGCGCTCCCTGCTCGCCCTCGAGGAGAACGCCGGCGTCTCCCCGCTCCCGGCGCCGGTGATCCCCTCCGGTGTCGCCTTCGCGGAACTCGCCACCAGCGACCCCGAACCCGTCGGTGAACTCCTCACCGCCCTCGGCTTCACCCGCACCGCCCGCCATCACGGCAAGCCGGTCGACCTCTGGGCGCAGGGCGAGGCCCGCGTCCTGGTCAACACGGGTGCCGCGGGCCGCCGTACCGACACCACTCTGGCCGCCGTAGGCCTGGAGACGGCGGATCCCGCAGCCTCCGCCCGCCGCGCGGAAGCCCTGCTCGCGCCCGCCCTGCCCAAGCGCCGTGCCGCACAGGACGTTCCGTTGGAGTCGATCGCGGCCCCAGATGGCACCGAAGTACTCTTCTGTGCGACCAGCCGCCCCGAACTTCCCAGCTGGACCGACGACTTCACGTACACGGCCGAGAACGGACCCGGGGACGCCATGGTCATCGACCACCTCGCGCTGACCCAGCCGTGGCACCACTTCGACGAATCGGTGCTCTTCCACCGCACGGTGCTGGGTCTCAGCCCGCACGAGACCGTCGAACTCGCTGACCCCTACGGCCTGTTCCGCAGCCGAGCCCTGTCCGCCTCGTCCGACGGGCCCCGGCTGGTCCTCAACCTCGCCCCCGCTCCGGAGGAGGGCGGCGAAATCCGGGCCCGGCACGTGGCGTTCGCCGTCGGCGACATCGTGGCCGCGGTGCGCCGCTTCCGGGCGGCCGGGGCAGGGCTGCTGCGCGTCCCGGCGAACTACTACGACGACCTCGAGGCGCGATTCGAGTTCGCGGAGGGGGAGTTGGAGACTTACCGCGAGCTGGGCATCCTCTACGACAGTGACGAGCGGGGCGGCGAGTTCCGGCACTGTTACACCGAGACGGTCGGCCACGTCTTCTTCGAGTTCGTGCAGCGGAGCGGCGGTTATTCGGGGTTCGGTGCGGCGAACGCGCCCATCCGGCTGGCCGCACAGCGAAGGTGAGAGTTCGCAAACTGCCGACGGTGGTGGGCCGCAGGTGTGTCATCATCCGCCGATGACCTCCGAAACGATCACCGCGGACGCGGCAGGCACCTGGACACTCGGCGATCTCACCGTCAACCGCATCGGCTTCGGCGCGATGCGGCTGACGGGCAGCGCGGCTTTCCACTTCGGCACCCCGAGCGACCGGCAGCGGTCGATCGCCGTACTGCGCAGGGCTGTCGAGCTCGGCGTGAACCACATCGACACGGCCGCCTTCTACTTCTCCTCGCTGCGCTCCGCCAACGAGATCATCAACAGCGCACTGTCCCCGTACTCCGACGACCTCGTCATCGCCGCAAAGGTCGGGCCCTTCCGGGACTACACGGGCGAGTGGGGCACCTCGGCCCGACCGGAAGACCTGCGCGGTCACGTCGAGGAGAACCTCCGCCAGCTCGGCCGCGACCACCTCGATCTGGTGTATCTCCGCCGGATGCGCCAGGACTCGGTCGCCGAGCACTTCGGGGCCCTCGCCGAACTGCGCGACAAGGGTCTGATCCGGCACCTCGGCATCTCCGACGTCGAGCCCCGGCACCTCGCCGAGGCGCAGGCCATCGCGCCGGTGGTGTCCGTGCAGAACCGTTTCGGGCTCGACTCCCGCAACCGGGTCACCGACGACATGGTGCGGATCTGCGGGGAACAGGGCATCGCCTTCGTGCCGTTCTTCGCGATCGCCGGGGACGCCGGAGCCGAGGGTGCCACCACCGCCCACGACGAGGCGGTGCTCGCCGTCGCACGGGCGCACGACGCGACCCCCGCCCAGGTCCGGCTCGCCTGGACCCTCGCCCAGGGCCCGCACGTTCTGGCGATCCCCGGCACCGGCAACCCCGACCACCTCGCCGAGAACATCGCGGCAGGCACGCTGAGGCTCACCGACGACGAGCTGGACATCCTGAACTCACTGCATCAGAAAGCGGGTTGAGAGATCACACGGCCCACACGCCGTCCTGCATGACGTGCCGCCCGCGCATCTCGTGCTGTCCGTGAAGGGCCTGCACCGTGCGCGGGCGCACCCGGAAGAAGGCGTAGGAGGCACTGTCACGGCGCGGGTCCCAGCCCGTCTTCGCCATGAAGACGTCGATCGCCGCGGCCGGCACGTCCTCCCCGCCGTAGGTCCGCACGTCCCCATCGATGAGCACGACGTCCTGGGTGTCCCCGAACGCCAGCCGGGTGCGCCCGCCGTCGCGCAGATTGCGGCCCGTGGGATTGGTGATCCGCGTGGACAGCCAGACGGACTCGCCGTCCCAGACGAACCACAGCGCGACCAGACACGGCAGGCCGTCGGCGTCCGCCGAGGCCACCCAGATGTCCGTCTCGCGCTCCAGCCGGGTCAGCACGTCGCGCTTGCGCTGTTCGAGGGTGCGGCTCTCGGTGATCGTCATGGCCGGGACGGTACCGGCCGCTTGGGCTCGGCGCCTCGGTCCGGGGCCCTACGACCGCCGACCGAGGCGGTGCCCTCCCGGGGGGTGCCTCTATGTCTTTCGTCAAGCGGGGCGTGGGGTTCTGGGTTCGTAGAACGTGCCGTCGCGGAGCATCGCGAACAGCACGTTGATCCGCTGGCGGGACAGGCGGGGAAGGGCCTGGGTGTGGGTCTTTCCGCGGGCCCGGCATCGGTCGTAGTAGGTGCGGGAGGCGGGATCGTGCAGGGTGGCGAACGCGGACAGGAACATCGCGCGTTTCAGTTGCCGGTTGCCGCCTCTGGGCGCGTGTTCGCCGTGGATCGAGGTCCCCGACGACTTGGTGGTCGGGGCGGGGCCGGCGTAGGAGGCCAGGTGGGCGGCGGTGGGGAAGCTGGTTGCGTCGCCGACGGTGACCAGCAAGGTGGCGGCGGTCCTGACCGCGACCCCCGGAATCGAGGTCAGGACCGCGGAAAGAGGGTGGGCCTCCAGCAGCTGTCCGATCTGCGTTTCCAGGGCCCTGCGCTGTTCGAGGAACCTCCCCGACGCGACCCAGGGCACTACGAACCGCAACGCCAACGATCCGTGAAGTGGAGTCGATTGGGCTCGCCTCTCAGTGGGCGGCAGACCATTGAATCCTGGACAGGCGCGGCACATGGGCCGGGAGTTATCGTGAGAAAGAGCGGATGAGCCACAGGACGGCCCGACGCCCGGAGAAGCGCAGACGGAACCGAGCGTGACGGTGCAGGTACCTTCGAGGTACTCCCGAGAGCGTTTGCCCAGGGGACACGGATCGAGCTTCGCGGAACGGGCTGGACAGGCCGGCGGACGCCCAAGCTCAGGTTCGACGGGCACTCCATCGCGATCAGTCGCGTCCCGCAGGGCCTGGGTCGCCCCCAAACCGCAGACGGAGCCATCGGAGCGCAGCCATGGCAGCACCAGTCCTGAAAGACCACCCCATCCCGTGGACGTCGACCATCCCTGCGAACAAGGACAAGCCCGCCACGCTCTTCGTGCGGGAGCGCAACGGCACCAAGCCGAACAAGCCGCGCGAGCCCGTCCTGATGCTGCACGGACGCAGTGTGCCGGCGCTGGCGGGCTTCGACCTCCAGTACGGCAAATACAGTTGGGCCGACTTCCTGGCCGACGCGGGCTACGACGTGTTCGTCATGGACCTCCAGGGGTCCGGCCGGTCCACGCGCCCCGAAATGGAAGACCCACGCAATGTGAACCCTGCCCAGAGGCCCCTCCTGGCAGACCATCCAGGAGGCGTGTCGGGCCCTGTGCAATATCCCTTCCAGCTGGACAACTCCCAGAGCAACTGGGACGAGGTCCACAAGGTCGTCACTTACATCAAGAACCTCACGGGCGCGTCCAAAGTCGACCTCATCGGCTGGTCGGCCGCCGCACAGCAACTCGGCCCGTATGCCATCCAGCACAAGGAGAACGTCAAGAGCCTGCTGCTGCTCGCCCCGATCTTCCCTCCCAACGGCAGGCAGAGCAAGCCCGGGACGCGCTGGGACGCGCCGGTGCCGCTGCCGCAGAGCGAACCGGCTTCCGTGTTCGGCTTCCCCATGACCCTCACCAGCAAGACGGGTTTCGCCACGGCGTGGGACAGGGACGTGAAGTGCCACAAGCAGCGGGAGGAGGGGATGGTCGAGGTGGTGTGGAAGGCGATCATGGAGAACGACACCACCGGTGCCACGTGGGGTCCCGACGTGGCGGGAAAGCCCTCGGGCGTCATGCGGGTGAAGAACCAGTACTGGTGGGGCTGGAACTCCACCACTGTGCCACTGGACGGCATCCTCGGCTCCGACGTCCCCGTGCTCATCATCTACGGAGACCTCGACACCACGGTCAACACACCGGCCAACCTCGGGCTGCTGCACTTCTCGGTGCCCGCGCTCTACGACGCCATCCCCGGCGCGCACAAGCTGATGTTCCGCGTCGCCTGCGCATGCCACCAAATCCCCTGGGAGCGCCAGGCAATGGCAGTGCACAGGATGTCCCGGCAATGGCTCAAGGACGGCACCGTGGAGGGCCTCACGAAAGGCAGCTACTTCCTCGACGAGGACGGGGTCCTCACTCCGATGGACTGACAGCCCCGCACTCTGCCGGGGTCTCGAGATGCGCCGCAATCGCAGGGAGCGAAGGTGAATCCCATGTCGTTCGAGATTACGCCGAACGTGCACGAGCAGCGGGACCGAGGCGGTCGGCTTCGCCATCTGGAACATGTGCAGGAGCCCTACAGAGCGAGCACCGCCGTCGAGCTCAGTCCCGGTGTGGCGGCGAACGAGTATCTGCGTGAGGTGGCACCTTTGTACGAGGTCCCCTCTGAGTGGATCGCCGGCCTGGGTTCGACGGATGGACAGGTGGGCGCACCTGGTGAGGTGAGGCTGAGTTGGGAGCACGAGTCGTCCGTCATGGAGACGTCGGTCGTCTCGTATCAGCAGTCGTACGAGGGGTTGCCCATCTGGGAGGCGGGCCTTTCCATCACGGCTCACGACTCGCCGGCCAGAGTCACCAGCTCCACGAGCTCACTTCACTACGACATCAAGATCGGCAGGCCGCAGCCCCCGGCAGGCACAACAGAGGGATACGGCAAGGAGTTGAGCGAGGGCGAGCTGCTGACGGTCTTGGGAATCAGCCGTCAGCCGAGTGGTCCTGACGGCGTGGGGACCGAGCGGACCGAGCGGAACATCAGGATCAACGGTCGGCGGCAGCTCGTCTTCCAGTACGACCCGACGCAGCGCCTCCATCCAGAAACGTCCGAGGAAGCCCGTCGGGGACCGCTGCAGGCAGCTCCGCCCACCCTGCCCCTGCCGCCTGTGCCAGAGCAGATCCGGCCGGATGAGCACTACTTGGTCACGGAGTACCTCTTCACGTATCCGATGCCGGAACTCGGTGAGGTGCATTGGCGGGCGTTCGTGGAGCCGTCGACCCGATCCGTGCTCTACCTGCGCGCGTTCGCGGCCTGTGCGACGGCCAGCGTGTACACCACGGACCCCATCACCAGGACCGGCAACGCGGCCCTTTCCGCGACTGCCGCCCCTGGCCCCCTCACGACCACCAACCCCGGCGAGCTCAATTACTGGCGCGCTTCTGTCACTCTGCCCCACCTCCCGTCGACGAGCCCGCAGGGCCTTGTCGGATCGCGGGTGTCGGTCGTCGACTTCCAGACGCCCACCGCACCGCCGCCGACCTCACCGGCACCCGGCTCGTTCGACTATTCCGTGCCCAGCGACGACTTCGCCGCAGCCTGCGCCTACAACAACATCGAGTCGCTTTTCCAGTTGATGGAGGGAATGGGATTCAACCTGGCCGCGTATCTCGACGGCACGACGTTCCCCGTGGAGATCGACCATCGCAGCGAGACCGACGTCAATGCGCACTCCCTGGGCAACGCAACCGGCACCGGCATGGGGCGTTACACGTGCGGCCTGGTGCAATCCGGGTCGACGGTCAGCATGTCCTGCGACGCCAGAGTCATGGTCCACGAGTTCGTCCACGGGTTGCTCTATGACACGGTGCACTCGCCGAACCTCGGCTTTGTCCACAATAGTGGCGACTCGTTGGCGGTGATTCTGCATGCCCCCGACTCGCTCGCGCCGGACCGCTTCGTCACCTTCCCCTGGGTACCGCTGGTCACTCGTCGCCAAGACCGTCAGGTGAGTGAGGGCTGGGCCTGGGGCGGAATTCACGACGACGGGTTCTACGAGAGCGAGGAGATCCTGTCGACGACGATGTTCCGCATTTATCGGTCGACAGGCGGCGACTCGGGGTACCCGGACACTCGCCGGTTCGCCGCCCGCTACTTGGCATACCTGCAGCTTCGGGCCATCGGCTCGCTCGCGACCAGCCCCATCACGCCCACACCCGATGCCGGGGTCTTCGCCACCACACTGATGAACGCCGACCATGGCACCGCCATCTTCGAGGGCCACCCGGGTGGCGCGTTCCACAAAGTCGTTCGGTGGAGTTTCGAGAAGCAAGGCTTCTACCAGCCGCCCTCGGGCCCTACCCCGGTGACGACTCCCGGCGCGCCCCCGGCAGTCGACGTCTACATCGACGACGGACGGGCCGGCGAGTACGCGCCGTACCTGGAGAACTTCTGGGAGACGACCGACATCTGGAACCGCGTCACAGCCGATGGCGGTACAACCCACGAAACACCGATCCTGAATGTTCCCAACTACGTCTACTGCCGGGTCAAGAACCGGGGGACACAGAAAGCGCAGGACGTCGTCGTCAAGGGCTATCACTCCCGCCCCACCGCCGGGTTGATATGGCCGAGCGACTGGCAATCCATGACGACCCCATCCCTTTCAGTCCCCGGGGGCTTGGCTTCCGGTGGCACTACTGTGGTCGGGCCCTTCGCATGGACCCCGGCCGTGGAAGGGCACGAATGCCTGCTGATGACAGTCTCGGCCGACGGAGACCTCCCCAACACCGAGACCGTGAACGGCCCGATTCCTCCCGCACGCCTGGTGCCGTTCGACAACAACGTTGCACAGCGCAATGTCGCACCCATCCCCGGCGGCGGTGGAGTCGAAGGTCTCGTCGGCGCCTTCGCGGGACGGCGATTCCAGGTCAACAACCCCTATTCCCGGACGGTTTCGGTCAAGCTGGAAGCGACTCTGCCGAAGCCCCTGGCAATCCGGAACTGGCGCATGAAGTTCGCCAACCCCGGGGGCGCTGCGTTCGAGCTCGGCCCACTGGCAAGCCGGGAGGTTCGGCCACGCCTGATCCCGGGCGGCGGCTTCCACGCGAACGAAGTCGCAGGCACGACCATCAGCATCCGCAGCCTCGTCGACGGCATGGTCTCGGGAGGCATGAGCTACGCCATCGAGGCGGAGCTCCATGAGCTGCCCGACGAGCAGCCCGGCCACTCAACCGAGCGAGATCAATCTCCCGAGGCAGCCGCTCGACTGCTTGGCTGCCTCGACCTGCCGAACGATGACGTCCAAGGAGTACACGTGCGGCGGGTCACTGTCGACATCGAGCTGGGCCCAGAGCAATAGGGCAATAGGCAGTGGTGACACCGGGGGGGGTGCCTCTATGTCTTTCGTCAAGCGGGCGTTGATCCGAGCCGTCGCAGGGCATCCCGCTTTGCAGCCGGCCCAACCCGCCGCAGGGCACCCCCGTCTCGCAGCCGCCCCGGTCCTCAGCTCATTCCCTAGCCCAGCCGCTCGTGCAGGAACGGCACCGTGCTCTCCCACGCGCGGGTGGCGGACTCGGCGTCGTAGACCGGGCGGCCGTCGTTGAAGAAGGCATGGTTCGCCGGGTAGAGGCGCAGGTCCGGGGTGATCCCGGACTGCTCCCGGACGGCCTCGCGCAGAGCGTCGAGGCTCTTCGCCGGGATGCTCTCGTCCAGCTCGCCGTAGTGGCCCAGGATCTCCGCCTTCAGGCCCGAGAAGTCGGGCAGCTCGCCCTGGATCACGCCGTAGAACGGCACCGCCGCGCTCACCCGGGAGTCGGCCGCCGCCAGGTACAGGACGAATCCGCCGCCCATGCAGAAGCCGACCGAGCCGACGGTGTCCGAGGTGACCTCGTCCAGCGACAGCAGGTGGTCGACCGCGCCGGAGAGCAGTTCCACACCCCGTGAGACCGGGAGATCCTGCATCATCCGCAGGGCTTCGGCGCTCTCGTGGGCGACATTGCCGCCGTACAGGTCGGGGGCGAGGGCCACGAAGCCCTCCGCTGCCAGCCGGTCGGCGACGTCGGCGATGTGGTCGGTCAGGCCCCACCACTCCTGGATGACGATGACGCCCGGCCCGCTCCCGGACGGCGGCAGAGCCAGATAGCCGTGCGCGGTGGTGCCGCCGCTCGGGAAGGTGACGTTCTGGCGGGCGGGAGCTCCAGTCGACTTCGGCAGTTCTGTCATGGTGCTCGACTCCTGTGCGGCAGTCCGGTGATGGGGCGCCGGAGCCGTGACCCCGGCGGTGATCACCAGCCTGTCACGCGGCGCACGGCTCACGCGCAGGAGCCCCTGCGGACCGGACTGGCGCCAAGGGGGTTTTACGTATAACCTCTCCCGTCAACCACCCGTCCGAGAGGTTCCGATGAGACGCATCGCCCTGGTCACCCTCGTCGTCGGCGACTACGACGAGGCGATCCGCTTCTACACCGAAGCCCTCGGTTTCCGGCTCGTCGAGGACGCGCCCCGCCCCGACGGCTCCCGCTGGGTCGTCGTACGGCCGGACGACCGCGAAGCCGGCACCGACCTGCTGCTCGCCCGCGCCAAGGACGAGGCTCAGCAGGCCCGGGTGGGGGACCAGACCGGCGGGCGCGTCGGCTTCTTCCTGCACACCGACGATTTCGCCCGCGACCACGCCCGCATGCTCGGCGCGGGCGTGACCTTCCTGGAGGAGCCGCGCCACGAGCCCTACGGCTCGGTCGCCGTCTTCCAGGACCTCTACGGAAACCGCTGGGACCTGCTCCAGCCCGCCGACTGACCTCCACACCACACCCTGTTCGAAGTCCGAGGAAGACCCCGCCATGACCGCTACGCGCGTAGACGCCGACCTGATCCGCCGCCTCCCCAAGGCCGTCCTGCACGACCACCTCGACGGCGGCCTGCGCCCCGCCACCGTGGTGGAGCTCGCGGCGGAGGTCGGCCACACCCTGCCCACCACCGACCCGGACGAGCTCGCCGCCTGGTACTTCGAGGCCGCCAACTCCGGCGACCTGGTGCGCTACATAGCCACCTTCGAGCACACCCTCGCCGTCATGCAGACGCGCGAGGGGCTGCTGCGCACGGCCGAGGAGTACGTCCTCGACCTTGCCGCCGACGGCGTCGTGTACGGCGAGGTGCGCTACGCCCCCGAGCTGAACACCAACGGCGAACTGACCATGGCCGAGGTCGTCGAGACGGTGCAGGAAGGCCTGGCCGCCGGTATGGCGAAGGCCGCCGCCGCGGGCACCCCGGTACGGGTCGGCACGCTGCTGTGCGGGATGCGGATGTTCGACCGGGTGCGCGAGGCCGCCGACCTGGCCGTGGCCTTCCGGGACGCCGGTGTCGTCGGCTTCGACATCGCGGGCGCCGAGGACGGCTTCCCGGCCGCCGACCACCGGGACGCCTTCGAGCACCTGCGCCGCGAGAGCGTGCCGTTCACCATCCACGCCGGCGAGGCCCACGGCCTGCCCAGCATCCACCAGGCCGTGCAGGTGTGCGGCGCCCAGCGCCTCGGCCACGGGGTGCGGATCACCGAGGACATCGTCGACGGCAAGCTCGGCCGGCTCGCGGGCTGGGTCCGGGACCGCCGGATCGCCCTGGAGATGTGCCCGACCTCCAACCTCCAGACCGGCGCCGCCACCTCGATCGCCGAGCACCCCATCACCGCCCTGAAGGACCTGGGCTTCCGGGTCACCCTCAACACCGACAACCGACTCGTGTCCGGCACGACGATGACCCGGGAGATGTCCCTGCTGGTCGAGGACGCGGGCTGGACGGTCGAGGACCTGCGCACGGTCACGGTGAACGCGCTCAAGAGCGCGTTCATCCCCTTCGACGAGCGCAGGGCCCTCATCGAGGACGTCGTCCTGCCGGGCTACGCGCTCTGATACAGCCCCCGCAGATAGACGGCCTGTCCGACGTGCTCGTAGTCGTCGGACAGGACGCTGACCAGCCGGACGCCCAGCGTGACCGGCGGATCCCAGTTCTCGTCCACGACCCGGTCCAGGTCCGCGGCGGTCAGCCCGCGCAGGGCTTCGAGGCTCTGGGCGTGCACGGCGTCGTAGTAGCCGGTCAGCAGGTCGGCGGAGTCGACCCGCACCTTGGCGACCTGCGCGGAGGTGTGGCCGTACCCGATGTCACGGGGCTTCAGGTCCAGGCCGAAGCGCTTCTCCCAGTCCTGCGTCAGCCAGACCTGGTCGAGGTCGAAGGCGCCGGCCACGTGGTCGTCCTGGACGCGGGTGAGATGCCAGACCAGCCAGGCGACGGAGTTGGCGTCGGGGCCGGGGCGACGGTGGAGGTCGTCGAGGGAGAGGCCTTCGACGGCCGCGTGGACCTCTTCCTGGATGCGGGTGTACGCGTCGATGAGGATGTCCTTTGCATGCATGGTGTCCACCATCGCGCATCGCGCCGCGTCACGCGTCGGGAATCCAGCTCCCGTGGAAGCCCAGCGGCACCCGCCCCGGCAGATGGATCCGGGCGACCGGCTCGCCGCTGAAGTCCTGGGCCGCGAGAATCACCAGGTCCGAGGCCCCGCGATCGGGGTTGTGCACATACGCGATCGCGTACCCGTCGTCCTCGGCGGCCCGCTCGTCGCAGGGGTCGGACGGCACGAACACGGCCTCGCTCGCCGCCGCGCCCCGGGGCAGCCGGTGCACCTGCGAGGTGCCGCGCAGCAGGTCGTGCTTGATGAGCGCGTTGCTGAACGCCCGGTCGGGCGGGTTGCCGTCGACCGCCTGATAGGCCAGCACCATCTCCGCGGCCGCCGCCGAGTAGCCGTAACGGTGCCGGCGGGACACCAACGCCTCGTTGACGCGCGGGAATTCCTGCGGGCGGTCGTCGAGGGTCCGGGTCCGTACCCGCCCCTGACGCAGGTCGACCGTCCAGCGGTCAAGCCGGGGGGTGCCCGCACCGTACGGCCCTCCCGAGCCGTTGCCCGCCACGAGGAAGGGCGCGTCGAAGTTGGTCATGTCGATGACCAGGTTCGGGCCCTCCTCGTACGCGTTGAGGGTGTGCGAGTAGTACACCGGGTCGACCTCGAACCAGCGGACCGCACCCCCGGCTCGAGGCAGCACGCCGACCCGTGCCGGATGCCGGTCGTTCCAGACGTACGGCACGATGTCGCCGCGCTCGGCGCCCGCCGGGTCGAAGGTGACCGGCATGTCGAGGATCACCACATGGTTCTCGGTGAGCGCGAAGTCGTGGATCATCGGCGCGTCCGCCACCGGGATCCGCGTGCTGCGCGAGACGCGGCCCGCCGGGTCCACGACCAGGTGCCGCACATGGTCCCAGGTCGGGTAGTAGGCGATCGCATGCAGTTCACCGGCATGGACGTCGTACTTGGTGTGCGCGGTGAACGCGCCCTCCAGGGTGCCCCGGAACTCGTACGTGCCCACGGTGTTCAGCTCGTCGTCGAGCTCGTACGGCAGCGGCCCGCTCTCCTGGAGCGCCAGGATCCGCCCCCGGTGCGGGATCACATGAGTGTTGCAGGGGAAGTCGTCCGGCGGCACCGGGCCCGGGTAGGGCTCGCCGAGCTTCTTCGCCACCTGGGACGAGCGCACCCAGCGGTTGCGGTACCACTCCGCACGGCCCTCGCGCAGCCGGACGCCGTGCACCATGCCCTCGCCGAGCATCCAGTGGTGGGCGCGCGGATCCTCCAGGCCCAGCACGTTGGGGCCGGTGCGCAGGTAGCGGCCGTTCAGCTCGCGGGGGACGCGCCCGGTGACCGGCAGGTCGAAGGCCGTCAGCTCCTCGGTGACCGGTTTGAAGGCGCCCTCCAGGAACGGGAAGTGGCGCGCCGGCGTCGGGTGCGGCACCGCGGAGGCGGGCCCCGCGCCCACTCCCGCGCCCGCCAGACCTCCCGCGGCCGCGACCGCCGCCGCGCCGCGCAGTACGTTCCGTCGTGTGGGGTCCGTCATCTTCCCTACTCCTGACCGTGGTTGTCCTCGGGAACGGTCATGAGTCTGGTGCGCGGGTCGGATCAGGTCACGAGGTGTGGGCCCCCTTCGGGGGTGTACTCAGACCCCCTGTTCGCCCCCGGTTTCCAGCAGCGCCATCAGCGCCCGCGCCGCCGGGCTCGTCGCCTGCGAGGGCGGCAGCAGGGCGACCGTCTCGTACACGGTCTCGCCGGTGCCCTTGACCGGCAGAGCCGTCAGCGACGACCGCTTGTGCCGGAAGTGCTGGGGAACGACGGCCACGCCGAGGTTCTCGTCCACGAGGTCGAGGAGACTGTGCACGTCGTTGACCTCCAGCGCGACGTTGCGGCGCAGTCCTGCGGCGGCGAAGGCGGCGTCGGTGGTGCGGCGCGGGCCCCAGTCCGGATGGAAGTCGACGAAGACCTCGCCGCCCAGATCCTCCGGCGTCACGGCCGCACCGAGGGCCGAGAGCCGGTGGCTGGGGTGGCACAGCACGGTCATGGGCTCGCTCGACAGCGGTACGACGCGCAGCTGGTCGGTGTCCTGTTGCGCCGCCCGGACGGCGAAGGCCAGATCGAGGCGTCCGGCGGCGACCTCCTCGGCGAGGGCGGCGGACCCCGCCTGGCGCAGACAGATCTCGACGTCCGGATGCTGCCGCCGGAACGCGGCGAGCAGCCCCGCCACATGCAGTCCGGCGATGCACTGCTCGGAGCCCAGCGCCAGCATCCCGCGCAGCACCCCCTGCACGGCCGCCACCGCCTCGTGTGCCGAGCGCACCTGCGCGAGGATCCGCTCGGCCTCACCGAGCAGTGCCCGCCCCGCCGGGGTGAGCGTCACCCGGCGCGTGGTCCGCACGAACAGCGGGGTCTGCAGCTCCCGCTCCAGCGCCCGGATGGACGCGGACAGTCCCGACTGGGACACCAGGAGCCGCTCGGCGGCCCGGGTGAAGTGCTGGTCCTCGGCGACCGCCACGAAGTGTTGGAGATGGCGCAGTTCCATGATTGAGAAGCCTATCCGCTGAATTCCATCGGATTCTTCTGTTGGACCAATGCCCCCAGGTCGCGAAAGAGTGGACACAGGTTCAAGACCCTGGTTCCACCGTGCCAACCCCTCTGGAGTCGCGTTGTACACCGCACACCCCGACCGCTACGCGGAGATGCCCTACCGGCGCACCGGACGCAGCGGCCTGAAGCTTCCCGCGATCTCGCTCGGCCTGTGGCACAACTTCGGCCCGGCGGACCGGACGGTCGAGACCCAGCGGGCCATCCTGCGCCGCGCCTTCGACCTCGGCGTCACGCACTTCGACCTCGCCAACAACTACGGTCCGCCGCCCGGCGCCGCCGAGTCCGCCTTCGGTGAGGCGCTCAAGGCCGACCTCGCGGCCTACCGCGACGAGCTGATCATCTCCACCAAGGCCGGATACCTGATGTGGCCCGGCCCGTACGGCGAGTGGGGTTCCCGCAAGTACCTGCTGTCCTCGCTGGACCAGAGCCTCACCCGGATGGGCCTCGACTACGTCGACATCTTCTACTCGCACCGGCCCGACCCGGAGACTCCCCTGGAGGAGACGATGGGCGCCCTGCACACCGCGGTCCAGCAGGGCAAGGCGCTCTACGTCGGCATCTCGAACTACTCGGCCGAGCAGACCCGCGAGGCCGCCCGCATCCTCGGTGAGCTGGGCACCCCGCTGCTCATCCACCAGCCGCGCTACTCGATGCTGGACCGCCGCCCCGAGGACGGCGGCCTGCTGGACGCGCTGGACGAGCTCCAGGTCGGCTCCATCGTCTTCTCCCCGCTGGAGCAGGGCCTGCTGACCGGCCGCTACCTCGACGGCATCCCCGAGGACTCGCGAGCCGCGAGCGACAGCCCGTTCCTGAACTCGGACGCGGTCACCGAGGACCTGGTGCAGCAGCTCCGCGAGCTCAACGACATCGCCAAGGGCCGCGGCCAGACCCTCGCGCAGCTGGCCCTGGCGTGGGTCCTGCGCGGCGGCCGCGTCACCTCGGCCCTCGTCGGCGCCAGCAGCCCGAAGCAGATCGAGGACAGCGTGGGCACGATCGCCAACCTGGACTTCGACGCGGAGGAACTGGCGAGGATCGAGGCGATCGTCAAGGGGGCCTGATCAGCCGGTTCGCTCCTCGATGTGCACCGTGACCCTGTCCCCGGCCTCCTTTCCGATGGCCTTCCGCACGTCGGCCTTCACGGGCAGCATGTGGGTGCCGTCCCCGAGCGCCATGAAGGAGCTCTGGAAGGGGTGTCCGTCGATCGTCCCGCGGACCTTCACCAGTCCGCGGGTACCGAAGAACTCGACGGAGGCGGGCCAGTGGACACAGGTCCAGCTGCCCTTCTCCGGTTTCCTGCTGAGGACCGCGGTGAATTCCGCGTCCACTTCTCCGGTAGTGGCCATGAGGTCCTCCCTCGCCGGTGGCTTCTCTTCAAGAGACCACCGGCGAGGGGAAAACTCATCGCGGCCGTCGCTCACGCCCCGTCCGGAACCCGGTCGAGGAAGCCGAGCACGCTCCTGATCCTGCCGTCACCGGCCAGCGTGATCACGTCCGATCCGGCGACGGGCGCCGAGCCGTCGACTTCACTCACGAGCTCCCACGAGAACCGCGCGGTGTCGTGATGCCCTTCAACGGTTCCGGTGAGCCGGAAGGCGAAACCGGGGAACTGCTCGTGGGCCGCCGCGATGACCCCGGCGATCTGCTCGTGGCCGACCACGTCGGCGAGCGGGTCGGTGTATCCGCCGCCCACCGCCCAGGCGGCCGCCACGGCTTTCGTACGTGCCTTCGGCTCCCTGGCGTTCCAGGCTTCGAAGTAGCGGCTGACGGCGTTCTCGTATCGATCTGTGTTCGCGGGCATGGGTGATCAGCCTCCGTCGAGGTCGTCTGTGCTGGTGGGACCTGGTACCGCAACCCTGCCCGCGACCCTCGGAACCGTCGATTACTTCCCGGGTAATGACGTTTGAGTGTGTACCCGTCAGATTTCGGCCAGGAGGGTGGGCGAATATGCCAGGAGACTGGCCAAAAAGATGTGGTGACAGTGTTTCAGTAGTGAACATACTCGACTGACAGGTCCTTCACATCGAGCGAAGTGTCCGTCACATACAGCAGTGAGAACCGCGTACCGCACATGAGCCGCACCGAAAGCGAGGCCCTGCCGCCAGGTGAACGGAGCAAGCGGGGGAGTGGATCGTGCACGACGAATTCCTGTGCCATGTCACGGGGTACGGCATCTGCGACGGGCGGCGCATCGGCGTACCTCTCGGAACCTATCGCGCACCCACCCTCGCCCTCGCGCTGTGGTGGTTACGTGACCGGGCCTCGTGGATCGCCGACCGATTAGACCCCCAGCCCGAGGCCGAGTACTTCCCGGCGGGCGCCCTCGCCCCCGTCGCCGGCACCGTGCTCGACGTGCCCGCCGTCATGCGGGCCTGGTGTGCCGACCTGTACCAACAGGATCTGGTCGCCGACGAGTTGGCGGCCGGCCGGCTGGTCCGGATCGCCGCCAGTGACGACACCACCGAGTACGAACTGCTCGCCGAGTCCGTGGACGCGGTGAGAATGCACCGGATGGCCTCGGCGCTCTTCACGCCGGTCGCCTGATCCGCGTCGCCAGGCGGCATAGGTGGTGAATCGGTAGAATTCAGGCATGGCGGAGCGGCCGGTCGCACCGACGGCGCCCGAGCTCGTCCTGGAGACCGACACCGGCTCCACGGTGATGAGCCCGGGCCACGACTACCATGTCGGGCGCGACCCGTTGAGCGACATCGTCATCGACGATGCCCGGGTCTCGTGGCACCACGCGGTGCTGCGGCCCGACGCCGACCACTGGACCATCGAGGACGAGAACAGCACCAACGGCACCTACGCCGACGGCCGCCGCGTCCGCGAGTGGGACGTCGGCCCCGGCAGCGTGATCCACTTCGGCAGCCCCGCCGACGGCCCCTGCGCGGTCCTGCTGGGCCGCCTCGCCCCCGAGCGCCCTTCCGCCGTCTCGATGCCGGGCCTGACCGGCACCTTCCGGCGGCCCACGGCGGTACGCCCGCTGCCCACCCGCATGGTTCGTATCGGCCGCGCCGACGACAACGACCTCGTCATCGACGACCTGGTCGTCTCCCGCCACCACGCCGAGCTGCGCGCCCTGCCCGACGACAGCTACGAGATCGCCGACCTCGGCAGCCACAACGGCACCTATCTCAACGGCCGGCCGGTCACCGGCGCCGTCATCGGCCCCGGTGACATCGTCGGCATCGGCCACTCGGCGTTCTGCCTGGTCGGTGACACGCTCCAGGAGTACGTCGACACCGGCGAGGTCTCCCTCGACGTCCAGGACCTCACGGTCACCGTCGATCACGGCCGCAAGACCCTGCTCGACCACGTGTCCTTCCCGGTGGGGGAGAAGTGCCTGCTCGCGGTCGTCGGCCCGAGCGGCGCCGGAAAGTCCACCCTCCTGAACGCCCTCACCGGACAGCGCCCCGCCGACCACGGCACCGTCCTCTACGACGGCCGCGACCTCTACCGCGACTACGCCGAGCTGCGCCAGCGCATCGGCCTGGTCCCGCAGGACGACATCCTGCACGCCCAGCTCACCGTCCGCAGCGCCCTGTCCTACGCCGCCGAACTGCGCTTCCCGCAGGACACCGCCAAGGCCGAGCGCCGGGCCCGGGTCGACGAGGTCATCCGGGAACTCGGCCTGGAGCAGCGAGCCGCCCAGCCCGTGCACAGCCTGTCCGGCGGCCAGCGCAAGCGGGTCAGTGTGGCCCTGGAGCTGCTGACCAAGCCCTCCCTGCTGTTCCTCGACGAACCGACCTCCGGCCTCGACCCCGGCATGGACCGATCGGTGATGCACATGCTGCGCGGCCTCGCCGACGACGGCCGCACGGTCATCGTCGTCACCCACAGCGTCCTGAGCCTCGACGTCTGCGACCGCCTCCTCGTCCTCGCTCCCGGAGGCAAGATCGCCTACTACGGCCCGCCCGAGGACGCCCTCGCCTACTTCGGCTTCGAGCAGTGGCCGGAGGCCTTCGAGGCCTTCGAACGGGACCAGGACCGGGACTGGTCCGGCGACTTCCACACCTCGCCCTTCCAGCACCAGTACGTCACCGAGGCCACCGCACAACCCCGGATGCCCCGCTCCGAGCCGGTCATCATCGCGCCCCCGCCGAGGCCCCGCAGCCGCGGCGCCCAGCTCGGCACCCTGATCCGCCGCTACAGCGCCGCTCTCGTCGCCGACCGCACCTTCCTCGTCATCATGATCGCCCTGCCGTTCGTCATGGGCGCCATGGCCCGGGCCCTCGCGGGCAGCCAACTCACCCGCGACACCGCGATGAACGCCCTGCTCATCCTGTGCGTCGGAGGCGTCCTCACCGGCGCCGCGAACGCCGTGCGCGAGCTGGTGAAGGAGCGGGTCATCTACCAGCGCGAACGAGCCGTCGGCCTCTCCAGATCGGCGTACCTGATGTCCAAGGTCGTCGTGCTGGGCACGATCACCGTCGTGCAGGCGGTGGTCCTGACCCTGGTCGCCCTCCTCGGAGTCGACCTCAACGCGCCCGGTGGCGAAGGCGTGTTGATGCCGCCCCTTGCCGAGATCACGATCGCAGTCGCCCTTCTGGCGTTCACGGCGATGATGCTCGGTCTGCTCGTGTCCGCGCTGGTGCGCAAGGAGGAGGTGACGATGCCGCTGCTCGTGCTGCTCGCCATCGTCCAGGTCGTCTTCTGCGGGGCCCTGCTCAAGCTCGACGGTGTGCCCGGCCTGGAACAGCTGTCCTGGCTGGTGCCCTCGCGCTGGGCGCTCGGAGCGATGGCCGGCACGATCGGCCTCGCCCGGATCGTGCCGGGCGACCTCACGGGCGATCCGTTGTTCAAGCACTCGGCGGGCGTGTGGCTGCTGAACATCGGCATGCTCATCGTTCTCTCCGTGCTCTTCGGATACGTCGTCTCCCGGCTGCTGCGTCGCCACGAACCCGCGGTCATGCGGAAGTAGGCCGCCGATGACGACCCCCGGCTTCCGGCCCACCCACGTCGTCCCCGGCCAGGGCATGCCCGCCTGGGAGGCACCCGACCCGGCCCGCCCCACCGTCCCCCTCGACCCGCTCCTGCCCGTCCAGCTCGTGGAGCGACGCGGCGACTGGGCCTACGTCCTGTGCGCCAACGGCTGGTCGGCCTGGGTCGACGGCCGCCACCTGCTCGCCGTACCGCAGGATCCCCCCGCCCCCGAAAGCCCGCTCACCCGCGCCGCCGACCCCCGCCCGCTGCTGGCCCGCGCCGACGAGACCCTCGCCCGCTACCGGGCCGCCGTCGAGGAGCTGGCCGGCGGCGGCCTCGACGGGGAGGCGTTCCGCGGCCGCACGCGGGGACTGCGGATCGGGGTGGTCGTCGACGGGGAGCACGTGTGGCTGTACGACGCCCAGCACGGACGCTGGGTGTACGCGGACGGGACCCGGCTGAACACCTACGCCACCGATGACGGGCCACAAGCGGACGGGCCTCAAGCGGGCGGACACGCCCCGACCCAGGTCGTGACACGCGATGGCACGTGAGACCAGCCTCTTCTCCGGCAGCCCCTCCGAACTGGTCGGCGGACAGGTCGCGAGCTACCGCATCGAGCAGGAGATCGGACGCGGTGGCATGGCCGTCGTCTACCGGGCCAGGGACCTGCGCCTGGACCGCACGGTGGCGCTGAAGCTGCTGGCCCCCGAACTGGCCCGCAACGACACCTTCCGCAACCGCTTCAGCCACGAGTCCCGGGTGGCCGCCGCGATCGACCACCCGCACATCGTCCCGGTCTTCGAGGCGGGCGAGACGGACGGCGTCCTGTACATCGCCATGCGGTACGTCGCCGGCAGCGACCTGCGCCATCTCCTGGACCGCCAGGGCCCGTTGCCCCTCCCGACCGCCTTGCGGATCGCCGCCCAGATCGCCTCCGCGCTCGACGCGGCCCACGAGCACGGGCTGGTCCACCGGGACGTGAAACCCGGCAACATCCTGGTCGCCCGAGGCACCGACAGCGACCACCCCGAGCACACCTACCTCACCGACTTCGGCCTCACGAAGAAGTCCCTGTCGCTGACCGGGTTCACGACGGTCGGCCAGTTCGTCGGCACCCTCGACTATGTGGCACCCGAGCAGATCTCGGGCCGTCCCGTCGACGGCCGCTGTGACGTCTACGGCTTCGCCTGCGTGGTCTACGAGTCCCTCACGGGCCACCCGCCGTTCCGCCGCGACGACGACATGGCCCTGCTGTGGGCCCACCAGTACGACGCCCCGCCTGCCCTCTCCGAGTCCCGCCCCGGCCTCCCGGCACCACTCGACGCGGTGTTCGCCAAGGCCCTCGCCAAGTCGCCCGACGACCGCCACGACTCCTGCCTGGCCTTCGTCGCGGCCCTCCGCTCGGCGGCGACGGGCGCTCACCCGCCGACGGAGGTCGCCCTGCCGACCGTAGAACCGCAGGAAACCCGGCCGAAGCCCCCGCCCCGCTGGGCGGAGCCGGTGGTCCGGGGGCGGTAGTCAGCCCTGGCCCAGCCCGTTCAACGGCAACTTTCGCGCCAGCAACCTGCGGTGGCTGATCCGCCACTGCGCACCGACGCGGATCACGGTGTCCTCGTACGTGACCGAGCCGCACGAGCCGTCCGCCATGACGCCGAGGCCCTTGGAACGGGTGTGGACCCGGTCGTCGCCGATCTCCTCGACGAACACGTTGGTGACGTGGTGTGCCACGGGGTTTCCGGCACCGAGAGCCAGGGACGCCTCCTTGAGCGCGACGAGCCCGGTGAGTTCACCCTGGCCGAAGTCGGACAGGTCGTAGACGACATCCGCGGTGAAGACCTCGTCCATCCGGTCCAGCGCCCCGGCGTCCACCAGGTGTCCGTGCAGCGCGATCAACTCGGTTACGGCAAGGCGGTCTTCGAGAGCCAACGTCATGCGGAGCCCCTTCCTCGGCTGAGCGCACCCTGCCACGCCCCGCGTCACGCGTCATCCGGTTTGATCTCTCCTTTGCGCCGCACCGGCCGTGCCGGCAGTGCACCGAGGAAACCGGTGACCAGACCCCACAGGGCGCCGAGGCCGACCGCCGTCCAGAGCTCCGGTTCGAGGAACAGCTTTCCGCCCAGACCGCCCCCGAGGTCGCCGATGCCGAGTACCGACAGGCCGTATTGGGCGGAGATCCGGCCCACGAGGCAGATCATGAGAACCGTCAGGGCGAGGGCAACCGCCATATGCACGGCGTGCTGCCAGGCGCGGACCCGGGCGGGTGAGCGGGCCGCCATCAGGAACGCCACGGCCAGCAGCAGGACCGCGTCGACGACCACCAGCCACCAGACCCGGCCGTCGTGCTCGGCGAGGGTGCGCAGATCGAGCGTGGCGGTGTCCTTGGAGCGCAGCACCTCGTCCAGGACGTGCGGCATGGGCAGTCCGAAGGGTCCTTCCACCCGGCCGTTCCAGGTGGCTCCCAGCCCGATGGTCAGGGTGAGCCAGACCAGGTTCGGCATGCCCAGCAGGATCACCGCGAGCGTCTCGGGCGCATGACCGCGCGTCACGGCGACGACCAGGGCGACGAGGATGCCGAGGACGACGTAGGCGAGCAGCAGGACGACCATGGCGTGCGCGGCAGGCCGTACCGACTCCTGGAACGGCAGCAGCCGACCGGGCAGCGGAGCCCGGGCCGACACCAGCAGGGCCAGCACCAGTACGCCGGCCATCCACAGCAGGCCGAACAGAAGGGTCTGCGGCACGTCCGTGGTGAAGCCGACCTCAGGCGAGACACCGAAGAGATCTCCCAGGTCGCTCAGCGTGTCGTCGCCGAGGGAGAGCTTGAACGTCTGGCGGGCCGCGTAGGCCAGGGCGAGGAGCGCCGGCAGCCACAGGACGACGATCCGGGCGGCCCATCCGGCGAGCTCCCGGCCGCCCGCGACCGCCCGGTGCCGCAGCGGACGCAGAAAACCACCACCGAGCACCAGCGCGCCGGTCAGGGTGACGGAGAGGGGGATCACGGTGAGCCCGGCCTTGGTGTCGGCGAGCCCTCCCGCGCTTCCCGACAGCTTGATCGTGCCGCCGACGGCGGTGACGACGGTCGCCGCGACGACCCGGGGGAACGCGTGGTCCGGAAGGTCGGACGCACCCGCCGCCCACAGCCCCAGCGCGGCCACCACTCCCATGGCGCCCAGCGCGACCAGGACCGTGGCCACGGCCTGCGGCCAGCCGTGGCGAGTGACGACTGCCTGGTCAAAGGGGGGTTGCGGGATCACCCTGCCACGCTAAGCAGCCCCGGCACGGCGCGCCCGCCGGGAGGTCCGTCCGCGTCCGCTTGCGGGCGGCACAGAGGCGGAGCAAACAATGGGTAGGTCACGGAAAAATGTGGCTGAATCGGGCAAACGCATCTCAGTCGCAGAAATCCCGAGTCGGGAAGAAGAGCTCGTGAGCGTCGAACCTCCGTCGTCAGGCCGTCCCACGGGGCCGCCCTCCGGCCCGCTCTCGGGCCCCTCGCAGCCGCCTTCGGGCCCGCCCTCGCAGCCCCCGGGCAGCAGCAGCGGCGGGGCATCCGCGCCCGAACCCCGCCGCCCCTGGTGGCGGTCGGCGCCCCGGGTCGCGGTGATCGCCGCCGCGGTGGTGGCCGCCGTGGTCCTCGCGGTCGTCTTCACCCGCCCGGACGGCGGCTCCACCTCGGCCGGCGGCGACGGCGAGGTCTTCCTCCAGGCAGCCGCCAAGACCGGCCCCGAGCCCTTCACCGAGTCGACCGCGAAGGACAGCTCCGCCCCGCCCGTCTCCGCCTCCGCGACGGACGCCTCCGAGCCCGCGAACGCCGTACGCGGCGTCGACGGCGGCGCCCCCGGTCTCTACGGCGGCACCCGCAACGTCTCCAGCTGCGACGTCGAGAAGCAGGTCAAGGCCCTCCAGGCAGACCCTTCGAAGAACAGGGCGTTCGCCTCGGTCGCCGGTGTTCAGCCGACCGGGGTCCCGGCCTACCTGCGCTCGCTCACACCCGTCCAGCTGCGCATGGACACCCGCGTCACCAATCACGGCTACCGCGACGGCGCCCCCACCAGCTACCAGGCCGTCCTCCAGGCCGGCACCGCCGTGCTCGTCGACTCCCACGGCGTGCCCCGCACACGCTGTGCCTGCGGCAACCCGCTGACACCGCCGGTCGCCCAGCAGACCACGCCGAAGCGCACCGGTGACACCTGGCCGTCGTACCACCCCTCGAACGTGGTCGTGGTCGCGCCCTCCACGACGGTCATCAACATCTTCGTGATCTACGACCCCGACCATCACGACTGGATCGCCCGGCACCGCGGCGACACCGGGGGCAAGGACCACAAGACCCATCCGCCGACCAGGCCCTCCCCGTCGGTGAGCGCGTCCACGCTGCCCCCGCCGACCTCTCCGTCGCCCTGCGTCTCCACGTCCAAGGGATCCACCGCGAGCCCCTCCGGATCGGCGAGTCCGTGCCCGCCGACCTCGACCGCCCCGTCCTCACCGGCCCCGAAGACGCCCTCGACGAAGCCGCCCACCAGCGAATCCTCGGGTGACGAGTCCGTCACGCCCGACTCCTCGGCACCGCAGTCGCCCCACGCCTCCGACACGACGCCCGGCACCACACAGTCGGCGTCCCTGTCCAGCGATCCGGTGTCCTGGGTGGTGTGACGCGTCACCTGGACTGCGGGGCGCGGCTCGGGGTACGAGCACTGGTGCAGCAGCGTCCGGCCAGTCCGGCTTCCGAGAGAGAAACGCATGATCGAGCACCTGGACGGGGCAGTGATACCGACTGGTTTCGACGTGCCCGTGGACCCCCTGAGGCAGGCGGCGCACTACACCGGGGAGCCTGGAAGCATCGCCGAGGCGCGGTCGTTCGCCGCGGACTTCCTCGGCAGGCTCAGAACCGAGTGGTGTGCCGCCATCGGTGACCGCACCGAGGAGGAGGTGCTCCTCGTGGTGAGCGAACTCGTCACCAACGCCGACCGGCACAGCAACGGGCCGTACATCCTTGAGCTGGAGGGCACCGACGCCGCGGTCGTCGTCACGGTCTACGACAGCAACGCCACCCTGCCCCGCAGGTTTCCGCGGGATCCTGAGCGCGTGGGCCGGCACGGCCTGGAGATCGTGCACGTCCTGGCGCGCGAGGTCGCGGCGGAACGCGTACCGGTGGGCAAGCGGGTGAGGGCCGTACTGGGCTTCGGCGCCAAGGAATGAGCCCGCCCGGTCGTGCGGCGGGTGCCGTCCGTGACGGCACCCGCCTCTTCGCTGTCCGTGTGCGTCAGGCGCAGCCCAGCTCGCCCAGCATGCCCTCGCGCAGCCGTGTGATGATCCGCTTGATCAGCCGGGACACATGCATCTGCGAGCACCCGAGCCGCTCACCGATCTCCGACTGGGTGGCCTCCTCCACGAACCGCATGTGGATGATCTGCCGGTCGCGGTCGCTGAGCTCGGCCATCAGCGGGGCGAGTGACTGGAAGTCCTCGACGAGCCGCAGCCCGTCCTCCTCCACACCGATGAAGTCGGCGAGCACCGCTTCGCCGCCCTCGGGGCCGTCGCCGGTCAGGGCCGCGTCCAGAGACGAGGAGTTGTAGCCGTTCGAGGCGATCTGTGCCTCGATCACCTCGTTCTCGGAGATGTTCATCAGGGTGGCGAGTTCGGCCACCGACGGGTCCCGGTCCAGACGGCTGGCGAGCTCCTCGCGCGCCTTGGCCAGCTCGACGCGCAGCTCCTGCAGGCGCCGGGGGACGTGCACCGCCCAGGTGGTGTCACGGAAGAAGCGCTTGATCTCGCCGACGATGTAGGGCAGCGCGAACGACGTGAACTCGACCTCGCGGGACACCTCGAACCGGTCGATCGCCTTGATCAGGCCGATCATGCCGGTCTGGACGATGTCCTCCATGTCGTCCCCGCGGCCCCGGAACCGTCCGGCCGCGAAGCGCACGAGCGACATGTTCATCTCAATGAGGGTGTTGCGCGCGTACTGGTACTCGTGCGTCCCCTCCTCGAGCTCGGTCAGACGGTGGAAGAACTGACGGGACAGCTCCCGCGCGTCCCGCGGTGCGACGGCCCGCGGTTCCTCGACTCCCGGCAGCGGTGTCTCACCCGTCCTGGTCCCGCTGGCGTGCTCGGTGACCTGTGCCTCCGAACGATTCACGGCGGTGACGGCGGTATGCATTACCTCTCCCACGAAAGTCACGGCTCGACGTCTGCCTCTTCGGCCTGGGTTGTCTCGGGTCCTGCGGATGGTGTGCGGCCTGCCGTGTACCCAGAACGCGACGACATATGCGTCCCCGGCCACCGGCCGACCAACCGCCCGCAGCTCCCTCACCTTGCGCGTACCCGAGGAGTGACGACGCATGCCCGACAAGTGGCCGGGTGGCGCGAAATCGACGCTGCTCAGTGAGTGGCCCGGGGATCTCCGACAACAGCTGGAGCCGCAGCCCGGGCGGTGTGGCCGGATCCAGCCCTCGAAGTCCGTGTGAGCACCTCGACACGGGGAATACGGCCAAATCGCCCAGTTCCGGTTCCCGCACTTTCCCGTCGGTCGATTCCACCCAGGGCGGAATGCCGGACCCTTCCCATGGCGGCCACGGAATCTAGGCTGATCCGGTGAGCAACGAAGCGCCGAACCAAGCCCGCGTGATCCCCCTGCGCCCGCAGTCCGTGCGCCCGGGGACCGCCCGCCCAGTGTCCGAACGCCCCGCCACGAAACCGCCGGGGGAGCCCGCCGCCAGGCAGACCAGGGAACCCCTGTGGCGAGACCTCGTCGGAGACGTCCTGCGCCGCGAGCGTCTCGCCCAGGAGCGCACGCTCAAGGACGTGGCCGACGCGGCCCGGATCTCGATGCCCTACCTCTCCGAGGTGGAGCGCGGCCGCAAGGAGGCCTCCTCGGAGGTCCTCGCGGCCGCCGCCCACGCCCTGGGCCTCGGCCTCGGCGATCTGCTCTCCCTGGCCCAGGGGGAGCTCACCCGGCACTCGGCGCGCGGCCGCCGTGCGGTGCCGGGAGCGCCGTACAACGGGATGTGCCTGGCGGCCTGAGGCGGCGGGGCCGGTGTCTCAGACCGTCACGAGGCGCCGGCTCACCACCTCGTCGGCCAGCCCGTACTCCACGGCCTCCTCCGCGGTGAACACCTTGTCGCGGTCCATGTCCGCGCGCAGGGTCGCGATGTCGTGGTGGGTGTGGCGGGCCAGCACTTCCTCGACCTGGGAGCGGATGCGGACCATCTCCTTGGCCTGCAGGGCGAGATCGGAGATCGCGCCGCGGCTGCCGCCGGAGGCGGGCTGGCCGAGCAGCACGCGCGCGTGCTCCAGCACGAGCCGCCGCCCGGGATCCCCGCCGGCCAGCAGGACGGCCGCGGTGGAGGCCGCCTGCCCCACGCAGAGCGTCGAGATCGGCGCCTGCACGTAGGTCATCGTGTCGTAGATCGCCATCAGCGAAGTGAACGATCCGCCGGGGGAGTTGATGTAGATCGAGATCTCGTTCTCCGGTGCCGCCGACTCCAGATGCAGCAGCTGCGCGATCACCACGTTGGCGACGCCGTCGTCGATCTCGGTGCCGAGGAAGATGATCCGCTCGGAGAGCAGCCGGCTGAACACGTCGGAGGACCGCTCGCCGTGCGCGGTGCGCTCGACGACGTACGGAATCGTGTAGTTCGCCATGTCACAGCCCCATCCGTCGCTTCGAGGCGGCCGGGCGGACGTCGGCGAGCGACTCCAGGACCCGGTCCACCATGCCGTACTCCCTGGCCTCCTCGGCCGTGAACCAGCGGTCGCGGTCGCCGTCGCGGGCGATGGTCTCCGGTGTCTGGCCCGTGTTCTCGGCGAGGAGCCGCTCCATGGTCTGTTTGCTGTGATCCAGGTTCTCCGCCTGGATCAGGATGTCGGCGGTGGTCCCACCGATGCCCGCGGACCCCTGGTGCATCATGATCCGCGCGTTGGGCAGGGCGTACCGCTTGCCGGGCGTGCCGCCGCAGAGCAGGAACTGGCCCATGCTCGCCGCGAAACCCATGGCGAGCGTCGACACGTCGTTGGGGATCAGCCGCATCGTGTCGTAGATGGCGAGGCCCGCGTACACGGAGCCGCCCGGACTGTTGATGTACAGACTGATGTCGGTGCGCGGGTCCTCCGCGGACAGGACCAGCAGCTGGGAGCAGACCCGGTTGGCGGAGACCTCGTCGACCTGAGTGCCCAGCAGCACGATGCGCTGGGCGAGGAGTTGGGCGGCCAGTTGGTCGTCGAAGCGGGTGGGAGGGGTGTCGCCCTCCTCGGCCCGGATGGAAGTCATGGGCTGTCCTCGTGGTCGTAGGGATGCCGTTGGCTCCACTGTTGACCTCGGACGATGCCCCGAAGCGGTTTCTCTGCCGGTGGCAGATTCGCCACCGGCAGAGCGCGGGGCCGGCGGCCGCTCAGTCCTTCTCGCGCAGTTGCCGGAAGAACGCCCGCACGTCGTCGACCAGCAGGTCCGGCTCCTCCATCGCCGCGAAGTGGCCACCGCGGTCGAACTCGGTCCAGCGCACGAGGTTCTC
Organism: Streptomyces doebereineriae; assembly: GCF_031845645.1. Lineage (NCBI taxonomy): Bacteria > Bacillati > Actinomycetota > Actinomycetes > Kitasatosporales > Streptomycetaceae > Streptomyces > Streptomyces doebereineriae. The sequence continues at coordinate 370,612 of NZ_JAVREZ010000005.1, forward strand.
GGTGCGTTCCGCCTTGTGCCGCAGCGGGATCTGGATCTCCGCCGGGAAGACGGCGACGGCGGTCGGCGCGGTCGACGGTTCGGTGGGCCGGGCCGCCCTCCCGCCCGTGGCGTGCGCCCGCTCGTAGTAGATCCGGGCGGCCGAACCGGCGGTCCCGGTCAGCCAGTACAGCATCACGTTGGTCAGCAGCCGGTCCCGGTCCACGGCCTCCTCGGGCAGCTCCGTGGAGTCGGTCCACTCCTGGAACTTCTCAACGATCCAGGCGAGTTGGCCGACCGGCGAGTCGGTGAGCGCGTAGGCGAGGGTCTGCGGCCGGGTGGAGTGCAGAACGGCGTACCCGGTGCCCTCGCCCGACCAGGCGCTCCACCGGCGCCAGGACTCCAGCGCGCGCTCCCGTCGCTCCGGTGCGAGGGGGGCGAGTTCCTCCTCGGTCGGTTCGTGCGTCGCCTGCGCGCCCGGCAGCAGGTTGAGGTGGACGCCGATGACCCGCTCGGGGTGGGCGCGGCCCAGCTCCCGGGAGATCGCCGAGCCCCAGTCGCCACCCTGCGCGCCGAACCGCTCATAGCCGAGCCGTGTCATCAGTTCGGCCCATGCGTCGGCGACCCGGCCCGCCTCCCAGCCGGTGTCGGCGGGCGGCCCGGACAGCCCGAAACCCGGGATGCTCGGTACGACGACATGGAAGGCGTCGGCCGGGTCGCCGCCGTGGGCTGCCGGATCGGTCAACGGGCCCACCACGTCCAGGAATTCGACGATCGAGCCAGGCCAACCGTGCGTGATGACCAACGGGGTGGCGTCCGGCTCGGGGGAGCGGATGTGGGCGAAGTGCACGGTCGTCCCGTCGATGACGGTCGTGAACTGCGGCCACTCGTTCAGCCGCGCCTCGGCCGCGCGCCAGTCGTAGGAGTGCCGCCAGTGGTGCGCGAGCTCGCGCAGATAGCCGGCCGGCACCCCGTACGCCCAGCCGGTGGCCGAGAGGTCGTCGGGCCAGCGGGTGCGGTCGAGCCGGTCGTGGAGGTCGTCGAGGTCGCTCTGCGGAATGTCGAGGCGGAAGGGCCGGATCAGGTCCGTGTGCTCTGTGGGCGCAGACGTCATGCCCGGATGCTAGTTCGCACGGGTGTATCGGCCATCTGGATTAATCGGCCGTCCGACCGATGAGTTCCGCGGCGAGGATCGGTCGACACAGATGACGGACGTTCCCACACCCAGGAGGTACGCATGACCACCGACGGTTTCACCACGTGTCTCTGGTTCGACGGCCAGGCGGAGGAGGCCGCCCACTACTACGTCTCCGTCTTCAAGAACTCCAGCATCGGCGAGGTCGCCCGCTATCCGGAGGGCGCGCCCCAGCCCGCCGGCACCGTGCTGACCGTCGAGTTCACCGCCAACGGCCACCGGTTCCTCGCGCTGAACGGCGGCCCCGAGTTCAAGTTCACCGAGGCGGTCTCCTTCATGGTCTTCTGCGAGAACCAGGAGGAGATCGACTACTACTGGACCAAACTCACCGAGGGCGGCGGCGAGCCCGGCCCCTGCGGCTGGCTGAAGGACAGGTACGGCCTGTCCTGGCAGGTGGTCCCGGACCGGCTGCAGGCCATGGTCACCGACCCGGACCCGGCGAAATCGGCCCGTGTGATGAAGGCGTTCATGGCCATGAGCAAGTTCGACATCGCTGCCCTGGACAAGGCCTACGCGGGCGAGTGAGCGCCCATCGACCGCTCTCGAACCGTCTCAGGACGATCCGATCACCCGCGTGATCTCCCGGGCGATCCGCAGGATGCCGGGGGAGCGGGCCGGGCAGGGCCTGGGCGTGGACGTCGTGGGCGCCAGACAGAAGTGCAGATAGTCCTTGTCGAGGTGCAGGGCGGTGCGATCGCGGTCCGGCTGGGTGCAGTAGTCGGAATGCTCGTGCTCGTAGGAGGTGCACGGCAGGTACTGCACCCAGGTGTACCGGGACCCGGCGGGTGCCACCGTCGCGCCTGCGTCGGCGACGACGTCCCCCGAGGCGGCCGCCTGCTCCTCGTACAGCTCGTTCACGCGCCGGACCCGGTCGGGGGTGATCGGGTCCGGGCCCTGTGCCACCCACACGATCCGCGGCCGCCGCTCGCCGCCCGCCGCCGCGATCTGGTCGGTCAGCCGGCGAAGGTCGGCCCGGTACCTGCTGAAGTACTTCTGCGGCGAGGCGGCATGGCTGATCCCGTCCATGCACCACGTGTAGCCCCACGCGTTGCCCCAGAACTGCAGCACCACGAAGTCCGGGTGCAGCGCGCGGACCAGCGCGGCCGCCTTGTCCCGGTCGGGCACCAGCGACTTCTTCCCGGTGCCCTCCAGGTAGTCGCACGGCGTGGTCCCCGAGTACGGCGCGCTCGTGTACGTCGCCCGCAGCTCCCGGCGCAGCTCCTGCCCGAAGACCTGCTGGGCCTCCATGGCGAGCGAGTCGCCGAGATACAGCACCCGCGGGGCGACCGCGGCCGCGGAGGGGCTCGGGGAGGACTGGGCGCGCTGATGCGTGGTGGCCGCACGGGAGACGTCCGGGGTCGGTGGCGCCGTCTCCGGGCCGTCCGACGGGTCGCTGCAGGCACCGAGCAGCAGGACTGCGGTCAGTACCCCCACGATCCACGATGTCCGCATGCGCGACTCCCGCCCCGGTCGCCGAAAAACGGTTCCCCAGGCAAGCACAGCCGGGCCCGAGGGGGAAGACACGCGGCGCGGTTCAGTCGCCGTCCCGACGCTCCAGGATGTCCGTCAGCTCGGCCAGCGGCAGCGGCTTGGTCAGATGGGCGTCGAACCCGGCCGACCTGAGTGCCCGCAGCAACTCGAGGCCGCTGCCGTCCGGGAGGCCCAGGTCCAGAATCGCGAGGTCCACGCGGCTCTCGTGGAGCACGGACTTTCCGGCCCGGGCGTCCATGGCCCAGGTGATGGTGAAGCCGGCCCGCTCCAGATAGGAACGGCACATCAGTGCGAAGTCGGGCTCGTCCTCGATCAGGGCGAGGTGCGGACGCATTCCGCATCACCTGGCCCGCCCGGCACCCGCCCGTTGTGTCGCTATGAGCGGGCGTTGATGCCCAGACCATGTGGCGAAGGTGGAACAGGAGGCGCCACGGTTCAAGGGGGAGCCGCCCGGGGGAGTTCCGGCGCGGACACGTGCGGTGCGGGGATCGCGAAACCGCCGTACGCGTCCGCGCCGGAGTGAATGCCCCGGCGCGGACGGCCCGGTCCTCCGGTTCAGACGCGGTCGGCAGCGATCAGCAGGTACTGGAAACTGCCGTTCCGGTAGGCGGTCAGGAAGGTGTCCTCGATTCCCGTGACCAGATGGTCGGCCTCCTTGCGCAGCTCCCAGTAGGGCAGGGCCGCCTCGGTGAGGTCCTCCACGTGCACCGGCACCAGCCGGTTGCGGGCCATGGCGCGGAAGTACGCCGAGCGGGGATGGATGTCGCAGATGTAGTGGGCGTTGATGAGCGAGACCTCGCGGGAGGCCTGCCCGTAGGTGTCGTTGTAGCAGCCGGTGATCACCACATAGCGTCCGCCGCGGCGCAGCAGCCGCGCGTGCTCGGCGAACAGCAGGTCCAGCTCGACGTACATGGTCGACTCGTTGTTCCAGGAGGCCGCGTAGGCCCCGGAGGGCAGCCCGGTGTCGAGCATGTTGCGGTGGTGGTAGCGCACCCGGTCGTCGATGCCCCGCTTGCGGGCCTGGGCGTTGGCGAACTCCGCCTGCTTCTCGGAGATGGTGACGCCGTCGGCCTGGCAGCCGTGGCGCAGATGTGCCACGACACTGCCGCCCCCGCGCCCGCACCCCGCGTCGAAGACACGGTCCTCGGGCGAGAGCGGGCCGAGCCGGGCGGCGAGGAATTCGGCCTGGGCGTGTTCGAGGCGGTGCAGTTCGGCGGTGATCCGCTCACGCCGCCGTACCGGATCGGGTTCCTCGAGGACGGAGCGGTCGGCCTCTCCGATGCCGTAGTGGTGGTGGTAGAGGTCGTCGAGCTTTCCGAGTTCGAGGTTGACCGGGTTCTCCTCGGCGTTCCAGTAGTCCGCGACTCGGGTCTGGTACGTCGACTGGGTCGGCACGGAAAGGGTCCGGGCGCCGGCGTGGGGGGCGGTGGTCAACGGTGACTCCTCGTGCTGGTGCGTGTGACGTCCTGTCATGCGATCGCGCTTTACCAGTAGTTGGGCAGGTGGTAGCGGTGGCTGTTGGTGGCGTGCCACTCGTGGTTGCCGGCCACCCAGTCGGACAGGCTCCGGGTGTAGCGCTCCACGAGCGGTGAGGTGGCGGAGAGCAGGGCCGACTCCTCGTCGAAGGCCTCCATGATCCGGTTGTGGATCTCGACCGATCTCAGATACGCGGCCTTGAGCCCGCACCGCTCGTTGGCGGCGACGACCTGCGGCAGATTGAGGTGGGTCGGGTCGCTCGCCAGTTCCTTGGTGAAGGAGTAGAGGTCGTTGACGATCGTGGTGGCGTTGCAGGCCAGTGCCGTGACCCGCTGGATCTCGGGACGGGCGTAGAGCGCCTCGGGCAGTTCGTAGCCGTCGACCGCGTCGACGATCGACAGACAGGGACGGAAGTTGTTGAACTGCCGCATCACCAGGTACTCCCAGACCCGCGGCGCATAGCGGGTCTCCGCCCAGGAGGCCTCGGCCAGGTAGCCCAGATGCAGCCGGGCGATGTCGTGCACGAACCGGTCCGTCTGGCTCGGGGTGGCGAGGGCGGCATAGTCCCTGAGCGCGAAGTGGTAGGAGCGCAGCGGGCCGTCGGCCCGTACGCCCTCGCGCCACTCCTCCTCCAGTTCGGGGACGCCGTGGTACGGGTCGATGGCGGACTGGGCCATGATCAGCCGGCCGCCGAGACCCCGGCGCGCTCCGCCGCGGCCCTCGTCCTCCTCGCAGTAGCAGGAGTCGACGACGTTTTCGGCGAGCAGCAACTCGCCGGCGACCGTGAGCCGTTCGAGGTCTGCCGCCTCCGGGTGTTGCAGCACCACCGCCCTGCCGAACTGGAACCCGGAGAAATCCCCCTTCCACGCCTCGGGGAACAGATCGAGCCGCCTGGCCCAGGCTTCCAGCCTGCGGTCGATCTCCGCGGCCTTCGCCGGATCGGCGGGGGCGACCTTCCGGTACCTCAGACCGGGGATCGCCCCGCCGGGCCGGCCGGCGCGCAGGGTGCTCGCGATGTCGGGCGGGCCCGGCAAGGACGGGGTGCTCATCGCGGTCACTCGGCCGTCCGGCCGATCTGAGCGTTCTCCAGGATCCCGACCGCGTCGGGCACGAGGATGGCCATCGAGTAGTAGGCGGTGACGAGGTAGCGGATGATCGAGTTGGTGTCGATGCCCATGAACCGTACGTTCAGGCCGGGTTGGTACTCCTCGGGGATGCCGGTCTGGTAGAGCCCGATGGCACCCTGGTCGCCCTCGCCGGTGCGCAGCGCGATGATGCTGCTGGTGTGCTGCGGGCTGACCGGGATCTTGTTGCAGGGGAAGATCGGCACCCCCCGCCAGGCGGGGATCTCGTGCCCCTCGACGCTCGCCGTGCCCGGCACCAGACCGCGCCGGTTGCACTGCCGGAAGAACGCCGCGATGGCCTTCGGGTGGGCCAGGAACAGCTTGGTCTTGCGGCGCATGGCGAGCAGTTCGTCCATGTCGTCGGGGGTCGGCGGTCCGGTGAAGGTGCTGACGCGCTGGCCGTGGTCGGCGTTGTGCAGCAGCCCGAACTCCCGGTTGTTGACCAGCTCCCACTCCTGGCGTTCGCGGATCTCCTCGATGGTGAGCCGGAGTTGCTGCTCGGTCTGGTCCATCGGGTTGTTGTAGAGGTCGGCGACCCGGGTGTGGACCCGCAGCACGGTCTGTGTGAGGGACAACTCGTACTCGCGCGGGGCGAGTTCGTAGTCGACATAGCCGCCGTTGATCGTCGGTTCCCCGACGTGGCCCGCCTGGACGGGGACGTCGGCCTCGCCCTTGCGGTTCATCGGCAGGCTCTGCCGCCGCGCGTAGGCCTCCAGATGGGCCGCCAGGGACGGCACCCGCTCGGTGAACTCGGTGACCACCGACCAGGGCAGGGCCAGCACCACGCCCGCGGTCTCGGCCCGGACCGAGCACAGCCAGAGCGGATCGGGCTGTCCTACGGCCTCGTCGCCCATCTGGGCGCCGTCGGTGACGACACCGACGATCTCCTCCTCGCCGTACTTGCCCTCGGTGAATCGGGTGAAGCGGCCGTGCACGACGAGGTAGGCCTCAGTGACCGGCTGCCCGGCCTCGACCAGGACCTGGCCGGCGCGGATCTCCCGGACCCGGAAGCGGGTCGCGAGCTCTTTGAGGACCTCGGTGTCGGAGTAGCCGCGCAGAGTGGGGAGTTCGGTGAGTGTCTGGGGGATGACCCTGATGTCGTCGGCGCCGTTCTGCTCGAACTGCACCCGGCCCCGGCCCACCCGGAGCTGGAGGCGCCGGTTGACCCGGTAGGTGCCGCCCTTCACGTCCACCCACGGCAGCATGCGCAGCAGCCAGCGGGAGCTGATGGCCTGCATCTGGGGTTCGGACTTGGTGGTGGTGGCGAGTTGCCGGGCGGCCGTGGTGCTGAGGCTGGTGAGCTGAGCTTCGGACGGGGGGTCGGGTTCGTCGACGGCGGGGCCGGTGGCGCTGTCCGGTGTGGACACATTCCCTCCTGGGAGGTGAGCGGGCTGGCCTTGCGCGAGGTTTAGCCAAACAGCTGGGGCGGCCTCTTGATCAGGGCGTGAAGGGGGCGGCTTCACGGGCGGGAAGTTGTAAACCTTGCAGGTGAGGCAGTCGGCGCATCATGAGTGCCCCCGCGCTCCTCAGGACAGGTCGTTCACCAGTACGGCCGCCCCGTCGAAGCGCCCCGCCTTCAGGTCCCGCAGCGCCCGGTCGGCCTGCGACAGCGGATACGTGTGCGTGGTGGCGTGCACGCCGTGCCGGGCGGCCAGGGCCAGGAACTCCCTTCCGTCCTCACGGGTGTTGGAGGTGACGCTGCGCACCTCCTTCTCGTAGAACAGTTCGCTCTCGTAGTGCAGCGCGGGCACGTCGCTGAGGTGGATCCCGGCGATCGCCAGCACCCCGCCCCGGTCGAGGGCCCGCAGTGCCAGGGGGACCAGGTCACCCACCGGAGCGAAGAGGATCGCGCTGTCCAGCGGCTCGGGAGGCATCTCGCGGGAGTCCCGCGCCGAAGCGGCTCCCAGCTTCAGCGCCAGCTCCCGCGCGGCCGCACCACGGGTCAGGACGTGCACGGTGGCGCCCTCGGCCAGGGCCACCTGTGCGCACAGATGGGCGCTGCCCCCGAAGCCGTAGAGCCCCAGGCGCCCGCCCGGTGGCAGCGAGGCCCGCCGCAGCGCCCGGTGGCCGATGATCCCCGCGCACAACAGGGGAGCGAGCGACACGTCGTCGACCCCTCCGGGCAGCCGATAGGCGAAAGCGGCCGGTACCACCGTGTACTCCGCGTAGCCGCCGTCGGCGTCCCAGCCCGTGTACCGGGAGGCCGGGCACAGGTTCTCGGACCCGCGCACGCAGTACGCGCACGTCCCGTCGGTCCGCCGCAGCCAGGCCACCCCCACCCGCTCACCGACCTCGAAGCCGCGCACCGCCGCTCCGAGCCCGGCCACCACGCCGACGACCTCGTGCCCCGGCGTCACCCCCGGCCGGTGCACCGGCAGATCCCCCTCGGCGACGTGCAGATCGGTGCGGCACACCCCGCACGCGCGCACGTGCACCAGAAGTTCGTCGTCACCCGGCTCCGGGACCGGCCGTGCGACGAACCGGAGGCCGCCTTCCTCGACCGGTCCCGGAGCCGCCACCGACCACGCCCGCATCGTCATGGGATTCCCGCCCTCGGAGAGTGTCCTTTCTGTCCAGTCTGAAGCGGAATCGTCCGTTCGACGCGCGGTCGCACGCACCCGTGACTAGCGTGTGGAGTCGTACCGACCACCGATTCGGGAAAGGCCGCGATCATGGCCGTACAACCTGAGGGAACCCCCTGTTGGGCCGACGCGATGTTCAGCGACGTCGAGGGGGCCAAGAGCTTCTACGGCGACGTCCTCGGCTGGACCTTCGGCGAGGCGTCGTCGGAGTTCGGCAACTACACGCAGGCCTACTCGGACGGGAAGGCCGTCGCCGCCGTCGTGCCGCCGATGCCCGGTCAGGAGGGCCATTCGCAGTGGTGCCTGTACTTCGCGTCCCCGGACGTCTCCGCCACCGCCGGCAAGATCCGTGACAACGGCGGCGAACTGCTCATGGAACCGATGCAGGTCGGTGACTTCGGCACGATGTGCCTGGCCCGCGACCCGAGCGGCGTCGTCTTCGGCGTGTGGCAGGCGGGCACCCACGAGGGCTTCGAGGCGCCGCCCGAGCAGACGGGGGCGTTCTGCTGGGCCGAGGTCTACACCCGCGAACCCGAGAAGTCCGACGCGTTCTTCCCGGCCGTCTTCGGCTACAGCGCCCGGCAGATGCAGGACGACGCCGTCGACTTCCGCATGTTCAATCTCGGCGACCACACCGTTCTCGGTCGCATGAAGATGACGGACGACTTCCCGCCCGAGGTGCCGGCGTACATCAACGTCTACTTCAGCGTCGACAACTGCGACGACGCCGTCGCCCGCGCCACCAAGCTCGGCGGCATCCTGCGCTTCGGGCCCATGGACTCCCCGTTCGGACGGTTCGCCGCCCTCAGCGATCCGCAGGGCGCGAGCTTCTCGGTGATCGACGTGACGACGACCCAGGGCGACATGCCCCAGATCTCCGACGTGCCCTAGTCGCTGCGCACCGCCGTGACCACCACGGCGGTGTAGTGCATCGAGAAGCTCCCGCCCATCGCGTCGACGGCGTCGCCGAGACCGCCGAGCAGGGCGTCGAGCTGCTCGGCGGGCAACTGCCCGTGGCCGCCGAAGGTGGGTACCTGGTCCAGCCACTCCTCTCGGGTGTAGACCCGGTCCCACTCGAAGCGCCACTCCTCCGGCTCACCGAAGGCGGCCGCCTTGCGGATCCCGTCGGCCGCGGTGGCGCAGACGCCCGCGTAGGCGTCCGGGCCGGTCATCCGGCGCCAGTCCATCGGCATGCCGGGCACGGCCCGGGTGTACGCCTCGGTGAACGCCTCGGCCACGTCGCTCGAGGGCTGGAAGGCGTTCCAGAAGACGGCCAGCCGTCCGCCCGGCCGCAGCACCCGGGCCGCCCGGTCCGCACCCGCGACGGGGTCGACCCAGTGCCAGACGGTCCCCGCCACGACCGCGTCGAAGTCGCGGCCGGCCGGATCCCAGTCCTCGAACTTGGCGACCTCGACGTCGAGTCCCTTGTGACGCGCGAACGCGGCCATCCGGCTGTCGGGTTCCACCCCGAGCACCCGGCAGCCGTGCGCCCGGAACGCCAGCCCGGTGATACCGGTGCCCGTGCCCACGTCCAGGACATCCCGGCCGGGACTCTCGGCAGCGATCCGCTCCACCAGGGCGTCGGGATAACGGGGACGGGTCCGGTCGTAGCGCTCGGCGTCCGAGCCGTACGACTCGGCGATCGCACGCTGGGTGTGCGGCTGCTGTTCCTGAGGGCGAGTGGGCATGCGCCCACTATAAGTGGGCGCATGCCCACTCGACAAGAATCAGGGAGGATGTTCGAGGAAGAGTGAGGTGGGCCGTGCCGACAGGGATCGCCATCCGCGATGTGCGGGAGCAGCTGCTCGACGCCGCCGAGCGGATCCTGCTGCGGGACGGGGCGAACGCGCTGACCAGCCGGGCGGTCACCACCGAGGCGGGGGTCGCCAAGGGGGTTCTGCACCGCCACTTCGAGGACTTCGACGCGTTTCTCGCCGAGTTGGTGCTCGACCGCATCGGGCGTATCGAGGCCCGCTCCCGGGCCCTGCGCGAGTCGGCGGGGACCGGTGCCGTCGTCGACAACCTCACTGCCGCCCTGACCGACATCTTCGGGACGATCGCCCTGCGGATCGTCGGCCTGGTCATCGCGCGCGACGTCCTGCGGGCCCGGTTGCGCGAGGCGAGGGGTGGGGGAGTGCCGGTGCTGCGGGAGGCCACAGCGATGGTGGCCGGCTATCTCGCCGCGGAGCGCGACCTGGGGCGCGTCCCGGCCGGCGCAGAGGTGGACCTGCTCGCCCCCGCGCTGATCGGGGCGGCGCATCTCCTCTTCGCCGACACGGAAGGGGCGGCGCCCGGGGACGGGGAGGTCCGCCGGGTCGTGGCCACGGTGATCACGGTGGAGTGAAGGGGTGTCCGTCGGCTCATGGCATGATCGAGCGCATGCGTGAACGACTGGTGGCCGCGTGCGACGGCGCTTCGAAGGGAAATCCGGGACCTGCGGCTTGGGCCTGGGTCATCGCCGACGAATCGGAGACGCCGGACCGCTGGGAGGCCGGGCCGCTCGGCAAGGCCACCAACAATGTCGCCGAACTCACTGCGCTGGAGCGGCTGTTGGCGGCGACCGACCCGGATGTGCCACTCGAGATCCGGATGGACTCGCAGTACGCCATGAAGGCCGTCACCACCTGGCTGCCCGGGTGGAAGCGCAACGGCTGGAAGACCTCCGCGGGCAAGCCGGTCGCCAACCAGGAGCTGGTGGTCCGGATCGACGAACTGCTCGACGGGCGTTCGGTCGAGTTCCGTTACGTCCCCGCCCACCAGGTCGACGGCGACCCGCTGAACGACTTCGCCGACCGCGCGGCCAGCCAGGCGGCGATCGTCCAGGAGCCCGCGAGCAGCGAACTCGGATCTCCGAAGCCACCGCCGTCGCCGGACACCCCGAAAGCCGACCGCCCCGCCCGGGCCAAGTCGCCCAAGCGGAGCGGCGGTTCGTCTTCTCGTACGCTCAAGGCCAAGTTCCCCGGCCGGTGCCTGTGCGGACGTTCCTACGCGGCGGGCGAGACCATCGCGAAGAACGCCCAGGGCTGGGGGCACCCGGAGTGCCGTACGGAAGCGGCCGGTTAGAGGCCGGTCGGAGCGCGACGGGCGACGGTCAGATGACCGCCCCGCGCCACTCACCGGTCTCCTGACCACGCTCCTCGATGAACGTCTTGAAGCGCTCCAGGTCGCCCTTGGTCTGCCGCTTCACGAACCCGAGCTTGTCGCCGACCTTCTCGGTGATGCTGTCCGGATGGAAGTCCATCTGGAGCATCACCTTGGTGTGGGCGTCGTCGAGGCGGTGGAAGGTCACCGCGCCGGCCTGCTTGGCCTCGCCTGCGATCGTGGTCCACGCGACCCGCTCGTCCGGGATCTGCTCGGTGATCTCCGCGTCGAACTCCCTGTGCACCCCGTTGACGTTGGTCACCCAGTGCGTGAGCGTGTCGGTGCGCTGTTCGATGCGCTCGACCCCGCTCATGAACTCGGGGAAGGTCTCGAACTGCGTCCACTGGTTGTAGGCGGTGTGCACCGGCACGCCGACCTCGATGGACTCCTCGACCTGCGACACGGGTGAATCCCTCCTTCGTCTTCTCGGTGTGTAGGGCGCGGGTACCGCACGACCTGCGGGGCAAACCGGGCGAGACGATCGTCATTCGCTGTCGTAGGTGTAGCGGCGGGTGTGGTCCAGCGGGTCCGCGGGGAACGGCAGTTGCTGTGCGCCCTGGAGCTCGTCCACGGCGGCCGTGCGGCGGCGCGGGTGCCGGGGCGTGGTGGCTGACGACGCCGATCCAGCTGCCATCGGCGTTGCGCCTCATGTGCAGCTCCCTCCCGTCGACCGTCACGGCGTAGCCGTGATGACCTCCCGGAGTCGACGGACTCGGCATGCCCATCGTCCTCGCCCAGCGAGCGGGCCCGGGCCTGCCTCACGTGCGGAAAGCGACGCGATCCGAATCGGAGGTCGCGCATCCCCGGACTGCTACTCTGCGTTGCCAATCGACCGCTTTGAGTAATTACTAGGGGTGCGTGTGAAGGTCGCCTGCGTCGGCGGCGGGCCCGCCGGCCTGTATCTCTCGATCCTGCTGAAGCGGCAGGACCCGTCCCACGACATCACTGTCCACGAGCGCAATCCGGAGGGCTCGACCTACGGCTGGGGCGTCACCTACTGGCGCGGACTGCTCGACAAACTGCACGCCCACGACCCCGAGTCGTCCCGCGCGATCGAGGAGGCCTCGGTCACCTGGAACGAGGGCGAGGCCCGGGTACGGGACCTGGTCACCCGGCGCGGCAGCGACCCGGGCTTCGGCATCGGCCGCCACCGCCTGCTGGAGATCCTCGCCGAGCGGGCCCGCTCGCTGGGTGTGCGGCTGGAGTTCGAGCACGAGATCACCGACGGCAACCTCCCCGAGGCCGACCTCGTCGTGGCCGGCGACGGCGTGCACAGCGCCCTGCGCACCGGGCACGCCGACCACTTCGGCGCCGAGACCAGGGAAGGCCGCAACCGTTACATCTGGCTCGGCACCAGCAAGGTCTTCGACTCCTTCACCTTCGCCTTCGTCGAGACCGACCACGGCTGGATCTGGTGCTACGGCTATCCCTTCAGCCCCGAAGGCAGCACCTGCGTCGTCGAGTGCGCGCCCGAGACCTGGGCCGGCCTCGGCCTCGGCAGTGCGAACGAGGCCGACGGACTCGCCCTGCTGGAGAAGCTGTTCGCCGACGTCCTCGACGGCCACCCCCTGATCGGCCGGTCCGCGCGCTCGGGCAGCGCCCAGTGGCTCAGCTTCCGCACCCTCACCAACCGCACCTGGCATCGCGGCAACCTCGCCCTCCTCGGCGACGCCGCCCACACCACCCACTACTCCATCGGCGCCGGTACCACCCTCGCCCTGGAGGACGCCATCGCCCTGGCCGACGCCCTGCGCCGGGACGCCGAGCTTCCGCAGGCCCTCGTCCGCTACGAGCGGCAGCGCAAGGCGGAACTGCTCTCCATCCAGAGCGCGGCCCGCTACAGCGCCCAGTGGTACGAGAACCTGCCGCGCTACATCGGCCTGCCCCCGGAGCAGATGTTCGCCCTGCTCGGCCAGCGTCACTCGCCGCTGCTGCCCTATGTCCCGCCTCAGCTCTACTACCGCCTCGACAAGGCCGCCGGGCAGTTGGAGGCGCTGCGCAGGATCAAGCGCTGGCTCGGGCCGAAGGTGGCGCGCAGCGTGCACGCACGGGAGCTGGCTTCTCGCAAGTAGCTCGGCGGCCCTGGAAAGGGTATTGGGTGAATGGCGATTCACCGCTAAAGTGAATTTTCATTCACCCAGCTTTCCGTATCGAGTCCGGAGCGCCGATGGACCAGCAGGGCCCGATATCCCCGCCGCCCGGAACAAGCCTGCGGACCCGGCTCACCGTCCCGGTGCTGGCGATGTGCGGCACGCTCATGGCCGTCATGCAGACCGTGGTCGTCCCGCTGCTGCCGGACCTGCCCCGGCTGACCCACTCCTCGCCCGGCGCCGTCTCCTGGATGGTCACGGCGACCCTGCTCGCCGGTGCGGTCCTCACCCCGGTGCTCGGCCGTGCCGGTGACATGTACGGCAAGCGGCGGGTGCTCACCGGCGCCCTCGGCCTGATGACGCTCGGCTCGGTGATGTGCGCCCTGTCGTCCGACATCACCGTGCTCATCACGGCTCGTGCCCTGCAGGGTGCCGCCGCCTCCGTGGTGCCGCTGTCGATCAGCATCCTGCGCGACGAACTGCCGCCGGAGCGCCGGGGTTCCGCGGTCGCGATGATGAGCTCCACGGTCGGCATCGGCGCCGCGCTCGGACTGCCGCTGGCCGCGATGGTCGTCCAGTACGCCGACTGGCACACCATGTTCTGGATGACCAGCGCCCTCGGCGCCCTGGGGGTCACGGCCGTGTCGTGGGCGGTCCGCGAGTCGCCCGTACGGCAGCCGGGCCGCTTCGACGTGCAGGGCGCCCTGGGACTGGCCGTGGGCCTGGTGAGCCTGCTGCTCGGGGTGTCCCAGGGCGGGCAGTGGGGCTGGGGCAGCCCCCGGGTCCTGAGTCTGTTCCTGGTGTCCGTCGCCGTCCTGGCCCTGTGGTGGTGGCGCCAACTGCGCACCGGCCAGCCCCTGGTCGACCTGCGGCTGGTCACCCGGCCGCGGGTCGGCCTGTCGCACGTGGCCGCCCTGCTCACCGGCTTCGCGTTCTACGCCAACTCCCTGGTCACGGCCCAGCTGGTGCAGGCACCGAAGGCCACCGGCTACGGACTCGGTCTGTCGATCGTGGCCACCGGCCTGTGCCTGCTGCCGGGCGGAGTCACCATGCTCCTGTTCTCACCGCTCTCGGCCCGGATCTCCGCCACCCGCGGTCCGCGCATCACGCTCGCCCTCGGCGCCGCGATCATCGCGTTCGGCTACGCGGTACGCATCGCGGACAGCCGCGATCTGTGGATGATCATCCTGGGCGCGACCGTGGTGGCCACCGGCACCACCCTCGCCTACTCGGCGCTGCCCACGCTGATCCTGCGCGCCGTCCCGGCCGAGCAGACGGCCTCCGCCAACGGCGTCAACGTCCTGATGCGCACCGTCGGCCAGGCCGCCTCCAGCGCGGCGGTCGCAGCGGTCCTGGTCCACCACACCAGCCCGGTCGGCGGCGTACTCGTGTCCACCCTGCACGGCTACCTGCTGGCCTTCGCCATGGCGGGCGCGGTCGCTCTCGCGGCGTGCGCGGCGGCGCTGACCATCCCCGGCGACTCCGCGCCCGAGAGGACCCGCCGGGCCAAGGGCCGCACCCGGGGCGCGCGGGACGAGGCGATGGAGGGAGCATGAGTGCCGTGAGCACACCGCCCCCCACCACCACGACCGCCCGCCGGGACGCCGAGGCGACCAAGGCCGCCATCCTCAGGGCGGCCCGCTATCTCCTGGCCCGCACCCCCCACGCCGACATCACCCTCAAGGCGGTCGCCGAACGCGCCGGGGTCAGCCCGCCGTTGATCGTGAAGTACTTCGGCAACAAGGACGCCCTCTTCGCCCGCGTGATGTCCTTCGAGTCCGACGCGACGGCCCTGCTCGACGCCCCCCTGGACGAACTGGGCCGTCACATGGTCCGCCATGTCCTCACCGGCCAGATCGAACGAGGCGCCGACCCCCTGCTCCGGATCGCCTTCGCCCCCGTCCAGGGCGAACACGGTGACATCCTGCGCGTCAACTTCCGTTCCCAGGTGGTCGAACGCCTCGCGGAACGCCTGCCCGGCCGCGACGCCGGGCTGCGCGCCGAACTGGCGGTGGGCACCCTCCTGGGTCTGGGCGTGATGTACGGCATCGCCCGGGGCACCGAGCTGAGGGCGAGTGCCGTGGAGGACGTGGTGGACCGGTACGCCCCCACGGTGCAGGCCCACTTGACGCCCTAACGGAACAGCCGGTCCAGGAAGGCGTTGCCGAACACGCCGTGCGGATCGAGCCGGTCCAGCACCCCTGCGGCCTGGCCCCACACCGCCTCACCGAACGAACCGGGAATGGCCGTCCCCAGTACCTCCTCGTCCTCCCACACGGCGTCGTCCGTGTAGGCCCACCCCTTGGACCACTCGACGCGAGTCCCGTCGTAGCCCTCGAGGAGGAACTGCTCGATCTCCCGCAGGAAGGCCTCCGCGTACGGCGTCCCCGGCAGCGTGAGGATGTCCAGCCACACCGCCGTGTCCCATTCGGGATGCTCCTGGTCCGCCCGCAACGCCGACAGCAGCGGAGCCCGCGCCCCCTCCAGCTCGGCCTCGGCCGGATCATCGAGCCCGGTCACCCTGATCTCCACCGTTCCGTTGACCGGGAACCGTCCCTGCGCCGTGTACGCGGCGAGCCGCTCCCGGTAGAAGTCCGTGAACTCGGAGACGACCCGCTGCACTTGGTCCCGGCTCGTGAGGACCGCGTACCCGTTCGCGGTCACCCTGAGCGTCGTCGGCTTGATGTAGAGCAGCGTGTTCTTGGACGGCCCCCAGATGTCCGCCGACAGCGTCGCCGTGAGCCCCACGGTCGCCACGTCGAGCTGTGCGTTCCCGAGCACCGGCGCCAGATACCAGGCCGCGTCCGACACCATCCGCCCGGCCAGATCCGCCACCAGGGTCGGAACGTTGTCGGAGAAGGGATAGTTGTACGGCGCGGTCACGCGCCGCGAGGTCAGCGGCCTGGTCGGCGCCACGCTCCACACCTTCAGCCACGGGAACTCCGTGTAGGCGAACCAGATCGCCTCGACCCGTCCGGCCTCCTCCAGGAAGCTCGCGAAGGTCCGCCCGTCGCCGCCGGGCGCCGCGAAGAGCTCGGCCGCCGGAATGTCGACCCGGCTGACACACCGCAGATTGCTGTTGGCGCCGACCCGCAGCACGACCTCGGTGACGAAGGCCCGCCCGAGATGGGTGAGCAGGGCGGCACTGTCGGCCTCGGCACGGCTGAACTCACGCAGCACGTACGCCCCGCTGTCCTCGTCCCACACCACCGCCGTCAACGACAGGATGCGATTGCTGAGTGAGCCGTACGTCTGTCCCGGCAGCCGCTGCTCCCCGTCGGCCGGAACGGCGGTGCCGTGCGCGTCGACCGCCAGCGCGCCGCCCAGGGTGAGGTCGCCGGGGGCGGGCGCGGCGGTGACCCCGAGCCCGTGCTCCTCCAGATAGGTGAGCAGCGCCTCCAGCGTGACGCCGGTGCCGGCCCGCACGGCGGAGGCGGAGTCCAGGGACAGGCCGGTCAGGTGGGAGGCGGTGTCGACGAGGAGGACGGGCGCGTCCGACGCCGTGCCCTCCGTGACGGTGAGGGGGGACCAACCGTGCGAGGAGCCCCGGGCGCGCACCCGCCAGCCGTGCCGCCAGGCCCAGTTGACGACCTCGGCCACCTGTTCCGGGCCGGTCGGGGCACAGGCCCACAGCCCGTCGGCGGTGATCTCGCCGACCCAGTTCCGGTACGCCGAACGGTGCAGGGCCACGCCCGCCGGGAAGTCGGGCAGCTCGTCGGCCGCGGCCGCCGGGTCCGCCGGCAGCAGAATCGGTACGGCGGCCAGGGCCGCGGCGCTGAGAAGGAAGCCGCGACGGGACCAGGACGAGTCGTCCTGCGGATGGTTGCTCACTGAACGATCAGTCACGGGGTCACGCTAGGCGCTCGTTGACACGTGCATGCCTTACGTCGAAGCGTGTCACCCATGTGAGTGAATAATTTACCGACGTCGGCCCGGAGCGACCCGTTCCGCGCAGGTCGGCGACGGATGACAGACTGACGCCATGGACGAGCGCACATTCGGCAGGTCGCAGCAGCACGCATCCGTAGTTGGACTCGGCACCTGGCAGCTGGGGGCCGACTGGGGGGACGTCGACGACAAGGAAGCCCTCTCGGTGCTGGAGGCGGCGGCCGAGTCGGGGGTGACCTTCTTCGACACGGCGGACGTGTACGGCGACGGACGCAGCGAGCAGACCATCGCCACCTTCCTGAGCGGCCGGCCCGACCTGCACGTGCTGGTCGCGACCAAGATGGGCCGCCGGCTCGACCAGATCCCGCAGAACTACGTCCTCGACAACTTCCGTGCCTGGAACGACCGTTCGCGCCGCAATCTCGGCGTCGACCGCATCGACCTGGTCCAGCTGCACTGCCCGCCGACGCCCGTCTACTCCACCGACGAGGTGTTCGACGCCCTCGACACCCTGGTCGAGGAGGAGCGCATCGCCCACTACGGCGTCAGCGTCGAGACCTGCGAGGAGGCGCTCACGGCGATCGCCCGGCCGGGTGTGGCGAGTGTGCAGATCATCCTCAACGCCTTCCGCATGAAGCCGCTGCGCGAGGTGCTCCCCGCCGCGCGGGAGGCGGGCGTCGGCATCATCGCCCGGGTCCCGCTGGCCTCGGGCCTGCTGTCCGGCAAGTACACCAAGGACACGGTCTTCCCGGAGAACGACCACCGCGCCTACAACCGGCACGGCGAGGCTTTCGACGTCGGCGAGACCTTCTCCGGCGTGGACTACACGACGGGTGTCGAGGCCGCCGCGGAGTTCTCCGCGCTCGCCCCCGACGGTTACACGCCGGCCCAGCTCGCCCTGCGGTGGATCATCGAGCAGCCGGGCGTCACCACCGTCATCCCCGGCGCCCGCTCGCCCGAGCAGGCCCGTGCCAACGCGGCCGCCGCCAAGCTGCCGCCGCTGTCCGACGAGACCCTCGCGGCCATCGGAGACCTCTACGACCGCCGGATCAAGGACCAGGTCGAGAACCGCTGGTGACCCACGCCCGGCTCCGGGAGGCGGCTTTCGGACGCTCCCGGAGCCGCGCTGTTTGAACGATCAGCCACCGGATACCCGTACCGCATGGTCGAGACGGTGAGACGGACGGGCCGCGACGAGACCGAGGAAGAGCGCGCGGACCGCATGTGGGGCGAACTCATCCAGGAGATACGCGTCGCCCAGACAGGTGTCCAGATCCTGTTCGGCTTCCTGCTCACCGTGGTGTTCACACCCAAGTACGACGACCTCGCCCACACCGACCAGGTCATCTACATCGTGACCGTGGTCCTCGGCTCCTGCGCCACCGGAGCCCTCATCGGGCCGGTCTCCCTGCACCGCCTCGTCTCGGGGCGGCGCATCAAACCCCAGGCCGTACGGATCGCTTCCCGGCTGACCTTCGTGGGGCTGGTTCTCCTGCTCACGACGATGACGGCCGCCCTGCTGCTGATCCTGCGGGTCGCGACCCACGACTCCTGGGTGCCCTGGCTCGTCACGGCAGTGGTGGCCTGGTACCTGCTGTGCTGGTTCGCGGTGCCCCTGTGGACCCGGCGCCGCTATACGACGAGGTGACGCGCAGCCCGTCCAACTGCCGGTCGTGCAGGCGGCTCAGCGACAGCACGGACACGGTGGCGCCGATCAGCGCGCAGAACATGTCCCACTGGGTGTCCCACACATCGCCCTGCGTGGCCAGGAAGGCGTCCGCCGCCTGACCCCCGGTCACCGCGGCCGCCCACTCCAGCATCTCGAAGACGGCACTGAAGGCCAGACACGCGCACACCGTCAGCGGCGCCAGCCAGCGGCTGCCCCGCAGTGGTGAGGTACGGCAGAGCAGCTCCCGCACCAGGACCGCCGGCACGAAGCCCTGCATGAGATGGCCGAAACGGTCGTACGGATTGCGGTCGAGCCCGAAGGCGTCCCGCACCCAGTCGCCGAGCGGGACCTCGGCGTAGGTGTAGTGGCCGCCCACGATCAGTACGAGCGCGTGGACCGCCAGCAGACAGCACAGCAGGCCGGTCAGCGGGAAGCGGCGCCACGTCAGCACGATCAGCGGCAGGCCCACCAGGACCCAGACGGTCTCCAGGAACCAGGTGGTGCGGTCGCGCGGGCCCCAGGCCGACAGGGCGAGCGCGGCGACCACGGCCCAGGCGAGCAGGACCGGCAGGGGCCGTCGCACAGCGGTCATGAGGTGCTCCTTGTCGTCGGAGCCCTCATCGTCGGGGCACGGGGCCGACGGCGGCATGAGTACGGCTACTCAGCCCGCGTGCGCATCAAACCCGTCCCCGCCTCCGGCTCAGCCTCCCGCGATGACCGAGGCCAGGAAGTCGTCCACGCGGACCTCTTCCTGTCCCGGCGGCACGATCTCGCGGGTCTCGCGCAGGAAGGACGCCAGCGCCGGGGCCCAGGCGAAGACCACGGCGTGCTGGCGGCCCCCGTCGGAGCGGGCGTCGCCGTAGAACTCCATGCGGAGCTCCTCCCAGACGCCGGTCGAGACGGGGCTGAGCCGTACGTCCCCGATTCCGACCGGACCGCGCAGGCCCTCGGCGAGCATCTCCCGGTCCAGCCGCCACCGTGCCAGCACCCGGCCGTCATGGCTGAACACCGCGGTGACGGCGAACGGGTCCGCCGCGTCGTAGCCGAGGTGGGCGAGCACGGGGCAACGGCCCGTGCCGCCCGCCTGCAGTTGCACGACCAGAGTCTTGTGCGCGGTTCTGGGGACGAAGGAGTTCACCTGAAGGCCTCCGGGAAGAGCGACGTGTCGCCCTCTAGTACCCCTCACACGCCCAAGATGCTCAGCCGTCCGGGTGATTCCCCTTCGCGGTGCGCAAGGCGGTGATGCACGAGGCGATGGCCTGCTGCAGTTCCTCCAGTTGCTGGACCATGTCGTCCTCGTAGAAGTCCTGGGCGTCGTCGAAGGTCAGCTCCTCGAACACCTTGGTGGCCTTCTGGAGGCTGTTGTAGAACTTCGTACGCCGTTCCTGGACCCGGAGTTCGGGGTCGGCCTCCACGGTCTCGGCGACGAGGGACTTCATGGTGTCGAAGGCTTCGGCCGCCCACTCGCCGGTGTCCTCGTCCTCCTCCAGCTCCTCGAGGAGGGACAGGTGCCGCTCGGCCTCCTGACGCAGGTCCACGGGTGCGTCGATGGTCTGCCCGGCCGGGGTCCTGACCTGACCGGACTCGGCGATCTGGCGGACGTATCCGATCCGGTCGGCCGCTCGGCTCTCGGTGGCCACGGCCTTCTTCAGGTCGTCCGTGCGCACCACGTCCCGGGCCAACGAGGCCTGGAGCTCCGGGTCCTCCTTGATCCGGTCGAGCAGTGCGCTGCGCGCGGCCCGGGCGGTGGAGGGGTCGGCGAGGATGGCGGCACGCAGCGCGGTCGGGTTCTCGGCGACCTCCAGGGCCTTGGTGGGCCGGATGCCCTCGGCCTCGGCGGCCTCGGCGATGGCGGTGCCGCGCTCGGAGGTCGCGCTGTTGCGGGAGACGTAGTAGTCGAGCCACACGTCCGCGTCCGGCAGCTCCACCTCCTGGCCCGGCACCAGCGCCTCGAAGTGCGGGACCATGCCGTCGTCGGCGGCCCGGTCCCAGGCCTTGTAGTAGCGCATCACGCGCTCGGGCGAGCAGCCGGCGAGCTGGGCGAACTCCTTCGCGGACACCTTCGGCGTCTCGTCCGCGCTCTGGCCGCCGGGCCGCACGCTGCGCGCCACCATCAGGCCGAAGGCCCATCCGCCGGTCCGCGCGTAGACACCGAACTCCCGGGCGTCCCGCGCGACGAGGTCGGACATGGGCGCGCCGGACGTCTCGGCCGAGGCCTCGGAGGACGTGTCGGACGGGTCGATCGCTAGGGTCACGGGTGCTTCTCCTGGGCAGGCTCGTTCGGACCGCACGATGTGCGGGTCGGAAGCCTATTGCACGCTCCGTTGCCGCCGGGCGGTCCGGCCCGCTCAGGCGAACGCGTCGCGCAGCGCGGGCAGCAGCGTCTTGGCCGACCAGTCCAGGAACTCCGGTTGCGAGTCCCCGCCGATCTGCACCAGGGCGATCTCGGTGAAACCCGCCTCCGCATACGGCCGTACGGCCTCGACGAAGTCGTCCGGGTCGTCGCCGCAGGGAATCGACTCCGCGACGTCGTCGGGCGTGACGAACTGGGTGGCCGCCTCGAAGGCATCCGGGTGCGGGAGCTCGGAGTTGACCTTCCAGCCGCTGCCGAACCAGCGGAACTGGGAGTGCGCCCGCTTGATCGCCGTGTCCCGGTCGGGGTCGTAGCAGACGGGCAGCTGTCCCACGCGCGGCTTGCCCTCGCCGCCGTGCCGGTCGAACGCGTCGAGCAGGCCCGCCTTGGGCTCCGTGGCGATGACCAGGTCGGCGAGGCGGCCGGCCAGTTCGCAGGACTGTTCGCCGGAGACGGCCAGGCCGATCTGCGGCGGCTCGTCCGGCAGGTCCCACAGCCGGGCCGACTCCACGTCGAAGTGGTTCCCGCGGTGATTCACATGGCCGCCCCGGAACAGCGCGCGGATGATCTCCACCGCCTCTTCCAGCATCTCGTGCCGTACGTCGGCCGAGGGCCAGCCGCCGCCCACCACATGCTCGTTGAGGTTCTCGCCGGAGCCCAGCCCCAGCCGGAACCGGCCCTCCGAGAGCAGCTGCATCGTCGCCGCCTTCTGCGCCACCACCGCCGGGTGGTAGCGGAAGGAAGGACAGGTCACGTACGTCATCAGCGGAATGCGGGAGGTCGCCTGGGCGGCCGCCCCCAGCACGCTCCACGCGTACGGCGAGTGACCCTGCGACCGCAGCCACGGGAAGTAGTGGTCCGAGGTCACCGAGAAGTCGTAGCCCGCCTCCTCGGCCCGCACCACATGGCCGACGAGGTCTCGCGGGCCGGCCTGCTCGGTCATCATCGTGTATCCGATTTGCACCATGGGTGCCGAGTCCCCGGTGACCGGAGGGGAAAACGGGCTTCCGGGGCCCTCTCGATCACGTCCGGAGAACAAGAGAGGATGCCCTTATGAGCTCCCTGCCCACGAGCACCCCCGCCGCCCAGGGCGTCGACGCCGCCGGCATACAGGCCTTTCTCGACGCCCTCGAATCCGACCCGGCCATCGAGCCGCACAGTCTGATGCTGCTGCGCCATGGCCGGGTCGTGGCCTCGGGCTGGTGGGCGCCGTACGCCCCGAACCGGCCGCAGCTTCTCTACTCGCTCAGCAAGAGCTTCACCGCGACGGCCGCCGGGTTCGCCCTCGCCGAGGGACTGCTCGGGCTCGACGACCCGGTGATCTCGTACTTCCCGGAGTTCGAGGCCGATGTCACCGACCCGCGCAGCCGCGCGATGCTCGTGCGGCATGTGGCGTCGATGGCCAGCGGTCATCTCGAGGAGACACTGGACCGGGCGCGCGCACAGGACCGCGACGAGCTGGTCCGGGGCTTCCTGCTGGTGCCGCCCGACCGGGACCCGGGCACCGTCTTCGCCTACAACCAGCCCGCCACCTACACCCTCGCCGCGATCGTCCAGCGCGTCACGGGCCAGAAGCTCACCGAGTACCTGCGGCCCCGGCTGTTCGAGCCGCTCGGGATCGGCGAGGTGGCCTGGATCCCCGACCGCACGGGCCGTGAGCTCGGCTTCAGCGGGCTGCACGCCACCACCGACGCCGTCGCCCGGCTCGGCCTGCTGTACCTGCGGGGCGGGGTGTGGGAGGGCGAGCGGCTGCTGCCCGAGTCATGGGTGGCCGAGGCGACGCGGGCCCAGATCTCGCACGGGGCACCGCCGGAGGGCGGCTGGTCGGACTGGCAGCAGGGCTACGGCTTCCAGTTCTGGATGGCGCGGCACGGTTACCGCGGGGACGGGGCGTACGGGCAGTTCTGCGTGGTGCTGCCCGAACAGGACGCGGTGCTCGCGATCACCTCGGAGACCGTGGAGATGCAGAAGGTGCTGGACCTGGTCTGGGAGCATCTGCTCCCCGCCTTCGGGGCCGACCCGCTGTCCGGCCGCGAGGGGGCGGACGCGGCCCTGGCCGACCGTCTGGCACGGCTCGCGCTGCCGCCCGCGGAGGGCAAGGCGACCCCCGCGGACCGGGTGGAGGACTGGAACACCGCCTTCACTCCCTACGGCGGTGCCTGCGCCGACCAGCCGTCCCTGAGCGCGGTCGAGGTGGACCCGGGGGGCCGCGTGACGCTGGTCGACGACGGCGACCGGCTGGAGCTGGGGCTCGGAACCGGGGAGGCCGGCTGGACGGTGGCCGGCGAGCCCGTGCCCGTCGCGGTGAGCGGCGGCTGGACCGACGCGGAGACCCTCGCCGTCGACGTGGCTTTCCTGGAGACACCGCACCACCTGCTGGTGACGTGCTCGCTGGGGGACCGGACGTTCACCGCGCGCTGGCGCACCCAGCCCCTGCACGGCGGACCGCTGCGGCGGATGCGCGCGCCGCGCTCAGTCTGAGGGCACGTGGAGGGTGCTCAGGAAGGTGTCCAGCGCCGCCTGGTTCGCGGCGTCGTTCCAGTCGGCCGCCGGGGTCGTCCAGCGCAGTGAGTAACCGCGGCCCCCGCCGATGAGGAAGCCGCGGCCGAACGTGCGCACCCGGGTGCCGTCCACGTCCTCGATCCACTGCATGTCGGCGGCCTCGCGGCCCTGGTAGGTCGTGGCGCGGATGTCACCGAGGCGCTCGTAGCCGGGGTTGTCCTCGAGGCCCGGTTCCACGTCGTCGCGCCACACGGCCACGGCGTCCGTGCCGACGGCCTTGCTGTAGGTGACGGCGACGGTGCGCGGGTCACCGGAGGCGCCGAAGGTGACGCGGTACGCCAGGTCGGCCTGGCGTTGAGTCTCCAGCGGCTTCCAACCCTTGGGCAGGGCGATGGAGAAGCCTTCGGGAGAGTGGTACTCGCTGTATCCGGGCGGCAGCCCCGTGCCCGCGGTGGGAGAGGCCGTTCGGCTCGGCGTGGGTGTCGGCGTGGGTTTGGGCGTCGCGGGCGGTTCGACGCTCTCGTCGGTGCGGCTGCCGGGTGCGGTGACCGACGGGGAAGGGGCCGGAGGCGGTGGGGCGGGAGCGGAGGCGGAGGCCGACGCGGACGGGGCGGGAGCCTCACCTGTCGTCGCACTGTCGCCGCTGGGCAGCGCCTTGGTGACCGTGAGGACGGCGGCGGCCACCGTGACGACGGCCAGGGCGGTCCCCGCGATCAGGAACCGGCTGCCGCGGCCCGGAGCCACCCCGTGCAGGACGCGCAGCCGGGACCGGGGTCCTTCCTCCGGTGGTGTGTCGGGGTCCTCGTCGAGAACCCTGAGGAGGGCGCCCCGCACGGCGGTGCGGCTCAGCCGCTCCCGGGAGTCCTTGCGCAGCAGCCCCTGCACGGTCTGGGTGAGGGGCCCGGCGCGCACCGGCGCCCGCAGCGGCAGCCGGTCGACCCCCTTCAGGGTGGCCGCGGGACGGTCGCGGTCACGGAAGGGCGGACGTCCCTCGACCAGCGTGTAGAGGATCGCGCCGAGCGCCCACAGGTCGGCGGCCGGCCCGATGCGCTCGTCACGGGCCTGTTCGGGGGAGGCGTACGACGGTGCCGAGAGCCGGGGGGCGAGGGTCGCGCCGGCCAGGCCCCAGCCGGTGACGACGACGGAGCCCTGGTGGTGCACGAACACCTGGCCCGGGCTGAGTTCACCGTGCGTGATGCCCTCGCCGTGCGCCGCCTCCAGCACCTCCAGCAGCTCCAGGCCGATGCGCGCCGCCCGCACGTGGTCGAACGTCCCCTGGCGGCCGAGGAGTTCGCCCAGGGGGATGCCGTCGACCGGCTCGGTGACGGTCCACAGGGTGTCCTCCTGCGCCACGGCGTCCACGACCGCGGCGATCCGGCCGGGAGAGAGCACCCGCATGGTCTTGGACATCCGGACGACTCCCGCGGCGGTGCGCAGTGAGGTCTCCTCGTCGGTGCCGGCGGGCAGCCCTATCTCGGTGAGCAGACAGGGGCGTTCGGTCGAGACGTCCTCGCCGTACCAGCAGGTCCGGTTGGTCTCGCGGTGCAGGATGTCCAGGGGCCGGTACCGTCCTGCGACCAATTCGTGTGTGGAGACGTGCGCCTTGACCATGGTCATCCCTCGCTGAACCCCTGGCTCTCACCTTTCACAGAGGTACGGCGGGTGCGGCGGGGTATGTTCAATCAAATCGTCAACCGATGGAATCCGCTTTCTGGTTGCTCGGTTTCTGACTCAGAAGTCAGTAGAACGAACGCAGTCGAGCACTTCTCTCACCGCAGCCCGAACCGCCCGGCCCAGGCCATGACGTCGGCGGTGGTCGCGTTGCCGCCGCACACGACGAGGCCCAACCGGCAGTCGTCGCCGACGCGCTCCAGCACCCGCCGGGCGGCGGGCAGAAGACACCCGGCCGCCGGTTCGCCCCACACCTTGGCGTGGTCGGCGAGGTCGAGACAGCCCTGCACGGCCTCCCGGTCCGGGACCACGAGGACCTCGGTGACCAGGGCCGCCACATGGTCGTACGTCAGCTGCGAGACGGACGGGGCGCTCAGCGTGGACACGACGGAGGACAGCGCGACCGGCACCGGCCCACCCGCGGCGAGCGCCCGGGACATGGCCTCGGCGCCCTCGGTCTCCACACCCCAGACCCTGACACCCGGACGAAGCGCCCGCAGTGCCGCCGCGACCCCGGCGATCAGGCCGCCGCCCCCGACGCTGACGAGGACGTCGGTGAGGTCGCCCGCGTCGTCGGCGAGTTCCCGTCCGACGGTCCCCTGCCCCGCGATCACCAGGGGGTCGTCGAAGGGGTGGACCAGTGTCAGCCCCTCGTCCCGCAGCCGGTTCACGAGCGAGAAGGCACCGTCCATGTCGTCCGTCAGCCGCAGCGACGCCCCGGCCGCCGCCACGATCTCCACCGAACGGGCGGGCGCCGAACGCGGCATGACCACCGTCGTCTTGACGTCGAGCGCCGCCGCCATGTGGGCCAGGGCGATCCCGTGGTTGCCGCCGCTGACCGCCACGACCCCGGCCGCCCGCTCCGCCTCGCTCAGCGACAGCAGCTTGGCCGTCGCCCCACGCGCCTTGAACGAGCCGGTGCGCTGGAGCAGTTCGAGCTTGACGGTGACGGGAGCACCGAGCAGCGCGGACAGGCCGGGGCTGGGCAGGGTCGGCGTGCGGACGACATGTCCGGCGATCAGCCCGGCCTGCTGCTCGATGTCCGTGATCCCGATCAAGACGGTTCCTTCCGGCGGGGAGAGCTCTTCTCGAACCCTGTCCCGACGACCGGCCCCGGTCAACTCGGCATCAGAGATCGCGCCGCAGCAGGTAGTCCAGCAAAGGCCGCAGCTCGTACGCCGTCTCCGCCAGGGCCATGCGACGGCGGGCCTCGGCGAGCGCGGCCGACCGGCCGCCGCACTCCTCGACCAGGTCCGCCATCTCCCGCAGGGGCCCGTCCGACTCCAGGAGCCGCGCCAGACGCGCCGCCGCAGTTGTCGGTGAGTCGAGCGCGGCCAGTACCGGGAACGTCTTCTTCCGCTCCCGCAGATCGCCGTGCACGGGCTTGCCCGTGACCAGAGGGTCGCCCCAGATCCCCAGGACGTCGTCGACGATCTGGAACGCGACCCCCAGATGCCGCCCGGCCCGGTCCAGGGCGGCCACCGTGGCGGGGGGCGCCCCGCCGAGCAGGGCGCCCAGCGCCGCCGCGCAGCCCAGCAGCGCCCCGGTCTTGTGCTCGGCCATGGTCCGGTACTCCTCCGGCCGCACCCGCTCCGGTCCGGTCCAGGGGCGGGTGGCGAACAGGAGGTCGTCCGCCTGCCCCCGCACGAGGTCGGACAGTGCCCCGGACAGCAGCCGAACGGCGTCGGAGCCGGCGTCGGCCAGGGTCTCGACGGCCAGCGCGAACAGGGCGTCACCCGCGAGAACGGCCGGGCCGGTGCCGTACGCCTTCCACACCGTGGGGCGGCCGCGCCGGGCCGGGTCGCCGTCCATGATGTCGTCGTGGAGCAGCGAGAAGACGTGCACCAGTTCCACCGCGACCGCCGCGGGCACCCCGGCCCGCCCGGGCGCGCCGGCCGCCTCGGCACCCAGCACGGCGAGTGCCTGGCGCACCCCCTTGCCGCCGGACGCGACGGCCGGGGCGCCGCCGACCTCGCACCAGCCGAAGGAGTAGGCGGCCATCTCGCTCACCCAGGGGTGCAGTCGGCCGACGGCCTCCTGGAGCGCAGGCTGGACCAACATGCGGCAGCGGGTGAGGACTTCGGGAGCGGCGAGCGTGGTCACCGTACCGCCTCCGTCCGCACACCGAACTCCTCCTGGGCCCGCGCCACCATCTCCCGCGCGTGCCGCAGCCCGGTCCGCTCCAGCACGCGGGCCAGATCGTCCAGTTCGGCCGCGGTCCCGGCGCGGTCGCGGCCCAGGTGGGCCAGGGACTTGGCGAGTCCCAGACGGGAAAGAGCCTCCCCGCGAGGTTCGCTCATGGCGCGGAACTCGGCGAGCGCCTGCTCGTACAGGTCGCGGGCCTCGGGGTAACGCCCCGCGCGGTAGAGAACGTTGCCGCGCATCTTGTGGTTGTAGGCCAGCGCGCTGGACAGATTCATCTCGCGGCAGGTCGTCTCCGCCTCGGACAGCAGGGCGAGGGCCCGTCCCGTGTCGCCGTCGCGCACGGAGACGAGGTCGGCGAGCCCGCGCAGCGCCCAGGCATGACCGCGCCGGTCGTCGGCGCCCGCGGCGATCCGGGCCGCCTCCTCGAACATGGCGAACGCGGTGTCGTAGGCCCCGGTGTTGCGGTGCATCTGCGCGATGCCGGACAGCGCCCACACCGTGTGCCGTGCCTCGCCACGCCGTCGGGCCTCGGCCAGCAACTGTTCGTGCAGCCGGCCGACGGCCTCGTAGTCGCCCTGGATACGGCCCGTCTCGGCCAGCCCCGCCAGCGAGTAACCGCGCACTACGACATCCCCGCCGAGCTCGCCGAGTTCGGCCGCCAGCCCCAGCAGCCGCCGGGCCAGGGCGAATCCGCCGCGTTGGCGGGCCAGCGTGCCGCCGCTCCACAGCGCCCAGGCCATGCCCGCGGTGTCCCCGGCCCGGCGGGCGGCCCGGTAACTCGCCTTCCAGGCGCGGTCGGCGTCGGTGACCCGGCCGAGCCTGCGCAGCGCCTCGGCGACCGCGAGTCCGGAGCGGGCCACCTCCCCGTGCCGGCCGGCTCGCTCGGCCGCTCTCAGTTGCTCGGTGCCGGCGGCCAGGACCTCGTCCAGCGAGGAGTTCACGGAGAGGGTGGTGAGTGCGCCCTGGTACTCCGGGGCGAATGCCTTGCCGTACATGCATGCCTTTCCGTCCGTATACACCTCATCTATACATGCTGTGTATACATGGTGTGCATAGTGCCTCGAAAATGAGCCCCGGCCAGGGGCCGGGGCATCATCCGCTGCCGGTCAAGACGTGGACGGAGCCGGACGGGTTGCCTGTGAGGCGCAGATCACTGCCTGGGGCCTCAGTGCTGCTGAGCCTTCTGCGGGGTCACCTCGCTCGGCCGTACGACGACGTATCCCGAGCCCTGCAGCACCAGCTGCACCGCCTCCCCGGAACCGCCGCGCAGCATCGACCCGATGGACTGCGAACGGTGCAGCGAGGTCGCGAGGCCCGCCGTCCAGCCGACGACCGCGTCCGTGTCGACGTACACCGGGAACTCCGGCGAGACCGGGATCACCAGCGGGTTGCCCTCGCAGACGAGCCCGAGCCTGCCGTGACCCGTGAAGACACTGTTGAACAGACCGCCACCGGCTATGCCCGCGCCCTTCACGGTCGATATCCGGTACGCCAACGAGGCGTCGAAACACAGGACGTTGCGACCGTTGACCGTGAACTCGTCACCCTGTTCCACGTCGACGATGAAACAGTTCTGCGCCTCGTGCGCGAACCAGGCCTCGCCCTGCCCGCGCACCGCCATCAACGGCAGTCCCTCGCCGGTGACGGCCCGCTTGAGCATCCCCCCGACGCCCTGGCCCTTGCGCTCGAACTGGAGATTGCCGCGGTAGGCGACCATCGCCCCCTGGCGGGCGAGCATCTCGCCGTGCACCGCGTACCTGACGCACTTGGAGTTCTCGACCGTCATACCCGGCGCCGTGGCCGGCTGCACCATGTGCTCACTGGAAAAGAGGTCACCCTTCATGGGGGCATCCTGGCCCGGAGGGATCCCCTCCGCCAAGATCGTGGCCCAACTCTCGTCCGCGGGCTCGCTCAGGCGCCGAACAACTGGGTCCAGTACGTGCCCGCCGGTCCGCCGCCCGCGAAGCCGATCCCGATGTGGGTGAAGCCGGGCTTGAGGATGTTGGCGCGGTGACCCGGGCTGTTCATCCAGCCCTCGACGACCTCTGCGGCCGAGCGCTGGCCGCACGCGATGTTCTCCCCGATCGAGCGACGGGTCGAGCCCGCGGCGGCGGCCCGGTCCCAGGGCTGGGTGCCCTCGGGTGAGGTGTGGGAGTAGAAGGCGCGGACCGCCATGTCGGTGCTGTACGCCTGCGCGGCACGGACGAGAACGGGATCGACGCCGAGCGGCGGCAGACCGGCCCGGGCGCGCTCGCGGTTGGTGAGGCCGACGACCTCGTCGGCGGTACGCGTCAGGCCGGCGGGCGTGAGCGGCCTGGCCCACAGCGCCGTCCAGTACACATCGCCGGAGCGGCCGTTGGTCGCGTGTGCCAGACCGACGTGGCTGAAGGCCGGATCGTGCAGGGTCCGCCGGGGTTGCTCGGTGCTCAGGCAGTACTCGGCGAAGTCGGACGGGTTGCGGGGGCCGGAGACGAGGTGCTCGCCGACGGTGAGGTACGCGTATCCGGTGGCGGTGAGCCGCTGGAAGACGGAGACGCCGTCCGGACCCTCCGCACCGAGGCGGTCCGCGGAGGCCATCGCGGAGGCGTGGCCGCGGGCGGCGTCGGTGAGACGGGGGTCGAGCGTCACCGGGGGCGAACCGGCCGTGGAGCGCGCCGAGTTGACCAGGGTGAGGAAGGCGGCCGGGTCTGGGGAAGCGGCGGGCGCGGGGGAGCGGGGGAGGGGCGCGGGGCGGGCCGGAGGCGGCGGGTAAGCCGGGGACGATCCCGAGGGCGACCGGAGGGCGGGCCCAGCGGCAGGACGTGCCCCCGATACCGTCAACGGCACGGAAGGCACCGCGGTCGTGGGCGTGTCGTCCATGACATCCACCCCGAAGTCCCGCGCCAGCCCCGCGAGCCCGTCCGCGTACCCCTGCCCCAGCGCCCGCAGCTTCCAGCCGTCGCCCCGCCGGTAGATCTCCGCGAGCAGCAGGACGGTCTCCTGCCGTGGCCGCGCCGGCGCGAACCGGGCGAGCGGGCGGCCGCCCGCACCGGTGACCTGAAGGACCGGGGCGGGCAGCCGGCCCAGGGGGGTGCCGGGATCGGCCGGGCTGACGACCACCGTCAGCCTGGAGGCGCCCGCGCGCAATCGCCGGGGATCGATGGTCAGGGTGTCGCCGGAGAGCCGGGCGCCGGGAGCGGAGGGCTGGTTGTAGAAGACGAAGTCGGCGTCGCCCCCGACCTTGCCGTGGTCGTCCGTGACGAGGGCGGACACGTCGAAGGGGCCGGCCACCCGCACGGTGACGGCCCCTTCGGGGAGGGGCAGATTGCCTCCGGGGACCAACTCGCTCATCGTGCCGCCCTGGTGTCGTCGCTCGCCGGGAAAACGCACACCAGGGCGCAGGGGTTCCCGGCGTGCTCAGTCCAGCGTGACCGCCGGCGCCATGTCCTCGTGCCGCTCCACCGGCGCCTTGCCGCGCGGAGCCTTCGTCGCCTTGCCGCAGAACGCGGAGTCGAGAGTGCGCAGCATCGTGTTGAGGACCGTGCCGTTGTTGGAGGTGTTGGCGACCGCGGCGAGCGCGCGCTTGCCGTCCTTCGAGGCGAACGCGTACGTGTAGAAGCCCTGCACGGCACCCGTGTGGCCGTACACCGAGACCCCGCACGACAGATCGCGACGGCGCAACCCGAGGCCGTACGCCTGACCGCTTCCCGCCGGCATCCACCGCTCCATCTGCGCCAGTTGCGCGGCCGAGGTGAGCCGCCCCCCGAGCAGGGCGGACAGGAAGGTGTTCAGGTCCCGGGTGCTGGAGATGAGGGCGCCCGCGCTCTGCGCCCACGACACGGTCTGCTCGGTCGCGTCGACGAGTGGGGCGCCGGCCTGGTCCGGGGTGAGATAGCCGCGGGCATGAGGGCCGGGGATCTTCATGCCGGGGTGGACATAGAACGTGTCCCGCAGCTGGAGCGGTTCGATGATCCGCTTCTCGTACTCGGTCCGCACCGGGTTCCCGGTCAGCTTCTCGATCAGCATTCCGGCGACGACGAAGTTGGTGTTCGAGTACGCGTACACCGCGCCGGCCGCGTTCGTGCGCGGTTTGCGCAGCGAGCGCTTCACCAGCTCCTCGGGGGTGAAGACCTTCTTGCGGACCGCCTCGAAACCCTGGACCGTCTTGGCGAACATCTCGTTCGTGTAGTCGTACAGGCCGCTGCGGTGGCTCAGGACGTGCCGCACCGTGATCCGGTCGTCCGGCAGCAGCCCGGGCAGATAGCGGTTGACCGGCGCGTCGAGTTCCAGCTTCTTCTCGTCCACCAGCTGGAGCAGGACGACGGCGGTGAAGGTCTTGGTGACGCTGCCGATACGGAACCGGTCGGTGTCGCTCATCGTGTGCTCGCTCTTGCGGTCCCCGACTCCGGCGGCCGCCCGGTACACCGAGTTCCCGTCGTCGATCCGGGCCATGGACCCCGGCGCGCCCTGCTCCGTCGCGGAACGCAACACGCCGAGCAGGCCTGTGAGATCCACCGCGGGTGCGGCGGGCGACCCGGCGTGGGCGGGGACCGCGAGAAGGGGCAGCAGGACCGCTCCGGCCACCGTCCCGACCACCACTCGTGCTGATGCCATCCGGCTGATCTCCTGTCGTTTCGTCAGTTTCCATACGAATGAGGAGAGTATGTCGATGAAGAGCACGAAAAGTGATGATTGACCGCTCCGGTCGGCACAGAAGTCCCTTCGAGAACGCACAGTCAATCCTGCTTCTTTTATTGACGAAGGAAAAGAACCCCTCTAAGTTCCCGGCCATGCGCCCCACCCCTCGCGCCGAGACGTTCCCCGCCAACACACCCGCCGCCTCGCAGGTGTTCACCACCGTGTTGTCCCAGGGCCCCCTGCCCCGTCTGGAGGTGGCCCGGCGGGTCGGTCTGTCGCCGGCCGCCGTCACCAAGGCGGTCCGGCCCCTCATCGAAGCCGGATACCTGGTGGAGGGCGCGGACGAGGAGGCCCGCCCGGCGCTCGGGCGGCCCGCGAACCTCGTACGGGTCGACGGAGGGCGGGCCATGTTCATCGGCGTCAAGGTCACCGGCGACGAGATCATCGGGGTCCTCACCGACCTGTGCTGCCGTATCCGCGTCGCCCGGCATCTGCCGCTGCCCGACCGCGAGCCCAAGACGGTGCTCGCGAGCATCGCGGAACTCGTCCAGCTGCTTCTCGCCGAGGCGGACGGCTTTACGGCCCCGGTCCTCGGTCTCGGCATCGCGGTCTCCGGTGACGTCGACCGGGGCGAGGGCGCGGTCCGCTACTCGCCCTTCCTGGAGTGGCGCGACGTCCCGCTCGCCGAACTCGCCGCCATGACCACGGGTTTGCCCGTCACCGTCGACAACGACGTACGCGCCCTGACCGTCGCCGAGCAGTGGTTCGGCGCCGGAGTGGGCCTGTCCGACTTCGCCGTGGTCACCGTGGGCGCGGGCATCGGCTGCGGCCTGGTGGTGCACGGCCGTGTCGTCGCCGGGGCGCACGGAGTGGCCGGGGAGATCGGCCATGTGACCGTCGACCCGGCCGGCCCGCTCTGCCACTGCGGCAACCGCGGCTGTGTCGAGGCGATCGCCGGGGAAGCCGCGATCGTCCGGCAGGTCCGCGAGGCCACCGGGGCCGAACTCCCCGACGCCGCCGCGGCCTTGCACCTGGCCCGCGAAGGAGTCGCCGGAGCCCGGGACGTGTACGCGCGCGCGGGCGAGGCGATCGGCCGGGGCATCGCAACCGTTGCCAACCTCCTCGGCCCCGAACGCGTGATCATCTCCGGCGAGGGACTCGCCGCCTACGACCTGTTCGCCGAGCAGATCCGCGACGCCTTCGTCGCGGCCGCCTTCGGCTCCGCCGCCCAGTGCGACGTCCGCACCCACCCGCTGCCCTTCGACGAGTGGGCCCGCGGAGCCGCCGCCACCGCCATCCAGTCCTTCATCACCCCGGACCCGAGCCGATAACACCCCGCACCCCATTGGAGGTACGACCCATGCGGTCATCCTCGTACTTCGCCCTGCCCGCCAGAGCCCTGCTGGTGCTCGCTCTCACGGCGGTCGCCGTCCCCACGGCCCATGCCGCCGACACCCCCGCCCCGACCCTCGCCGCCAAGCCCTACATGGGCTGGTCCAGTTGGAGCATGCAGTCGTCCAAGTACCCCGGCCTCAACCCGGACGGCGACTACAGCTACCTCACCGAGGCCAACGTCCTGAAGCAGACCGACGCCATGGCCGCCAAGCTGAAGAAGTACGGCTACGAGTACGTCAACATCGACGCCGGCTGGTGGATGGACAAGGCCTGGAAGTCCGGGTTCGACCAGTACGGCCGCCAGAAGCCCGACCCGGTCCGCTTCCCCCACGGCATGAAGGCCGTCGCCGACCGCATCCACGCCAAGGGCCTCAAGGCCGGCATCTATCTCCCGGCCGGCCTGGAGAAGGGGGCGTACGGCGACGGGAAGACGCCGATCTGGAACGCCGACGGCTGCACCACCGCCGACATCGTGTACGACGATCTGCGCACCACCAACGGCTGGGACAGCGCGTACAAACTCGACTTCTCCAAGCCGTGCACGGACAAGTACATAGATTCCCAAGCGCAGTTGATCGCCCAGTGGGGCTACGACTTCCTCAAGCTCGACGGGGTCGGCCCCGGCTCCGGGAAGAGCGGCGACCAGTACGACAACGTTGCCGACGTGGCCGCCTGGAACAAGGCGATAGCCGGAACCGGCCGCACCGTCCACCTCGAACTCTCCTGGTCCCTCGACATCGGACACGCCGCCGACTGGAAGAAGAACTCGCAGGGCTGGCGCATCGACACCGACGTCGAGTGCTACTGCAACACCCTCGTCAGCTGGGAGAACTCGGTCGACGACCGCTGGGACGACACCCCCGCCTGGACCCGGCACGCCGGACCCGGTGGCTGGAACGACCTCGATGCCCTCGATGTCGGCAACGGACAGATGGACGGCCTCACCAAAGCCGAACGGCAGAGCTACGCCACCCTGTGGGCCATCGCCAAGTCCCCCCTCTACACCGGCGACGACCTCACCCGCCTGGACTCCTACGGTCTGTCCCTGCTGACCAACCGCGAGGTCATCGGCCTCAACCAGGGGCCCAACCCGCCCGCACACCCGGTCACCCCGTCCGACCCGCAGCAGGTCTGGGCCGCCAAGAACCCCGACGGCACCTACACCGTCGCCCTGTTCAACCTCGCCGACGCCCCCGCCGCCGTCACCGCCGACTGGACCACCCTCGGCTTCACCGGTAAGGCGTCCGTCCGCGACCTGTGGAACCACGAGAACCTCGGCACCTACAAGAACAAGGTGACTGAGGCTCTGCCCGCCCACGGCTCGCGCCTGTTCACGGTCACCCCGCACGGCACCGCACTCGCCTTCACGGGATACGAGGCCGAGTCCTCAGCGAACACCCTCGGCGGCAACGCCTCCGTCGCCGACTGCTCCGCCTGCTCCGACGGAAAGAAGGTCGGCAACTTGTACCTCGGCGGGACCCTGACCTTCCGCGACGTCGTCGTCGCCAAGGCCGGCACCTACCAGATCAAGGTCTCCTACATCAGCGGTGACGCCCGCTCGGTGGACGTCTCCGCGAACGGCGGCGGCGCCACCCGCCACAAGCTCCCCGCCACCGGCGACTGGGGCACCGTGTCGAGTGTGTACGTGCCCGTGACGCTCAAGGCCGGCGCCAACACGATCACCTTCGACAGCGGCACCGGCTACGCACCGGACATCGACCGGATCGACGTACCGAAGTCCTGACCGAGCCTCCAGGAGCCGCCATGACCCCCGACCCGTCCAGACGCGGTGTCCTCGCGCTGACCGCCGCACTCGCCGCGCTGCCCACCTTCACCGCGACCGCGGCACCTCAACGCCCCGCCGACGCACCCGCCCTCGACGCCGACCCACGCCACCGGCTCCGGTGGCAGGCTCCCGCCGACGAACACTCGATGATCGAACAGGGCCTGCCCGTCGGCAACGGCCGCCTCGGCGCCCTCGCGAGCAACGACCCCGGCCGCGAAGTCCTTCTCGTCACCGACGCCACCCTGTGGACCGGCGGCCTCAACGACACCCTCGACACCGACGGCCAATTCCCCTACGGCCGCCAGGACTTCGGCTCCTTCACCCTGCTGGCCAGGCTCACCGTCGACATCCCCGGCCACGACCTGTCCGCCGTCTCCGGTTACCGCCGCTCCCTGGACCTCGCTCAGGGCGTGAACGAAACGTCGTACGTCCGCTCCGGCGTGACCTACCGACGCCAGATCTTCGCCAGCCGGCCCGACGACGTCATCGTCCTGCACTTCGACCAGAGCGGAGGAGGCCGTTACACCGGCACCATCACGCTGGAGGGAACCCACGGCGAGGAGCCCGCGGTCTCCTTCGGCGCCGCCCTCCCGAACGGACTGAGATACGGGGCCGCGATCGCGGCGTACGGCTCCGGCGGCAGCGTCACCGTCGAAGGGACTCACATCGGCTTCACCGGGTGCAGGGAACTCACGGTCGTCCTGAGTGGGGGCACCAACTACACACCCGACGCCGCCGCGCAGTTCCGCGACCCCTCCCTCGACCCGCAGCAGCTCGCACGCACCAAGGTCCGGGCCGCCGCCCGGCACTCGGCGAACACCCTGCTCCGCACCCACACCGCCGACCATCACGCCCTGTTCGGGCAGCTGGACGTCTCGCTGGGCACCTCCTCCGCCGAGCAGCGCTCCCTCGACACCTGGGAGCGCCTGCGCGCACGCGCCCGGGACGGAGTCCCCGACCCCGAACTGGAGGCCCAGTACCTGCAGTTCGGCCGCTACCTGATGATCGCGGGATCACGCGGCAGCCTCCCGCTGGGCCTTCAGGGACTGTGGCTCGACGGCAACGACCCGGACTGGATGGGCGACTACCACACCGACATCAACATCCAGATGAACTACTGGGCGGCCGACCGGACCGGCCTGTCCCAGTGCTTCGACACGCTCACCGACTACTGCGTCGCCCAGCTCCCGTCCTGGACCGACCTCACCCGCAGGCTGTTCAACGACCCCCGCAACCGCTACCGCAACTCCACGGGGAAGAACGCCGGCTGGACGGTCGCCATCTCCACCAACCCGTTCGGCGGAGGCGGCTGGTGGTGGCATCCGGCGGGCAACGCCTGGCTGTGCAACTCCCTCTGGGAGCACTACGAGTTCACCGCCTCCCGAGTCCATCTGGAGAAGATCTACCCCCTCCTGAGAGGCGCCTGCGAGTTCTGGGAGGCGCGGCTGTTGACCACGACCCTCCCGGGCACCTCACGGGAGGTCCTGATCGCCGACAGCGACTGGTCGCCCGAGCACGGCCCGCTCGACGCCAAGGGCATCACCTACGCCCAGGAACTCGTGTGGGCGCTGTTCGGCAACTACTGCACGGCCGCAGCCGAGTTGAGGAAGGACGCGAAGTTCGCCGCCACGATCGCCGGCCTCCGCAAGCGCCTCCACCTCCCCCAGGTCAGTCCCACCACGGGCTGGCTGGAGGAGTGGATGTCCCCCGACAACCTCGGCGAGACCACCCACCGCCACCTGTCGCCGCTCGTCGGTCTCTTCCCCGGCGACCGCATCCGCCCCGACGGATCCACCCCTGCCGACATCGTCGAGGGTGCAACCGCCCTGCTCACCGCACGCGGCATGGAGAGCTTCGGCTGGGCCAACGCCTGGCGCGGTCTGTGCTGGGCCCGCCTCAAGAACGCCGACAAGGCCTACCAGCTGGTGGTCAACAACCTTCGGCCCTCCACAGGAGGCAGCAACGGCACCGCCTTCAACCTCTTCGACATCTACCAGGTGGAACAGGGCCGCGGAATCTTTCAGATCGACGCGAATCTGGGTACCCCTGCGGCGATGATCGAGATGCTGCTCTACTCCCGCCCCGGCCACCTGGAACTCCTGCCCGCACTGCCCGACGCCTGGGCCGCCTCCGGCTCCCTCACGGGAGCGCACGCACGCGGCGGCTTCGTCGTGGATCTACGCTGGCGTGATGGGAAACCGACCGAAGCACGGATCCGCAGCGCCGGAGGCCGCACCACGACGGTCGCGTACGCGGGAAGCTCCCGCACGGTGACACTCAAGCCGGGCGCCACGGTCACCCTGAAGGGCTTCGACCGATGAGGCGTCGCACGGCCCGAGGGGCCCGGCTCCTCGCGGTCACGGTCGCGGCCGCCGCACTCCAGGCCACGCCCGCACCGGCCGCCGTCAGCCCGCCCGACGGGGTGATCACCTGGGGCACGAGCGCCTACCCCATCGGCGACTCGGCCGCCGACCGCGGCTACCGCATGGTCGTGCACACCAGCGTCGGCGGAAGCGAACCCCGCATCCGGCTCTCCAACGCGTTCGGCCACGAGCCGGTCACCTTCGACAGCGTCTACGCCGGTCTCCAGCTGAAGGACGCCGAGCTGGTGCACGGCACCAACCGGCAGCTCACCTTCGACGGGTCGTCCTCCGTCACCGTGGAACCCGGCAGCACGCTGTACAGCGACCCCTTGTCCGGCAGGCTGGCCGCCGGGTCGAACCTGGTCGTCAGCCTCCACACCCCGGACGCGGCGGGCCCGGTCACCGGCCACTGGATGGCCCTGCAGACGTCGTACGCCACCCAGGGCGACCACACCGCCGAGGAGAGCGGCGCCCACTGGACCGAGGGCATCGGGTCGTGGTTCTACCTCGACGCGGTCTCGGTGCGCCCGCCCGGGGCCACCGGTGCCGTGGTCGCACTCGGCGACTCCATCACCGACGGCTGGCAGTCCACCAGCGACCACAACCGCCGCTGGCCCGACTACCTCGCCCGCCGCCTCCAGAAGGCGCACACCACGGTCAAGGGCGTGGCCAACGAGGGGATCGCCGGCAACAAGGTGCTGGCCGACGGCGCCGGGCCGAGTGCCCTGAACCGGCTGGACCGGGACGTCCTCTCCCAGCCGGGCGTGCACACCGTGTTCCTCTTCGAAGGGGTCAACGACCTCAAGGCCCACACCGGCGTCACCGCACCGGATCTGATCGCCGGCTACCGCGAGATCGTCGACCGGGCCCACGACGCCGGTAAGTGCGTGGTCGTCTCCACCATCGCCCCCTTCAAGGGCTGGCCGGAATGGGACCCGGCCGCCGAGGCCGTACGACAGGAGGTCAACGACTTCATGAGGAGCCACAGCGACGAGTTCGACGCGGTCACCGACTTCGACCGCGTCCTGCGCAGCCCCTACGACCACGAGCGGATGCTCCCCGTCTTCGACGGCGGGGACCACATCCACCCCAACGACAAGGGCATGCAGGCGATGGCGGACTCCGTCGACCTGAACAGCCTGGACTGCGCACGCCACTGAGGCAGCGTCAGCCGCGAGCCGTCGTCTCCGGGGCGATCAACCCCTTGCGGTAGGCGACGGCCACGGCCTCGGTGCGGCTCGCCGCGCCCAGCTTGGCCAGGATGTTGGAGACATGCACACTCGCCGTCTTGCCGGTGATGAACAGCTCTTCACCGATCTGGCGGTTGCTGCGCCCCCGGGCGAGCAGCCGCAGCACGTCCTGCTCGCGGGCCGTGAGCAGCGACGCGGTGGGCGGGGCCTCGGCGAGCCGACCGCGCCGGATCAACTCGTCCACCTGCTCCAGCAGCACCGTGGCGCCGAGCCGGGCGAACACCTCACGGGCGGCACGCGCCTCGGCCGCGGCCTCCTCACGTCGGTCGGCGGCGAGCAGGGCCTCGGCGTACCGCAGCCGGCAGCGCGCCGGTTCGTACACGTCACCGAAGTCGAACGCGGCGACCGCCCGCGCCCAGGCCTCCGGATCCGGCCCCGACAGGGCCCGTGCCCACTCCGCCTCGGCCCGGGCCAGCCAAGCCTGTCCCTCCGGGCCCTGCGGTATCCCACGCTCGCCGTGCCCGGCGGTGGTCCTGGCCGGCTCGATCAGCTCGGTCGCGGTCTCCGCCCAGCGACGCGCCCCGGCCTGGTCCCCCTTGCGGCGCAGATCGTCGGCCCGGTCGGCGACCGCGGACAGCGCGAGGGTGGCCAGCCGGACGGTGACGTGAGGAAGCGCGCCCGTGTCGTCGGTCAGCGCCGCGACGGTGGACCGCATCCGCTGTACGGCGTCCTCCGGATCGCCCCGCAGCGCCGCCGCGTCGGTCAGCGCGATGCCCGCGACGAGCGTGGCCATCCAGTCGAAGGGCCCCTCCAGCAGCGCCCGCGCCCGGTCGGTGGCCCTGAGGTCGCCGCGCGCGAGCCCGACGTACAGGGCGGGCGCCATCGTGTACCCGCCGGCCGCGGGCAGCACCTCGGCATCGGCGTGGGCCGCCCGGACGCAGTCGTCCCAGCGACCCAGCGTGTAGAGCACCAACAGTCGCAGGTAGCGCATCTCCATCGGATACGGCGACGACAGCAACCCGGCGCGACGGGCGCGGTCCAGCCCTTCGGTGAGCCAGGGCAGACACTCGTCGAGGTGCCCCGACTCGAAGCAGCCGACGGCGAGATTGAACAGCGCGCGCATCTCCACGGGGGTGCTGCCCGCCCGCCGGGCCAGCTCCCGGGCCTGACGCAACCGCTCCCGCCCCGCCTCCGTGCGGCGGCCGCCGCCTTCGAGGACGGCCAGGGAGATCAGCAGATCCGCCTGGGCGTCCGGCACGCCCAACTGCTCGGCGGTGCCGAGGGCCTGCCGGGCGACCCGCAGCGCGACCTCGTCCTCCCCGACGTGCCGGGCCGCCATCACGTGGGTGGCAGCCGCCCACACCCAGGTACGGGACGGGGGATCGGCGGGGATCATGGCGAGCGCCTCGCTGCTGTAGGCGAAGGCCGCGGTGAGGTTGTCGACGCTCATCAGGTTCCCGGCGAGCGTGTAGCGCACCCGGGCGGCGAGTTCGGAGTCCGCCTCCTGGCCGACACCGGCGAGCGCGGCCCGCGTGAGCGAGACCGCCCGGTGCAGTTCGCCGGTGTGCGCGGCCGCCGCCGAGGCCCGCAACATGAGCCGTACCCGGTCGACCCCCTCACCCGAGGGCCGTGCCGTCGGCTCCACAGCCGACCACAGGTCGAGGGCCGCCTCCAGATGCCGTAGCTCCTCGGCGGGTGCTCCCACCCGCAGGGCGTGGTCCGCGGCCTCCAGTGAGGCGGCGAGGGCCTCGGCCAGGTCATGGCTCTCGCGGTAGTGGTGGGCCCGCTCCGCCGCGCTCTCGGCCCGATGCCCCCGCCCGTCGAGCAGCCGGGCGAACGCCCCGTGCAGCCGCGCCCGCTCGCCCGGCAGCAGATCGGCGTACACGGCCTCACGGGCGAGGGCATGCCGGAACGCGTACGTGTCCCCTTCGCCGGGCACCAGCAGCTGTCGCCCGATGGCCTCCCGCAGCGCCGCTTCCAGCTCTTCCTCGGGCAGTCGTACGGCATCCCGCAGCAGGTCGTGCTCGACGCGCCGCCCGGCGACGGCGGCGGTGCGCAGCACCTGCTGAGCGGTGTCGGACAGCTGCTCGAACCGGATCAGCAGCACATCGGCGAGCCCACTGGGCACCCCGCCGTCCCCGCTCCCCGTGGCGGCGAGCAACTCCTCGGCATAGAACGCGTTGCCCTCGGCCCGCTCGACGATCCGCCGCACGGTGTGGTCCGGCAGTGGCCCCTCCCGTAGAGACCGCACCAGCCGGGCCACCTCGCCGTCGGCCATCGGCCGCAACTCCAGCCGCTCGACGCCGGGCAGCCGCACCAGCTCGGCGAGCAGCGGACGCAACGGATGCCGCCGGTGCAGATCATCCGCCCGGTACGAAGCGAGAACGGCCAGCCGGTGCGTGGGCGCCCCACCCGCCGACCGCTGGAGGATCCCCCGGCTGAGCAGGAACCGCAGCAGATCGCGGGACGACTGATCGGCCCAGTGCAGATCCTCCAGGACGAGCAGCAGGGGAGTGATGTCCGAGAGATCGGCGAGCAGCCCGGCGATCCCCTCGAACAATCGAAGCCGTCCACCGGAGTCGCCGACAGCGCCGCCGCCCAGCAATCGTCCCACCGCCGGGTACGCGGCGAGGGCATCGGCGAACCGCTCGTCCTGGGCGAGCGCTCCCAGGACCTCGGTGAACGGCAGGTACGGCAGGCCGACATCACCGAGATCGACACAGTGCCCGGTGAGCACGGTCATCCCCGCCGTCGCGGCCCGTCCCGTGACCTCGTCCAGCAGCCGTGTCTTGCCGACCCCGGCGTCCCCGGCGACGAGGACAGCCCGGGCCTCCCCGCTGCGGGCATGCTCCAGCACACCGGAGAGCCGGGTCAGTTCGTCTTCCCGGCCGATGAGAGGCGTACTGATGGAGATCTGCGACACGAATACATCCTGGCACTTGGTACTGACAGCGGTGCGACCTAACCAGTGGCGCGGGGAGGTCGCCCCGAGCTCAGCCGCGCAACGTCCGCGCCCAATCCGCCGGCACCCGTCCCTCCGGCCCAGGAGCCGGCTGACCCGCCGGATGACTCACCGGCGCCGCGAGCTCAGGCCCCGCCTCGAACATCTCGTTCGTCTCGAAGTTCCAGAACCACTCCTCACCCGGCTCGAAACTCTGCACCAGAGGATGCCCCGAGTCCCGGAAATGCCCGGTCGCGTGCTGCCCGGGCGAGGAGTCGCAGCACCCCACGTGCCCGCACTGCGCACACCGCCGCAGATGGAACCACCATCCGCCCGCCGCGTCGCACTCCACGCACCCGTCCCCGCTGGGCGGCACGCTCGGGTCGAGCCCCTTGATGTCGGTCACTCCGACTCCTCGGTCGTGTCGTTGTCCACGGCGGTCAGCGGAAGCAGCACCTGGAAGCGGGTGTCGCCCGGTGACGACTCCACCTGAAGCGTCCCGTGGTGCTTGTTGACCACGATCCGCCAGGAGATGTCGAGCCCGAGCCCCGTCCCCTCGCCCACGGGCTTGGTGGTGAAGAAGGGATCGAAGATCCGCCCGCGGATGTCCGGCGGTACCCCGGGCCCGGTGTCCCGGAACTCCACCAGCAGCCGGTCGTGTTCGAGCGCGGTCCGGACGGTCAACGTCCCGTCACCGCCGACGCTGTTGATGGCCTGCACCGCGTTGTCGATCAGGTTCGTCCACACCTGGTTGAGCTCGGCGGGGTAGGCAGGGATCCTCGGCAGCGTCCGGTCGTACTCCTTGACCACCTTGATCTGCTGCCCGATCTTCCCGGACAGCATCAGCAGCGTGCTGTCGAGGAGTTCGTGCACGTCGGCCACCTGATACGGCGCCCGGTCCAGCTGGGAGTACTGCTTCGCCGCGTCGACGAGATGCGAGATACGGGCCGTGGAGTCGTTGATCTCGTCCATCAACAGCTCGGTCTCGACGGTGTAGTTGAGCCAGCCGATAGCGTTCGGCAGGATCTCCTCGTCCACGGCCGCCGCGATCTGGTCCAGCCAGTCCACGTCGAGGCCCGCCTGCACGAAGGTGGGCGCGATCCGCCAGCCCTCCTGGATGCCGTGGTCGTCGAGCCAGTCGCTGAGCGCGTCCTCCCGGTCGGAGGCCTCCAGCGGGCTCAACACGGGCGCCTTGGCCACCCGTTCGGCCGTGCGCTCCTGGATGTCGATGAGGTTCGCCATCACCTCGGGGCTGTAGGAGCCCTGCGCGATGACGGCGAGCTTGTGCCGCATCTTGCCGACCCGCTCGCGCAGCGTCGCCGTGGCCCGTACGGCTGCCGCCGCCGGATTGTTGAGCTCGTGCGTGAGACCGGCGGACAACGAGCCGAGCGCCAGCAGCCGTTCCCGCTGCCCGACGGCCCGCTGGGTGTTCTTCGAACCCAGGAAGAGCCCCTCCAGCAGATGGACCGCCATCGGGAACCACTCCTGCATGAAGGCCGAGAACATCTCCGCGGGCAGCACGAAGAACCGCGAAGGCTCCGTCACCCGCATGGAGTTGTTGTAGGTCTGCCGCACCCGGTCCCCGAGATAGGCCTGCATGGACCCCGCGTACACCCCGCGCTGCGAGGTGCGGCTGACCTCCACGTCGTCACCGCCGACCCGGCGGGAGAGGACGACCGTGCCCTCGAGCATCACGTAGAAGCAGGTGGCGGGTTCACCCTCGGTGTACACCGGACCCGGTTCGAACCGCTCCACCCGGCCCGCGGCGCACAGCTGGCCGAGCTGCTCGGGGGTGAGCTTCTCGAACAGGAACAGCGCCCCGATCTCCCCGGGGCTGCACGGCATCAACTGCCCGCTCATGACTGCTCCAGATACCGGTGGACGAGCATCACGGCCATGGCTCCCTCTCCGACGGCGGACGCGACCCGCTTCGCGGACTCGGCGCGCGCGTCGCCCGCGACGAACACGCCCGGAATATTGGTCTCCAGGTGGTACGGCGGCCGGTCCAGCTCCCAGTCCGCCGGCGGACGCCCGTCGGGGGTGAGGTCGGGCCCGGCCAGGATGAACCCGTGCTCGTCCCGCAGCACCGTGCCGTCCAGCCAACCGGTCAGCGGGGCCGCGCCGATGAACACGAACATCCACTGCGCGTCGACGAGTTCGGTCTCCCCGGTCTCGGTGTCGCGCAGGGTCAGCTGCTCCAGGTGGCCGGAGCCGTGCGCGGCCTCGACGACGGTACGCGCGCGTACCGAGATGTTGGGAGACTCCTCGATCTGCTGGATCAGGTAGTGCGACATCGAGGCGGAGAGATCGGGGCCGCGCACCAGCAGGGTCACCGACTTGGCGCCCCGGGACAGGTACATCGCCGCCTGCCCCGCGGAGTTGGCGCCACCGACGATGTAGATGTCCTGCCCCTGGCAGGAGGCCGCCTCGGTGAGTGCCGAGCCGTAGAACACCCCGCAGCCGGTCAGGTCCGTGCAGCCCGGCGCCTCCAGCTGCCGGTACGACACGCCGGTCGCCAGGATCACGCTGTGCGCGGCCACCGCAGACCCGTCCGAGAACCGCACGGTGCGGGCCGCGCCGTTGACCTCCAGGCCCGCCACCTCACGGGCGGTGAGGATCTCCGCGCCGAACTTCGTCGCCTGCCGGCGGGCCCGGTCGGTGAGCTGGGCGCCCGACACACCGTCGGGGAAGCCCAGGTAGTTCTCGATCCGTGAGCTCTGCCCGGCCTGTCCGCCGGTCGCCGAGCGTTCCACGAGCACGGTC
This sequence comes from Streptomyces doebereineriae, assembly GCF_031845645.1. NCBI lineage: Bacteria > Bacillati > Actinomycetota > Actinomycetes > Kitasatosporales > Streptomycetaceae > Streptomyces > Streptomyces doebereineriae. The sequence continues at coordinate 414,972 of NZ_JAVREZ010000005.1, forward strand.
CGCAGCCCCTCCGAGGCCCCGTACACCGCCGCTCCGAGCCCGGCCGGACCGCCGCCGATGACGACGAGGTCGTAGAAGTCGGCGGTCGGGGTCGTGGCGAGGCCCACGTGGGCGGCCAGGTCGGGTGCCTCCGGCTTGACCAGGGGCGTGCCGTCCGGGGTGATCACCACCGGCAGCCGCTGCCCGTCCTGCCCCGCGGCGGCCAGCAGCCGCTGCCCCTCCGGCTCCTCCGTGGAGTACCAGCGGTACGGCACCTGGTTGCGGGCCAGGAACTCCCGCACATCCGAGGAACGCGCCGACCAGCGGTGTCCGATCACCTTGGTGGCGGGCACCGGTCGGTAGTCGCTGCAGCGCCACGCCTCCAGGAGGTCGTCCAGCACCGGATAGAGCTTCTCCTCGGGCGGGTCCCACGGCTTGAGGAGGTAGTGGTCGAGATCGACGACGTTGATCGCGTCGATCGCCGCGCTGGTGTCCGCGTACGCCGTCAGCAGCACGCGGCGGGCGCCCGGATACACGTCCAGGGCCTGTTCGAGGAACTCGATGCCGTTCATCTGCGGCATGCGGTAGTCGGCCAGGATCACCGCCACCAGGTCGCCGCGCAGCTTCAGCTCCCGCAGCGCCTCCAGCGCGGACTCGCCGGACTCCGCGCGCACGATCCGGTACGACTCGCCGTAGCGCCGCCGAAGATCGCGGGCGACGGCGCGGGAGACTCCCGGGTCGTCGTCCACGGTCAGGATGACGGTCCGCGCCGATTCGGCGGCCTGTGCCATACGTCTCCCACCCCGAGCGGTCGGTCAGGGCCCAGCGCCCCCCGTGGTCACCGGCCCGGTCCCGCCCATCGTATGTTCGATCGCCGGGCTACGCGCACGTATGGCAGACCCTGCCGGGGTCAGGCTCGGCGCTCGCCCAGCACGCAGAACTCGTTGCCCTCGGGATCCATGAGCGTCACCCAGGACACCTCGCCCTGCCCCACGTCCGCGTGCCGGGCTCCCAGGGCGAGGAAGCGGGTGACCTCGGCCTTTTGGTCGTCCGGGCGGAAGTCGAGATGGAGCCGGTTCTTGACGGTCTTCGCCTCCGGCACCGGGACGAAGAGCAGCCCCGGCATCCGGTCCTTCTCGGGGCGGATCTCGAACTCGTCCGGGGCCTCCCCGACCACCACCCAGCCCAGCGCCTCGGCCCACCAGCGCCCGAGGGCGACGGGATCGGCCGAGTCCACGATGACTTGTTCCCATTCCAATGCCATACGGGCAGCGTAGTGAAGACTGGACGGCACGCACGTGACCGCGAACAGGGAGGCCACCGCATGACCCGCCCGATCACCGCAGGGATCGACGGAACCGAGGAGAGCATCGCCGCGCTGGACTGGGCCGCGCGGGAGGCGGTCCGGCGAGACGTGGCGCTACGGGTGGTGCACGCGTGGCGGTTCCAGCCGTACGAGGGGATCGACGCGGGGGACCGGGACACCCAGGAGGGCTGGGCGCGGGACGCCGTGGGCGAGGCCGTCCGGACGGTCACCGGGCGGCACACCGGCCTCGACGTGTCCACCGAGGTCGTCGAGGGCGGCAGCGTGGACGTGCTGGTGGCCGCCGCGGCCGAGGCCGAACTGCTGGTCCTGGGCTCCCGCGGGCACGGGCCGGTCGTCGGCTTCCTGCTGGGCTCGGTCGGCCAGCAGGTGATCGCCGAGGCGGCGCGGCCCGTCGTCCTGGTGCGCGCCGGGGACCAGGCCACCGCGGAGGCCTCAGGACGCGAGATCGTCGTGGGCCAGGAGGGCGACCCGGAGGACAGCGCCGACGTCCTGCGGTTCGCCTTCGAGACGGCGGCGGCCCGGGGGGCCACCGTGCGTGCCGTACGGGCCTGGACGCTGCCGCCGGTGTTCGCCTACAGCCCCGGCTCGCTGAGGCTTCTGGACGAGGCCGGAGGACTGGAGCCGTACGAGAGGAAGGCCCTGTCCTCGGCGCTCCAGCCGTGGCGGGAACGCTTCCCCGGCGTGCCGGTCGTCGAGCACATAGAGATGGGCAGCGCGGGGCAGGTGCTGCTGTCGGTGACCGCGCGGGCCCAGCTGATGGTCGTCGGCCGCCGGGCCCGCCGTACCGCTGTGGGGGCCCGGATCGGATCGGTCGCGCACGGCGTGCTGCACCACGCCGACTGCCCGGTGGCCGTGGTGCCGCACGCCTGAGGTCAGTCCGCGGTGGCGGGGGTGGGCTGGAGCGTCTCCCGGGCCTTGGGGAGGATGTTCGTGATGTAGTCGTCCACCGCGGTGTCCAGCCCGATGTCGTGCTGGGCCCGCTCGGACAGGTACCAGCGGTGCTCAAGGAGCTCGTGGTAGATCTCGGCCGAGTCCATCGAGCCGCGCATCTCGAGCGGCACGGCCCGCACCGTGGGCCGGAAGACGTCCCGCACCCAGCGGTGGGCGAGCACCTCCGGGCGGGCGCCGAGCGGGTCGCCCGGAGCGTAGTCGTCCTGGGTGGCCATCCAGCTCTCCAGGTCGTTCAGGAGCCGGCGGGCCTGGTTCTCCTCGGTGTCCAGGCCCGTCAGGCGCAGGAGCTGGCGCTGGTGGTGGCCCGCGTCCACGACCTTCGGCACGAACGTGACCGTGTCGCCGTTCGGCGCGTGCTCGATCTGCATCTCGGCCACGTCGAAGCCGAGTTCGTTGAGCCTGCGGATCCGGCGCTCTATGTAGTGGTACTTGCCCGCCGGGTAGACGGACCTGCGGGTCAGCTCCTCCCACAGGCTGTTGTAGCGCGAGCAGATCTCCATGCCGAACTCGATCGCGTCCACCGAGGGGTGCAGCGCCCCGGAGGCCTCCAGGTCGAGCAGCTCGCCGCTGATGTTCACACGGGCGAGGTCGAGGTCGTAGTCCCGCTGCCCGGGGCTGAGTTGCGGATGCAGGTCACCGGTCTCGGCGTCCACCAGATAGGCGGCGTAGGCGCCGGCGTCCCGTCTGAAGAGCGTGTTGGACAACGAGCAGTCGCCCCAGGCGAACCCGGCCAGGTGCAGGCGGACCAGGAGGACGGCCAGCGCGTCCATCAGGCGGTGCATGGTGGCGGGACGCATCGTCGTCTCGAACATCGAGCGGTACGGCATCGAGCCGCCCAGATGCCGGGTGACCAGCACCGGCTCCAGCGGGGCCTCCTCGCTGTCGGCGCGCCCGGTGACCACGGCGAGCGGATCGACGGCGGGTATGCCGAGCCGGTCCAGGTCGCGCAGCAGTTCGTATTCGCGCAGCGCCGGGCGCTCGGCGAGCTCCTTCACGGCGATGACCTCGTCACCGGCCCGGGCGTAGCGCACCACGTGGCGCGATATGCCGCGCGGCAGCGGGACCAGGACCTCCTCCGGCCACTGCTCCAGCGGCAGCTGCCACGGCAGTTCGAGCAGGAGCGCGGGGTGCTCCGGGTTCGTCGCGCTGATCTGCAGTGCCATCGGTGCTCTGTCCTTGCCTGGTCGGTGATCGTCACCTCACCTTAGAGCGCACGGTCCCTGGCCTGAAGTGCCGCTTCACGGACTGGACCACGGTGTACCGGTCCGTGCCCCGGCAGCAGCACCTCGCCCTCCAGTTCCGCGAACACGTCCAGCGACGCCACGGCACGGGCGCGCTCGTGATGGAACATGTCCGGCAGCAGCTGGGGCCCCTTGACCCGCGAGGTGGGGTGACCGCTCACCAGGCCGTCGCCGGAGATCACCACGCCGCGCTCGGGGAGGTGGAAGGCGCAGTGCCCGTCGGTGTGGCCCGGCGTGTACACGGGCACCGGACGGCCGGGCAGATCGAGCGTGCCCTCGGCCGGGAACGGCTGCGGGGAGGCGACGGGCACATGGGCCGTGCCGCCCACCCGGATCGCGTGCACCGCCCACGGCAGCACACCGGGCCGCCAGCCGTTCTTCAGGACCGTCCCCACGGACACCTGGTGCAGGAACTCCCGCCGCGCGTGCGGCACTTCGGCCTCGTGCAGGTAGACCGGCGTGCCGTAGGTGCTGCGCAGGTACTCGGCGGAGCCCAGGTGGTCGTTGTGGGCGTGCGTGATGAGCACGGCGGTGACCGCCTCCGGGGAACTGCCCACCTCCGCGAGGGAGGCGAGCACCTGCTCCCGGTCGCCCGGGTAGCCGGTGTCGACCAGCGTGGCGGCGCTTCCCTCGGTCAGAATCACCCAGTTGGTGTTGCTGCCGTGCACCAGATAGGTGCCGTCCGCGACTTGCTGCACGCCTGCGCTCATGATCGCCCCGCCCCGATGAGTCCCTGCCCGACGGCACACAGCAAAGCAGACGCTCAGGTGATCCGGAGCGGCGGGTACCGGTCTTCCAGCGGTCAACTTCCTTGGTGACAAGGCTGCCTCCGGCACCGTCCGCGTGGCTGCCGCGCCGGGGGCGCGGCGCCGGACAGAGGGGTTGGCGTCCTCCGTCAGCCTTGAACACCACGGGACCGGCGCGCACCCCGGGCCGGGCACGCTCCTGGAGACCTGCGCCCCCGGGCTCCCGGCCCGCCCACGCCACGGTTTCGTCCTCCGGGCCCGCCGCCGCAGCGGCCTGTCGCCGGTCCTCCTCGTCCGGCCCCCGGAGGGACGAGGCTGCCTCCGGCACCGTCCGCCGGAGGCAGCCCCCGCGTGCGGCGGAAGCAGCCGCCTCTCTGCCTCAGCGCACGCCGTTCGGGCGGAACTGGATGCTGATGCGCGGTCCCGTGGCGCGCGTGGACTTCGGCACGGCGTGCTCCCAGGTGCGCTGACAGGAGCCGCCCATCACGATCAGGTCGCCGTGCCCCAGCGGCCGTCGTACGGTCCCGGCGCCGCCGCGCACCGGTCGCAGTACCAGGTCGCGTGGCGCTCCCACGGAGAGGATGGCGACCATGGTGTCCTCGCGGGCGCCCCGCCCGGTCCGGTCGCCGTGCCAGGCGACGCTGTCCCGGCCGTCGCGGTAGTAGCAGAGCCCGGCCGTGGTGAAGGGTTCGCCCAGCTCCTCGGCGTAGTGCGCGGTGAGCGCCTCGCGGGCCTCGGTGAGTACGGGATGCGGCAGCTTGTCGTCCACGCCGTAGAAGGCGAGCAGGCGCGGTACGTCGACGACGTGGTCGTACATCGTGCGGCGCTCCGCCCGCCACGGCACCTCGGCGGCCAGCTGTTCGAACAGGGCGTCGGAGCCGCCGAGCCATCCGGGCAGCACGTCGATCCAGGCGCCGAAGCCGAGCACGGTGCGGCGGATCCCGTCGAGGGGGCCGAACCGCAGCTGGTCGGTCTGGTCGAAGAGGGAGCCCTGGAGGTGCGCGGTCATGGATCCAGCGTACCCCTTATTCGAAAATCTGTTCCAATGAAATCCGCCGAGGTGTTCGACTCTTTCGATGCATCGCTGTATCGGATACATTCGCGTATCGAACGGAGGATCCGACATGGCGACACAGGACACGACCAGACGCGTGACCAGGCGCCGGGTCCGCACACGTGCCAATCTCCTGGACGCGGCCTTCGCGGTGTTCGCCGCCAAGGGCTTCGGGCGCGTGTCGATCGAAGAGGTCTGCGAGGCCGCCGGATACAGCCGGGGCGCCTTCTACTCGAACTTCGACAGCCTCGACGAACTCTTCTTCGCGCTCTACCAGCAGCGCGCGGACCTGATCGCGGAACAGGTCTCCGGGGCCCTCGCCCTCGACGGGCCGGGGCTCGACGTGGTGGCCGCCGTCGACCGGGTCACCGAAGTGCTGCTCCTCGACCGGGACTGGCTCCTGGTCAAGACCGACTTCCTGGTGCACGCCGCCCGCGCGCCCGAGGTCGCCCGGACCCTGCTCGAACACCGGGCGCGGCTCAGACAGGCCGTCGCCGACCGGCTGGCACGCGCGCGTGGGCACGCCGAACTGCCCGCCGTGCTGGCCGACGTCGAGGAGGCCGCCCACGCCGTGGTCGCCGCCTACGACGGTGTCACCGTCCAACTGCTGCTGGACGGGGACCTCGAGCGGGCCCGTGTCTGGCTGAAGCAACTGCTCACCGCGCTGCTCACCGACGGCAGCGACACCACCGTATGAAGGAAGGGATGGTCGCCATGGACGCCGACGTCATCGTCGTCGGAGCGGGGCTCGCGGGCCTGGTCGCCGCGCACGAGCTCACCAGCCGCGGCAAGAGGGTCGCGCTGGTCGACCAGGAGAACGCCGCCAACCTCGGCGGCCAGGCCTTCTGGTCCTTCGGCGGACTCTTCCTGGTCGACTCCCCGGAACAGCGGCGCCTCGGCATCAAGGACTCCTTCGACCTCGCCTGGAACGACTGGCAGGGCAGCGCGCAGTTCGACCGCGTCGACGACGAGGACTCCTGGGCGGTGCGCTGGGCGCGCGCCTATGTCGAGTTCGCGGCGGGGGAGAAGCGGTCCTGGCTCGAGGGGCACGGGATCAAGTTCCTGCCGACCGTCGGCTGGGCCGAGCGCGGTGACCTCACCGCCCACGGACACGGCAACTCCGTGCCCCGCTTCCACGTGGCCTGGGGCACCGGCACCGGAGTCGTCGAGCCCTTCGTGGGGTACGCCAAGCAGGCCGCGCGCGACGGACTGCTGACCTTCTACCACCGCCACCAGGTCGACGAACTGGTCGTCGAGGAGGGCACCGCCCGAGGCGTGCGCGGCACGGTTCTGGCCGAGGACAACTCCGCGCGCGGGGTCGCCTCCAACCGTGACCGGATCGGCGACTTCGAGCTCACCGCCCACGCCGTCGTCGTCACCACCGGCGGTATCGGCGCCAACCACGACATCGTCCGCCGCTACTGGCCCGAGCGGCTCGGCACCCCGCCCGCCGAGATGGTCACCGGCGTGCCCGCCTACGTCGACGGCCGGATGCTCGACATCAGCGCCGGCGCCGGCGTCCGCCTGGTCAACCGCGACCGCATGTGGCACTACACCGAGGGCATCCAGAACTGGGACCCGATCTGGCCCGGCCACGGCATCCGCATCCTGCCCGGCCCGTCCTCGATGTGGTTCGACGCCCTCGGCCGCCGGCTGCCCGAGCCGTACCTGCCCGGCTACGACACCCTCGGCACCCTCCGGCACCTGCGCACCACCGAGGACATCGCGGAGCACGACCACTCCTGGTTCATCCTCACCCAGAAGATCATCGAGAAGGAGTTCGCGCTCTCCGGCTCCGAGCAGAACCCCGACATCACCGCCAAGGACCGCGCGGGCTTCCTCAAGGAGCGCATCCTCGGCAAGGGCGCGCCCGGACCGGTGGACGCGTTCCTGCGCAAGGGCGCGGACTTCGTGACCGCCCCGAACCTGGAACAGCTCGTCGAGAAGATGAACGGGCTCACCGACAAGGCCCTCCTGGACGCCGCCTCGCTCCGCCGCCAGATCGAGGCCCGCGACCTCCAGATCGCCAACTCCTACAGCAAGGACGCCCAGGTGCAGGGCATCCGCAACGCCCGCCGTTACATCGGCGACCGCCTCGGCCGGGTCGCCACCCCGCACCGCATCCTCGACCCCGCCGCCGGCCCCCTCATCGGCGTCAAGCTGCACATCCTGACCCGCAAGACGCTCGGCGGCATCCAGACCGACCTCGACTCCCGCGCCCTGGGCACCGACGGCAAGCCCCTCGAAGGCCTGTACGCGGCGGGCGAGGTCGCCGGTTTCGGCGGCGGCGGTGTGCACGGCTACAACGCGCTCGAGGGCACCTTCCTCGGTGGCTGCCTCTTCTCGGGGCGCGCGGCGGGCCGGGCGGCGGCCAAACAGGTCGGCTAGGACTCCAGCAGGCGCACCAGCACGGTGGCGTGGCTCTGCTCCGGCGTCTTCGACGCGGTCAGCAGGGTCACGTCACCCTTGCTCGCCAACTCCCGGACCCGGTCGAGAAGTCCGGCCGCCTCGGGATCGGCCAGCTCCGCCTCGTAGCGCTCGGCGAACTCCTCGTACGACCCCCCGCCCTCGTGGTACCAGCGGCGCAGCTCGGTCGACGGGGTGAGTGCCTTCGGCCACTCGTCCACGCGGGCCGCGTCCTTGGACAGCCCGCGCGGCCACAACCGGTCGACCAGGACGCGCACGCCGTCCGCGGGCTCGGGGGGTTCGTAGACACGGCGGATGCGAACGCTCACGGACGACCTCTCGACGAAGGGAGGGAGTGCGTCGGGAGCGTACTGCGCGGCCGGGCGCGACTTGACCTCATCAAGGGTGAGTTGCGGCGGAGGCGGCCTTTAGTGTGAAGCCGTTGCCCACCCCCCGACCTGTAGGAGCGCACGTGCCGAAGGCCGTCAGACGCACCTTCGTCCTCGCCACCACCCCCCTCGCCCTCGTGGCGCTGCTCGGGGCCGGCGCACCTCCGTCGACGGGCTCGTCCGGAGCCGGCGATCCCTACTTCCCGCTCGCGGGAAACGGCGGATACCACGTCGACCACTACGATCTGACGCTCGGTTACGACCCCGGCAGCGGCCATCTCGACGGCAAGGCGGTCCTCACCGCCCGCGCCGGCCAGCGCCTCAGCCGCTTCGACCTCGACTTCAAGGGCCTGACCGTCACCGGTCTGACGGTCGGTCACGCCAAGGCCGGCTTCCGGCGCGACGGACAGGAACTGGTCGTCACCCCACGGCGCGCCCTGCGCAAGGGGGAACGGTTCACCATCACCGTCACCTACCAGGGCAAGCCCGGTCCCGTCACCGACCCGGACGGTTCGCTCGACGGCTGGATCCCCACCGACGACGGTGCCTTCGTCGCCGGGGAACCGCAGGGCGCCATGACCTGGTTCCCGGCGAACAACCACCCCACGGACAAGTCGTCGTACGACTTCACGATCACCGTCCCCAAGGGGCGCACCGCGGTCGCCAACGGCGTCCTCCTCTCGCAGCGGACCACACACGGAAAGACCACGTTCCGCTGGCGCCAGAGCGAGCCCATGGCCGCCTACCTGGCCACGGCCACCGTCGGAAAGTTCGACGTGCAGCAGTTCACCACCAAGAGCGGCATCCGGGTCTACAACGCCGTCGACCCGCGCGAGGCCGCCGCGGCAGCCCCGGTCCTCAAGAAACTGCCCTCCGTCCTGGAATGGGAGAGCAAGCTGTTCGGGCCCTATCCGTTCCGTGCCGCGGGCTCCATCGTGGACCGCGCCCCGAACGTCGGCTACGCGCTGGAGACCCAGAGCCGTCCGGTCTACGACCGGGCACCCGGCCTGAGCACCCTCGTCCACGAGAACGCCCACCAGTGGTTCGGCGACTCCGTCTCCCTCACCTCGTGGAAGGACATCTGGCTCAACGAGGGCTTCGCGACCTACGCGGAGTGGCTCTACGCCGAGCAGCACGGCGGCGACAGCGCGCAGAAGACCTTCGACGACCTGTACGCGAAGCCCGCGAGCGACGGCCTGTGGGAGTTCCCGCCCGGCGACCCCGGCAGCGGCGCCAACATCTTCGGCACCCCCGTCTACGCCCGTGGCGCCATGACCCTGCACGCGCTGCGCACGAGGGTCGGCGACCGGGCGTTCTTCCTGATCCTGCGGGCCTGGGCATCCGGGCACCGTGACGGCAACGGGACCACCGCGCAGTTCCAGCGCCTTGCGGAACGGGTGTCGGGGAAGGATCTGGACGGCCTGTTCCAGACCTGGCTCTACACACCGGGGAAACCGAACCGGCTCTAGAACCTGACGAGTTCCTCAAAAGTGTCGGCCAAAGTCATTCCATGATCACACGCAGAACCCACGTGGCCCTGCTCGCCGCATCCCTGCTTCTCACCGGATGCGGCGGCGGTGCCGTGGCCAGCACGCAGGGCACGCCCACGCCTTCTCAGGAGACTTCGGAGCCCACGCCCACGCCCACGCCCACGCCGACGCCTTCGCCGGAGATCTCCGTCGAGGTCGCCCCCCAGCAGATACCCGGGCTCGGTCCGAAGACGTGGGCGAAGGTGCCGGCCGACGCGCGACAGGCCGTCGTGGTCACCGGGCGGGGCCGCGACTCGTCGGCCTCCACCGTGGTCCTGTACGAGCGCACCGTGGCCGGCTGGCGGGCCGGTGCGAGCCGGCCCGCGCACAACGCCCTCAACGGCTGGACCGACCACCACCTGGCGGGCGATCTGCGGTCACCGATCGGCGTGTACACCCTCACGGACGCCGGAGGGCTGCTGAAGGACCCCGGCACCAAGCTGCCGTACGACCGCGGCGTCGGCTTCACCGCACGCGGCACGGGCTTCGAGGGCGAGCCGCTGGCCGGATCCTTCGACTACGTGATCGCCATCAACTACAACCGGCAGCCCGGGACTTCACCCCTGGACTGGACACGGCCCCTCGGCGCTGGGCGCGGCGGCGGGATATGGCTCCACGTCGACCACGGCGGACCCACCCACGGCTGTGTGAGCATCGCCGAGGACCACATGAAGGAGCTGCTCCGCACCCTGGATCCGGACCTTCATCCGGTCGTCGTCATGGGCGACGCCAAGTCCCTGTCCCGCTGACCGCTTAGGATCCGCCGGGTGTGCGCACATGTGCTGGTTGCCGAGGACGACGAGATGCAGGCCGAACTCATACGGCGCTCCCTGCTCGCGGAGGGCCACACCGCCACCGTGGTCCACGACGGGCGGGCGGCCCTGGACGCGGCCCGGCGGCTCGCCCCCGATCTCGTCGTCCTGGACCTGATGCTTCCGGTGATCGACGGCTTCGGCGTGTGCCGGGTGCTGCGCCGCGACGAGGACATTCCCGTCGTGATGCTCACCGCGCGGTCGGAGGAGGACGATGTCCTGCTGGGCCTGGAGCTGGGCGCCGACGACTACATGACCAAGCCGTACAGCCCGCGCGAACTGATGGCCCGTATCCGGACCGTCCTCAGGCGCAGCGGACGGGGCGCGGTCGCCGACCGGCCCGAGGATCCCGTCGTGCGCGCCGGAGGCCTGGCGGTCGATCCCGTACGGCACGAGGTGCGCTGCGACGGGGCGCCGGTGGAATGCACGCCGGCCGAGTTCGAGATCCTCCTCGCCATGGTCGCCGAGCCGGAACGGGTCTTCTCACGGCGGCAGTTGCTGGAGGTCACCCGGGGCACCGACCGGGCCTCCACCGAACGGGCCGTGGACGTGCACATCATGAACCTGCGCCGCAAGATCGAGGCCGACCCGCGCCGGCCGGTGCGGCTGCTGACGGTGTTCGGGGTGGGCTACAAGCTCAGCGGCGGCCGCGGGTGAGCGCTCGTATACCCCTGCACAAAAGGCTGCTGGTCCGCCTGCTGATCACCTCCGGGCTCATCGCCGTGTGCTCGGTTGCCGCGACCGCCTGGCTGGCCGTGGCGACCACCACCCAGGCCCTGCGCGAGGAACAGGGGCAGGCGCTCGCCGACGACATGGAGGTCCTCGCCGAGCTCAGCGGCTACGCGGCGACCCACCCCGACTGGACCGGCGTGGGCGCCACCGTGCGGGAGCTGTCCGCGAAGACCGGCCGGCGCATCGCCCTCGTCACCCCCGAGCGCAGGACCGTCGCCGACTCGGCTGCCCGCGGCACCGCCCTGCCACCGAGCGCCGCCGCCACCGTCGACCCGCTGCGCACCGACACGTACAGCGAACGCGGCGCCCAGATCGGCGGCATCGACCCCCGCGTGGTCGGCCCGTACCGGCTCACGCAGGGGGAGCGTGCCGAGATGGACGCCAACGCGCGCAAACGCCAGTCCTGCTTCGCCCGGAACGGCATCGAGACCACCATCGTGCACACCCCGAGCGGCCGGGCGGTCCTCATCGAACCCGACAGCTCCGTGCAGCCCTCCTATGTGCCCGACGCCTGCGCCGACGGAGTCCTGAACACGCCGATGCCCACGGAGCAGAAGGCCCTGGACGCACTCCAGGCAGGGGCGCGCGCCTGTCTGACCCGCAATGGCCTGAGCGCCGAGACACCGCTGAGCGTCGGCGCCGGGCGCGCGGGCGCCGACTTCCGCTCCCCGTCGTCGGCACCCACGTTCGCCAAACAGGACGCGAAGGAGGCACGCGAGGCCCAGGCCTGCCTCGACGACGCCCGCCGCGCCCAGCTCGACCCGTACGTGGCCCCGGTGGCCGAACTCTTCCTGGGCACCGGCGACACGCCCGCCGTGCTGTTCGACATGTCCCCGGCCAACAAGGCCAAGGTCGTGGGCACCGCAGGTCTCGTGCTCGCCGTCACCGTCGCCGCGACCGCACTGGTCGCCACCCGGCTGGTGCGGCCGCTGCGCGCGCTCACCGCTGCGGCCCAGCAACCGCCCGAACTCCATGTGCGCGTCCCCGTCACCACCCGCGACGAGACCGGCATCCTCGCCGCGGCCTTCAACGACCTGACCGAACGCCGCGAACGCCTGGAGGCCCAGCGCAAGGCGATGGTCAGCGACATCGCCCACGAACTCCGCAGCCCGCTCACCAACATCCGCGGCTGGCTGGAGGTCACCCGGGACGGTGTCGTCGACCCCGACCCCGCCCTGCTCGCCTCCCTGCACGAGGAGGCCCTCGTCCTCCAGCGCGTCATCGACGACCTCCAGGACCTCGCCGCCGCCGACGCAGGCACCCTGCGCCTGCACCGGGAGCCCGTCCGCTGCGACGAACTCCTCCAGCAGGTCGCCGCCGCCCACCGCGTCACCGCCGGCGCGGCCCGGGTCGAACTGCGCACCGACATCGAGGGCGAGCCATGGCTGGACGCCGACCCGCTGCGGATGCGGCAGGCGCTCGGCAACCTGGTCTCCAACGCCCTGCGCCACACCCCGGCCGGCGGCACGGTCACCCTGTCCGCGCGCCGGGACGGCGACGACATCGCCTTGGCAGTCGCCGACACCGGCACCGGCATCGCGGCGGACGACCTGCCCCACGTCTTCGACCGGTTCTGGCGCGCGGAGAAGTCCCGCAGCCGCCGTACCGGGGGATCGGGCCTCGGCCTTCCCATCGTCCGCCACCTGGTCGCCGCCCACGGCGGAACGGTCGAGGCGACGAGCGAGCTCGGCATCGGCAGCCTCTTCACCCTGCTGATGCCCGGGGGTACGCCACCTCAGCCGTACACCTGATTTTCTTCGTGGCGCGCGGGGTACCCCGTATGCCTGCGAAAGGAGAGGGAGGTCGGGACATGAGCGTGTCGGACGGGTTGCCGGTGGTAGGGACACTCGCGGAACTCGGGAGCCTGACCGAGCGGCACGGACAGTTGTACGTCCGCTGGTCCCGTGGCCCCGAGGTCGATCTGGCCCGTGCGTCCAGCACCGACGACCTCACCGGCGTGTCGCTGCCGGGACTGTCGGCGAACCCGCTCGACGTGGAGGAGTGGTGGCAGGGCCGACCCGTGCAGCTGTGGGTGGCCCGACGCCTGTACGACTACTCCCACCTTCCTCACGAGAAGGGCCCGTACGTACGCCCCTGGGTCCTCCAGGGCCGCGAGCGGGGCCGGGGGCCGGACAACGAGCCGCTCATCACGGACGTGCGGCCGATGTGCTGGATCGACCCCCGGGTGATCGACGAGGCACGGGCCGAAGTGGACCGGCAGGAGAACTCCTGGGGTCCGCTGCGCCGCACGGGCCGCTGACCGGGCCCCGGTCGCCGGCCGGAGCGCGAGGCGCGGGCGCTGCGCGCGGAACTCCTCACGCGCGCCGCCGGGCTCGGGCGCGCCGCTGACCGGGCCCGGTCGTCGCACGTGGCGTCGACCGGGCCCGATCGTCGGACCCGCTGAACGGACCGGTCAGCCGGACCTTCTCCGCGCGGCGGCCGCGCGCCGGGCGAGTGCCCGGCGTTCCGTCTCGCTCGTGCCGCCCCAGACGCCGATGCCCTGCCCGGTGTCGAGGGCCCACTGCAGACACTGCTCCTGGACGGGACAGCGCCGGCAGACGGACTTGGCCTGCTCCGTCTGGACCAGTGCGGGGCCGGTGGTGCCGATCGGGAAGAAGAGGTCCGGGTCCTCGCGGCGGCACGCGGCATGGGTTCGCCAGTTGTCCATCAAAAGTCACCTGCGATCGAAGTCGTACGTGCCCTCGTGCATGCCTTACTCGTTTTCGGGTCACCTGTCGATGCGCGGTGAAACAATCGGGTCCTGTGGGACGCGCCCGGTCACTGCTCCCGCAGGCCCCACGGGGAGCCGTAGGCGGTCAGCAGATCCAGGAAGGGACGGGCCGGAAAGGCCTCCGGACCGAGGACGCCGGCGCCGGACCAGGCGCCGGTGGCGAGGAGTTCGAGGGCGACGACCGGGTTCACGGCGGTCTGCCACACCACCGCCTGACAGCCGTACTCCGCCATGGACCACTGGTTGTCGACCACGTGGTAGAGGTACACCTCGCGCGGCGCCCCGTCCTTGACACCCTTCACCCAGGTGCCCGCACAGGTCTTGCCGTGCATCCGCTCGCCCAGCGTCGCCGGATCGGGCAGACACGCGGCCACGACGTCCCGCGGCGAGACCGCGACCGGCCCCGCGGCGCTCGGCACGGTCACCGGCGCGGTGCGGTCCAGGCCGAGCAGATGCAGGGTCTTCAGCGTCTCCACGAACTCGCGGCCCAGTCCGTACTTGAAGGTGACCCGGCGCGCACCGACCCAGCGGGGGACGAGCAGCACCTCCTCGTGCTCCACGTTCACGCACTCGACCGGGCCGATGCCCTCGGGGAAGTCGAAGACCTCCGGCTCGCTGAAGGGTTCCGTCGTGAACCAGCCGCGGTCGGCCTCGTAGACCACGGGAGGGTTCAGGCACTCCTCGATGGTGGTCCAGATGCTGAAGGAAGGGGCGAAGTCGTAGCCGTCGACGGTGAGATCCGCGCCGTCGCGGACACCGATCTCCTCGATCTCGTCGAAGAGTTCATCGGCCGCGTGCCGGGCGAAGACGTCCGAGAGGCCCGGCTCCACGCCCATGCCGACGAGGGCCAGAGCGCCCGCCTTCTCCCACTCCTCGGCCTGCGCGAACTGCTCGTCGCCCAGCTTGACCCCGCACTCCTTGTACGGCCGCTCGGGATGCGGACGCGACAGGGACATCGCCATGTCGACATAGGCCGCCCCTGCGGAGCGCGCCGCCCGGAACAGGGGCATCACGAACCGCGGGTCGGTGGCGTTCAGGAGGACGTCGCAGGCGTGCCGCTCCAGCAGGGTGGTCACGGCCGACTCGTCGCTCGCGTCTACGCGCTCGGCGCGGAACCGGTCGGCCCGGTCGCCGAGCGCGGTCACCGCGGCCTCGGCGCGGGCCGGGTCGTAGTCGGCGACGACCATGACGTCGAAGAACGGCCGCCGGGCAGCGATCCGGGTGATGGCCGTGCCGACGCCCCCGGCGCCGACGAGCAGTACACGCATGACAAACACTCCCTCACGGGTCAAAGGTCGCAGATGTACGGGGCCCTGGCGGAGATGCAACGCCGTGCACTCGTTTAAGGTCAATGGCGTTGGCATAAGGAGGCCGCCATGCCGAAGCCCGTGGTCCCCGAGAACAAGCGCCGTCGCCGCAGGCCCACCAGGAGCGGGACCGTGCTGTCCGAGGGGCTGATCGTCGAGACGGCTCTGCGCATGCTCCGCGAACATGGCAGCAAGGGCCTCACCGCCCGCCGCCTGGGCCTGGCCCTGGACGCCGATCCGAGCACGCTCTACCGCTACTTCCGCGGCATGGACGACTTGACGCTGGCCATCGGCGACGCATTGATCGGGCAGGCGCTGGAGGGCTGGGCGCCGACGGGGCGGTGGCGGCACGATCTGCGCGAGGTGGGCCTGCGCATCCACGCCGCGTATGTCGCCCATCCGCAGGCCGCCGTGCTGACGACCAGCAGGGTCACCGGCCGGGCCAACGAACTGGCCGCGGACGAGGCGGTCCTGGACATCCTGCGCAGGGCGGGCTTCCCGCTCCCGGACACGGTGCGGATCTACCACGCCTTCATCGACCAGACGCTGGCCTTCGCGGCCCTGGACGCGGCGTCTCTGGCCCTGCCGAGCGCGGCGCTGGACGCCGACGAGTCCATGTGGCGCTCGACGTACGCTCACTTGCCCGGCGACCGCTACCCCCGCATCGCGGAGGCGGCACCTCTTCTGGCCACCCGTATGGTCACCAGCGCGTACCCGACGGCGCTGGAGATGCTCCTGGACAGTGTGGAGGGGCAGGCCGGTGGCGCCCCTCAGGGGCGCGGGGAACTGCGCGATCGGCCACGACGGACCTGAGGCCACCGACGGCGGATCTCATCGGAGCGTTTCCGACGCGGCCGCTGTCACCGCCTCCGCCACCGCGGCCAGCGCAGGCGAATCGAGTTTCCACTGCTGCCAATGCAACGGAACATCCACCGGTTGATCCGGCACCAGCGAGATCAGCCGCCCCTCACGCAGCAACGCCCCCGCCTGAATCTCCGGCACCATTCCCCACCCCAGTCCCAGCGCGACTGCCTCCACGAACCCCTCCGACGCCGGCACCGCATGCCGCAACCGGCTCGCCCCACCGCGGCCCAGCTGCCGCAGGAACCCGTCCTGGATGTCGTCACTGCGGTCGAACGTCACCACCGGCGCCTCCGCGAGCCCCTCCCGCGACGACCCCTCGAGATACCGCGACACGAACCCGGGACTCGCCGCGGCGAGATACCGCATCCGCCCCAGCGCCCGCACGGAACACCCCGCCACGGCCTCGGGCGAAGACGTCACCGCCGCCATCACCAGCCCCTCCCGCAGCAGCTCCGCCGTACGGGTCTCGTCCTCGCGCCGGAGCTCGAAACACAGCCGCTCCCGCTCGGGAACCCGCGTGAGCGCCCCGAGGAACCAGGTGGCCAGGGAGTCCGCGTTCACCGCTACCGAGACCCGGGTCACCTCCCCCTCGCCCGGCATGCCCAGCTCGGCGAGAGCGTCCCGCTCCAGCCGGGCCAGCTGCCGGGCGAACCGCACCACCACCTCGCCCGACTCGGTCGGCCGCACCGGCTTCGTGCGCACCAGCAGCACCCGCCCCGTGCGCTGCTCCAGCGCCTTCACCCGCTGACTCACCGCCGAAGGGGTCACATGCAGAGCGGCGGCCGCGGCGTCGAACGTGCCCTCGTCGACCACCGCGAGCAGGGTCCGCACCTGATCCAGGGGAAGCTCGCTCATCATCACGACAGCTAATGATACGTAAGAATCTTTAGCTGTACGTGCAGTGATCGTCTCCGTACCGTCGAAGCCATGCCCGCTTCCCTGTCCGCCGCTGCCGCCGGTTTCGGCACCGGCCTCTCGCTCATCGTCGCCATCGGCGCCCAGAACGCCTTCGTCCTGCGTCAGGGGATCCGCCGCGACGCCGTCCTCGCCGTCGTCGGCATCTGCGCCCTGTCCGACGCTCTCCTCATCGCTCTCGGCGTCGGCGGTGTCGGCGCCGTGGTGGTCGCCTGGCCGGGCGCGCTGACCCTGGTCGGCTGGATCGGTGGCGGATTCCTGCTCTGCTACGGCGTCCTCGCAGCCCGCCGGGTCTTCAGGCCGGCGGAGGCGGGCCTGCGGACGGAGGGCGACGCGACGGGCTCCCGGAAGCGCGCGGTGCTGACCTGTCTGGCGATGACCTGGCTCAACCCGCACGTCTACCTCGACACCGTGTTCCTGCTCGGATCCGTGGCCGCCGACCGCGGCCCGCTGCGCTGGACCTTCGGGCTGGGCGCCGTGCTCGCCAGTCTGTGCTGGTTCGCCGCGCTCGGCTTCGGGGCCCGGCTGCTCAGCCGCTTCCTCGCCAGGCCGACCGCCTGGCGCGTCCTCGACGGACTCGTCGCCGCCACGATGGTCGCCCTCGGCGCCACGCTGGTGGCCGGAGCGTGAAGTCATCAATGGCCGGTTCCACAAGCTGAGATACCGCGTCCCGGACTCCTGGACGGTGCTGCGATAGTGAAGCCTGGATCCGTTAGATGTAACGAGCAACCAGGACACGTGTGGACACCGGCGAGAGCAGCACCGAACCCAGGACACCGGCCGCGGACGAGGCGCCGCCGCTCCGGCGCGGCTGGCGTCGCTGGGCGATGGACACCCGCCCGCTGCGCATCCCTGCCTACCGCCGGCTGTGGAGCTCGACCATCGTCACGGCCGTCGGCAGCCAGCTCACCGCCGTCGCGGTGCCCAAGCAGATCTACGACATCACCGGCTCCTCGGCCTGGGTCGGCGCCGCGAGCATGGCCGGACTGCTGCCGCTGATCGTGTTCGCGCTGTGGGGCGGCGCGGTCGCCGACAGCATGGACCGCCGCAAGCTGCTGCTGATCACCAACACCGGAATCGCCGTCACGTCGGTCCTGTTCTGGCTCCAGGCCGTCAGCGGACTCGACTCGGTGGCGGCACTGATGGTCCTGCTCGCCGTGCAGCAGGCGTTCTGGGGTCTGAACGCCCCCGCGCGCAACGCCTCCATCGCCCGTCTCGTCCCCGAGGCCCAACTGCCCGCCGCCAACGCCCTCGGTTCCACCGTCATGCAGACCGGCCAGGTCGTCGGCCCCCTGCTCGCGGGTGTCCTGATCCCCGTGATCGGCCTGCCCGAGCTGTACCTCATCGACGCCCTGGCGCTGTGCGTCACGGTGTGGGCGGTGTACCGGCTGCCCTCGCTGCCGCCGCTCGCGGCCGCTGTGGCGCGTCGGGCCGGTGTCCGCGAGATCGCCGAGGGCTTCCGCTACATCTCCGCGCACAAGGTGCTGTTGCTTTCCTTCCTCGCCGACATCATCGCCATGGTCTTCGGCATGCCCCGGGCCCTGTTCCCGCAGCTCGCCTCCGAGACCTACGCCCCGTACGGCGAGGGGCGCGCGCTGGGCCTGCTGTTCGCGGCCATCCCGATCGGCGCGGTGGTCGGCGGGCTGGTCTCCGGCACCTTCGCGCGGGCCCGTCGGCACGGCTGGATGGTCATCGGCGCGGTCGTCGCCTGGGGCGTGGCCATCACCGGCTTCGGTCTGAGCGGCAGTCTGTGGCTCGCCGTGGTGTTCCTGGCCGCGGCCGGGGTCGCCGACATGGTCTCGATGGTCTTCCGCGGGGCGATCCTGCTCTCCGCCGCGACGGACGAGATGCGCGGCCGGATGCAGGGTGTCTTCACCGTGGTCGTCGCGGGCGGCCCCCGCCTCGCCGACGTCCTGCATGGCACCGCCGGTTCGGCCTTCGGCGCCCGGCCCGCGGTCGCCGGCGGCGGCATCCTGGTCGTCGCCGTCATGCTGACCCTGGCCTTCACCGTCCCGGCGCTGCGCCGCTACCGCGTCTGAGACCGGGAGAGCCTCCTGCAGCCACAGCCCTAGAGACCACCGCGCCGGTGCGTGCCGTAATGCTCCATGAGCTTGCCCCGGGTCGTCTCCAGCCGGTGGGCGAGGATCTCGGCGACGCTGCGGACCAGGATCATGCCGAGCTGCTTGTCCTCCTCGCACAGCCGGAGCACCGCCGCCGCGTCGAACTCGTGGGCCCGTACGGGACTGAAGGCCTCCGCGCCGAAGTCCCACTGGTACGGCGGGAACAGCCAGGACCAGCCGAGCAGGTCGCCCGAGCCGAGTCCGCCGACCGTCACCCGGTGATGGGCGGTCACCTGCTGGGTCAGCGAGACCGCTCCGGAGCGGATGACCCAGAAGCGGTCGGCCGTACCGCCCGCCTCGAAGATGTGGAAGTCCTCGGGGAAGGAGACCTCCTTGGCGAGCGTCATCAGGCTCTGGCGCTGCGGCTGCGGCAGTGCGGTCAGCAGTTTTATCGCTTTGGTCATGACGCGGGGCTCCTCGCCGGCGATGGATTCCGGTGTTGTGCCTACGCCCATTTCAGCGGCTGCTGCCGTCCGGGGCACCTCGGCGGAGGTGAGGATCTGGCCGGGGCATGAAAAAGCCCTGGCTGGACGGGGGAGGCCAGCCAGGGCAGACAGAGGTGGTGTCGGAGGACGGTATGTCGACCCCGTCACCACGTATGAATGAACCGTAAACCATCCATGGCGATTTCGCGCAATCGAAACCGAGGTGCGTGACCTGTTTCACTCGGCGGACGCGTTTACCACCCTGATCGTCTCCAACTCCGCGTCGGCGGGATCGGGCAGGTTCATGCCCGCGGCCAATCCGGTCCGCAGATATTCCAGTATGGGCTCGGTCAGCAGTTCACCGGGCAGCACGGCCGGGATCCCCGGCGGGTACGGCGTGATCATCTCGGCCGCGATCCGCCCGGCGGCCTCGGCGACCGGCACGTTCTCGGCCGGACCGAAGAACGCGTCCCGGGGAAGCCTGGCCTGCTCCATCCGCAGCTCGGACGGCGGCGGTACCTCCACCCGTGGGGCCGGGTCCAGCTCCGGCGCCGCCCGGGCGAGATCCCGGAGCGCCGCGAGCAGCTCGCCGGTCGTCTCCTCGTCGTCGCCGTGGGTGATCTGCATCCCGATCCGCCGGTGGTCCGTGAGGTGGGCGTCGATGTGACGATGCTCGCGCAGCCAGTCCGCGGCCTGGAATCCGGTGATCCCGAGCCCGTCGAGGTCGATGACACCGGGCAGCGGATCGAAGTCGTCGGCCAGGCCGGGTCCGCAGAAGTCGTCGCGGTCGTCGACGTGCATCCCGTCGATCTCCTCGATCGCGGAATGGACCCGCGCCGCGAGATCCAGCGCCCCGCCCATCAACTCCTTGCCCCGCAGCGCCATCTGCCGGCGCCATCCGTCCAGGCCGGCGTACAGCAGCACCGAGGGGCTGGTGGTGCCCAGCAGGTCGGCGCGCATCTTCAGCAGATCCGGCGGGACGAGGTCACCCCGCAGATGGAAGACCGACCCCTGCTCCAGACCGCTGCCCATCTTGTGGATGCTGGTCACACAGATGTCGGCGCCCGCGTCCATGGCCCAGGACGGCAGATCGGGATGGAAGGGCAGGTGCGCGCCCCACGCCTCGTCCACGATCAGCGGGACCGAACGGCGGTGGCAGACCTCGGCGATGTCCCCGAGGGCCGCGCAACTGCCGTAGGGCGTCGGGCTGGTGACCAGGGCGCCCTTCGCGTCGGGATGGGCTTCGAAGGCCCGCTCGTACTCGGCGGCGGACGGCGGGTGCGCCAGGTGGCGTTCGGCGTCCCACCGCGGCTCGATCCAGACCGGCTCGATCCCCGACAGGATCAACCCGGACACCACCGACTTGTGGGCGTCCCGCCCGATCAGCAGCTTCTCGTGCGGACCCGCGACGGCCAGCATCGCCGCCTTCACCGAGAGGGAACTCCCGCACGTGGTGAAGAACGTGTGCTCGGCGTGCACGGCGTCGGCCATCAGCTCCTCGGCCCGCTCCAGCACCCGGCCCCGGGTCAGCCGGTCGTCCAGACCGCCCGACGCCAGCACGTCCCCGAGGAAGACCGCGTCACCCAGCGTCTCCCGGACCGCCGGGTCGGCCCCACGGGCCTGTTTGTGTCCCGGCGGCGTGAAGGACAGGTGTCCCAGGCGGTGGTAGTCGGCCAGAGCTTCCAGAACGGGTGCTTGGGTGTGGTCGACAGTCATGGCACCCGGGTGCCCGGCCCGGACGTCCGTCAATCAGCCGCACCGGACCACCGACGGTCAGCGACTGCCGGGCCTGAGCACCTCGTCCAGCACCCTGATCACGGCCTCGTAGGCCAGGGTGCGTACGGCGGCGTCCCCGGCGGCCTCCGGATCGGAGGGCCGCAACTCGTCGCTCCGCGCCCGCCAGGACCGCTCCTCCTCCGCCGCACAGGCCCGGGCCCGCTGGATCCGGCGCAGCAGTTCATCTGAGTCCACGACATCCGTCATACCGTCCGCGTACCCCGGGAACGCGATCGAATGGCTCAACATGCCGCCCGAAACGGGGAGGTTTGACCGGGCGCGGAGAGGTCAGCCGATTACCAGAGGCTCACGGAGAAAGCGCACCGTACAGGGGCACCGTGTCCGTGGGTCGAGCCGGGCCCGGCCTCCGCTGCACCGACCCAAGAGCCAGTCGATCCATCGATCAGGAGCCACCTCATGTGCGAGGAGCACAGGGCCGAAGCCACCCCCGAACTCGCCGTCGCGCACCTGCGCGCACGGTCATGGCCGTGCCGGCCGGCCGAGGCACGCCGGGCGGTCGAGCGGGCCGTGTCCGAGCGCTGCCGCACCACGCACACCACGTGCGATGCGCAGGCCCTCTCGGACGCGCTGCTCGTCGCCTCCGAACTCACCACCAACGCGATCCTGCACGGCGGCGGCATCACCGACTTCCACGTCGACGTCGGGGGCCGGGGCGTGTGCCTGTCGGTCAGCGACCGCAGCGCCGAGCTGCCGGTCGCCAAGGAGCCCGTCGACCCGCAGGGCAGGTGGCGGCCCGGCGGCCACGGCTGGCCGATCGTCTGCCGACTGGCCCGCGACGTCCGCGTGACCGACCTGCCCTCGGGCGGGAAGCGCATCACCGCCGTGGTGCCCCTGAGCTGATCCGGCACCTCTGTGGAAGCTGCCGGAAACGGAGTTTCGACAGCGGAGTTTGGGTCGCATACAGCAGGGCAGACGCAGTTTCGTGCTTCGGACCGGAGGCGCGCCAGCGGGAGCTGCATGGCTGCTGCGGGCCCCTTTTCGGCGGTCCCGGCGGCATTCCTCCCGCGGTCAGTCCCTGAACCCGTTCTTCAGGAGCGAATCCGCATGCTCACCGACACGTCGACCAGCCGTCCCACCACCCAGGTCCGCCCCACCACCGCCGGCAGGCGGCGGCACGACGACGCCCCCGACACCATGGCCCTCTTCGCCCGGCTGGCCGGGCTGGAGGAAGGTCCCGAGCGCGACGCCCTGCGCGACGAGCTCGTCACCGCCTGGCTGCCCATGGCCCACCGCATCGCCGGCCGGTTCCGTGACCGCGGCGAATCGCTGGAGGACCTGCGCCAGGTCGCGGCCCTCGGGCTCGTCAAGGCCATCGACCGGTTCGAACCGGAACGCGGAGCCTTCGAGAGCTACGCCGTGCCCACCATCACCGGCGAGGTCAAGCGCCACTTCCGGGACCGCATGTGGGCCCTCAGGGTGCCCCGCCGCGTACAGGAACTGCGCAACAAGGTGCGGGTGGCCCGGCGCGAGCTCACCCAGAACCCCGGTTCCCCCGAACCGACGCCCGCCGACCTCGCCGCCCACACCGGCCTGACCGAGGACGAGGTCACCACCGGCCTGGAGGCCCTCGAAAGCTTCAGCACCCTGTCCCTGGACGCCGAGCTCTCGGCCGGCGACGACGGCTACAGCCTCGCCGACACCCTGGGCGCCCCCGACACGTCGTACGACGTCGTGGTCGACCGCGAATCCGCCAAGGAGGGCCTGCGGCGGCTGCCCGAGCGCGAGCGCGCCATTCTCTACATGCGTTTCTTCGAGGACATGACACAGAGCCGCATCGCCGACCAGCTCGGCATCTCGCAGATGCACGTCTCCCGGCTCATCAGCCGCAGCTGCGCGCGCGTGCGCGACGAGGCGCTCGCGGACCGGGCGCGGAGGCAGGCCGCCGACGGGCCGGGCGAGGCGTGAGCTTACGAGGAGTGAGCCGGATGCCGATACCCGACCGCGCGTTCCTGCGCCGTCTCGTCGACGCGTATGAGGCACTGCGGGCCGAGGAGGCCGCGAAGGTGGCCGAGCCGAGCCCGCGGGCCCGGGATCTCGCCTACACACTCTGTGTTTCCACCGGCACGCGGGACGTGCGGCTGGCCCTGGAGACGGCTCACCGTCTCCTCGGGGCCAGGCCCGAACGCGCGCGACTGGCCGACTGACCGCATTCCGTGTGACCGCCCACCAGGACGGCATCCGGACTTCAAGGGGGGTCGACATGACCACGAGCTCCACGGCACAGACCGGCCGGATCCAGGCCAGGCGCGCGGCACGCGGTTCCGTCATGGAGGGCGCCGCCCGCGCGGGTTTCACCGCCCGCGGAGTGATCTATCTACTCGTCGGTGTACTGGCCCTGCAGATCGCCTTCGGCGACGGCGGGCACCAGGCCGACCGCGGCGGTGCCCTCGCCACCCTCGCCGACAAGCCCTTCGGTTCCGTCGTCCTGTGGGCGCTGGGCATCGGGCTCGTCGGCATGGCCCTGTGGCGACTGTCCGAGGTGGTGTTCGGCGCGGTCGGTCCTGACGGGCGAAAGGCCACGAAACGGCTGTTGTCGGCGGCCCGCTGCGTCTTCTACGCGTTCGTCGCCTACTCCGTGCTGTCCTTCGCCGTCGGTTCCGGCAGCGGAGGCTCGAGCGACAAACAGTCCAAGGACATCACCGCCCGGGCCCTGGAGTGGCCCGCAGGGCAGTGGCTCGTGGGTGCCGCGGGCGTCGGCGTCGCGGTGGCCGGTGTCTGGATCGCCGCACAGGCGCTGCGCAGGTCCTTCCACGACAAGCTCAAGCTCGCGCAGATGGGCCCGCGGGTCAGGAAGCTGGTCGATGTGACGGGTGTCGGCGGCGGAGCGGCGCGTGGAGTGGTGTTCACCGCGGCGGGGGCGTTCGCCGTCCGCGCCGCGGTCGACTACGAGCCCAAGAAGGCGAAGGGCCTCGACGACACGCTCCGCTCGTTCGCCGAGACACCCCTTGGACCGTGGCTGCTCGTCCTGGTCGCGGCAGGGCTGGTGCTGTTCGGGGTGTTCTCGTTCGCAATGGCTCGCTGGCGACGGGTCTGAGCGGCGGGACACGGGGAACCCGAGGGGCATGAACGAACCCGAGCTTCCGCCCGACGGTAGGCCCGTGGACGTCTACCTGAATCTGTTGCGCATCCGCATGGCCTCGGAGCACTACGAGCTGCTGCTCGACGTGGTCCGCCCGGTCCTGCGGGCGATCGACGAACATCAGCTGCCCGCGTTGGACTTCGCCCTGGAGGACAGCCAGCAGGAGGGGCTGCCCCAGGAGGTCCGCGACGAGGCCGCCCTGGTCATCGCCACCGCCGTCACCGGCCGACTGGACAACAAGGTGATCGAACTCCATGTCGACGACGACGCCAGCCCGATCCGGGTGGTCACCGACGCGGACACCGCCGAAGACCCGGTCCGCCTCGGCGAGATCGCCGACTACATCCGCGAACGCCGTCGCCTCGACGACGAACTGCGTGGCATCGCCGAGGTGAGCGGTCTGCCCACGGACCTCTGAGCCCTATCGCTTCGGCGCCGCGACCGGCACGTGCAGCGGCCTGGCCAGACCCACCACGGTCTCGTCCAGGCGCTGTACGTGCCGCAGCACGCGGTCGGTGACACGGCCGAAGCGCGGAGTGCCGGGGACTTCGGTGTCCAGCAGGGACGCGATGCTCGGCCCGGTCTCGACCCGGTCGGTGGAGCGCTCGTCGGCGACATGCGCGGCGATCGCCCCGATGTTGTCCCCGATCCGCCGGCCGGCTCGGCGCAGCCGGGGATCCGCCGCGATCGAGGGGTGCGTGGACAGCAGTTCGGCCGTCGCCGCCAGCGAGCGCGCGTGGTACGCGCACGTCTCCAGGAGCGCCACGACATAACGGGCCGTGTCGCGCCGGGCCCGCAGCGGTGTGATCGGATGCGTGAGCGGCTGGGTCGCCGCCCGCAGATCGGCCAGCGCCTGGTCCAGGTCGCGCGCCTGGTCGAGCAGTTCGACGGGGGAGCCGCCGCTGAGCTGGTCCACGGCGGCCTCGGTGACCTCGTCTAGCCGCTCCAGGACGGTGACGAGCAGGTCGTTCGTACGGCGGTCGGTGCGCACCGGCAGGACGAATGCCGCCGCTATCACTCCGCAGGCCGCACCGAGCGCGGTCTCCTCCACACGCAGCACCAGCACCGAGAGGCTGTAGGTGTGCAGCAGGGTGTAGAGGAGCCCCAGGGCCGCGGTGACGAAGAAGGACATCAGCGTGTAGGAGAGCGGCGCGGTGTAGAACATCGCGAACACCAGCACCAGCACCAGGGCGAACGCCGTCCAGGTGTGCTGCCCGACGGCCCCCGCCAGCACGATCCCGGCCAGCACGCCCAGAATCGTCCCCACCAGCCGGCGATAGCCCTTGACCAGGATCTCGCCCGTGGACGCGGTGTTCATGAAGACGATCCAGCAGGTCAGCACCGCCCAGTACCAGCGCTGGCTGGAGAGGAACTCGCCCCCGACGATGGCGAGCGAGGACCCCACGGCGACCTGTACCGCGGCCCGCGTCGTGGGCCGCCCGAGTCCCGTGAGCTCCTCCTGCGTCCCGGCGTCCTCGTCACCGGCGTCGATGACCGCGTCCTCGGCGTCCAGTTCCTCGCGCGAACGGGCCGTCGCGGGGGAGTCGTCCGACTCGTCCTGCGGACCGTCCAGGGCGATCCTGAGCCCCAGCACCGCGCGGGCGGCCTCACCGACACCTCGGAAGACGTCCTGGACGGCCGGCGGCGCGGGCGGCAGGTTCTCCTCCTCGCGGTAGCCGAGGAGCCGGTTGCGGACCTGGGACAGCGCCGTGCTCGACCTGGCGGCGACGGGACGCAGCACCAGCAGTCGCAGCGCCTCCAGATCGCGGCGCACCCGGGTCATCGCCTCGTCCCGGCCGGTCATCCGGCCCGCTCGCGGCGCCGGCGCGCCGGGCAGATGAAGGGTCAGCGTGTCCGCCCGCTCGGCGCTGCGGGCGCTCAGCAACAACAGACCGAGTCGCTCGGCGGCGATCTCGGCGTCCGCGATACGCCGCTGCACGAGCCGGGCCGCGGCCGCGTCGGACGTCCCCTCCTCGAGCCGCCCCTGGATCATCAGCGCGGTCTCGTGCAGTCGCGCGGTCCCCTCGCGTACGTCCTTCAGCGCCTCGTCGATCTCCTCGGGCCCGGCGTCCAGCAGCTGGAGCTGCGCGGACACCAGCTGGGCCAGCCTGGCCCGGAAAGCCTCCCGCAGGCGTTCGAGAAGACCTGCGGGAGTCTCCGGCACCAGCAGGAAGCGTGCCGCCGCGCTGCACAGGAAGGCGACGCCGAGGACGCCGTACAGCTCGGGCAGACCGGAGACGGTCGCCCCGACGAACAGGGACACGAAGTAGACCTGGAAGCCGATCAGTCCGAGCGCGGTGCCCCGGTCGCCGAAGCGGCGGCCGTAGACGGCGCAGAAGATCAGCACGACGAAGAAGAGGTCACCGGCCACCACGCGGGAACTGAGGAGCGCGCCCAGGGACATCGAGGCCAGTGCCACCGGGAGACCCAGGGCGAGCGTCACGGCCTGCGGGGCGCGCTGCTTCTCCCGGATGGCGAACGTCGCGACCATCGCCGCGATGGCGCCCGCCACCAGATGCGGGACATCGGCCTTCAGCAGACCGAGCACGGCCAGCGTGAGCGCGATCGCCCCCACCGTGCGCAGCCCGGCGGCCAGCCGGAGCAGCCCCGGGTCCGACGCGGCGACCCGATCGCGCAGCCTCGCTGTGTTCACTCCGCCGTACTCACTCCCGTGTCACGTCATGATCCGTTCCAGCATGGCACGGCGGGGTGGCTCCGGTGATGTGCGCCCCTCCTACTGGTCCAGTGCCCGTGTTCCCTCGACCTGCTTCCGGACCTGTTCCGGCGTCAGATACGCGTCGGTGTACTCGAAGTCCTTCAGCTTGGCGGGCTTGCGGGCCTGGAAGCCGGTGCGGACGAAGTCGTCTCCCGCGATGGCGTTGAGCGTCCAGTTCGTCGCCACGCGGACCTTGGCGACGTTGGTGCGCAGCGCGGCCCAGTGGTAGCCGCGGGCCGCGAACTGGGCGGGCAGGCCGCGCAGTTCGATGCCGAGCGGCTTGGACACGGCATCCGTGCCGCCGAGGTCGACGACGAGGCCGAGGTCCTTGTGGACGTACGGCTTCAGCGCCTGGCCCCGCAGGGTCGCGATGACGTTGTCGGCGACCACCTTGCCCTGGCGCATGGCGTGCTGCGCCGTGGGCGGGCAGATCGCGCTGTCGTCGTCCTTGGCCTTGTCGGGCACGGCGGCGGAGTCGCCGAGAGCGAAGACGCCGTCCTGGCCCGGCAGGGTCATCTCGGCGGTGACCGCGAGCCGCCCACGAACCGTCTCGGCGCCGAGCGTGGCGATCAGCGGGCTCGCGACGACCCCGGCCGTCCAGATCAGGGTCCTGGTGGGGATCACCCGGCCGTCGGTGAAGGTGACCTCCTCGGGGCCCGCCTTCTCGATGGAGACGCCCAGCGACACGTCGATGCCGCGCCGGCGCAGGATCTCCTGCGCGCTGTGTCCCAGCTTGTCGCCCAGCTCCGGCATCAGCTTCGGGGCGATGTCGATCAGATGCCACTTGATCAGCGACGGGTCGATGCGCGGGTAGCGCTTGACCGCGGCGTGGGTGAGCTTCTGCAGACAGGCGGCGGTCTCGGTGCCGGCGTATCCGCCGCCGACGACCACGAACTGCAGCCGGGCCGCGCGCTCGGCCGGGTCCTGGCTGGCGTCCGCGAGATCGAGCTGGGAGATGACGTGGTCGCGGATGTAGGCGGCCTCGGCGAGGGTCTTCATCCCGAAGGCGTGCTCGGTGAGCCCGGGGATGTCGAAGGTGCGGGTGATGCTGCCGGGAGCCAACACGATGTAGTCGTACGGCTCGTTGATGATCTCGTCCGTGATGGTGCGGATCACGCAGACCTTGGACTTGAGATCCACGCCGATCGCGCCGCCCGGGATGATACGGGTGCGGTACTTCTTGCTGCGGCGCAGCGAGACGGCGATCGACTGGGGCGTCAGCACGCCGGAGGCGACCTGGGGCAGCAGCGGGAGATAGAGCTGGTAGGCGAACGGCGTCACCAAGGTGACGTCGGCTTCGTCCGGGGAGAGTTTCCGCTCCAGCCGGCGAACGCATTCGACACCGGCGAAGCCGGCGCCAACCACCAGGATCCTGGGTCGTGTCACGGTGTTCATCCCTTTCTGCGGCTCCAGGCGGTTTGCCTCGAACGCCCTTCGTCTGCCCATGCGGGCGCGACGAATGCGTCGAGGACCACCATGCCCGTCCTGGCCTGAAAGTGCACCGGGAGAAAAGTGAAGGAGGTGCGCGGACCGGACGCGGGGAAACCGCTTGTGAGGGTGCCGGTCGCCGAATGTGTGTGCGGCAGAGGGGTATTGGGTGCTGTGGGCCCGCTCGCAGCGGAGAGCCGGGGCCGTGCAGTGCCAGGGAGGGAAGGAGCAGCGTGACCACCGACAGAATCTGGTCGTACGCGCCGGACAGCGGATACGTCGAGGGACAGGACCTGACGGGCTTCACCGTCGTCGCGAGCGACGGCACGATCGGCCACGTGGACCGGCAGGCCGCCCCGCACGGCATGGGACACCTCGTCGTCGACACCGGCGTCTGGATCTTCGGCAGGAGCGTCCTGGTACCGGTGGGCGTCGTCACCGGCGTCGACACCCGGGGCCGCCGGGTCACGCTGACCTGCACCGGGGCGGAGGTGAAGGCGGCCCCGCGCTTCGGGACGGACAGCGAGACCAGGGACCGCGAGTACCTTGCGGCGGTCGGCGCCTACTACCTGCGGCTCGCGGCCACGGCCTGACCGGGGCCGGGGGAAGTCACCACGGCAGGAAAGCGTGCACGTCCTTGCCGCGGTCGTCCGTGACCACGCTGACCTGGTCGCACAGCGCGTGCACGAGGTGCCAGCCGACGCCCCCGCCGCCGCTGCGCGGATCGAAGGAGCGGGGCGCGGGCGGCGTTGGGTTCGTGTCGCGCAGGGTCACGTGCACGCCGTCGAAGGTCCGGCGCAGCCGGAGGGCGAAGGGGCCGGGAGCGTACTGGACCGCGTTGGCGGCGAGTTCGGTGACGATCAACAGGATGTCGTCCCAGTGCTCGGCGCTCGCGGGCGGCACCCTGTCGGCCAGGTCGCCGAGGAATTCCTCAGCGGCAAGCCGCGCGCCCGTCACGCACTGCGGTTCTCCCGCGAAACGGGTCGTACGGCTCGGAATCGCCTCGGAAGTCAGTGTCTCGTCCCAACGCGGCTCGGTCGCCATGCCGGAGTTCACCCCCGTGGAGTCGGCAAGGCTTTGTCCTTTCACTGGCATCGCCATTGTGCTGTGTTCCCGAGGGGACGCGCCCCAATCGTCCTTGAGCATGTCGGCTCCGGCGCATCACCGGAACACGTTGTCCGAGTCGTCCCAGCTCAGCAAGTCCTCCGCCGGTGTGCGCCGGGCACCGGGCGAGCGGGCCTGGTACATCGCGTCGATCTCCAACGCGTACCGGCGCACGATCTCGTCCCGGCGCAGCTTCATCGACGGCGTCAACAGGCCGTTGGCCAGGTCGAAGGGTTCCGACAGCACTCGGAACACCCGGATCGACTCCGAGCGCGAGACCGTGCTGTTGGCGGCGGCCACGGCCCGCGCGATCTCCTCCCGCAGCGCGTTCTCCTCCCGCGCCGAGGGGTCCTGCTGGGCCACCAGGACCCCTCGCCAGTGGGCCAGGAACACCGGGTCCAGGGTGAGCAGGGCGCCCACGCAGGGCCGGTTGTCGCCCACCACCACGGCCTGGTGGATGAGCGGGTGCATCCTCAGCCGGTGTTCGAGGGCGGCCGGCGCCACGCTCTTGCCGCTGGTGGTGACGATGATGTCCTTCTTGCGGCCGGTGATCGTCAGATAGCCGTCGGCGTCCAGCCGCCCGAGGTCCCCGGTGGCCAGCCAGCCGCCGTACAGCGCGGCCCGTGTCGCGGTCTCGTCGTTGACATACCCCTGGAAGACCGACTGCCCGCGCACCAGGATCTCCCCGTCGTCCGCCACCCGCAGGTCCACGCCCGGCAGGGGCCGGCCCACGGTCCCGGACTTCTCCCGGCCCAGCGGCTGCATGGTGATTCCGCCGCACGTCTCCGTGAGCCCGTATCCGTCGTGGACGTAGACACCGATGCCCTCGTAGAACAGGGAGAGTTCACGGTTGAGGGTGGAACCGCCGGAGGTGGCACGCCGGGCCCGGCCGCCCAGCGCTGCCCGCAGTCTTCGGTACACCGTCCGTTCGTACAGGGCGTGCTGGAGCCGCAGGTCGAAACCGGGACCGGGGCCCTCGCCCAGCCGCTGCCGCTCGCAGGCCAGGGCGAAGTCCCGTGCCGTGTCGGCGGCCCGCTCGAACAGGGCGCCGCGGCCCGCCTGCTGGGCGGCGCGCAGGAAGTTCTTGTAGATCTTCTCGAAGACCGAGGGGACGGCGTAGAAGTAGGTGGGGCGGAAGGAGTTCAGGGCGGCCGCCAGCGCCTCCTCGCTCAGGTCGGGCTCGTGGGCCATGAGCAGACCGCCGCGGATGCACACGCCCTGGATCATGAGGCCGTACACATGGGAGAAGGGCAGGAAGGCGAGCACGGACGGCTGCTGTCCCGCCGGTGCCGTGATCTGGCGCCAGCCCTCGATCAGCGTGTCGACGGGGCTCGCGAGGCCGCGGTGGCTGAGTGCGCAGCCCAGCGGACGGCCCGTGGTGCCGGAGGTGTAGGCGATGACCGCCGTGGAGTCCGGCAGCACGATGCGGCGCAGCGACTCGACCGTGGCGAGCGGGATCATGCGGCCCCGCTCCGCCAGCGCTTCCAGCGCGTCCGCGTCCAGCTGCCAGACATGGCGCAGCCTGGGCAGCGAGGCGCACACCGAGCCGACGGTCATCACCGCCTGCTCGTCCTCCACCACCACAGCCACACAGCCGGTGTCCCGCAGGATCCACTCGACCTGTTCGCGCGACGACGTCGGATAGATCGGCACGACCTCGGCGCCGACCGTCCACAGCGCGTAGCTGAGAACCGTCCACTCGTAGCGGGTGCGCGCCATGATCGCCACCCGGTGACCGGGCGAGATCCCGGACGCGACCAGCCCCTTCGCGAGGTCCACCACCTCGTCCCGCAGCTCCACGGCCGTGACCTCCTGCCAGCCTCCCGAGGAACCCTCGGGACGGCGGGCGAGCACCGGCAGGGTGGGGTCGAGTTCCGCCCTCTCGAAAACGCTGTCGGCCAGACCACCGCTGGAGCGCGAGATGGTCCGGGGAGCGAGGGCGAAGTCGCGCATGCGCTGCTCCTGACGTGTACGGGCTGTGACTGAGCCGACGAGCTCGGTCATCGGCGGTGCTCGAATCTAGCCCAGGTGTGAGCGGGCGGTACCTGGAATACGGAAGTAAGCGGTCACCCGTGATCTGGTTGAGATCGGGGCACTCGGACCGCATGAGTTACACGAACCCCGATCCCGAACCCGAACGCACCACCGGACTGGAACCGGGCGGCGGCGTACCCCCGGGCGAGACCCCGCCCGCCGAGAGCAGCCTGCCGGAGGCGGGCCCCCGGGAGACGCACAACCCGACCAAGGGCTGGGCCAAGGGGCCGCTGGCACTGATCCTGCTCCTGGTCGTGCTCGTCGCCGCCTTCTTCCTGGTGTACGCGATCGTCCTGGCCCTGTGACGACTACGCCTGGGTCAGCCGCACGCACTCGGTGACCACGTCCCGCAGGCTCCCGGTACGCTCCAGCAGCTCGCGCTGCACCCGGGCACCGTTGCCGTGCCGCAGCAGTTCGGCACAGGACTCGCGGGCCCGGTCCAGGTCGCCGCTGTCGGCGAGCGCGTCCTCGACGTGCTCCAGCAGCGCCCGCACCACCGTCTTTGCGGGCATCCGGTGCATGGTCGCCGGGTGGAGCAGCTCCTCGGACAGCCCGGAGCGCGCGGCCCGCCAGGCGGCCAGCCGCAGCAGGCTCACGCTGTGCGTCACCGGCTCCCGGTCCGCCCGCCACTCACGCGCGGCCGTCTCCACCAGCCCGCGGGCGAGGGTCGCCAGGAGAACGGCCGTGTCCGCGTGCAGACACACGTCCGAGACCCGGATCTCCACCGTCGGGTAGTTCCGGGACAGCCGGGCGTCGAAGTAGATCATTCCCTCGTCCAGGATGACGCCGGTCGCCACCATGTCCGCGACCCGCCGGTGATAGCGCTCCGCCGAGCGGAAGGGCTCGGTCGGACCGGCCGAGGGCCAGCGCTGCCACACCCGGCTGCGGTAGCTGCTGTAGCCGGTGTCCTTGCCCTGCCAGAAGGGCGAGTTGGCGCTCATCGCGGCCAGCACGGTCAGCCAGGGCTGCATCCGGTCGACGACGGCGACGGCCTCCTCGTCGGATTCCACGGACACATGGACGTGACAGCCCATGACGAGCTGCTCGCGGGTGGCGATGCCGTACTGATCCGCCATCCACTGGTAGCGGCGGCCGATGCCGACCGAGGGGCTGACGGGCAGCGGCGAGGTGGCCAGGGAGGCCACGGCACAGCCACTGTCGCCGGCGAGCCGGGCGGCCTCCTTGCGGCAGCGCACGATCTCGGCGCGGAGTTCGTCCATGCCCGACTGCGGGTGGGTGGCGAACTCCAGCATCTGGTTGTGCAGCTCCTTCTCGAAGACGTCCTGGTCCGGACCGTCCTGCGCGGCCCGCGCGAGCACGGCGGCGGACAGCGCCTGCGGTTCGCCGGTCTCCGGGTCGACCAGGAGGAGTTCCTCCTCCACTCCGACGGTGCGCACGTGATACAGCCCCTTCTGTGGCCCTCGGCGACGACGAGGATGCTCGTTCTCGTACGACCCCGACTGCCCCTTCGGGACCGGTCGGACACCTCCGCGTCGCCCGCGGACTCAGCCGGGCACCGGGACCAGCCACACCGTCGCGAGCGGCGGCAGGGTGAGCCGCAGCGCCCCGTCCTCCGCCTTGACCGGGTCACGCCGGACGATGTCGCCGCCGCCGTACCGCGCGGCGTCGGTGTTGAGGCACTCCTGCCACAGGGGGAGTCCGTCGGGAACGGTGAGGCGGTAGTCGTCGCGCACGACGGGGGAGAGGTTGGAGACCGCGAGCAGCGGGCTGCCCGCCGCATCGAACCTCAGGAAGGCGAAGACGTTGTCCTCGGCCGCGTCCCCGATCACCCAACGGAATCCGCCGGGGTCGGTGTCGCGCTGCCAGAGCGCGGGGGTCGCCCGGTAGGCGGTGTTCAGATCGCGCACGAGGTCACGGACGCCCCGGTGGTCGGCCTCGGCCCCGTACGCCGGGTCGAGCAGCCACCAGTCCGGACCGTGGGACTCGGACCATTCGGCGCCCTGGGCGAACTCCTGGCCCATGAACAGGAGCTGCTTGCCGGGGTGGGCCCACATGAAGCCGAGATACGCACGGTGGTTGGCGCGCTGCTGCCACCAGTCGCCCGGCATCTTGGACACCAGCGCCTGCTTGCCGTGGACGACCTCGTCGTGGGAGATCGGTAGGACGTAGTTCTCGCTGTACGCGTACACCATCGAGAAGGTCATCTCGTTGTGGTGGTACTTGCGGTGCACCGGCTCGTGGCTGATGTAGCCGAGGGAGTCGTGCATCCAGCCCATGTTCCACTTCAGGCCGAAACCCAGACCCCCGCTGTCCGTGGGGCGGGTCACGCCGTCCCAGGCCGTGGACTCCTCGGCGATCGTCACGACGCCCGGCGCCCGGCGGTACACGGTCGCGTTCATCTCCTGGAGGAAGGCGACCGCGTCGAGATCCTCGCGCCCCCCGAACACATTGGGGCTCCACTGGCCGGAGTCGCGCGAGTAGTCGAGATAGAGCATCGAGGCGACCGCGTCCACGCGCAGCCCGTCGATGTGGAACTCCTCGCACCAGTACACGGCGTTGGCGACCAGGAAGTTGCGCACCTCCACGCGCCCGAAGTCGAACTCGTACGTCCCCCAGTCCGGGTGCTCGGCCCGACGGTCGTCTCCCGGCTCGTACAGGGGGTCCCCGTCGAACCGGGCCAACGCCCAGTCGTCCTTGGGGAAATGGGCAGGCACCCAGTCCATGATCACGCCGATGCCGGCCCGGTGGAGGGCGTCGACCAAGTACTTGAAGTCGTCCGGGGTGCCGAGCCGGGAGGTCGGCGCGTAGAACCCGGTGACCTGGTAGCCCCAGGAGCCGCTGAAGGGGTGCTGCGCGACCGGCATCAGCTCGACATGAGTGAAGCCCAGGTCCCTGACGTACGACGGCAGCTCGTCGGCCAGTTGCCGGTATGTCAGTCCTGGGCGCCAGGACGGGAGATGGACCTCGTAGACCGAGAACGGCGCCACGTGCACGGGCGTGTCCCCGCGGTGGGCCATCCAGTCGTGGTCGCCCCACTCGTAGCGCGAGGAGGTCACGATGGACGCCGTGTCGGGCGGCACCTCCGCGCGGCGGGCCATCGGGTCGGCCTTGAGGAATCGGCCGCCGTGGCGAGAGGTGATCTCGAACTTGTACCGGGTGCCCTCTCCGATGCCGGGCAAGAACAGCTCCCACACCCCGGACGCGCCAAGGGACCGCATCGGGAACGCCTGCCCGTCCCAGAAGGTGAACTCGCCGGCCACCCTGACCCCTTGGGCGTTGGGTGCCCACACCGTGAAGCGGGTGCCGGTCACCCCTTCGTGGGTCATCGGCTCGGCGCCGAGCGCCTTCCACAGCTGCTCGTGGCGGCCCTCGCGGATGAGGTGGAGGTCGGTGTCGCCGAGCGCGGGCAGGAAGCGGTACGGGTCGTGCACCTCCTGCTCCCCGTCGGCGTACGACACCACCAGGGTGTAGTCGGGGATCGTATCGAGAGGCAGCAGACCGGAGAAGAGGCCGTCGCCCTCCGAGGCCAGCCGCATGCGCTCGCCGTCGGTCACGACGCACACCGCGCGGGCGAACGGGCGCAGCGCCCGGAAGACGATCCCGCCCGCGACCGGGTGGGCGCCGAGCAGCGCGTGCGGGTCGTGGTGGGCGCCCGCCAGCAGCCGGCCCCGGTCCGCGGGGTCGAGCGGCGGGGCCGGAGCACAGCGCGCCACTCCGGACGGCTCGGGCAGTGAGGTGTCGCGCAGGGCCACGGCTCAGTCTCCTCTCACGGCGAGGCGTTCGATCGCCGCCATTGGCACGGGCAGCCAGTCCGGCCGGTGTCGTGCTTCGTACAGGACCTCGTAGACGGCCCGGTCGGTCTCGTAGGCGCGCAGCAGGCCGTGCTTCTTGCGCGGATCCCACCCGGCGAGGGCGGCATAGCCCCCGCAGAAGGCCTCACGGCAGCGGCGCGCCCACTCCGGCCGCCAGGGCCGGCGCTGCCGGGCCGCGTAGTCGAAGGAGCGCAGCATGCCCGCGATGTCCCGCACCGGGGACTGGGCGGCGCACCGCTCGACGAGCGGGCGGGACGGCTCGCCCTCGAAGTCGATGACGAACCACTCGCGGCCCGCCCGCAGCACCTGCCCCAGGTGCAGGTCGCCGTGGACGCGCTGTGCGGGCGGCCCGGAGTCGCACGTGGCCAGCGCGCCGAACGCGCTTTGCAGGCCGGGGACGAACGGCCGCAGCGCGGGCACGCTGTGCGCGGCGGAGTTCAGGCGCTCGGTCATCGCGGCTGCCGTGGAACCGTTGTCGTCGTGGCCGCTGCCGGGGAAGGCGGCGGCCAGCGCGAGGTGCACCTCGGCCATGGCCCGCCCCAGCTCGTGGGCCTGCACGGTGAAGTCGTCACCCGAGGCCAGCGCCTGCAGGGCCAGAGCCCAGCCGTCGGACGCGTCGCGCAGATACGGCTGCAGCACGCCGAGCGTCGCCCCCTGCGGATGCGTGGTCCGGAACCAGGCCACCGGCGCCGGCACCCGACGGCAGCCCTGCCCGGCCAGCGCGACCGGCACCTCCAGGTCCGGATTGACGCCGGGCTGGATGCGGCGGAAGACCTTCAGGATGAACTCGTCGCCGTACACCAGTGAGGAGTTCGACTGCTCGGTCTCCAGCAGCCGCGGTGGGAGCCCGGCGGGCACCGGCACCGAAGGGTCGCCCTCGAAGCGCAGGGGACCGGCCGTGCCGGGATGCCGCAGCCGCTCCAGCAGCAGCTGCGCCGAGCGCGGGTCGTGCAGGGCGTCGTAGATCGTCAGACCGGCCAGCGGACCCCGCTCCGCACGGCCGATGAGGGCACGGCCGAGACGCGGGGAGAGGTTTTTGCGCACGCCGAGCAGCAGCTGGTAACAGTCACCGGCCGAGGAGCCGCCGGGCCCGGGCACCCCGCCGTGACCCGTGTGGACCAGCAGATGCAGACAGCCCGGGAACAGCTCGGTCATCGACAGCAGACCGAGCTCGCTCACGGGGCGGTCCTTGCCCGCGAACCAGCGCTGCCGCGGCAGCCATTGGCGCAGCAGCTCGCCCAGCGAGGTCATGAGATCGGTCGCGAGCGCGGGCCTCGGGCTGACCGATGCGGTCTTCGGCATGGTGACGCGTCCTTTCGTCGGCACGCTCAAAGGCGTCGGCCGATGCGGGATGCGACTCGGGAGAGCCGGAACCAGTAGAAGCCGTGCCCGCCGAGGGTGAGCAGATACGGCAGTTCACCGATGGCCGGGAACCGCACCCCGCCGAACAGCTCGACCGGGTGCCGGCCGTCGAACTCACGCAGATCCAGCTCCGTGGGCTGCGCGAACCGGGAGAAGTTGTTCACGCACAGGACGAGGTCGTCCTCGTACTCCCGCAGAAAGGCGAGCACCGCGGGGTTGGAGGACTGCAGTTCGGTGAAGCTGCCGAGACCGAACGCGGGGTTCTGCTTGCGGATCTCGATCATCCGGCGGGTCCAGTGCAGCAGGGAGGACGGCGAGGCCATCGACGCCTCGACGTTGGTGACCTGGTGCCCGTAGACGGGGTCCATGATGATCGGCAGGTTGAGCCGGCCCGGATCGGCCGCGGAGAAGCCCGCGTTGCGGTCGGGGGTCCACTGCATGGGGGTGCGTACGGCGTCGCGGTCGCCGAGCCAGATGTTGTCGCCCATGCCGATCTCGTCGCCGTAGTAGAGGATCGGCGAGCCGGGCAGGGACAGCAGCAGGGCGGTGAAGAGCTCGATCGTGTCACGGTCGTTGTCGAGGAGGGGCGCGAGCCTGCGGCGGATGCCGATGTTGGCGCGCATACGCGGGTCCTTCGCGTATTCGGCCCACATGTAGTCGCGTTCCTCGTCGGTGACCATTTCGAGGGTGAGCTCGTCGTGGTTGCGCAGGAAGATGCCCCACTGGCATTTCGACGGGATGGCCGGGGTCTTGGCGAGGATTTCCGAGATGGGGTAGCGGGATTCGCGGCGGACCGCCATGAAGATGCGGGGCATGACGGGGAAGTGGAACGCCATGTGGCATTCGTCGCCGCCGGCCTCATAGTCGCCGAAGTAGTCGACGACGTCCTCCGGCCACTGGTTCGCCTCGGCCAGCAGCACCGTGTCCGGATACATCGCGTCGATCTCGCGGCGCACCCGCTTCAGGAACTGGTGAGTGGCGGGCAGGTTCTCGCAGTTGGTGCCCTCCGCCGCGTACAGATAGGGGACGGCGTCGAGCCGGAAGCCGTCGATGCCGAGGTCGAGCCAGAAGCAGAGGGCGGCCAGGATCTCCTCCTGGACGGCCGGGTTCTCGTAGTTGAGGTCTGGCTGGTGGGAGAAGAAGCGGTGAAAGTAGTACTGGCCGCGGACCGGGTCGTGACTCCAGTTGGAGGCCTCGGTGTCGACGAAGATGATCCGGGCGTCCTGATACTGCTTGTCGTCGTCGGCCCACATGTAGTAGTCGCCGTAGGGGCCGTCGGGGTTGGCGCGGGACTCCTGGAACCACGGGTGCTGGTCGCTGGTGTGGTTCATGACGAAGTCGATGATCACGCGCATGCCGCGGTGGTGGGCGGCGTCGACGAACTCCACGAAGTCGGCGAGGTCACCGAACTCCGGCAGGACGGCGGTGTAGTCGGAGACGTCGTAGCCGCCGTCCCTGAGCGGTGACTTGAAGAACGGCGGCAGCCACAGGCAGTCGACACCCAGCCACTGCAGGTAGTCGAGTTTGGCGGTCAGGCCCTTGAGGTCGCCGACGCCGTCGCCGTTGCTGTCCTGGAAGGATCGGACGAGGACCTCGTAGAAGACCGCACGCTTGAACCAGTCGGGATCCCGATCCTTCGCCGGGGTGTCCTCGAAGGTGTCGTGGACGGGCTCGTTGACGGTCACGCTGGGGACCCTCCGATCTGCGGCACCGACCTCCGGACCTGGAACACGTGCGCGGGTGCTCGACCGGGCTCCAGACGCACATAGTTGTTGCTGCTCCAGTGGTAGGTCTCACCCGTCAGTTCGTCGTGCACGGACAGGGACTCGTGCCTTTCCAGGCCGAGTTGCGGCATGTCCAACGAGACCGTGGCCTCCTGGGTGTGGTGCGGATCGAGGTTCACGACCACCAGCACCGTGTCGTCACCGGTGCGCTTGCTGTAGGCGATGACCGCGTGGTTGTCGGTGTGGTGGAAGCGGATGTTCCGCAGGCGTTGGAGGGCGGGGTGCCGGCGTCTGATGGTGTTGAGCTGGGTGATCAGGGGGGCGAGGCTGTCGGGGGAGTCCCAGTCGCGGGCCTTGAGCTGGTACTTCTCCGAGTTCAGGTACTCCTCGCTGCCCGTGCGCACGGGGGTGTTCTCGGCGAGTTCGTAGCCGGAGTAGATGCCCCAGGTGGGTGAGAGGGTCGCGGCCAGGATGGCGCGCAGGGCGAACGCGGGCCGGCCGCCGTGCTGGAGGAACTCGTGCAGGATGTCGGGGGTGTTGGCGAAGAAGTTCGGCCGCATGTAGGAGGCCGCCTCACCCGAGAGCTCGCTCAGGTACTCGGTGAGCTCCTCCTTGGTGGTGCGCCAGGTGAAGTAGGTGTAGGACTGCTGGAAACCGATCTGGGCCAGGGTGTGCATCATCGCCGGGCGGGTGAACGCCTCGGCCAGGAAGATCACGTCCGGGTCGGTGGCGTTGATGTCCGCGATCACCCGCTCCCAGAACACCACCGGCTTGGTGTGCGGGTTGTCCACCCGGAAGATCCGCACCCCGTGGTCCATCCAGTGCCGCAGCACCCGCAGCGTCTCCGCGATCAGGCCTTCCAGGTCGGCGTCGAAGGCGATCGGGTAGATGTCCTGGTACTTCTTCGGCGGGTTCTCCGCGTACGCGATGGTGCCGTCCGGACGGTGGTGGAACCACTCCGGGTGCTTGTGCACCCAGGGATGATCCGGCGAGCACTGCAGGGCGAAGTCCAGCGCGACCTCCAGACCCTGCTTGCCGGCCTCCTGCACGAACCAGTCGAAGTCCTCGAGCGTGCCCAGATCCGGGTGGACCGCGTCATGGCCGCCCTCCGGCGAGCCGATCGCCCACGGCACGCCCACATCGTCGGGCCCGGCGGACAGGGTGTTGTTGCGGCCCTTGCGGAAGGTGCTGCCGATCGGATGGATCGGCGGCAGGTAGACCACGTCGAACCCCATCGCCGCGATCGCCGGCAGCCGGCGGGCCGCGGTACGGAACGTGCCGTGCGGCCGCTCAGGGGTGCCCTCCGAGCGGGGAAAGAACTCGTACCACGACCCGAACAGCGCCCGCTCCCGCTCCACCAACAGCGGCAGCGTCTCCGACGCCGTGATCAACTCCCGCAGCGGATGGCGGGCGAGCACCGCGTCCACGTCCGGCGTAAGGGCCCCCGCCAGACGGGTGGCGACCGGCAGCGAATCGTCGGCGAGCGTCTTCGCCGCCGCTACCAGCACCGCGTGCTGCGGGCCCTCCGGGACGCCCGCCGCCGCACGGGTGTGGAGCTCGGCGCCCTCCTCCAGGACCAGACCCGTGTCGAGGCCGGCAGGAACCTTTATGCGGGCGACGCGGCGCCACGTGCCGATCGGGTCGCTCCAGGCCTCGACGCGGTACGTCCAGCGGCCCTCGACGTCCGGAGTGACCTCCGCACCCCAGCGATCGCTGCCGGGGGCCAACTCCCGCATCGGGGTCCAGGGGCCGTGGCGCCCTTCCGGATCGGTCAGGACGACGTTCGCGGCGACCGCGTCATGGCCCTCGCGGAACACCGTCGCGGTGACCTCGAACGTCTCTCCCACGACCGCTTTCGCCGGACGCCTGCCGGACTCGACGGCAGGGCGGACGTCCCGAACCGGGATGCGGCCGATGACCGGGGTGGAACTCATGCTCTCGCCTCCGCCGTGCTCGAGGCCGGGCGCTGACTGCGCCCGGCCGGGGATCGAAGCTGCGCCGGAAGGGGCTACCTCCCCGCGGGGGAACGTTCCGCGGATCTCGGCGGACCACGCCTGGCCACGCCCCCCGTGCAGGGCAGGTCGCTCTGCTCCTGGAGGTAGGCCCCCACGCTGGTGCGCAGATAGCGCTCGGCGGCCTCGGCCGCCTCACGCGCGCAGCGCTTGCCCATCAGCACGCACAGCGTGTAACCCGAGTCCTCGAAGGTGGCCCGGACGGTGCGGTCGGCGGGGGAGGCCAGCATGACGCGCTCCCAGGCGCGATACCGCCGAAGTTGCCGGGCGACTTCGGCTTTGGCCGGTAGCAGCATGGCGCCGTACACCTTTCCGGGCTGGAGCAGATGCGGGACTCGCGAGATCTTCACTCATGGTGCACGGGTAACGACTCAGCGTCTTGTTGGGTCTTCAACCACCTCACCGATCGCTCGTGTTGCACGAATGGCGTAGCACTCCCACTCTGGAGTGACTCTGAAGCGATCAGCACTCACGCTCCGTGTTTCGGGGTCCGGTCCCGCGGGGGCCGGGAGGAGCGGGAGCTTCGCCGGTGAGGAGTGACGATGAAGACCGCAGTGCCCTGCTACTACCACCTCGACGTGGAGGTCAGCCCGGAACGGGTCGGGCAGGTCAGGCGCATCCTGGCCGCCCATCTACGGCTCTGGGACCTCGAGACCCTGGTCGAGCCCGTCTGCGGTGGTGCCGAACTGCTGCTCAAGGCCATCGACGAGCACGCGAGGGACAAGAACACCTCGATCGAGCTGTGGTGGAACGGCCAGCACCTCATCACCGCCGTCGCCGAGAACGACAGCGAGCTGCGCCCGGACCTGGATCTGCGCGCCTGCCTGGAGCGGATCGCCGCGATGAGCGACGGCTGGGGCTGCTGCGCCACCGACACCGGCAGCAAGGTCATCTGGTTCTCGCAGCGGGCCCGCGCCGGCGAGCGCGTCCCGCTCGTGCCGACGGCCCCCGAGCCCACCCTGCGGGAGGTGCTCCAGGTGCCGCGCGAGATGCCGGTCGCGGTCCTGGCCGCCACCACTGCCGACGGCGGGTGCTGAGCGTGCCGTCGTCCAGGAAGAAGCCGTACAAGAACGGGAAGCGGGTGCCGGCCTGGAGCGGGCACCCCTACCCGCTGGGCGCCCAATTCGACGGCGAGGGAACCAACTTCGCGCTGTTCAGCGAGGTGGCCGAGCGCGTCGAACTCGTCCTGGTCGACGAGCGGGGCGCCCACACCGTCGTTGAGCTGACCGAGGTCGACGGCTTCGTGTGGCACGGCTTCCTGCCGGGCGTCGGGCCGGGGCAGCGTTACGGCTATCGGGTGCACGGACCCTGGCAGCCTTCACTCGGCCACCGGTGCGATCCGGCGAAGCTGCTCCTCGACCCGTACGCCAAGGCGGTGGACGGGGAGATGGACAACCACCCCTCGCTCCACACCCCCGAGGCCGACAGCGCCGGGCACACCATGCTCGGCGTGGTCACCGACCCGGCCTTCGACTGGGGCGACGACCAGCCGCCCAGACGCTTCTACGCCGACAGCGTGATCTACGAGGCCCACGTCCGCGGACTCACCCGCACCCACCCCGACGTCCCGCCGGAACTGCGCGGCACATACGCCGGTCTCGCACACCCGGCGGTGATCGACCATCTGACCTCGCTCGGTGTGACCGCCGTCGAGCTGATGCCGGTGCACCAGTTCGTGCAGGACGGGGTGCTCCAGGACCGCGGCCTCGCCAACTACTGGGGCTACAACACGATCGGCTTCTTCGCGCCCCACAACGCCTACGCCGCCCACGGCACCCGCGGCCAGCAGGTCACCGAGTTCAAGGCGATGGTGAAGGCGCTGCACGCAGCCGGCCTCGAAGTCATCCTCGACGTCGTCTACAACCACACGGCCGAGGGCAACGAGAAGGGCCCCACGCTCTCTTTCCGCGGCATCGACAACGCCTCGTACTACCGGCTGGTCGACGGTGACTGGGGGCACTACTACGACACCACCGGCACCGGGAACAGCCTGCTGATGCGGCACCCCTACGTGCTCCAGCTGATCATGGACTCGCTGCGGTACTGGGTGACCGAGATGCACGTCGACGGCTTCCGCTTCGACCTCGCTGCCACGCTGGCCCGGCAGTTCCACGAGGTGGACCGGCTGTCGGCGTTCTTCGACCTCATCCAGCAGGACCCGGTGATCAGCCGCGTCAAGCTGATCGCCGAGCCGTGGGACGTGGGGGAGGGCGGTTACCAGGTCGGCAACTTCCCGCCGCTGTGGTCGGAGTGGAACGGCAAGTACCGGGACGCCGTACGGGACTTCTGGCGGGGCGAGCCGCACACGCTCGGCGAGTTCGCCTCCCGGCTGACCGGCTCCTCCGACCTGTACCAGCACAGCCGGCGGCGCCCGCGAGCCAGCGTCAACTTCGTGACCGCGCACGACGGTTTCACCCTGCGCGACCTCGTCTCCTACAACGACAAACACAACGAGGCCAACGGGGAGGACGGTCAGGACGGCGAGGGCGACAACCGGTCATGGAACTGCGGGGCCGAGGGCGAGACCGACGACGCCGCCGTACTGGAGCTGCGGGCCCGCCAGCAGCGGAACTTCCTTGCCACCCTCCTGCTCTCGCAGGGCATTCCGATGCTCTGTCACGGCGACGAACTCGGCCGCACCCAGCTGGGCAACAACAACGCCTACTGCCAGGACAACGAAGTCTCCTGGGTCGACTGGGAGTTGAGCGAGGAGCAGCGCGAACTCGCGGGGTTCACGCGGCGCGTGATCGGCCTGCGCGCGGCCCATCCCGTCCTGCGCAGACGCCGGTTCTTCCGGGGCGAGACCGTCACGCACGCCGGGCAGCCGCTGCCCGACCTGGTCTGGCTGCTGCCGGACGCCCGCGAGATGGCCGAGGCGGACTGGCAGCGCTCCGACGCGCACGCGGTCGGGGTCTTCCTGAACGGCGACGCCATCGCGGAACCGGATCCGCGCGGACGCCCGGTGGTCGACGACTCGTTCCTGCTGCTGCTGAACGGCCACTGGGAGCCCGTCGACTTCCGGCTGCCGGGCCCCGCGTACGGCGAACGCTGGACGACCCTGCTCGACACGGCGGAGCCCCAGGGCGCCGACGAAGCAGAGCACAAGGCCGGCTCCGAGATGACGATCGAGGCGCGCAGCCTGGTGCTGCTGTCGAGGCCGTCCCGCGCGGGCGCCTGAAAGGCGGAGCCGGGGACCTCCGAGGCGCCCGCGGCGACCAGGTGCCCGATGCCGCCGCCCTCGTTGGCGATGGCGTTCTCGGCGCCCGCCCTCAGCGCTCGCGGCGCGAGGTCACCGTGAACTGGGCGCCGTCGGGGTCGCGCAGGACGGCCTCGTCGCCGGTGTGCGAGAGCACGCTGCCGCCGTGGACCTCCGCCGCCTTGGCGCAGGCCGCCACGTCCGCGACCGCGAAGTGGACCTGCCAGTGCGGCCGGATGGCGGGATCGGGGGCCGAGCCCAGCGCCCCCGACTCGATGCGCGCCACCACGTCGCCCCTGCTGCGCAGCACCACCTCGCCGCCCTCGTAGCGGACCTCGCAGCCGCCGGGACGCTCCGTCGCCCAGTCGAGGACCTCGCCGTAGAAGATCGCGGCGTCGAACGCGTCGCGGGTGTGCAGCCGTACGAACGCCGGCTGGGCGCGGCGCCACACCTCCCAGTTGGCGATGAGATCGCCCTCCCAGACGCCGAAGGCCGCGCCGTCGCGGTCCGAGAGCAGGGCCGCCCGTCCGGGCGGGAAGGACAGCGGGCCGACGGCCAGGGTGCCACCGCGTTCCTGTACGCGGGCCACTGCCTCGTCCGCGCTGGGCACCGCGAAGTACGCGGTCCAGGCCACCGCCATCTGCCACATCGACGCCACCGCCGCGATCCCGGCGACCGGCGTGCCGTCCACCAGCGCGACCCGGAAGCGCTCGCCGAGCTTCAGGGGCTTCCACTCCCACCCGAGCACGGCCCCGTAGAACTCCTCCGTGGTCTGCTGGTCGCGGCTGGTCAGGCTGACCCAGCAGGGGGCGCCGAACACATGGTGGGTGGAGACGACATCCGCGGTCGCGGTGGGATGCCTCGGATCGTGGTTCATGGCAGTCGCGTCCTGCTCTCGTCGGCCGGCGGCCACCGGGCGGTCTTCGACCAGTGTCCGTCCGGAACCGCCTCGGGCGCCTGCCGAGTACCCCGGAGGTGGCGCCGAAACGGTGGCCCGAACGCCTGCCGCCCGGTGGCGCGGGCCTGTCCGGGTGA
Organism: Streptomyces doebereineriae; assembly: GCF_031845645.1. Classification (NCBI taxonomy): domain Bacteria; kingdom Bacillati; phylum Actinomycetota; class Actinomycetes; order Kitasatosporales; family Streptomycetaceae; genus Streptomyces; species Streptomyces doebereineriae. The sequence continues at coordinate 459,760 of NZ_JAVREZ010000005.1, forward strand.
CACGATGGATGTGTGCCAGTCGTACCGAACGAACCCGCCGACGAGTCGGACCGGATCTTCGCCCTGCAGGAGGAGATCGGCCAGCTCAAGGAAGCGATGGTCTCCCACGCGGTCGTGGACCAGGCCATCGGCATGGTCGTCGCGCTCGGCAGGGTCACCCCGGACCAGGGCTGGGAAGTGCTGAAGGACGTCTCCCAGCACACGAACATCAAGCTGCGCAACGTCGCGGACCTGATCCTCATCTGGGGACGGTCCGGAGAGATCCCGCCGGAGATCCAGGCCGAGCTGGAGGACGCCCTCGACCGTTACGGCCCGACGCAGATTCCGGGGGCGCCACCCGAGTGACGGTGTCCTTCGGGTTCAGTCGGCGTCGGCCAGGACCTCCTCGCGCAGGTGCGCGAAGCACGTGCTGAGCAGCCGGGAGACATGCATCTGCGAGATGCCGAGTTCCTCTGCGATGCCGCTCTGTGTCATGCCCTGGAAGAAGCGCAGGTACAGGATGGTCCGCTCGCGCTCCGGCAGGGCCTCCAGGCAGGGCCTGACGGCCACCCGGTCGATCACCACGTCGAAGCCGGGGTCGGGGCCGCCGAGCGCGTCGCCCAGGGCGTAGCCGTCGGTACCGGGCATCTCCGCCTCCAGCGACAGCGCCGAGAAGCACTCCAGCGCCTCCGCACCGGTGCGTACCTCGTCCTCGGTCAACTGCGCCCGCTCGGCGATCTCGGCCACAGTGGGAGCCCGCCCGGGCGCCTGTGCGAGCTCCTTCGAGGCCTGCCGGACCCGGTTGCGCAGGTCCTGCACCCGGCGCGGCACATGCAGCGTCCACATGTGGTCGCGGAAGTGCCGCTTGATCTCACCGGTCACGGTCGGCACCGCGTACGCCTCGAAGGCGCTCCCGCGTGCCGGGTCGTAATGGTCGACCGCCTTGACGAGCCCGAGGGCGGCCACCTGGTAGAGGTCCTCGAGGGACTCCCCGCGGCCCCGGAACCGGACGGCGATCCGCTCGGCCATGGGCAGCCAGAGCTCGACCAGCTCGTCCCGCAGAGCCTTGCGTTCCGGACCGTCGGGCAGTCCCGCCAGGCGCACGAACGCCTTGTCGGTGTCGGGGGCGTCGTCGTGCGGATGAGGTTGTCTTCTGGTGGCGACGGACGACATGCCGCGCACCTCCCTGTGGTGCTGGATGGACAGACACCGTGGGAGGCGCGCAAGCGGACGTGAGGAAGACATCCGGGGCCCTATGGGCGGGCTCCCACGGAGACGTGCCTCCTGTCCGAAGCACTTATGTGCGGATTCCCGTTTTCGGATGAAATGAAACAAAGGAAACGAATCACAGGATATGTGTTTGACCGGCTCTTGGGCGAGTTACCTCTGTTACAGAGGTAACCTCGGCGATGTGGACGAGGAGACCTTCCCGGAAGAGCTGGCCGACGCACTCGTCGGCGTCCAGCGGCTGCTCAGGCGCAGGCTGCGCGCCGGACTGACGGTGCCGAGGCTGCGCGGCGCCGAGGTCGAACTGCTGCGCCTGGTCGAGTCACGGCCCGGCATCGGCGTCTCCGACGCCGCCAAGGAGCTGTACCTGGCCGGGAACTCCGTCTCGACCCTGGTCAACCAGCTGGTCAAGGAGGGACACCTGGTCCGTGAGACCGACCCCGCCGACCGGCGTGCCGCCCGTCTGCTGCTCACCGAGAAGGCCGAGGCGCGCCTCGGGGACTGGAAGCAGCGGCGGGTCGCGCTCGTGAGCCGGCACATCACCCGGCTGGACGCGGCCGATCAGGAGGCCCTGCGTGCCGCGCTCCCCGCGCTGCGCGCGCTCGCCGTCACTCTGCACGAGGAGGCCGAGGAGACATGACACCCGACGCTGTTTCCTGTACGGGGCTCACCTACGCCTTCGGTGACACGAAGGCCGTGGACGGGCTGGACCTGACCGTGGCGGAGGGTGAGGTCTTCGGACTGCTCGGCCCCAACGGCGCCGGCAAGACCACCGCCATCCGCTGCATCACCACCCTGCTCCCCGTCCCGGCCGGCATGATCCACGTCTTCGGCCGCGACACCGCCACCGACGCGATGGCCGTACGCCGGCTGCTCGGCTACGTCCCGCAGCAGCTGTCCGCCGACGCGAACCTGAGCGGCCGGGAGAACGTCACCCTGTTCGCCCGGGTCTTCGACGTCGCCCGCAAGGAACGCGCCGACCGCGTCGCCCAGGCCCTGGCCGCGGTCGACCTCACCGAAGCCGCCGACCGGCTCGCCGGCACCTACTCCGGCGGCATGGTCCGCCGACTGGAGCTCGCCCAGGCCCTGGTCAGCGCGCCCCGGCTGCTGATCCTCGACGAGCCGACCATCGGCCTCGACCCGATCGCCCGCACCGGCGTGTGGGAGCACATCAACGCCGTGCGTGAGGCGACCGGCATGACGGTCCTCGTGACCACCCACTACATGGACGAGGCCGACCAGTACTGCGACCGGGTCGGTCTCATGCACCGCGGCCGCATCCGCGCCCTCGGCACCCCGGTCGAACTCCGGCGGGGCCTTGCCGAGAGCCGGGGCACCGACACCCTGCCGACTCTGGAGGACGTCTTCCGTGACGTCGCCGGCAGCGGACTCGAAGACGAAGGAGGGGATTTCCGCGATGTCCGAAGCACCCGCCGCACCGCCAACCGTGTCGGCTGACCCGAGCTCCATCAGTCTGCTGCTTCGCCCGCCGGAGCCCCGCGCGGGCTGGCGAGTGCTGCCCGCCCGGGTCGTGGCGATGTGCGCCGTGGAACTGCAGAAGCTCAGCCACGACCGCACCGAGCTCTACACCCGCGCGGTCCAGCCCGCCCTGTGGCTGCTGATCTTCGGCCAGACCTTCACCCGCATCAAGGCGATCCCCACTCAGGGCATCCCCTACATCGACTATCTGGCGCCCGGCATCATCGCCCAGTCGGCGATGTTCATCGCGATCTTCTACGGCATCCAGATCATCTGGGAGCGGGACGCGGGCATCCTCAACAAGCTCCTGGTCACGCCCACCCCGCGCTCGGCACTCACCACCGGGAAGGCCTTCGCGGCCGGCGTGAAGTCGCTGATCCAGGCCGTCGTCGTCATCGTCATCGCCGCCCTCCTCGGGGTGTCCCTGACCTGGAACCCGCTCAAGCTCCTCGGCGTCGGGGCGATCGTGGTCCTCGGCTCGGCGTTCTTCTCCTGCCTGTCGATGACCATCGCCGGCATCGTGCTCAGCAGGGACCGCCTGATGGGCATCGGGCAGGCCATCACCATGCCGCTCTTCTTCGGCTCCAACGCCCTGTACCCGCTGTCCGTCATGCCGGGCTGGCTCCAGGCCGTGAGCAAGGTGAACCCGCTCAGCTACGAAGTCGACGCCCTGCGCGGCCTCCTCCTGGGCACCCACGCCCATCTGGCGCTCGACTTCGGGGTGCTGGCCGTGGCCGCCGCGCTCGGCATCGCCGCGGCCTCCTCGCTCCTCGGCCGGCTGGCCCGTTGATCATGCGCGCGGAACGTGATGTGCGGCACGCCCGTGAAAGGGTTTTTCCGGCCGCTCGGCGGATTCTTCCTGCGCACGGCTTGATCAGCGATCAAAGGGGGTGAATTCCCTGGCCACAGCGCATTCTGCTCATTTGACAGTGCATTGAGCACACAGATAGGAAGCAGCTCTCTGAGGTCGAAGAGGTGCACTGTGTACGAGCCGAACGTGGTCGGGGACTGGCAGGAGTACGACGAGCATGCCGGTCTGCGTGTCCGCGTCCACCGTCTGGAGGCGGCCGAGCCGCCGCGTGGACGCGACGACGCCGCCGAAGGGCTCACGTACTTCAGCGTCCGGGTGACCGTCGAGAACCGCGGCGACCTGCATCCGACCGTCCATCTCGAGGACGGTCAGATCGACGTGCGGATCGGCCCCGACGGCGAGAGCGCCTTCATCGACTGGCGCAACTCGCAGTTCATCGAGGGCTTCGACGTCTACCCGCTGCGCCGCGCCACGGCCGTGCTGTTCGCGGCGGGACCGGAGACGAGCCTCGGCCAGATCGACGTGCAGATCCAGCTGCGGGTCGACGACGAGTGGGCCGACCGCCGGCTGTGGGCGGGCGGCATCGGACTCGACGAGGGAGCCACGCACGCGGGCGTGGGCCGCGAGGGCCTGGCCTGCCAGGTGAGCAACTTCCTGCGGGACCAGGCCGAAGAGGGCACCGCCTGATCCGCCCTTTGGCTCAGTGGGGAATGCCGTCGATGATCTCGCGGGCGCCCTGACGCAGCAGCGCCACGGCGACCGAGGTGCCCAGCGTGGCCGGATCCAGCCGGCCAGCCCACTCGTGGGCGTTCAGCCGTGTCTTGCCGTCCGGGGTGAACACACAGGCGCGCAGGGAAAGTTCGTCGCTGTGGTCCACCCGCGCGTACCCCGCGATCGGGCTGTTGCAGTGGCCCTGCAGGACGTGCAGGAACATCCGCTCGGCGGTGGCCTCCCGGAACGTGTCCGGATCACCCAGCGCGCTCACCGTGTCGATCAGCTTGGTGTCGCCCTCCCGGCACTGGAGCGCGAGGATGCCCGCGCCGATCGGCGGCATCATCGTCTCGGGGGAGAGGATCTCGCTGATCACGTCCTCGCGGCCGATGCGTTCCAGGCCGGAGACCGCGAGCAGCAGCGCGTCCGCCTCGCCGGCCGCCAGCTTGGCCAGCCGACGGTTGGCGTTGCCGCGGAACGGCACACACTCCAGGTGCGGGTGGGTGGCGGCCAGCTGCGCCACGCGGCGCACCGAGGAGGTGCCGATCCGGGTCCCCTCCGGAAGCTCGTCCAGAGTGAGGCCGCCCGGGTGGATCAGGGCGTCGCGGATGTCGTCCCGCTTGAGGAAGGCCGCGAACGTGGTGCCCGCCGGGAGCGGCCGGTCGGCGGGCACGTCCTTCACGCAGTGCACCGCGAGATCGGCCTCACCGGCCAGCAGTGCGGCGTCGACCTCCTTGGTGAACGCGCCCTTGCCCTCGACCTTGGACAGGTCGCCCATCCACTTGTCACCGGTCGTCTTCACCGGTACGACCTCGGTGCGCACACCGGGGTACAGGGCCGTCAACTCGCTTCTGACACGCTCCACCTGAGCCAGCGCCATCGGCGAGTCACGGGAGACGATGCGGATCAGTTCCGGGAGGGACATGCGGGACACGATAGACCCTGCGGAGGCTCGATGTTTGATGCTCAGGGAGCAACGGGTAGGGAGTAGCGCACCTTTTGCCTGGCGCGGGCGCCGATCCGGTCGTAGAAGCGGATCGCCCCGTCGTTCCAGACCGGCGTCTGCCACTGCACCTCGTCGAGCCCCAGCGCGCGGGCCTCGGCGGCCACGGCGTCCATGAGCAGGACGCCGAGTCCGAGACCGCGGTGCCCGGGCAAGAGGAACAGGCAGTCCATGTGCAGGTACTCGCGGCCCTCCCAGGTGGAGAGTTCGGGCGAGCAGGTGGCGTAACCGACGAGTTCGCCGTCCGGAAGTTCGGCCACCAGGCAGCGCAGGCGGGGCGCGGGGGTGTCGAAGAGGAGCGCGGCCAGCCGGTCGGGCAGGTCGTGCCGGAGTGGAGCCGCCTTCTCGTACTGCGCGTGCCGGGCGGCGAGTTCGGCGACCGCGGGGAGGTCGGCGCGCCCGGCGTGCCGTACGTGGGGGGCCTCGCTCATCGGACGTCGCCCGCGATCGTGTCCGCGCCCCAGGCGGTGAGACGTTCGGCGAGCGACCCTGTGCCGTCCAGGACGTGCCGGGAGTACGCGTCCCGCTCGTGCCCGAGTACGGCGGCCTCCCACACGCAGGGCGCGAGGCCCGCCCGGCCGGGCCGCAGCGCGTCGGGCTTGCCCACCGGGCCGGCGAAGATCGCCAGATCCGCCATGTCGCCCTCGATCCAGCTGTGGACCAGGACGTAGTCGCCGTCGCCGCCGGCGTGCACGATCAGAACGGCCAGCCCCAGGGAACCCCGCAGCGACCCGAGTCCGAGGTGCCGCTCGGCGATCCGCAGCCCGGCCTCGGCGTCCTGATCGGAGACGGTGCGGCCGGGTGCCTCCAGCGCGTACACCTTCACCAGGTGACCGGCGGCCTCCCTGGTGCCCAACGGCCGTGCGGGGCGGGTGTGGTGGGACTCGGCGAGGACGAGCAGGGCCTCGGTGTCGACGGCGGCGGGCAGTTCCCCGTGAAGATCCATCCGGCCATCATCGGATGCCGGGCTCGGCGGCGTCCACCGTCGCCCGCGAGATGACCGGCTCCGGCCAGGACAGCACCACCAGCGCCACCGCCGTCAGCAGCCCGCCCGTCGGGAACGTGCCCGCGGATCCCGGTCAAGGGCAGCAGCGCGCCGCCGAGCAGGGCGCCGACGGCCCTGGCTTGTGCGTGGGGGCTGAGGTCGGCGGGCCGGGCCTGGTCGGGTGGTGGCGCGGGCCCAGGGACGCGGGCGGGGGCTGCCTGCACGGGAACGCTGTCCGCGGTGATGCCAACGCCCGCCGATCGCACGGAATCACCGCGTGCCGGAGCGTGGTCGGAGACCCCCACGTGTGACGTCGGCACGATCCGCCGGGCGGGGCTCACACGAGCGGCTCGCTGAGTTCGACCGAGCGCAGGGCGGCCGCGAGGGCCTGTTCGTCGCCGATGTCCAGGGCGGTGTCGGTGAGCTTGATGACGTGCTCGTCTCCGTGGGCGAGGGCTCGTTCCACGACCTCCTCGGGCGCCAGGTGCGCGGGAGGGACGTAGGCGACCGGTGTCACGGGCGCGTACATCGCCGTCACCGCCGCAGACGCCGTCCAGGCCGCGTGCAGGCTGGGTATCCACTGGTCGCGGGGAAGGGAATCCAGGGTCCGCAGCACGGCGTTGGGGGCCGTGGCCGCGTGGACGAGCATCGTCGGCTCGCCGTGACCGTGGGTGGCGTAGCGGTGGGTCGCGGCACGGACGAGTTCGGTGAGCCGCTCCTTCGCGGTGTCCGGGTCGGTCACCTCCTGCGCCCACACGGGCAGTCGGCGTACGGCGGCCAGACGGTTCCGGAACCCCACATGCCCCGACTCGATCGCGGGTACGGCGTCCAGGGCGTCCATGGCGGTCGCCGCACCCGGCAGTGTCACGAGACCCGTCATGGGCTGGTGCCGTGCCGCCCAGTAGCCCAGCGCGTGCGCGAGTTCGGTGAGCCGCGGACCGTTCTCCTCGGCCGCCACCGCCCGGACGGCGTGGCCGACCCGGATGACCGTGTGCGTGGCACCGCCGTACAGGCCCGGCAGCAGGCGCGGCCACCACTCGGCGAGCACGTCCCCCCAGGGGCGCTCGGCGAGCGTGCGGGAGAAATGATCGGTCCAGTCCGCGATCCGGCGCGGATCACCCAACGCGGAGGGCCAGTTGGCGTCCGTGACGGGGGCGGTGCGGTCGGGGAAGTCCTCCAGCTTGTCCCGGTAGAGGTCCAGCCACCGGTGCACCGAGCCGGCCTGGCCGTGCGCGGCGAGTGCCTCGACGACCATGGGGGCGTGGTTGCTCAGCCAGCCGTCTCGCTCCGGACCGGACGCGTGGACGCGGTCCAGGGCCTCCTCGAGGTGTCCGCTCGTATCGCTCGTATCGCTCGTGTCCATGAACGGGACGCTATGCCGGGTGCGGGCCGGCGGGGATCGGGCGTGGGACGGAACCCGCGGGTGCGGGGGACCTAGGTCCCGCGCCCGATCATGTCACCGGTCAGGCGTTGGGGTCGAAGGAGATCCCCGACGGCTTCGCCAATGACAGGTGGGCCGCGAAGTTGGCGTCCTTGAGCCCGAAGTTGGCGCTGCCGAAGTCGTACGCGCTCAGCTTGTCGCGCAGCCCCGACGGGTAGCCGTTCCAGCCGACCAGCGGCGGGTACTGCCAGGTGCCCTTGGCGTTCTCCGGCGGCTCGTCACCTGAGTTGGCCAGCCGGAAGCAGTGCGTGCTGACGCCGTCCTTGTGGTAGACGATCTTCGCGTGCGTGCCGTCGAAGCGGACTGCGGAGGCCGCGCTCACCGTGAACGAACCGTGGTTGGACGTCGACACGTACTGGATCGAGCCGTTCTGCACCCAGATCACGACGTGCTCCCAGTCGTTCCGGTGCCCGCCGATGCTGCTGTTCGCTATCGCCTGGTCCTTCTCGAAGTACAGGCCGTACATGTAGGCGCACCAGCCGTTGTTGCACTTGTAGCGCGAGTACGTGTTGGTGTTGTCGAGGTCCGAGGCGTCATGGCACTCGCCGCTGAGCGAACCCGTCGGATTCAGACCGCCGTTGATCGTGCCGTCGGGGCCGATGGCGGGCGTCGAGTAGCAACCGTCCGTGTCGTAGTCGAAGGCCGGCTGGTAGGTGTACTCGGCGCTCTCGGCGTTGGCGGGCAGCGCCTTGGGCGGGGCGGCGAACGCGGCGGAGGGAAAGGCGACGACGAGCGCGGCGGCGCCGGCCAGGCCGGTGAACCATCTCGTGCGGTGCTTCTTGAACGACGGTGACGCCACTGCGTCCTCCTCGTGGTCCGGGCGCAGCCCAACGGCTCTGGGTTACTGGGGAGTTCAGCTTCCCCGCTTTTCATGTCCGCGCCAAGAGGTCGAAGGCGTCACTCCGGTTACGGCCGGCCCAATAGTTCGGATCACGCAGGTGCGTCGGGGAGGTCGGCCGAGGACTCCTCCGGCGCGAGGTCCGGCCGCAGCCGCAGCCAGGACGGCTGACGCAGCAACCCCGCCCGGGTACGGGTGCTGTAGCGGACCTCACCGACCAGCCGAGGCAGCACCCAGCGCGCACCCGGGACCCGCGGCACGGGATCGAAGGGGCACACGTCCGTCGCCGCGGTGGCCAACAGCGAGGCGAGCTCTGTCCGTTCCGCCTCGCTCCAGCCGGTGCCCACATTGCCGACGTAGCGCAGCCGCCCGCCGCCCCGCTGTCCGACCAGCACCGCGCCCGGCAGACCCGTGAGCCTGCCTTTGCCGGGCAGCCAGCCGCCCACGACGACGTCCTCGCTGCGCATGTTGCGGATCTTGATCCAGGCGCGGGAGCGCACCCCGGGTTCGTACACCGAGTCGAGCCGCTTGCAGACCAGGCCTTCCAGGCCGTGCTCACGGGTGGCGCGCAGGGCCTGTTCGCCATGACCGACGAGGGCGGCGGGTGTCGACCAGTGCGGGCCGGCGAGCTCCAGTTCGTCCAGTCGGGCGCGCCGCTGTGCGTAGGGGAGGGCGAGGAGCGGGCGCCGCCCCAGGTGCATCAGGTCGAACAGCACGAGATGCACGGGCGCTTCGGCCGCCCGGCGCGCGGCTCGGCCGGGGGAGTGGGCCAACTGCATGCGCGGTTGCAGCAGCTGGAAGTCCGCGCGGCCCTGTTCGTCCAGCGCCAGGATCTCCCCGTCGAGCACGGCGGGTGTGGCGCCGAGCGCACCGCCCAGCGGCCGCAGTTCGGGATAGGCGCCGGTGATCTCCTCTCCGGACCGGGCGCGCAGCACCATGTCGCCGTTCCCGGCGAGGTAGACCACCACTCGCTGGCCGTCCTGCTTGGTCTCGTAGGCCCAGCGCGCGTCCTGTGAGGCTGGTGGCAGGGCGCCGGGGGTGGCGAGCATGGGTGGGATCAACGGGAGGGTCACGGGTGAGTTGTCGACGCGAGCGCCGGCGGTCACGCGCTCCGCGCACCGGTTTCCCCTGAACGGGCGCCGTCCCGGAGGCTGCTCAGACCTCCTGGTACAGGTTCACGATGTTGCCGTCCGGGTCCCGCAGCCACACCGACCGGCGGCCCCACGGCTGGGTGGTCGGCGGCTTGAGGATCTCGACACCCTGGGCCGCCAGTCGTTCGTGGCGTGCGTCCACGTCGGTGACCCGGAACTCCACGGTGAAGCTCCCGCTCGCGGCGGCGGCCGTCGAACCGGGCACCATCGACTCCATGCCCCGGGTGGAGAAGAAGGACAGGACGGCGCCGGGAACCGTCACCCGGGCGAAGGGCTCCTCGCCCTCCACCTCCGCGTCGAGGACTGTCGCGTAGAAGGCGGCGAGCGCCGGGACGTCGTCGGTGATCAGGGAGGTGCCGGTGAAGTGGGGGCGCATCCGCAGATCGTAGGCGGAGGGTCGGACAACGGGCGCGTGGAGCGGACTTGGCCTCGGCGTGGTCGGACGACGCGGGTCAGATGATGCCTCCGTTGGCTCGCAGTACCTGCCCGTTGACCCAGTGGCCGGCCGCGCTGACCAGGAACGACACCACGGAAGCCATGTCCTGGGGGGCCCCCAGCCGCTCCAGCGGGGGCTGTGCCGCCAGGCGGGCGACGGTCTCCTCGTCCTTGCCGTCGAGGAAGAGGTCGGTCGCCGTCGGTCCGGGGGCCACGGCGTTGACGGTGACGTCACGGCCGCGGAGCTCACGGGCGAGGATCAGGGTCACGGCCTCGACCGCGCCTTTGCTGGCCGCGTAGGCGCCGTAGCCGGGGAAGGCCAGGCCCACGACCGAGCTGGAGAGGTTGACGAGCGCGCCGCCCGGGCGCAGCCGGCGCGCGGCCTGCTGGTCGACGACGAAGGTGCCGCGGATGTTGGTGCGGTACAGGGCGTCGAGCTCGGCGAGGTCGAGGTCCGCGATAGGGGAGAGGGGCATCCGGCCCGCGGCGTGGACCACCGCGTCGACACCGCCGTAGGTGGCCTCCGCCTGGTCGAACAGGGCGGCGACCTCGGTCTCGTCGGCGACGTCAGCGCGGGCGGCGTACGCGGTGCCGCCCGCCTCCTCGATGGCGCGCACGGCCTCGTCGGCGGCGGCCTTGTTGCCCGCGTACCCGACGACGACCGCGAACCCGTCGGCGGCGAGTTGCCGGGCGATCTGCCGTCCGATGCCACGCGATCCGCCGGTCACGATCGCGACACGCTGTTCCGTCCGGGGCTGAGTGGTCATGACTGCATCCTCCTATGTTAGCGCTGCTACGTCTGACTCGTATCGACGATAACATGGAATCGTAGCGATGGTAACTCCGATCTCGTATCGATGCTACGAATGCCGTACCGTGGGGGCATGGATGCGAGGGAAAAGATCCTGGAAGCGGCCACCGAGCTGCTGGCCGGTGCGTCGGCCGCCGATGTCTCCACGCGTGCCGTGTGCGAGAAGGCCGGGGTGGGCGCGCCGATGCTCTACCGGCTCTTCGGCGACAAGGCCGGTCTGCTGGCCGCCGTGGTCGACCGGGGATTCGAGCGGTATCTCGCGTCCAAGCGGGAGGCGCGGCCGAGCGAGGATCCGGTCGAGGACCTGAAGAGCGGTTGGGACAACCACATGCGCTTCGCGCTGGAGCAGCCCAGCCACTACCGCCTGATGTACTCGCCCGAGCTGACCGCACCCCCGGCCGCCGCCCAGGAGGCGCACGACCTGCTGCACGGCATCCTCGAGCGCTGTGCGGCCGAGGGGCGGCTGACGGTGCCGCCCGCGCTGGCCACGCAGATGATCATGTCCGCCAATGTCGGGGCGGCCCTGTCGATGCTGACCAGACCCGAGCAGTACGCGGACACGAAGTTCTCGCAGCGGCTGCGCGACGCGGTGCTGGATTCGGTGATCCGGCCCGCCGACACCGACACGCCTCGGCAAGGGAGCCCGGTGCCCGTCGCGGCCGCCACACTGGCGGCCCGGCTGCGCGCCGACCTGCCGCCGACGCTCACCGCGGCGGAGTCGGCCCTGCTCCAGCAGTGGCTGGAGAAGCTCTCCGAGCGGTGAGGGTTCAGCGCTCCTCGGGCGGCAGCGCCTGCACCAGACCGGACTGGTAGGCCATGACGACGAGCTGGGCGCGGTCCCGGGCGCCCAGCTTCGTCATCGCGCGGTGGACGTGGGTGCGCACCGTCAGGGGGCTGACGAAGAGCTTCTGCGCGATCACGTCGTTGGAGTGCCCCTCGGCGACCCACGCCATCACCTCCCGTTCCCGGGTGGTGAGGCCGCTCAGGTCGTCGGCGGCGGCGAGCCGGGTGCCCAGGCCCGGAGCGGAGAGGAAGCGGGTGATCAGGGTGCGGGTGGCGCCGGGGGAGAGCAGGGAGTCGCCGGCCGCCACGGTGCGGATACCGGCGAGCAGGGCCTCGGCGGTGACGTCCTTGCCGAGGAAGCCGCTGGCGCCGGACCGCAGCGCCTGTGCGACGTACTCGTCGATCTCGAACGTGGTCAGGATCAGCACCCGCGTGTCGGACAGCTCGGAGTCCGCGCAGATCACGGACGTGGCGGCCAGGCCGTCGGTCCCCGGCATGCGGATGTCCATCAGGATCACGTCGGGGCGATGGACGCGCGCGAGGTCGACCGCCGCGGCGCCGTCGGTGGCCTCCCCGACCACCTCCATGTCGTCGCACGAGTCGATGAGGATCCGGAAGGTGGCCCGCAACAGGGCCTGGTCGTCGGCGAGCAGTACGCGGATGGTCATGGGGTCCGATCTTGACGTGCCGAGGCGATGGGGGGACGCGCCTCGCCGCCGGACAGGGACGCGGACAGTCGTAGCGCGGCCGTCATGGCGACGGCCATACGGACCTGTCGCCGCGACCCGTCCCGGCGACGCGTCCCCACATCCACGGTCCGGATCGCCAGTCTTACCCAACCTGGTCCGCTCGTCGTCGTACCACCGCCGACAATCGCGCGTACTGAGAACGCAGTACGCGCAAGTGGCGGGTCCTCCTCGGGCAGGACCTGGTGGCCGCCGGCCGGCGGCCACCAGACGGGGGCGTTCAGCGTCCCGAGGGCGTTCCGGCCGAGGTCTCCGTGGCGGCCGGTGCCGGGGGCGTCGCCGGAACCGCGGTGCGCGGGCGCGGGATGAAGGAGGCGATGGCGAAGGCGAGGAGTGCGGCACCCGCGCCGATCGCCATGACGGTCTTGAAGCCGTTCTCGGACGGCAGCGCGTAACCACCCAGGTCGATGGTCATCTGGGCCAGCACGACACCGGCGATGGCACTCGCGCAGGACGTGCCGATGGACCGCATCAGGGTGTTCAGGCTGTTCGCGGCCGCCGTCTCGGACGCGGGCACGGCGCCCATGATGAGGGCGGGCATGGAGCCGTACGTGAACCCGATGCCGGCGCCGATCACGGAGGAGACCAGCACCAGGTGCCAGACCTCGGACATCAGCACGATGTTCAGGCCGTACCCGCAGGCCACGATCAGCGCGCCGATCATCAGCGTCACCTTCGGACCCTTGGCCTTGGAGACCGCCGCCGAGACCGGGGCCAGGGCCATCATCACCAGGCCGGACGGGGCCATGACCAGACCGGCGGTCAGCAACGACCTGCCCAGTCCATAGCCCGTCTGAGTGGGCAGCTGGAGCAGCTGCGGAAGCACGAGCGACATCGCGAACATCGAGAAGCCGATCGCGATCGACGCGAGGTTGGTGAACAGCACCTGACGGCGGGCGGTGGTGCGCAGGTCGACCAGCGGCTGGGCGGTGCGCAGTTCGAACAGGCCCCAGGCCAGCAGGACGATCACGGCCGCGGCGAACAGGCCGAGCGTGGTGCCGCTGGCCCAGCCCCAGTCGGCGCCCTTGGAGATGGCCAGCAGGAGGGAGACCAGGCCGACCGCCATGCCCACCGCGCCGACCGCGTCGAAGCGGCCGCCGGTGCGCACCCGGGACTCCGGCACGAACGCCAGGACGAGGACGAGGGCCGCAGCGCCCATCGCGGCCGAGGCCCAGAACAGGACGTGCCAGTCGAAGTTGTCCGCGATCAGCGCGGCGGTCGGCAGGCCCAGGGCGCCGCCGACGCCGAGGGAGGCACTCATCAGCGCGGTGGCCCCGGCCAGGCGCTCGGCGGGCAGTTCGTCGCGCATGATGCTGATGCCGAGCGGGATGACACCGGAGGACAGGCCCTGCAGGGCACGGCCGACGATCATCGGGACCAGGGCGTCGCTGAGGCCGCAGACCACCGATCCGACCACCAGCATCACCACGCTGACCAGCAGCATCCGGCGCTTGCCGAACATGTCGCCGAGCCGCCCGACGACCGGGGTGGCCACGGCCGCCGCGAGCAGGGTCGCGGTGACCGCCCACGCGGTGTCCGAGGCCGGGGCGTCCAGCAGTCTGGGCAGCTCCGGCACGATCGGGATGACCAGGGTCTGCATCAGTGAGACGACGATTCCGGCGAAGGCCAGCACCGCCACCACGGCGTTCGGCCGCGGCGCGGCCACGGCGTCCGTGTCGGCGGATCTGGCGGGAGCGTCGGACATGAAAGTGCCTCCAGGGCAGGAGCGGGGTCGAGAGCTTGGCCAATGTTAAGTCAGGTGCTTGACTTAGCTTACTGGTGCTGGTGATGGAGGCCCCCGAGGGGGACCGTGCGGTCCCGCGCACCGTTCTCGACGTGCTGTTGCGTAGGCTTCCGGCACTGGAACTCGCCGCACCGCCGGCGGGCCTCGGGCGGTTCGAGGGACTGGCCGTCGGAGGGCTCAGCGAAGTCCCGGTGCGGTGGTGAGCATGGCGGGCAGGACGGTACGCGAGGAACAGGTCAGCGCGACCCGGGAGCTGATCCTGACCGCGGCCGAGCGGCTGTTCGCCGAGCGCGGTGTCCTCGCGGTGTCCAACCGCCAGGTCAGCGAGGCCGCGGGACAGGGCAACAACGCCGCGGTCGGCTATCACTTCGGCACCAAGGCCGACCTGGTCCGGGCGATCGCCCGCAAGCACCACACCCGTATCGAGGAGATCCGCGCCCGGCTGCTGGCCGGGGCCCGCGGCTCCACGGACGTACGCGACTGGGTGGACTGCCTGGTCCGGCCCGTACCCGAACATCTCGCCGCGCTGGGCAGCCCCACCTGGTTCGCACGGTTCTGCGCCCAGGTCATGACCGACCCGGTGCTCCAGCAGATCATGGTCGAGGAGTCCATGTCCTCGCCGTCGCTCCAGCAGATCGTCGAGGGCCTGAACCGCTGTCTGCCCGAACTGCCCGCCGACGTCCGCGCCGAGCGCGCCGAGATGGCCCGCCACCTGATCGTGCACATGGCCGCCGACCGGGAACGGGCCCTCGCCGAGAACACCCCGACGCCCCGCGCCAACTGGCACGACGCCGCCACCGGTCTCGGTGACGTCGTGGTCGCCATGTGGACGGCTCCGGTCACTCCGGCCCGGTAGAGGATCCGGACCGGGGGAGGCGTTACTTGAGTTAGGCAAGGAAGGCGCTAGGGTGGACGGGCGACCCCCTCCGACGAACGGTCTCGTCCATGCACGGCAGTTCCAGCGAGAGACCGGCACTCGCCCGTGGTGCCGGTCAGCGCCTCCTGATCGTCGCGGGCGACTCGGATGCCGCCGAACTGCTCTCCACCACACTGGAGTTGGCGGGCTACCGGATCGTCGCCGTCGCCGCTGCCGCCGACGGTCTGGCGCTGCTTGCCCGGGAGCGGTTCGATCTCGTGGTCGTCGACGCCAACCTGCCGGACGTCACCGAACTGGGCCACAACCGGCCGACGTTGGCCCGCCGCCCGCCGGTGCTCCTGCTGATCGACTACGAGTCCCTGGACCGGATCGTGCCCGAACTGGGCTTAGGGGAGCGGGACTACGTCACCAAGCCGCTCCGCGTGGCCGACCTCCTGGCCAGGGTGCAGGTCCTGCTGCGCGGCACAGGGGCGGGGCCCGCCCGGGGTGGCGCCCTGTGCTACCGCGACCTCGTGCTGGACGACACCCTGTGCGAGGCCCGTCGCGGACCGCGCGGCCTCGATCTCACCCCCGCCGAGTACCGGCTGCTGCGTCACCTCCTGGTCAACGCCCACCGGGTGCTGTCCAAGGAGCAGATCGGCCGGTACGTCTGGGGCGACCATCGCGGGGACAACGCGATCGAACAGCTCGTCTCCCGGCTGCGGCGCAAGGTGGACCAGGACGCTCCCGAGCTCATCCACACCCGGCGTGGCTTCGGCTACTGGCTGGGACGCGCCGACGCGGAGGCGTGAGGGCTCGGCTGCAAACGGTGGGTACCGGTGTCTCCGGAGCGACCGCTCTGTGCACAACTGGCTGACGAATAAGGCAAGTTGACGGCACGATGGGTGTGTGATCCAGGTCACGTCAGCTTCCCGTCAGGTCACTGGCGGGATGACGTCAGCCCGGTCTGTTTGCATGTGTTCATCGAGGCCTCGACCACTTCGCCCCGGCGCTCCGCCCCCTCGGGCAGAGCCCCCCACCACCGAGGAGAACCATGGCCGAAACCGTGGCCGGTCCCGCGCACGACGGCGCGGACACAGCCCCTGAGTTCCCCATGCCGCGTGCCTCCCGCTGTCCCTTCGACCCGCCGCCCGGCCTCAAGGAACTCCAGGAGCAGGGACCGCTCGCGAAGGTGCGCCTGTGGGACGGCAGCGAGCCCTGGCTCGTGACCCGCTACGCCGAGCAGCGGGCCGTACTGGGCGATCCCCGGGTCAGCGCCGACACCGATCAGCCCGGCTATCCGACCAAGGCCAGCGCCGAGGCCGGCGAGGGCAAGCTCAGCTTCATCATGATGGACGACCCCGAACACGCCCGGCTGCGACGGATGGTGACGGCACCGTTCGCCATCAGGAAGGTCGAGGCCCTCAGGCCCGCCGTACAGCGGATCGTGGACGGTCTGATCGACGACATGCTGGCAGGTCCCGGTCCCGTCGACCTCGTCGAGGCGTTCGCCCTGCCGATCCCGTCCCTGGTCATCTGCGAACTGCTCGGCGTGCCCTACGACGACCACGCGATGTTCCAGGAGAACACCAAGACGATGGTCCGCACGACCGCGACCCCCGAGGAACGCGGCGCCGCGACCCGGGAGATCGCCGGATATCTGGCCGGTCAGATCGCCCAGCGCCTCACCACCCCGAAGGACGACCTCCTGTCGGGCATCGCCGGGCGCGTCGCCGCGGGGGAGCTGACGCACGGGCAGGCCACGGAGATGGCCCTGCTCCTGCTGATCGCGGGCCACGAGACCACCGCGAACATGATCACGCTGGGTACCGCCGCCCTCCTCGAACACCCGGACCAGCTCGCCCTGTTGCGCGACACGGACGACCCCAAGCTCGTCGCCTCGGCGGTCGAGGAACTGCTGCGCTACCTCCACATCACGCACCTGGGGCGCCGGCGCGCGGTCACCGAGGACATCGAGATCGCCGGGCAGGTCATCAGGGCCGGCGAGGGCGTGATCATGGTCAATGAGATCGGCAACCGCGATCCCGAGGTGTTCGAGGACCCCGACCGCCTCGACATCACCCGCGACGCCCGCCGCCACGTCGCGTTCGGCTTCGGCGTCCACCAGTGCCTGGGCCAGCCGCTGGCCCGCATGGAGCTCCAGGTCGTCTACGGCACCCTCTACCGGCGCATCCCCACCCTCAGGCAGGCCTGCGCCCTGGAGGACGTGAAGTTCAAGCACGACGCGTTCATCTACGGCATCCACGAACTGCCGGTGGCCTGGTAACGGCTCCCGCCCACCGACGACAACCGCGAGAAAGACAAGGGGAATCCCATGAAGGTGGAACTGGAAGCCGACAAGTGCGTCGCCTCCGGACAGTGCGTGGTCGCCGCCATGGACGTGTTCGACCAGGACGACGACGGCATCGCGATCCTCCTGACGGAACAGATCGGTGACGACCAGGTCGACGACGTCAAGGAAGCCGTCGCGGTCTGTCCGGCCGCGGCGATCCGGCTGGTCCGGGCGTGAGGCGGATCGCCGTCGTCGGCGCCTCCGCCGCCGGGCTCTCGGCGGCCGAGACACTGCGCCGCGAGGGGTACGACGGCACGATCACCCTCGTCGGTGAGGAGCCCGACCCTCCCTACGACCGGCCGCCGTTGTCCAAGCAGGTCCTGGCAGCGGAGTGGGAGCGGGACCGGCTCGCCCTGCGCACCTCCGCCGACCTGGCCGCGCTCGACCTCGACCTGCGGCTCGGTGTCGCGGCGACGGGCCTCGAACTCGTCTCCCGCACAGTGGAGTTGGGCGACGGCTCCGAGGTGCCGTACGACGCACTGATCATCGCCACCGGGGTACGGCCGCGCCGCCTGCCCGGTGAGGGCGCGCACGTGCTGCGCACCCTGGACGACGCGCTCACGCTGCGGGAGCGGCTGAGCACAGGGCAGCGCCTGGTCGTGGTGGGCGCCGGTTTCCTCGGTGCGGAGGCGGCCGCGGTCGCCTGGCGCCTCGGTGCCGAGGTGACCGTCCTCGAACCGGCTGCGGTGCCGCTGGCGCACGCGGTCGGCGCGGAGGTCGGGCGGATGCTGGCCAAGGTCCATGTGGACCGGGGCATCAACCTGCGCTGCGGAGTCACCGTGACCGAGGTGACCGAGGACGGCGTCCGGCTCGCCGGTGGCGAGGAGATCGAGGCGGACGAGGTGCTCGTGGCCATCGGCTCGCTGCCCAACACCGAGTGGCTGGAGGGCAGCGGGCTCACGGTGGGCGACGGGCTGGTGTGCGACCAGTACTGCGAGGCCGCGAAGAACGTGTACGCGGCCGGCGACGTCGCCCGCTGGTACAACCCGCTGTTCGGCACCTCGATGCGGATCGAGCACCGCACCAACGCGGCCGAGCAGGGCATGGCGGCAGCCCGCAACCTGCTCGCCGCCGAGGAGGCGCGCGAGCCCTTCGCGCCCGTGCCGTACTTCTGGTCCGACCAGTACGACATGAAGATCCAGGCGTACGGCTTCCTGCGCGGGCACGACGAAGTCGCCGTCGTGGAGGGTGACTTGGCGCAGCGCCGGTTCGTCGCCGGGTACCGCACCGGCGACCGCGTCAGCGGTGCCCTCGCGGTGGGCATGCCGCCCAAGGCGATCCGGCGGTGGCGGCAGGCCATCGCGACCGGAGCGGCCTGGCACGAGACCGTGCGGACCGTGGAGGTTACTTGAGTTACGCAACAAGATGGTAAACTGGCGAGTATGTCCTCACAGCCGCTCCCCGACGTCCCCGCGTCCCCGGAAGTCATCGAGATCGAGCGGGCGCTCACCCGCATCACCTACCTGAGCACCCGGGCCCGGCAGCACGACCGGCTGATGGCCCTGGCCGAGGTGCCGCTGGACCGTGCCGCCGTGGCGCTGCTGCGGCAGGTCGCCGACACCGAACCGATGCGCCCGGGGGAGCTGGCCAACCGACTGGGGGTGGAGGCCTCCCACGTCACCCGCACCGTCCAGCAGCTGCAGAAGTCGGGTTATGTCACGCGCGTCCCCGACCCCGACGACCGGCGCGCCCAGCGCATCCAGCTCACCGAGACCGGTCAGCAGGCGATCGACCGCATCCGCGACGCCGGCGCCCGCGGTATGCAGCTGGCCCTGGCGGAGTGGTCGCCCGAGGAGCTCCGGCAGCTGGCCGGGCTCTTCCATCGCATGGTGGACGACTTCCTCTCCCACGCGATCGACGACGACAGCGAAGAGCCGACGCCGGCCGGTACCGCCTGAGGCTCATCGCACCGGAAGGCGCGGAGCGGACTGGCGCACCGGTGCGGGCTCGCGCAACCCCCGCAGCAGCAGACCGCCCAGCGCGGGCAGGACGATCAGCGGCACCAGCGCGGTCCGCAACGACGTCGTGTCGGCCAGCGCTCCGAGCGCCGGGGCGGCCAGCCCGCCGACGCTCACCGTCAGGCCCAGCGTGACCCCGCTCGCGGTACCCACCCGCCCCGGCAGACAGTCCTGGCCGAGGGTGACGTGCAGGGAGAACGGCACGTACAGGCCGGCCGAGGTCAGGGCGACGAACAGATACACCGCGGGGCCGGGGACGAGCACCACCCCGGCCACGGCGAGCACGGTCAGCGCATACGCCCGGCGCACCACCGCGACGCGCCCGTACCGGTCGGCGAGCCGGCCCCCGAGGACCGTGCCCACGGCGCCGCCCGCGTAGAGCACGCACAGCGCCGCCGTACCGGCCACGTCCCCGCCGCCGACGCGCTCACTGACGTACGGCGAGACGAAGACGCTGAGCCCGACGAACACGACCGACCGGCACACGACCGCGCCCGAGAGCCGCAGGAACGACGGCCAGTCGTCGCTTCCGGAGCTCTCGGTCGGCCGTCCGGCCGGCGCGCGGACCCGGGAGGCGCGTACCGCCGCCGCGCACAGGGCAGCACCCGCCACGGCCGGCACGGCCAGCAAGGGAGAGGCGTTCAGCCCGCCCGTGGCGATCACGGCGGCGACCAGCAGCGGGGCAAGGGCGAAGCCGACATTGCCGCCGAGCGAGAACCACCCCATCCCCGTGTTGTCGCCGGACGCGACGGCTCGCGCCGCCCTGGCCGCCTCCGGATGGTAGGCCGCGACCCCCATCCCGGACACGGCGACGGCCGCCAGGGTGAGCGGATAGGAGCCGAAGACCTCGCTCAGCGCGACCCCCGACCCCGCGGTCAGCGCGCTCAGTGGCAGCAGCCACGGCATCGCCCAGCGGTCGGTGAGCGCGCCGAACAGCGGCTGCACGACCGACGACAGCAGGGACGCGGCCAGGACGATGCCCGACGCGGCCGCATAGGAATAGGCGCGCTCGGCGACGAAGTAGGGCACCAGGGCGGCGACGGCCCCCTGGTACACGTCCACACAGGCGTGACCGAGCGACATCAGCATGAGGGAACGATTCTTGGACACCGGACGAGCTTCGCCGGAGCGGTGTCTGGCCCGCTTTCGATAATCTGCCCATTGATGTCGAACATCCGCCACCCGAACATCCGCCACCCGAACATCCGCCACCCGGCCATGCGCCACACGCCTTCGGCGCCCACGCGTGCCCAGCACCTCGCCGCAGGCGAACGCATCGACGCCCACCGGCACGACGACCACCAGATCGTCTACGCGGGCTCCGGCGTCCTCGCGGTCACCACCGACGCCGGCACCTGGTTCGCGCCCGGCACCCGCGCCATCTGGGTACCCGCGGGCACCGCCCACGCCCACCGCGCCCACGGCCGGCTCCACCTGCACCTGGTCGGCCTCCCCGCCGACGACAACCCACTCGGTCTGGACGCCCCGACCGTCCTCGCCGTCGGCCCACTGCTGCGCGAGCTGATCCTCGCCTACACCCGCGACCCCGCCGACGACAGCCCCGAACGCCACCGCCTCCTCGCCGTACTGCGCGACCAGTTGCGCGCCTCGCCCCAGCAGCCCCTGCTGCTGCCCACCCCCACCGATCCCCGACTGGCCGAGGTCTGCGCGCTCGTCCACGCCGACCCCGCCGACCCGCGCACCCTGGCCGCCCTCGGCGCCGCGACCGGGGCCTCGGAACGCACCCTCAGCCGTCTGTTCCGCGGCGAGTTCGGCATGACCTTCCCGCAGTGGCGCACCCAGTCGCGGCTCTACCACGCCCTGCGCCTGCTGGCCGACGACGTTCCCGTCACGACCGTCGCCCACCGCTGCGGCTGGTCCTCCGCGAGCGCATTCATCGACGTCTTCCACCGCTCCTTCGGCTACACCCCGGGCACCCACAACCGTCGCTCCCGGTAAGGGCGGAGGCCGCTGCACAAGGTGCTTGTACCGTCCAGTAGTGTGCGCGGCAGCCCCCAGGAGGAGGAACCGTGCCACGGTCCCCACGCTCACCCCTGCTGCTCGCCGGCCTGCTGGCCACCGCGGGCGTCACCCACTTCGCCGCACCGCGGCCGTACGACGCCACCATCCCGCGGGCCCTGCCCGGCAAGCCCCGGACCTGGACCTACGCGAGCGGTGCCGTGGAGCTCGCGCTCGCCGCCGGTCTGGTACTGCCCAAGACCCGGCGGACCGCCGCGCTCGCCACGGCCGCCTTCTTCGTCGGGGTCTTTCCCGCCAACGTCAAGATGGCCGCCGACTGGCGTGACCGTCCCGCCCCGCTGAAGGCGGCGGCCCTCGGACGGCTGCCGCTGCAACTGCCGCTCGTGCTGTGGGCACGCAGCATCGCGAAGAACGGGGAGGGCCAGGCATGAGCAAGGCGTTGGAAACCGGCGACACCGTCGAGGACTTCGAGCTCCCGGACGAGACCGGCACCAGCCGCAAGCTGTCCGAACTGCTCGCCGACGGCCCGGTCGTCCTCTTCTTCTACCCCGCCGCCCTGACCGCCGGCTGCACCGCGGAGGCCTGCCACTTCCGCGACCTCGCCGCCGAGTTCGCCGCGGCCGGCGCCCGGCCGGTGGGCATCAGCGGCGACACCGTCGAACGCCAGCAGGAGTTCGCCGGACGGCACACCCTCGGCATGCCCCTGCTGTCCGACGTCGACGGCAAGATACGCGCGCTCTTCGGCGTCAAGCGAGGCTTCTCCATGGCGCCCACCAAACGCGTCACCTTCGTCATCGCCCAGGACCGTACGGTGCTGGAGGTCGTCCGCAGCGAACTGCGTATGAACACCCACGCCGACCGCGCCCTCGAAGCCCTGCGCGCACACCGGCAGTGACGGGCGGGGCCCGGTTGCACCGTTTCGGTTGATGCGGTCCGGCAAAGGGACCATCCTGGACGATATGGAGCACGTCTCCGCTACGGCGACCACCGATGCCTCAGGCATGGTGACGGGGTGGAGCGAGGGTGCCCGGCGGCTGACGGGACGCACGGCCGAGGAGGTCGTGGGGCGGGCGGCACGGGAGCTGCTCGCCGAGGACCCGCCGGGACCCGCCGTGGCGGCGCTGAAGGGGACCGTCGTACTGCGGCACCGCGACGGCTCCTCTCTCACGCGCTTCGTGGAGGCGTGTCCCGTCCTGGGCGGGAACGGCACCCCCGCCGGATACGTGATCACCGCCCGGCCGCCCGGCTCCGCCGAGCCGACCCTGGCCGGACAGGCCTTCCAGCAGGCGGTCATGTCCATGTCGATCTTCGACACGCGTCAGCACTACCTGCGTCTCAACGACGTGGCCTGCCGGGTCATGGGAGTCCCGGAGGAAGCCCTGCTCGGCCGGTTCTTCTCGGACAGCGTCGAGGACGCCGAACACAGCCGCGGGTTCCTGGCCGGCCTGCGCCAGGTCGCCGAGACCGGCAGACCCGTCCGCTACGAGAGCTTCACCGGCGCGCCCGCCCTCAACCGGGATCACGCCTGGACCATCGAGATGTGGCCCGTGCGAGAGGAAGGCTCCGAGGAACTCACCGGGGTCGCCCTGGCCGCGTTCGACAACAGCGACCAGTACTGGGCCCGCCAACGGCTGGCCCTGCTCAACGAGGCGGCGGCAGCCATCGGCACCACCCTGGACGTGGTGCGCACCGCCGAGGAACTCGTCGAACTCCTCGTGCCCCAGTACGCCGACTTCGCCAGCGTGGACCTGCTCGACTGGGTGCTCGGCGCGGACGAGCCGCCGACCGCGCTGGAGGGCGACATCGTCCTGCGCCGAGTCGCCCACGGCTCCGGCCACGAGGGCACCCCCGAGGCCGCCGTCCGCCTCGGCGAGACGGACGTCTACCCTGCCTCCTCGCCGCCCGCGCGGGCCCTGCGGGAGGGGCGGGCGGCCCTCAGCCAAGCCGGCGAGCCCGACTTCATGCGCTGGGTCGCCGAGCGCAACGCCCGCGCCCCGGCCGGCCGCACGTACCGCAAGGGCGTCCACTCGGTGCTCGCCGTGCCGCTCAAGGCCCGCGGCACCACCCTGGGCGTCGCGGTCGCCGTCCGTATAGCCCACCCCGACGACTTCGGGGGCGACGACGCCGTCCTCGGCGAGGAACTCGCCAGCCGGGCCGCCGTCTGCGTCGACAACGCCCGCCGTTTCGCCCGCGAACGCACCACCGCACTGGCCCTGCAGAGCAGCCTCCTGCCGCGCGGCCTGCCCGGACAGGCCGCGGTCGAGGTCGCCCACCGCTATCTGCCCTCCGGCTCGCTGGCCGGCATCGGCGGCGACTGGTTCGACGTCATTCCGCTCTCCGGCAGCCGCGTCGCCCTGGTCGTCGGTGATGTGGTGGGCCACGGCATCCCCTCCTCGGCGACCATGGGCCGCCTGTGCACGGCCGTGCGCACCCTCGCCGACGTAGACCTGCCGCCCGACGAACTCCTCACCCACCTCGACGACCTCGTCACCCACCTCGCATCCGACGACCGCCCCGATGAGGGGGTCGAGGTCGCCGAGCTCGGCGCCACCTGCCTCTACGCCGTCTACGACCCCGTCTCGCGCCGCCTCACCGCGGCCGCCGCCGGTCACCCGCCCCCCGCCGTCGTCCTGCCCGACGGCACGGCGCGCCTCGTCCCCCTGAGCACGGGGCCCCCGCTCGGCGTCGGCGGCCTGCCCTTCGAGGCCACGGAGATCGAACTGCCCGAAGGGGCCGTGGTCGCCCTCTACACCGACGGTCTGACCCAGGACCGGGACCGCGACGTCGACCACGCCACCGACGAACTGTGCCGCGCGCTCACCGCGAAGACGGACACCCTCGACGAACTGTGCGACACCGTCCTGAAGGCCGTACTGCCCGAGGAACCCAGCGACGACGTGGCCCTGCTGCTGGCCCGCACCCGGGTTCTCGGCGCGGACCGGGTCGCCACCTGGGACGTCGAGCCCGACCCCGCGCACGTGGCCGCCACCCGACAGGCCGCAACCGAGCAACTCGCCGTCTGGGGACTGGAGGAGGCCTCCTTCGTCACCGAACTCGTCGTCAGCGAGCTGGTCACCAACGCCATCCGATACGGCGAACCGCCCATCCAGCTCCGGCTGATCCGTGACCGCACCCTCATCTGCGAGGTCTCCGACGGCAGTTCCACATCACCGCACCTGCGGCGCGCCCACGCCTTCGACGAGGGCGGCCGCGGGCTGCTGCTGGTCGCCCAGCTCACCCAGCGCTGGGGGAGCCGGCAGACCGGCAGCGGAAAGACGATCTGGGCCGAGCAGTCGCTGGAACCGCCAGAGTTCTGATCACGTCGCTCACTCGAAGGAGCAGCCGGGGTTCGGCACGTCCTGCGAGTACGGCGAGCCGTGCGGGAGCACGTACAGCACCTCCAGGACGAGCGGGGTGGACCCTTCGTTGCGGCCGAGGTGGACATCGCTCGGGCCGCCGGGCTCGCGCACCACGGTGCCCTGCGGATAGACGCCGTCACTGGCGCAGTCGGCGTGGTAGTGGCTGAGGGTGCCCTGCTTGACGTACCCGTAGACGAGACCGGCGTGGTAGTGCCAGCCGGTCGCCTGGCCCGGCGGGACCGTGATCTCTCTGAGGACGTAGTCGGTGTCGCCCACGGTCTTCTGGGCGATCAGCGTGCCGGTCACTCCGGGGCCGGGCGGGGTCGCCTGTGCGGTGCCGCCGACGAAGACGGTGGCGGTGACGACCGCGCCGGATATGGCGGTACGGAGCGCGATGCGCATACGGAAGGCCTCCTGGCTCGTGTTCTGGGCGACGACGTGTCGCGGTGAACGTCGCTGTGAACATAGAGGCACAGAAGGCCAGTTGGGGCGAAATTCGGTGGATCTTCCGGCTCAGTTCTCCTCGGCGGCGACCTGGGCGAGGGTCCGGCCTGTCCGCACCGAGCGTGCCCGGCGCGGATCGGGCGTGCCGTGCCCCGGCGCCCGCCCCTCGGCTGCCTTCACCAGCAGCCAGGACCCCTCACGGAACCGGGTGAGGGCGTACGTGCCGTGGAGTTTCGACCCGTGCAGCCGGAACGTGGCGTGTCCGCGCTCCAGCGACTGGCCGAAGTCGACGGCACGCCCCTTCTTGTCATGGCTGAGGGGCTCGTAGGTCCCGTGGTCCCAGACGATCACGGTGCCGCCGCCGTACTCGCCGTGCGGGATCACGCCCTCGAACTCCTCGTACTCCAGCGGATGGTCCTCCGTGGGCACGGCGAGCCGCTTGTCCTGGGGGACGTCGGAGGGGCCCTTGGGGACCGACCAGGACTTCAGCACGTCGTCGACCTGGAGGCGGAAGTCGAAGTGCAGGGTGCTCGCGTCATGGATCTGCACGACGAACCGCGGCTTCGCACCGGTGTGCCCTTCCCGGCCCTCGGGCTCACCGGTGCGTGCGAAGTCCCGCTTGCCGTGGTAGTCCCGCAGTCGCTCACTCACGCGCCCCGGGTACCCCTCCCGCGGTTCAGAACTCCTCGTGCACCTCCGGGTCCCCGCCGAGGCGCCGGTGCGCACGGTCGGCGATCGCCGCCATCTGGGCCTCGCTCAGCTCGAAGCCGAACACGTCGAGGTTGGTGCGTTGCCGCTCGGGGTCGCCGGACTTCGGGATCGGCAGGGCGCCGAGCTGGATGTGCCAGCGCAGGATCACCTGGCCGGGCGTGACACCGTGCGCCTCGGCCACGCCGGCCACGGCCGGGTCGTCCAGGAGGTCCGAACCCCGGCCCAGCGGACTCCAGCTCTCCGACACGATGCCCTTGTCGGCGTGGAAGGCACGCAGCTCGTCCTGCGGGAACAAGGGGTGCAGCTCGATCTGGTTGACGGACGGCAGGATCCCGGTCTCCTTCTCCAGCCGCTCGATGTGCGCGGCCGTGAAGTTGGAGACCCCGATCGACCGTACGAGACCGTCCTCGCGGAGCTTGATCATGGCCTTCCACGAGTCGACGTACTTGTCGACACGGGGGAGCGGCCAATGGATCAGATACAGGTCCACGTACTCCAAGCCGAGACGGGCGCGGGACTCCTCGAAGGAGGCCAGGGTCTCCTCGTGGCCGTGATGCCGTCCGGGCAGCTTCGTCGTCACGAGGATCTCCTCGCGCGGGACGCCGCCGGCGGCCACGCCCCGGCCGACACCGGTCTCGTTCCGGTAGTTCGTCGCCGTGTCGAGGAGCCGGTAGCCGCTTTCCAGGGCGGTGGCGACCGCCCGCTCCGCCTCGGCGTCGTCCATCGGCCAGGTGCCCAGACCGAGGGCGGGAATCTTCGTACCGTCGTTGAGCGTGTGCGTCGGGATGCTGATCACGTCCGGACCTTCCCTTGACAGTGTCGTCCCCCCAGCCTCACGGACGGGGCGGGCAATGATCAACCGGACGGGCGCGGACGAGGACGGCGGGATCCGGATGCCTCGTCAGGGGATGGTGTGGGCCGTGCCGCCTTCAGCGGCGAGGGCTGCGGCGATCCGCCGGTGGGCTTGTCGGCGTTCCTCGTCAGGGAGGGGCGGCAGGAGTTCTTCCCATACGGGAAGGAAGGTTCCCCGCAGCTGCATGAGCCCCGCGGGCCGCGCGAGCAGCCAGAAGTGCAGGTGGGCCGCTCCGTCGCCCCACCGGTTGACGTGGACGCGGGCGACGCCGTCGAGGCTGCGCACCGCCCGCTCCGCCCGCTGGAGCAGGGGCCCTAGCTCGGCCGCGCGTTCGGCGGGCAGGTCGGTCAGGTCGTAGTGGCCGCGCGGTTGCAGCATCACCACCGCCGGGAGGCGGGACTCGGTGCCGACCGCGTCGAGTCGCCAGTGGTCGTCGGACCAGAGTGCTTCCGTCACGGGCTTGCGGCAGGTGGGGCACTCCTCGGGGTCGTCCTCGCCGGAGCGGGCGGGCTCGGGGAGGACGGGGGGCTGCAAGGGCTTGACCCGGAGGTCGCCCTCGAAGGGGAAGGTCTCCCAGGCGGCCACCGAGTCTGCGGGCAGGGGCAGCTGTTCACCCGCCCGCAGGCGCCGTACGAAGGCGCTGGGCTCCTGGGGAGTTGAGGGGACGGTCACGCTGGGCAGTCAACCATGGGTGACGTGCCCGTGGGGCGCGGACTTCGGACGGATGACGGCGATCAACGGAGCACGTATGACGACGGACACGGGCACGGCGGAGTGGGACGCGGGCATCGAGGTGAACCCGGTGGCCGGGCACATCGGAGCCGAGATCACCGGGGTCGATCTTTCCGGCGATCTCGACGACTCCGTGGTCGCCGCGATCCAGGCGGCGCTGCTGCGCTGGAAGGTGGTGTTCTTCCGCGGACAGAAACTCGACCACGCCGGCCATGTGGCCTTCGTCCGAAGGTTCGGTGAGCCCGTGGTCCTGGGCAGGCGCGGCAGCGCCTCGCCCGCGGAGTTCGCCGAGATCGAGACGACCGCCGACCGCCTGGAGCTGGGCGGGAAGTTCGGCATGGAGCACGAGGAGTGGCTGCAGCGTCGGCGGCACACGCTGCTGCGCGGCTGGCACTGCGACCACGGCGCTCGTATCGACCCGCCCGCGGCGACCATCCTGCGCGCCGAGACCGTTCCGCCGTACGGCGGCGACACCACCTGGTCCAACCTCGCGGCCGCCTACGCCGGACTGTCGGCTCCGGTGCGGGAGTTCGTGGACGGCCTGCGCGTGGAGCACCGGCTCGGGGTCGGCTATCAGCCCCGCCCGGGCGATGACGCCTACGTCCGCCACCTCCTGGACCACCAGGTCGCCTCGCTGCACCCGCTGGTGCGGGTGCACCCCGAGTCGGGGGAGCGGATCCTCTACGTCAATGGCTACTACGTCGAGCAGATCGCCGGCCTCTCCCGTGCCGAGAGCCGGGCGGTTCTCGACATGCTCCTCGAACAGGCGGTCCGGCCCGAGTACACGGTCCGCTTCCGCTGGGAGCCGGGCAGCGTGGCCTTCTGGGACAACCGCGCCACCATCCACCTGGCCCCCGGCGACAACGCCCACCTCGGCTCCCCCCGGACCATGCACCGGGTGATGCTGGCGGGGGAGGTGCCGGTGGGACCGGACGGGAAGCCGTCGGAGGCGATCACCGGGACCGAGGTGGGGCGCTGGTGAGGTGAGGTGGTCCGGAGGGGCGCTACTGGGCGGCGCCGGGCCAGTGGCCGGCAGGCCTACGCGCCCGGCCGCCACCCCAGCGTCGGCCCCAGTTTCGTGGCCATGTCGGTGAGGATCTGGACATAGTCCTCGTGCTCGAAGGTGAACGGCAGCGCGAACGCGACCTCGTCGACCTCACGGAACGCGGCGTGCGCGTGCAGCCGTTCGGCGATCTCCTCCGACGTGCCGACGATGTCCGGCGCGAACATCAGCCGCGCGGGGCCCTGCGGTGACGTGGTCCGAGGGGTGCGCTTGGCCGCGTACTCCTCGTATTTCGCGCGCTGCTCCGGCGAGGCCGAGTCGGTGGGGATGACGACGAGCCCCTGGGACACCCGGGCGTCCGCGCCGTCCGGGTGGGCGGCGCGGAAGGCGCGGATGTGCGAGAGCTGGATCTGAGCGAAGTCGTACGGGCCCTCGCCACTCTCCGCCTTGACGACGCTGCTGGTCAGGAAGTTCATGCCGTGCTCACCGGCCCAGCGTGCGGAGCTCAGGCTGCCGCCGCCGTACCAGAGCCGTCGGCCGAGGCCGGGGGAGTGCGGCTGCACCCGGTCGGAGAACACTTCGAAGCCCTGCACCCCGCTGAAGTCGCTGGCCGGCTTGCCGCGCACGAAGTCCAGCAGCCGCCGCACCCGCTCGTAGGAGAAGTCCTCGGCGTCGGCCGTGGCCGGGTACAGCGCCCCCTTGACCTCGTCGAAGTGCATCGGCGGGCCCACGCTCACGCCCGGGTTGATCCGGCCGCCGGACAGGATGTCCACCGTCGCCAGATCCTCGGCCAGCCGCAGCGGGTTCTCCCAGCCGAGCGGGATCACGGCCGTGCCGAGCTCGATGCGGCTGGTGCGCTGAGAGGCCGCCGCCATGACGGCCACGGGGGACGAGATGCCGTACTGGAGATGCCGGTGGCGCAGCCACGCGCTGTCGAAGCCGAGCCGCTCGCCCAGTTCGATGATCTCCAGCGTGGACTCGTGGCCGCGCCGCGGATCCGCCTCGTCGAACAGGCCGATGGTCAGGAAGCCCAGCTTGCGCAGAGGGCGGGGGGACGACGGCACGGGCTCCTCCGGGTTGTTTGATGTATCAAGTAGTACGGCAGTGCCAACCCGCCCGTCCCGCATGATGTTCCCGATCGCCGGGCCCTTCGAGTCAAGATCGGGGCAAGGGAATGGTCACCTCGTCCTCGACCGGCGGGTCGATCTCCTGGGCGAGATTGCCGGTGGCCGCGAAGCAGCGCAGACGCACCGCCGCCGGAGTGACGTCCAGGCGCAGGAAGCACTTGAAGAACGGCGGGCTGTACGTCGCCGAGCTGGGCGAGAACAGCTGCGTGTAGATCTTGCGCACCGGGAGGCGGAACCGCGAGGTGCGGTCCGGGCGGCCGCCCGCGCCCAGGAGACTGGCGACCAGGCGAGTGCGGAAGGTGACGCGCGCCGGCTCGCCCGGGAGGCGCGTGGGCGGGATGCCGAGCCGCTCGGCGATCACCGCGGTGGCCTCGGCCTCGGTGAGGGTGAAGAAGCGGCGCAGGTGCAGCCGGCGGCCGTAGAGCCTGCTGTAGAAGGCCAGGGAGTCGCCGCGCAGTGGATAGCAGCGGAAGTCCTTCTCGGTGACGTTCGCGATCGAGATGTGCGGGATGGTGTGGGTGGCGTGCATGAACGCGCCGCCGCCGCCAGAGACGACGTACTGGATGGTGCGGCCGGCCACGTCGACCGGGTAGCGCTGGTAGTTGTGGATGTCGCCGCCTATCGCCGCGACGTAGTGATGCTCCGGGGCGCGCACGATGTCGTCGACCGTGCCGCCGCCCTCGATGGCGCAGGGGTGGTGCTCGCCGTCCACGTACAGCGGCGAGCCCGTGATGAGGATCTTCGGGCGCGGGCCCTGCGAGACCTCGCGCAGCCAGGCGCCCTGTTCGGCGTCGATGGTGCCGAGCAGCCCGGTGTCTATGCCGATGATGCGAAGCGGGCCGGCGTCGACGGCCCAGTACGGACCCGGCTGTGCGGTCTGCTGGGCCGGTGCCGCACGCAACCGGCGTGCCTCGTCGAGGTGTTGGCCGTCCTCGGCGCGCGGTCGGTGCCACAGCAGGGAGCGCAGCCAGGCGCGGGTCAGGGGGCGGGGCGCGGGTTCGGGATCGAGGGGTGGGGCGTCGTCGCAGAAGACGCGCATGAAGGCGCCGAGGTCCTCGTACCAGTCGTGGTTGCCGGGTATCGCGTAGATCGGCGCCGGATAGTCCTGGTACGGACGGAAGAACTTGGTGCCGTAGTCGTCCGCGCTGCCCACCGGGTAGATCACGTCACTGGCGACGACTGCGAAGCGGGTGTCCTGACTGATCTTCAGAAAGCCTGGCACGACGGCGTATTGAGGGTCGTCGCCCTCGCCGGTGTCGCCGATGACCATGAACGAGAACCGTTCGGGGTCCTCGCGCCGGATCACCTTGTCGGCGGGTGCGCCGGCCGCCGCGCGCTGCGCCACCCAGCGGCTTCGGGTACGGCCCGTCGGGTCCCCGAACCAGGAGGCGACCACGCCGTTGCGGGCGGCCCACAGCGTCTTCGGGTTCAGCCACGAGATCTTCTCGACCTTGGAGGGCATCAGACGCCGGTACTCGCCGAGTTGGGCAGAGCCCCAGCCGGCGCCTTCGGCGGTATCGCGTGAGGAGTCAGACACCGGTGCACCGTAACAACGATCTAGATCCGGCCCGGAAGGGGGGAGTGCCGAACAGTGCTCCCCCCTTCCGGGACATCACCGGATCCGTGGGGGCTCCAGGGGGATGACTCTCACCTGTGCGGACCGTGCGGTGCGGCCCACTGCGGATCCTGCGGTGCGCGGGCGTGGACCACCCTGTCCTCCTCGTTCTCGAAGAGCGAGTCGGGCTGCCGCGTGTTGCTCTCCGTCGAGGCGGAGGCGGACGAGCGGTTCCAGTCGCCGTCGCCGAGTACCAGGAGAGGGTCGAACATGACCACCACTCCGGCCAGCAGCAGAAAGATCACCGGTCCCAGGAGCATGGGCAGCAGCAGCGAGGTGGGCGAATCACCCGCCCACGAGCCGCCGGTCCTGCTGTGCACATGGACACTGACCGCGGACATGCCCGTGTAGTGCATCCCCGTCACGGCGACGCCCATGATCAGGCTGGCCCCGAGGCTCGTCATGAAACCCCGGATCGTGACGGCCGCCCACAGTGCCGCGGTCGCCGCGACGATCGCGATGCCCACGGAGAGCGCGACAGCGATGGCGTCGTACCGGATCGTCCCGTTGAGGTGCAGCGCCGCCATACCGAGGTAGTGCATGGCGGCCACGCCGAGCCCGGTGATCACACCCGCGAAGGACAGGTTCAGGGTGCTGGCGCCGCGATAGCCGACGATGAACACGCCGATGCCCACGACGAGAATGGCCACGGCGAGACTGAGGACCGTGAGGCCGGCGTTGTAGCGGATCCGGGTCTCCACGACCTGGAAACCGATCATCGCGATGAAGTGCATCGTCCAGATGCCGCAGCCGATCGAGGCTGCACCGAGTGCCAGCCAGCCGGCCTTCCACGACTGATTACTGAGCAGGGTGCGCACGATGCAGCGCAGTCCCAGAGCCCCTCCCAAGCACGCCATTAAGTAGGCGGCCACCGGGGTCACCGCACCATAGCGGAACCCGTCAACCGTGCCTTCCATAAGCCAACTCCCCCCATAAGCCAACTCCCCCCAGAGTCTTGGCTGGTTGTCGTCGAAGGCTTACGGCAGGCGATACGGTAAAGCAAGGCATTACCGTTGGTAAGCGGAGAACTCTCGAATAGCGCGGTTGAACTCAAGTCACAATGAGGCGGGTTTCAGCCAAGCGGCCTCCGGGGGGCTGCCCCTGTGCCAGAGTTGAGCGAATGTCAGGTCCTCGGCCGACGGCTGGGACGCGTCTGCGGTCGGAAAAGCAGTTGCCGCTCCTGGGCCGCTCGTGAACGATCCCGTCCCGTGACAACAGGATCTCTCTCTGCCGCCCGCCCCCTCGCCCTGATCACCGGCGTGGGCCGCACCGTCGGTATCGGCGCCGGTATCGCGCAGCGGCTGGCGGGCTCGGGCTGGGACATCGCCTTCACCTACTGGAACCCGTACGACGCCCGTATGGCCTGGGGCACCGAGCCCGACGCGACCGAGGCGATCGAGGCGATCCTGTCCGAGCGGGGCGCGGCCACCGCCGCCATCGAGGCGGACCTCGCCGACCCCGACACACCGGCCCGGGTCTTCGACGAGGTGGAGCGGCGGCTGGGCCCCGTCACCGCGCTGGTCATGAGCCACTGCGAGTCGGTCGACTCCGGCCTGCTCGACACCACCGTCGAGAGCTTCGACCGGCACTTCGCCGTCAACACGCGCGCGACCTGGCTGCTCATCCGAGAGTACGGCCGCCGCTTCAGCGCGGATAAGGGCACCGGCCGGATCGTCAGCCTCACCAGCGACCACACCGTCGGCAACCTGCCCTACGGGGCGAGCAAGGGCGCCATGGACCGCATCACGCTGGCCGCCGCCCACGAACTCGCCCCTCTCGGCGTGACCGCCAACGCCATCAACCCCGGCCCCGTCGACACCGGTTGGATGACCGAGGAGGTCCGCGCGCACTGCATCGGCGCCACCCCGCTCGGCCGCCTCGGGACCCCGCAGGACACCGCTCACCTGGTGGACTTCCTGTGCTCACGGGAGGGCCAGTGGATCAACGGGCAGCTGCTGAAGAGCAACGGGGGCTTCGAGTAAGCCCGTTCTGCCACATCCCACCGCCCCGGGCCCCTGTGCCGGTCCGGTCACGCGAAGAACTCGCTCAGCAGCGGCAGCAGCAGAGATGTCCGCCGCATGAGGGACATGTGCGTCGTGGCCGGCAGGACGGCCAACTGCGCCTCGGGGATCAGTTGTTGCATCTCCGCCGCGTGCTCCACCCGTACGAAGTCGCTGTCACCGACGAGCAGCAGCGTGGGCGCCCGGAGTCCCCGCAGGTCGTCGGCGGTCCAGGGCAGCGGGGCGTGCGCCCCCGCCGAGACCTTGGCGAGGAAGTCCTGGAAGTGCTCGGGGTCGGGTGCGACGGCCGCGTACGTGTCGGCCATCTCCTGGAAGTCGGCCTGGCTTGGCAGCCGGGGCGAGCTGTAGTCCGGGACGCGGACCTCCTCGTGGACCCCGTCCTGGGTGTACATGGTGGCGGCGAGCGCGAGCCGTCCGACCCGATCCGGGTGCCTGACGGCGATCTCCAGCGCGGTCAGCCCTCCCAGGCTGAACCCGAGGAAGTCGGCCTGCTGGATACCCAGTTCGTCGAGCAGCGTCACCACGTCCGACGCCAGATCCGGCACCGTCAGCTCACGGTCGATGTCGGCGGTGTGGCCGTGCCCCTGGAGCTCGGGAGCCACGACATGCCGGTCGGCGGCCAGGGCGGGCAGTACGGCCGAGAAGGCCAGGCCGACCGTCTGGGCGCCGCCGTGCAGCAGCACCAGCGGACGGCTCCCGTCAGACGCGTCGCCGTGGGTCTCGTAGTACATCTCCAGGCCGTTGACCTTGGCGTGGGCGGAACTGTTCGGCACGGTCATCACATCCGTTCTGCGGGAGCCGTATATGAGCAAGACCTTGCGCGGACGCGGAAGTCATCGGTGCTCAGCCGTACTCGTCAGCTCAGTCGTACTCGTCGGGAAGCCGCATCGCCGGACCGCCGACCTGGAGCCCGAGCGGGGTCGCGCGGCCCTTCGGCTCCTCCCATGCCTCCTGACGGCCGAGGGCGGTGAGGTCGAGGTGGGGATAGCCGTTGTGGAACTCCTCGATGCCCCGGCCGAAGGTGGAGTAGGTGTGGAAGACCTCGTCGCCGACCCGCAGGAAGGCGCTGATCCCCGGCCAGTCGCCGCGCATGCTCGGCGACCAGGGCGTACCGGCGTCGGCGAGCTCGGCCTCGGAACGGTGGAAGATCTGTACCGGTGCGACGCGCTCGTCGACGGTCGCGTGGAAGTCGTAGTTGAACTCGCCGCCCGCCGAGGAGTACCAGGGGAACGACCAGCCCATCCGCGCGCGGTACGCGGCGAGTTTCGCGTACGGCGCCCTTGTCACCGCGGCCAACGAGGTGTTGCGGACATGGAGTTGCCGCAGGTTGCCGATCTGGTCGGCCGCTGAGGAACAGCTGGGGCAGCCGGTGTCGCGGGGGTGCTCGGTGCCGTCGGCGTCGAGATCGAAGGTCCACATGAAGTGATGGACGACCAACTGGGCCCGTCCCTCGAAGAGTTCGAGCAGGCTCACCTCGCCGTGCGGACCTTCGAAGACGTACGGCTTCTCGACGTGGACCATCGGCAGCCGCCGCCGGGCGGCGTTGACCCGGTCGCGCGCCCGGGTGACCTCCTTCTCCTCGGCGAGCAGCTCCTTGCGGGCGCGGAGCCACTTCTCGCGTGAGACCACCTCGGGCAGATGCGCCATCGCCGTCATCTCGATCCTCCCAACCGCTCCTGCCACCTGCCGGGCAAGGGGACACGGGCCACCTCTCCAGCTTGCGCCCGACGCGGATGCGCGGCGAACGTGCCTGCCTAGAGCGCCACCACCCGCCCGCTGCGGCCCTGAAGCCGGACCGAGGCCAGGGTGGCGCAGACCACGGCCAGGCCGAAGAGCGTGCCGCAGGCCATCGCCGCGGTGCGGGCGTCGCCCGCGAGAGCGGCGCGCAGGCCGTGGGCGGCCCAGTAGCCGGGGGAGACCGGAGCCACGTCTGCCACCCACGCCGGCAGGACGCTGAGCGGGACGAGTGCGCCGCCGACGCTGCTGAGGAGCATGCCGCCGATGTCGTAGGCCGCCGAGAGCTCGCCCATGGTGCGCACCAGCACGCCGAGCAGCGCCCCGAGTGCGAGCAGCGTGCAGCTCCAGCTGAGCAGGACCCCCAGCAGCAGGAACGGATGCGGGACCCGCAGCCCGAACACGCACACCCCGAAGCCGATGATCAGGAGCTGCTGGGCGAGCAGGGCGGTGAGGACCGGGGCGGCCTTGCCGAGGAGCAGCTCCGCCGGATGCAGCGGCGTGCCGCGCAGCCGGTCCCAGGTGCGGCCGAGCCGCTCGGTGAGGATCGCGTTGCCGGAGATGCTGAGCGCGAGCAGCGAGAAGGTGACCAGCGTGCCGACGACAGCTTGTTCCGTACCTGCCGTGCTGCCCTGTGCGGACAGGTAGAGCGGACGCAGCAGGGTCATGAAGACCAGCGGCAGGATCATCCGGCTCAGCAGCGGGCCGGGTTCCCGCAGCATCAGCAGAGCGTTGTGGCGTACGAGGACGCCGAGGCGGGTGGCGGACTCACGCGGCGGCGTCATGGGCCTGCGTCCCCTCGAGCTCTGCGGTCTCCAGGGAGTGGTAGAGGTCGTCCAGGCTTGGGCGGTGTACGTCGACGGAGGCGGGCGTACGGCCGGAGGCGAGCAGGGCGGCCAGGTCGGCGCCGGGGTCCGCGGTCGGCATCCGCAGCTCGGGTTGCGCCGGATCGGCGAAGGTGACCCTGAGCTCGCCGGGCAGGTGGCGGGTGAGCTCCTCCTGGGTGCCGCGCGCGATGACCCGGCCCGCCCTCGCGAGGGCCAACGTGGCGTCCAGGTCGACGAGTTCGGGGAGGTAGTGGGTTGTGTAGACCACGGCGACACCTGTCTCGGCGCGCGCCCTGACGGCGGCCAGCAGTGCCGAGCGGGTCTCCGGATCGGCCCCGGCGGTCGGCTCGTCCAGCAGCAGAAGAGGCGGAGAGCCGACCATCGCGGTGGCCGCCTGGACCCGGCGGCGCTGCCCGCCGGACAGCACGCCCACCGGCCGGTCCGCGAGCGCCGACAGCTGAAGCTCCTCCAGGACCCGCCCGATCCCCGCCTCGCGGCGCCGCCCGCGCAGTCCCGTGAGGCCGGCGAACAGGCGCAGGTTCTCCGACACCGTGACGCTGCCGTACAGGGCCAGCTCCTGGGGAGCCATCCCGATGAGCCGTCGCGCGGCCCGCCCTTCCGTCAGCGCGTCGTAGGGCCCGATGCGGATCCGGCCCGCGTCGGGACGCAGGAGACCGGCGACGATCTCCACGAAGGTGGTCTTGCCTGCGCCGTTGTGGCCGATCAGGCCGACGATCTCGCCGGGCCCGACCGTCAGATCGAATCCGTTGAGCGCGCGATGACGGCCATGACACTTCACCAACCCGCCAGCTGTGAGCATCCTTCCCCCTCATGTCTACGGCGTATACGTCTACACTGTAGACCCATGGGTGGCAGGCGGGAAGAGATCCTGGACGCGGCACTGGACATCGCCGACGAGCGCGGCCTGGAGGCACTGTCGATGCGTGCGCTGGCCGACCGGGTCGGTGTCACGCCTATGGCGTTGTACCGGCACGTCAAGGACAAGGCGGCGCTGCTGGACGGCATGGTCGGGCGCCTGCTGTCCGCGCTGTTGCCGTCGGACACGGTGGCGGAACAGCCCTGGGACGAACGGCTGAACACCCTCGCGCACGCCTGCCGAAAGGTGACCCAGCGTCATCCCTGGGCCGCGCACCTGCTCTTCTCGCGCCCCGCCGTCACACCGGACGCCGTGCGCGCGGTGGACATCATCTACCTGGCCCTGATCGAGGCCGGGGTCCCGGACCCGGAGGTGCCCCGCCTGGAGCGGCTGATCAGCACCTTCGTGATCGGCTTCGCCACGTCCGAAGCCTCGGGCCGCTTCGCCCCCGGTGCCCTCGACCCACGCAGCCGCCGCGGCCAGCTCCCGGACAGCGAACTCCCCGGCCACACCAGGCTCGGGCCCTGGCTGGACCTTCCCGTCGACCTCACCGCGGAGTTCGAGGCCGATCTGTCGGACATCCGGCGACTGGTGGAGGGGGCGGGGCGGGGAAGGGGTGAGGTGGGTGCGGCCGGTGGTGGGAGCACCACCGAGGCCGTCGACCACTCCGCCCCTCACGGCTGAGGGGTCAACTCCCCGCCGTTCGCCGGAGTTCGGCGAGAGTCAGTACGTTGCCGCCGATGCCCCAGCCGCCGTCGGTGACCTCCTCGACGAGGACGAGGGTGGTGGCGCGGGCGCGTTCGCCGTAGATGTCCACGTAAAGCTCGGTGGTGCGGGTGATGATCTGTTCCTTCTGCTCCTCGGTGAGGGTGCCGGCGGGGACCTTGAAGTTCGCGAACGGCATGCGTTGCTCCATCTGTGTCTGCGGGTGGCGAATATGCGGACCGAAGCCGTCGGGGCCGGCCCGCCGCTGCACACCACCCTCACCCGCTGCCGCACTCACAGCCAGGGGTGCGTGCACCCTGGGGTCGGCATCCCCTGGCTTCGCCTCCGCGTCCCGCGTGATGATGGCCGGATGAACCTTGCCGAACTCGCCGCGTTTCTGAGGTCCCGGCGCGACCGCGTGCGGCCCTCCGACGTAGGACTGCCCACCGGACCCCGGCGCCGCGTCCCCGGCCTGCGGCGTGAGGAGGTCGCGCAGCTGGCCGGTCTGTCGGCGGACTACTACACCGAACTCGAGCGCGGAGGTGACGTGCAGCCCTCCGCGCAGGTGCTGGCCGCGCTCGCACGGGCGCTTCGGCTCGGTGGCGACGAACGCGACCACCTCTTCCACCTCGCGGACCGGCCCGTCCCCACGGTGGCCCGCGGCTCGAACGCTCATGCCCAGCCGGCCCTGCTCGGCCTGCTCGACCGGCTCACCACGACGCCCGCGCAGATCATCACCGACCTGCACGAGACCCTCGTCCAGAACGAACTCGCCGCCGCGCTGGTCGGCCGTGCTCCCACGCGCCGGGGGGCGGCCGGAAGCTTCGTCCACCGCTGGTTCACCGACCCCGGCTCCCGCACCGTCTATCCCACCGAGGACCACCAGCAGCACTCCCGGGCCTTCGTCGCCGACCTCCGAGCCGTCGCCGCCCGGCGCGGCCGCGACACGGAAGTCGCCGGGATGGTGGCCGACCTGCGGCGGCGCAGCGAGGAGTTCGCCGCCCTGTGGGACATCCACGACGTCGCTCTGCGGCGGACCGATCACAAACGCATCGTCCACCCCACGCTGGGAGTCGTCGAAGTCGACTGCCACACCCTGTTCAGCGAGGACGGACGCCAGCGCCTGCTGTGGTTCAGTGCCCCGCCCGGCACCGAGGGTGCCGCCCAGCTGGAACTGCTCTCCGTCATCGGCACCCAGGACATGACCGCCGACGACGAGACCACGCCCGCCTGCTGATGATCGGGGTTGCGTTGGCGCACGTCAGCTGCGGGCTAGACGTCCTCCGCGGGGCCGATATGGCGAAGGACCGTCTCGAGTTCGCCTGTGGCGACGAGGCCGTCGATGACCTTGACGATCGACGACACCCCCGCGTCGCGGACGATGAGACCGTCCCAGCACCACCAGTAGTCGCCTTCCGGTTCGCCTGTCTGCCGGTGATGGTCCATGAGCCGGTGCACCTCGTCGAGGGTGAACACGGTTCCGGACCAGCGCTCGCCGTCGTCCCGCGTGACCCACATGTCCACGTTGCAGACCTCGTCGAGCTCCTCGTCCGCACCGGGCACGAAGCAGATTTCGTAGCCGTCGCGCCTGACTCGGTAGAAGGGACCGTCCCACATGTTCGCTCCGTAGCGCTCCGCCGCATGCCGCCTTCATGAACCGAGCCGGACGGCCGATCAATACGCCACCGCCGGGCCACGGCGCTCAGCCGCCGCGACGCACCTGGGCCGCCCTCCGGGCCTCGGCGAGCTTGCGGGCCTCGCCGGCCTTGCGGGACTTGCCGCCGGTGCCGCGGGAAGCGTCCTTGCTGGTGCCCAGCCCGCGGAAGGGGGCGTTGGTGTTCTTGGGCCGCGGCACGGCGGGTCCCCGGTCGAGCGGGGTGCCCGAGGGAGCCTTGGCCCCGGTGATCCGGCTCAGCTCCGCCTCGCCCGAGCGCACCTTGGTGACGGTCGGCTCGATGCCGGCCTCGGCCAACACCTGACTCGTCTCGCGGCGCTGGGCCGACAGCACCAGGGTGACGACCTTTCCGGACTCACCCGCCCGGGCGGTACGCCCCGCGCGGTGCAGATAGTCCTTGGGGTCGGTGGGCGGATCGACGTTGACGACGAGGTCGAGGTCGTCGATGTGCAGGCCCCGGGCCGCGACATTGGTGGCGACCAGGACGGTGACCTGGCCGTCCTTGAACTGCGCGAGGGTACGGGTGCGCTGCGGCTGGGACTTGCCGCTGTGCAGGGCCGCGGCGTGCACTCCGCCGGCCCGCAGATGCCGGGTGAGCTGGTCGACGGCGTGCTTGGTGTCGAGGAACAGCAGCACGCGTCCGTCACGGGCGGCGATCTCCGTGGTGACGGCGTACCTGTCGGGGCCGTGGACGACCAGGACATGGTGATCGCTCGTCGAGACGGCGCCTGCGGACGGGTCGACCGAGTGCACCACGGGGTCGTTCAGATAGCGGCTGACCAACTGGTCGACGTCACGGTCGAGGGTGGCCGAGAAGAGCATCCGCTGGCCGTCGGGACGTACCTGGTCGAGCACCTCGGTGACCTGCGGCAGGAAGCCCATGTCGCACATCTGGTCGGCCTCGTCGAGGACGGTGATCCGGACCCGGCCCAGGCGGCAGGCCTTGCGCTCGATCAGGTCGTGCAGCCGTCCCGGGGTGGCGACGACGACTTCGGCCCCTTCCCGCAGCGCGGCGGTCTGCCGGCCGATCGACATGCCGCCGACGACCGCGGCCATCCGCAGCCGGAGTGCGTCGGCGTACGGCGCGAGCGCCTCGGTGACCTGCTGGGCCAGCTCCCGGGTGGGCACCAGGATCAGCGCGAGGGGCTGCTTCGCCTCCGCGCGCTGCCCGGCCGTCCGGACGAGCAGCGGCAGGCCGAAGGCGAGCGTCTTGCCCGATCCGGTGCGCCCGCGCCCCAGGACGTCACGTCCCGCGAGGGCGTCGGGCAGGGTGGCCGCCTGGATCGGGAAGGGCTCGCGCACACCGTGTTCGGTGAGGGTGCGCAGCACCTGGGGCGGTAGTGCCATCTCGGAGAAGGAGGCGGTGCCGTGAGGGTCCGGGTGGTTCATGCAGAGCCTTCCGCAGAGGAGACGTACCGAGGAAGGCCCGGCAGGAAGTCATGAGTGCGCAAACGATAGACGGTAACACAAAGTGATGGTTGGGGCAGGTGTCGCGATCCTATCGAACACACGTTTCAATCTTGCGGGTGGTGGAAGGAACCCCCGCATGGCGCTCACCAGCCTCCCCGAACAACTCGTCCGCACCTGCCGCTTCACCCGAGGTGTCCCCGAGCGGTTCACCGTCTCCTCCGACGGAGGAACCGTCCTGTTCCTTCGTGGGCGCACGGGCGACGATCCGGCCGCCTGTCTCTGGGCGCTGGACGTCGCCTCGGGGAGGGAAAGGATGCTGGCCGACCCCGTCCGGCTGCTCGCGAACGGGCGCTCGCCGCGAACCGCCGGCATCGAGGCGTACGGCACCGACGCGGCGACAGGAGTCGTCGCCTTCGCCCTGGCCGGCGGACTCTGGAAGCTGGACGTGGGCAAGGGGGAGCCTCGCCGACTGCCCGTGGTCGGCCCGGTCGCGGACCCCCGGCCCGATCCGACCGGCTGTCGCATCGCCTACGTGTCGCACGGCGCCCTGCGCGTGGCGGAGGCGAACGGCTCCGGGGATCGCCCGGTGGCCGAACCGGACACTCCG
The DNA here is from genome assembly GCF_031845645.1 of Streptomyces doebereineriae. Taxonomy (NCBI): domain Bacteria; kingdom Bacillati; phylum Actinomycetota; class Actinomycetes; order Kitasatosporales; family Streptomycetaceae; genus Streptomyces; species Streptomyces doebereineriae. Next base: position 500,751 of record NZ_JAVREZ010000005.1, read on the forward strand.
CGCGTGGAGTTCGGAACCGCCGTACACACGGGCGCCACATCCCTCGACGGCAACCGCGGGCACTGGTGGTCCCCGAGCGGCGGACAACTGCTGTTCGCCCGAACCGACTTCACGAATGTCCGGCCCTGGCCGACCGCCGAGCCGGCCGGACCACCGGCGACCCGCACCGCCCTGGCCGGGACCCCCAACCCGGACGTCACCCTGTGGCTCTCCGCGCTCGACGGCCCACCGGTACCGGTGAGTTGGAACCGGACGGCCTTCGAGTACGTCGTGGGCGCCGGCTGGGACGCACTCGGACCCTGGGCCGTCGTGCAGTCCCGTGACCAGCACACCGTCCGGTTCCTCGGTATCGGCCCGGACGACGGGCGGACGACTGTCCTGGACGAGCAGCGCGACGCGTGCTGGGTGCAGCTCGTGCCCGGGCTGCCCGCGCGCACTATCTCCGGAGCTCTCCTCGCCCACCGGGACCTGCGGGGTACGAGACACCTCACACTGGACGGAACTCCCGTGACACCCACGGGACTTCAGCTGCGGGCCGTGCTCGGCACCGACGGCGACGAGGTCCTGTTCACGGCCTCCGACGACCCCACGGAGACCCACCTGTGGAGCTACGGCCCCAAGTTCGGCCTCCGGCAGCTGAGTTCCGGGCCCGGCGTCCGCTCCGGCGCCTCACGCGGCGGCACGCTGGTCCGGGTCACCCGTGACGCCGAGCGGCCCGGCGGGCGGGCCGAGGTGCTGCGCGCGGGCGGACCGGCGGTCGCTGTCCTGTCGTACGCCGAACGCCCGGTCCTCGACCTCCACGCACAGCGTCTCGTCCTCGGGCCCCGAGGGTTGGCCGCCCGGCTCCACTTCCCCTCCTGGTACCGCCGGGGCGGCGGCCCACTGCCGGTGCTCGTCGACTCGTACGGCGGAGCGGCCCTCCAGCGCGTCACCACGGAGCTGGACTGGCGGGTCCTGCTGTCGCAGTGGTTCGCCGAGCAGGGATTCGCGGTGCTCACGACCGACGGCCGCGGCACACCGGGCCGGGGACCCGACTGGGAGCGCGAGGTGTACGGCGACCTGTTCGGGCCCGTCCTCGACGACCAGGTCACCGCCCTGCACGAGGCCGCGCGCCTGCATCCCGACCTCGATCTCGGCCGGGTCGCCGTCCGTGGCTGGTCCTTCGGCGGGGCACTCGCCGCCCTGGCAGTGCTGCGCCGCCCCGATGTCTTCCACGCCGCCGTGGCCGGTGCGGGCGTCGCCGACCAGCGGCTCTACAACGCCCATTGGCGCGAGCGGTTCCTCGGTCACCCCGACGCGTTCCCGCAGCGGTACGACGCCTGCAACCTGCTGCTCGACGCGCCGCGCCTGACGCGCCCGCTGCTGCTGATCCACGGCCTGACCGACATCAATGTCCCGGCGGTCAACACACTCCGCCTCTCCGAGGCGTTGCGGGCCGCGAGACTCCCGCACGAACTCCTGCTTCTGCCGGGCACCGGCCACCAGCCGATCGGCTCGACGCTCACGGGGCAGCTGCTGGACCGGCAAGTGCGCTTCCTGCGGCACCACTTGGACGTCGGGCCGACGCACAAGCCGACCGATCACCCCGTACGGCGTTCGTCCTAGAACGTGCGCTTGAGCAGGTCGAGCAGTGCCGCCCAGTGCCGCTCGTCGCCCTCGCGGTGGTACGAGGCGGTGTCGGCCTGGGTGAAACCGTGCGGGGCGCCGTCGTAGACCTCGCACCGGTGGCGGACTCCGGCCCGGGTCAGCGCGGCGGCGAGGCGCTCGATCTGCTCGGGCGGCAGCGAGGGGTCCTCGTCGGCGTGGCCGAAGTACAGCTCGGCGGTGATGTGTTCGGCCACCAGGTGCGGGCTGTCCGGAGCTTCGGTCGCCAGGCGCCCGCCGTGGAAGCCGGCTGCCGCGGCCACCCGGTCCGGGTAGGTACCGGCGGTGAGCAGGGACAGTCGTGCGCCCATGCAGTAGCCGGTGAGGGCGACCGGGCCGGCGGCGACCTCGGGGCGGTCGGCCAGCCAGCGCAGATACGCTCCGGCGTCCCGCATCGCGAGCTCGGGCGTGAGCGCCTGCACCACCGGCATGATCTTCTTGAAGAGTTCCGGCCGCGCGCCGGGGTCGATGAACTCGGGCAGTTCGAAGACCGGCGCGCGCCCGTGACGGTAGAACAGGTTCGGCACGAGGACCGTGTAGCCGGCCTCGGCGAGCCGGTCGGCCATCGACGTCAGCTGAGGGCGCAGCCCGAAGGCGTCCTGGAAGAGCAGGACGGCCGGCCTGGGCACGCCATCACCCGGGTGGGCCAGATAGGCGTCGGCGACGCCGTCCTCGGTGGGGATCTCGACGGCGGTTCCCTGTACGGAGGTCATGGGGGGTGCCTCTCTACGTTGCGACGGTGAGCAGGTCGCCGGCCCGACGGAACCGGGCCGGGCACATGGTTGCACGCACCATCCAACTTGCCGTCGCGGCCCCCTCACACTTGAGGACCGCTTTACTCGAACCGGCTGGTGTCACCCGCACCGTGCCGCACGATCTCGGCCTCGCCGCCGGAGAAGTCGATCACCGTCGTCGGTTCGGTGCCGCAGTCCCCGGAGTCGACGACCGCGTCCAGTACATGGTCGAGGCGGTCCTTGATCTCCCAGCCCTGGGTCATCGGCTCCTCCTCGTCGGGCAGGAGCAGGGTGCTCGACAGCAGCGGTTCTCCGAGCTCGGTGAGCAGCGCCTGGGTGACGACGTGGTCCGGGATGCGTACGCCGACCGTCTTCTTCTTCGGGTGCTGGAGCATGCGCGGCACCTCCTTCGTCGCCGGGAGGATGAAGGTGTAGCTGCCGGGCGTGGACGCCTTGATCGCACGGAACACGTCCTTGTCGACCCGTACGAACTGGCCGAGCTGCGCGAAGTCCTGGCAGACCAGGGTGAAGTGGTGCCGGTCGTCCAGCTGCCGGATGGTCCGGATCCGGTCGATGCCGTCACGGCTGCCCAGCCGGCACCCGAGCGCGTAGCAGGAGTCCGTCGGATACGCGATCAGCGCGTCCGACCGGATGCTCTCCGCGATCTGGGAGATGGTGCGGGGCTGCGGGTTGTCGGGGTGCACGTCGAAGTACTTCGCCATCCGTCGAGCTTATGCCGTCGCCGGACGGCGGCGACGCAGGCACATGGGTGCCGTACCGGGCCGCCGCCATGGCGCGCCTGACGGCCCGGTGACACCGTGTCGCCTTGCGCATTCGGGACCGCTCGGTGACACGGCCGCGTCTCCGGCCCCCGGCGTAGCCGATCGTGTCGATCGCCTACGCTCCTACCACGGACTGGACCGCCGTACGACTGCACGCGCGCCCGGCACCCCCTCGGCCAGTGCCCTGACACTGCGCCCGTGGTGGTCCGCGGACACCCTGGAACCGGCCGTCCTTCGCCGGTCCAGCCACCCTCCCGCCACCCCAGCTGCGCCCGCACCCCCGCGCACGTCTCCCGTCCGCCGCACGTGAGGTAGCGTCCCGAGCGGTGTGCCATGCAGGACGCGAGGGCGAGGAGAAGGGTGACGTGGCAGGTCAGGAGGGCGGGCTCGGTCGGAGCCGGGCGGCGGACGCCCGAACCCCGACATGGGCGCAGGAACTCCTCGACCATCTGCGGCCGACGGGACGTGACGTCCGCCGGATCGTCGCCTGGCTCGCGGAGACGCTGCACGGCACGGCCTCGCTCCAGGACCACACCGGAACCCTCGTCGCCGGAACACGCCTCCCGCTGGACGAGGGCCTGGTCGCCGACATCCTCGCCGGACGCATCGCCTCCGCGGCCTCTGCCGACGAGGACGGCCACCTGCGCCTGGTCAGGATCGAGCAGCCGAACCAGGCGTCCGCCGGAGTCCTCGCCGTGGCCCGCCCGGCACCCTTCGACCGGCGCGCCTCCGACATCCTCACCCACACCGTCCAGGTCCTCGAACTTCTGCTGCGCGCCCGTGAGGCGACCGCGGCCGTGCGGCGCCTGAAGCGGGCCACGTCCGACCTGCGTCTGGCCATACTCCAGCTGCTCATGGTGGAGGACACCGTGTCCGCCCGTCGTGTCGCCGCGGGGCTCTGGCCCGGCCTGCTCGACACCGAGACGGCATGCGTCTACGTCCTCGAGGGGGACGCCGCGGAACGGGACCGGCTCGTGGAGGAGTGCCTCGGCGTGACCGGCGACCACGCACTCGTGGTGCGCTGTCCGGCCTTGGACGAGCATGTGATCATCGTGGCCACCGCAGACGCGGCGGGCGAGGCCCTGCGCTCACTCGTCGACCGCAACCCCGGCACCCTGCTCGGCGGCAGCTCCCCGCAGAGCCTCGCCCGGACGGCCACCGCCTACGGGCAGGCGGTCAGCGCCCTCGCCGTGGCGCGGGTACGGCCGGACAAGGCGGCCGTGTACGCCGAACGCCATCACCCCGAACGCCTCATGGACCCGGCCGCGCTGCGCGAGTGGACCGCCCGGCTGCTGCGCCCGCTCGACACCCTGCCGCACCACACCCGCGCCGAACTGCTCGCCACCACCCGGCTCGGACTGGAGTTCACGGCCGTGAGCGCGGCCAAGGTCCTCGGCGTCAGCCGCAACACCGTCCGCGCCCGTATGGAACGCGTCGAGTCCCTGCTGCGGACCGATTTCACCGACCTCACCGTCCGCGCGACCGTCCACCTGGCACTGAGCACCCAGGTCAGCCTCGCGGACGGACAGGGCGAACACGGCGGCACCCCGCAGGCCCGGACCCGGCTGGGCGACCTGCTGGCCGGACCCGCGCTGGGGACCTGGGCGCAGGAGCTGCTGGGACGTCTGGACGGCGACGCCCGCGACCTGCGCCGCACCCTGCGCAGCTGGATCGCCGCGGGCGGCAACGCGGAGCGGGCCGCGCAGACACTGGCCGTCCACGCGCAGACCGTGCGCGAACACGTCCGCAGCGCCGAGCCGGTTCTCGAGCGCCGACTGATCGCCTCCGGCAGCGACCTCTACGAGGTCGTCCTGGCCCATCTGGCGACCGGCGAACTCGAACACCCCGTCCTGCTCCGGGACAATCCGGGCCATCCGGACGCGCCTGTGCACGGGTGAGCCCTGTGCCGCGCACAGGGGGCATCGACGCGATTCACAAGGGTGCGCAGGTCACGTAAGTTCGACGCACCGCAGGGGGAACGACCGGAACGGGGGACCGGTCGCGCCCCCTGTGACGTGTTTCCGCGCGGCTCCCGCCGGTCCTTGCCGATGCCGTCGACGCCGGTTCGGTTTTCCGGCACCGATGGGGACTGACCTGCGCACGACGGGTACTCGTCCCCTCCGGAACGACTACCGCTGGAGGAGGCCCGAATGACCAGCAGCACGGAGACCGGCGGCGCGACCGGCACGCCGGACAAGGACTACAACCTCATCTGGTATGTCGAGGCGTGTCTGAGCAACGCGCTGCGACTGGAGAGCTACATCCAGGACGCGGAACGCGACAAGGACACCGAGGTCGCCGACCTGTTCCGCAAGGCCCAGGCGGACAGCCGCAAGGGCGCCGAGATCGGCAAGGGGCTCCTGCGCGCCCGGCTGAACGGCGGCTGACCCGGTAGATGCGGAAGGGCCGGACAGACGGGTGTCCGGCCCTTCCATCCTGCGCGGACGTCGCGTTGCCGTCCGGGAGCAGGCACACAGGGACTGAACAGGCGTAACCGATCTTCCGTACCCCAGGGTGTAGTCGTACACCGACCGGATACGGAGAGGCTCGTGCCGCGACGAGGACGCAACCATCGGATCACCGTGCTACGGCTGGGCACCCTCGTCGGGAGCCTCGCGCTGGTCACGGCCTGCGGCGGAGGCGAGGACGACACCGCCAAGACCCCGCGGCCGTCGGGGAGTTCCGCCGCACCGGCGGCCGGCATCGTGGCCCCGGCCAAGATCGAGGTGATCGCCGGACTGGCCGGCTGCAAGGCCGAGATCCGTATCGAGGCCGACGAACTGCGCGAGGGACTCTGCCACTCGGGGCAGGCCGACTACCGCATCACCACCTTCCCCGCGGAGAAGTACAAGGAGGCGTGGCTCGACGCGGCCAGTGTCTACGGGGGCAAGTACCTCGTGGGCCCGCGCTGGGTGGTGAGCGCCAAGGCGGAACACCTGGAACAGGCCAGGAACAAGCTCGGCGGGACGATACGTCAGCTGCAGGGCACGTCGTAGGTTCCGCCGGGCGCGCCCCCGGCAGAACCCACACCGTCAGGCGACCAGCGCCGAGACCTTGCCGCGAGCCCGTTCCGGCTCGAGGACCCGCTCCGCCAGATAGCCGAAGAGCAGCCCGAATCCCGCCCAGAGCACGGCCTGGACGCCGAGGGAGGCCAGGCGGAACTCCCACAGGTCGGTGGCCGGGAAACCCTTCGGGGTGTTGTCCCCGGCGGGCAGGACGGCCATCGCCACCGCCACCGCGGCGACGAAGGCCACGGCGGCCGCGGTCGAGGCGTTCCAGTTGCCCCGGGCCGGCGCCAGTCTGCGGCCCAGCAGGACCGCGCCGATCCCGAGGAGCACGCTCAGCGCGATCATCAGGACGAACAGGGCGGTGCGCTTGTCGATGGTGTCCGGGTCGCCCACCGCGGGCGGGTTCGCCGGATACTTGAGGATCGGTACGAGATAGACGGTGAGGAAGCCGCCGAGCGCGGTCAGGCCCGCTGTCGCCCGGGCTCCGAACCGGCCGATCCGGCCCAGTGCGAAGCAGAACGCTAGCGCAAGGATGCCGCCGATGGCGACCCCGAAGACGAGGACCCCGGTGGCGAGTCCGGCCGTCGACTGCACGGAACGGCTGACGAGTTCCTCGCCGTGCTCGTGGGAGCCTGCCTCCTCGAAGGCGATGGCCGCGTCCACCGGGCCCTCACCGACCAGGTAGGCGAAGACGAAGGCCAGGACGCCGGCGCCGAGCCCTGCGAGCATGCCGCGCACCAACAGGGTGCGTACGACTGTGGAGTTCATGGTGGTCCGCCCCGCCTCAGTGGCAGGGGAAGCCGAGCAGGTGGCGTGCGTCGTGCACCCACTCGTGGACGCCCTCGCCGGAGACGAGTGCGGTGGCGCCCTGTTCGGCGCCGACGAAGTACAGCAGGACGAGCATCAGGACGCCGAAGAAGACGGCCCAGGGGACGAGCGCCCGCACCGGCAGCGGGGTGATCGCAGGGGTGGTGGGCGTGGGGGCGGCAGTGGACTGCGCCATGGCGAGACCTCCTCGGGAACAACGCGTCCCGCATCGTGGTGGAGCACTCGACGACGGCGTTGGGTCTGACTCACCACCACCTCGTCGGCCGAGGGGTGGCACACAGTGGCGCGACCGTGCCGGGCTTGCACCGGACTTCCGTGGCGCCGTCGTCCTTGTCGCCCCAGATGGTAGGGGCAATGCGGGCTTCGGCCAACATGGCGTACGCCACCTACGATGAACCGCCCCCGGCGACTCGACGAAAGGCCCCTATGACCGTCCGGCTCACCCTCCTGTGCGCGGCGGCCCGAACGGAACGCGCCGTACGTTTCGCCGACGACGCTCTCGACGAGCGGGCACTGCGCCGGGCGGAGGCAGCCGCGGGGACCCTCCCACAGGCCGGCATCGTCTTCACGGCACCTTCTCGTCGCTGCACCGGGACGGCCGAGGCTCTTGGATGGGACGCCGTCACGGCGCAACCGGCGCTGCGGGACCTCGACATGGGTTCCTGGTCCGGCCGCACACTCGACGAGATCGCGGCAACCGACGCCTCAGGACTGGCCAGTTGGCTCACCGATCCGCAGGCGGCGCCGCACGGCGGAGAGAGCGTGGAGCAGATCTGCGACCGCGTCGCCGCCTGGCTGGACGCGCTGCCGTCCGACGCGGGACGAGTGCTGGCAGTGGTCGAACAGGCCGTGGCACGGGCCACGGTGGTGAACGCGCTGGGGGCACCGCACCAGGCGTTCTGGAGAATCGACGTCCCCCCGCTGTCCACCGTCGAACTCACCGCGCGCAACGGCCGCTGGAATCTGCGGATGGCCGAGCTGCCGCTCAGTCCCCGTCCACCAGCCTGAGGTCGTTCCCGGGCGTGGCGGCAGTCGGTGTTCGGGGCCACCAACCTCCTGGGCCCCTCGCCGCCCAAGTCACCGGCTTCGACGAGGACTTCGGCGCCCGGCTCACCTGGACGCTGGGCTTGTTCGTCCGCGCCTGTCCAGAACGCCGTCGGGTATCTCCAACTACCGCCTGGCATACGGCTGTTCTGGCCCCTCGGGCCGCGTACTCGAGGCCGGCGATCCGCTCCAGCGAGTCGTCCGGCACGCCGCGCCGTAGGTCAGCGCATGCTCGCCGAGGGCCGCGCCGGGGACAGATCGAGACCGGCCGCCTCGGGGCGGGGAAGCGGGGCCGGCCATCCAGCGCGCGGCGATCGGCTCGTCCAGCCGCCAGGGAGCGGCATGACGAGGGTGCCGTAGCGCCACGGGTGGCTGCGCCCGGCGTCGGCCCAACCCACGTTCAGCCGCACCACTTCACGGCCGTCACGCCAGACGGAGACAGCCGCCCCGGACTCCAGACCCTCGTCCACCAACTCCTGTAGGACTCGGCGCACTTGGCCGTATCCGTCCTCGGCGAACCCTTCCAACGGGTCACACTCCCCGAAGGGTGAGCTCCCGCAGGGCCTTCGCCACGTCCGCCGGCGCTTCCTCCGCCATGAAGTGGCCGCAGGAGACGGTGCTATGACGAAGGTCGTCGGCCCAGGCCGCCCACAGGGCGGTCGCGTCGTAGCCGAGCGCGGCTCCCCAGTCCTGCTGCAGCACGGTCACCGGCATGCCCAGCCGGTTCTCCGCGGCCCGGTCGGCCTCGTCGTGCTCGACGTCGATGCCCGCGGAGGCGCGGTAGTCGGCGACGATAGACGGCACCGCCTCGCGGCAGGCTCGCAGGTACTCCGCACGGACCGGAGCCGGGATCGCGTCGGGGCGGTTCGCCCACACGTCGAGGAAGCGGCCGAAGAACGCGTCCGCGCTCGCGGAGATCATCCGCTCGGCGAGACCGGGCGGCTGGGCCATGAAGTAGAGATGGAAGGCGACCGCCGCCGACGTGCCGCGCAGGGCGTCCCACATGTCGAGTGTCGGCAGGACGTCCAGACAGGCCAGGTGGGAGACCGCGTCCGGATGGTCGAGGCCCGCCCGGAAGGCGACCAGTGCGCCCCGGTCGTGCCCGGCCAGCGCGAACCGGGGGTGCCCCAGCCGGCGTGCCAGGGTGACGACGTCGTTCGCCATGGTCCGCTTGGAATAGGTGTCGGGGCCGTCCTCGTGCGGCTTGTCGCTGTCGCCGTAGCCGCGCAGGTCGGGGCAGATCACGGTGTGGTCGACCGCCAGGTCCGCCGCGACATGGCGCCACATCAGGTGGGTCTGCGGGAAGCCGTGCAGCAGGACCACGGGTGTGCCGGTCCCTCCCACGGCCACGTGGAGGGACACGTCCTGGGCGACGGACACGCGCTGGTACTCGAATCCGGCGATGGTGGGTCTCACGGCGGGGCTCTCTTCGGTCGTACGGCGAATGGGAGGCATCGGTGTCCGGGCCCGGGCCGATGAACCCAGGGTCCGGGGAGCGAATGAGCAACGAATGAACGCGTGTACGTTGAGGCATGTGCGTGTGGTCGAGTTCGGAGTCCTGGGGTCGGTGGCGGCCTGGGACGAGACCGGGGAGCCGATCGCCCTGAAGGGTCCGAGGCATCGCGCGGTGCTGGCCCGCCTCCTCATCGCCCGGCGCAGGGTCGTGCCCGTTCCCCGCCTGGTGGAGGACCTGTGGGAGGGGGACCCGCCCACGGATGCCGTGGGCACCGTCCGGACCTTCGTCGCCGGGCTGCGGCGCGCTCTGGAACCCGAGCGGCCCCGCCGGACCCCGTCCCGCCTCCTCGTTACCGAAGGCCCCGGCTACGCGCTGCGCGCCGAGCCCGCCCACGTCGATGCCCGGCGGTTCGAGCACGCCGTCGCCGCCGCGGCGGACCTTCCTCCCGCGCAGGTGGTGTCCCGGCTGACCGAGGCTCTGGAGCTGTGGCGCGGACCCGCCTACGCCGACTTCGCCGAGGAGCGCTGGGCGCGCGCGGAACGCTCCCGGCTCGCCGAGCTCCGGCTGACCGCCGTCGAACGCCGGGCCGAGGGCCGGCTCGCCCTCGGCGCCGCGGCCGACGCGGCAGCGGACCTCGACGCCCATGTGGCCGAGCACCCCTGGCGGGAGGACGCCTGGCAGCTGCTCGCCCTCGCCCTGTACCGCTGCGGACGCCAGGCCGACGCCCTGTCCGTCCTGCGGCGCGCCCGGCAGCTGCTGCGCGAGCACCTCGGTGTGGAGCCGGGCCCCCGGCTGAGCCGCACCGAGCAGGACATCCTGCGGCACGCCGACCACCTGGACCCGGGCCCCTCGGACCCGGCCGCGCAGGTCTGGGCGCAGGCCTCCGCGTCGTACGCGAGCATGGTCCCTGCGCGGGCACGCACCCGCCTGGAGTCGACCGCGGGGTTGATGCGCGACCTCGCCGTCACCGGGGGCGGCGGACTGGAAGCGGCCCGGAGGCACCGCGCGGCGGCCGTGGCGGCGGCGGAGCAGCTGGGCGAACCGGAGCTGACGGCACGTGTCATCGGCGTCTACGACGTCCCCGCCGTCTGGACCCGTTCCGACGACCCCGCCCAGGCCGACCGGCTGGTGGGTGCGGCGGAACGCACCCTGCTCCTCCTGCCGCCGGGCGCGCCCGAGGCAGCAAGGGCACGGCTCCTGGCCACCGTGGCGGTGGAGTCCCGCGGCACGCTCCCCGAAGCGACGCGCCCCCTACAGGCCGCCCACCAGGCCGTGGAGAGCGCACGCCGACTCGAAGACGCCAACCTGCTCGTCTTCGCCCTCAACGGCCTGTTCATGCAGACCTTCGAACGAGCCGGACTCGCCGCCCGGCGGGACAGGATCGGCGCGGAGATCACCGAAGTGGCCGCTCGGCACGGCCTGTTCACCTACGAGGTCCTCGGCCACCTGATCCGGCTCCAAGCACACTGCGCCACCGCCGACTTCACGGCGGCCGACCGGCACGCGACCGCCGCCGACGCACTCGCCGAGCGGCACGACCTTCCTCTCGTCGCCGTCTTCACCACGTGGTACCGCGCCCTGCGCACCGCGACGACAGGGCCCCCGCAGCTCGGCGAGTCCGCGTACCGGGCCGCCGCCAAGTCCCTCGAGGGCGCCGGAATGCCCGGCCTGGAGCAGGGGTTGCTGCCCCTTGCCCTGCTGTGTCTCCGGCTGCACCACGGCCTCCCCGTCACCGCCGACCCGCATACCGACTGGGGCCCCTACGAGCCGTGGGTGCGCCCCCTGTTGCTGCTCGCCGAAGGGCGCGACCAGGACGCCGTACGCCTGTTGGCTTCCGTGCCTTCCCCGCCCGGTGACCTTCTGCATGAGGCCTTGTGGAGCCTTCTCGCCCGTGCGGCGATCCAGGTGGACGACCGTGCGCTGATGCTGCGTACCCAGCGTGCGCTCGAACCCGTCAGGGGTGAACTCGCGGGCGCCGCAAGCGGCTTGCTCACCGCCGGCCCTGTCGCGGACCGCCTGGACGCGCTCGCCGCGGCGCTCGCACCGCACACCTCTTGACCTCGGCCGGAGCAGCGGCTTAACGTTCCGGCGTTTGCCACTGATTGAAACGATTCAATACTTGGGGGCGCCCCTATGCATGAAGCCAACCCGCAGCGCGACGGCCTATCCCGACGCGTGGTCCTGGCCGCCGGACTGACCGCAGGCGCCGCCCTGGCGCTCGGGGTGGGGGCCTCGTCAGCGGTGGCGGGGACGGGAGCGGCCGCCGACTGGTTCGCGGCCCCTGCCCGCGCGGTACGGCCCCGGTTCCGCTGGTGGTGGCCGGACGGTCTCGTGGACCCGGACGAGATCGCCGGCGAGATCGACCAGATCGCGGACGCGGGCTTCGGGGGTGTGGAGATCGCCGCCGTCCACCACAGCATCAAGGACAAGTCGGTCCTGGACACCGCACACCACGGCTGGGGGAGCAGACCCTGGCGGGACGGCGTCGAGGCCGCGCTGCGCCGCGCGGTGAGACGGGGCCTCACCGTCGACCTCACCCTCGGCCCCAGCTGGCCCGTGGCCGTCCCCGGTCTCACGCCCGACGACGATGCCGCCGCCAAGGAACTCGCCCACGGCCGCGCCGTGTTGACCGGTGGGAGCACCTACCAGGGGCCCGTGCCGCCACCCGTACACGCCGCGGCCGCGGGGGTGACCCGTCAGCAGCTCCTCGCCGTACAGGCCGCCCGGGTCGAGCCCGCCCACTCGACCCGCAAGGAGACCGGACTCGACCCGGACAGCGTCCAGGACCTCACCGCGACCGTCACCGACTCCACGCTGACCTGGACCGCGCCCGAGGGCGGGGACTGGGTGCTCATCTCCTACTGGGTGCGTGGTTCGGGCCAGCAGCCCGAGTCCGGCCCCCACTCCGCCCCGGCCGCCTACGCCGTCGACCACTTCAGCCCGGCCGGCACCACCGCGGTCACCTCCTACTGGCAGGACCACCTGCTGACCCCCTCTTTGCGGCGCCTGTTGCGCGCCGCGGGCGGCTCCTTCTTCGAGGACTCCGTGGAGCTGGAGACCGACGGCCTGACCTGGACACCCCTGCTGCCCGAGGCCTTCGAGAAGCACACCGGACGGCCGCTGCTGCCGTACCTGCCCGCCCTCGTCCTGGACAACAGCAACCAGGTCTTCGCCTTCGAGGCCCAGTTCACCCGCCAGCTCCGGCATGACTTCTGGGAGACCGTCTCCGGCCTCTTCAACCGCAACCACCTGACGGCCCTGCGGGACTGGGCGCACACCCTCGGCATGACCCTGCGCTCACAGCCCTACGGCCTCCAGACCGACGCCATCGCCTCGGCCGCGATCCTCGACATCCCCGAGGGCGAGTCCCTCGGCTTCAAGAACCTGGACGACTACCGCTGCCTGGCCGGCGGCCGGGACATGGCCGGGCGGAAAGTCCTGTCCTGCGAGGCGGGCGCCTACAACGGATCCGCGTACAGCACGACCTGGGACCGCTTCCTGCGCACCATGGGCGGCGCCTACGCGGCCGGCGTCAACCAGACCGTCGTGCACGGCTTCTCCTACGCCACCGCCCCCGGGGTGAACTGGCCGGGATTCGCCGCCTTCAGCCCGTACAACGGCACCGCCGGGTACGGCGAGTCGTGGGGCCCGCGCCAGCCCACCTGGCGGCACGTCCAGGACATCTCCGGATACCTGGGCCGCGTCCACCAGGTGCTCCAGACCGGTACCGCCAGAGCGGACGTCGCCGTGTTCCGGCAGACCGGCTACACCGCCACCGGAATCGGCGCCTCCTGGTTCACGGCGACCGGCGTCCCGCTCGGCTGGACCCACCAGTTCCTCAGCGGACCCCTCCTCGACCTGCCCTCCGCCACCGTCTCGGACCGCCGGCTCGCCCCCGACGGCCCCGCCTACAAGGCCCTGTTCGTCGAGGGCGACTTCTTCTACGGCTCCACCCCCACCCTTGCAGTCGAGGACGCCCGCAAGATCCTCGCCCTGGCCGAGGCGGGACTTCCCGTGGTCCTGTTCGGAGCCTTCGACCAGGCGCTGACTCCCGGCGTCCCGGACCAGGGGGAGACGGACCGGCTGCGCGACATCCTCGCCCGGCTGCTCACGCTGCCCCACGTCGTCCGGGTCACCGACAAGGCCGCGGTCGGCGACGCCCTCGCCGGGCTCGGGGTGAGCGCCGACGTACGGCACGCCACCGCGTCCACGCTCCTCAACGCCCACCGGGTCACCGGCGACGCGGACTTCTACTACCTCTGCAACGGCAAGCACGCCGAGACGGTCAAGCCGCCCGTGGCCGCGATCGACCACGACGTCACCCTGCGCCGCACCCACGGCGGCAGGACCGTGCCGTATCTGCTCGATCCCTGGACTGGCGAGGCGGTCCGGCTCGCGCACTACACCGAGGACGGGCCCGACATCACCCTGCGGGTCACGCTCCAGCCGGGGCAGACGACGATCGTCGCCCTGGGCCGGCCCGGGCTGTTCGGCGACCGCCCTGGCACCAGTGCGCACGCCGAGGCGACCGACGCCGACGCGGTGCTGTTCACCGACCGAGGGCTGACCCTGCGCGCCCGCACCGCCGGTACCTGGACCACCCGCCTGCCCCAGGGCCGTACCGTCACCACCAGGACCCCCGCCGTGCCCGCGCCGATCACACCGGCCCGCTGGGAACTGGACGTCGAGGACTGGTACCCGGGCCCGGACGCCACCCGGACCGAACACGTCCGGCGCAGCGTCACCCTCGAGACGCTGCGGCCCTGGTCGCAGATCCCCGAGCTGGCCGACTCCGCGGGCATCGGCCGGTACCGCACCACGGTCACCCTGCCGGCCGGCTGGACGTCGTCCCACGGCGCCGAGTTGGAGCTGGGGCAGGTCAGCGACACCTTCCGGGTGAGCGTCAACGGCAGGCGCCTGCCCCCAGCAGACCGGCTCCACCCCGTCGTCGACCTCGGCCCCTTCCTGCGGCGCGGTGAGAACACGCTCGAGATCGAGGTGGCGACCCCGCTCATCAACCGGCTCAGGGTCGCGCAGCCCACGGTGTTCGGCGGGGTCGCCCGCCAGGACCACGGTCTGGTGGGGCCGGTGAGACTCGTGCCGTATGTGCAGGCGGTCGTGCGCTGACCGACGAAGGGCGCGCCCGTCCCGGGCCGGGCGCGCTCTTGTTACGCGGGAAGCCCGCAGTACAGGAACAGATGCGGTTCGGTGGCGCCTTCGGGATGGTCCGGCGTGAACTCCACGGCCTGCTCGTGCTCCACGACCAGACCCGCTTCGCGCACTACGGCCACCACGTCCTCCGGGGCGAAACTCGTGGCCCGGACGGGCTGGCCCATGAACTCGACGGCCAGGTCCTCCACGTCCACGGGCACGGTGGCGAGCACCAGGCTCCCGCCCGGCCGCAGGGCCAGCGCCAGCCGCCCCAGCACCTCCGACTGCTCCGCCCGGGACATCTGGAGCAGCGAGAAGTACACGCACACAGCGTCGAACGACGCCTTCTCCAACGGCAGTTCACGGATGTCCGCGTGGCGGAACTCGGCCTGCGGCACCTGCCGGCCGGCCAGCTCGACCATGACGGGCGAGACGTCCACTCCGAGCACCTCGTGGCCCGCGGCCACCAGCGTGGACGCCGTGGGACGGCCGGTTCCGCTGCCGACGTCCAGGACCCGGCTGCCGGGGCCGAGCCTCCCGAGCAGCCACTCCAGGGAGGCCAGGTGCGCCTCCGAACGCGCGAACGCCTTCTCGTACGTCAGCCCCAGCGCGTCGAAGACCGCTGCTGCCCGCTGCCCTTTGTCTGCCACGACCTGCTCCCCCCTCGCGGTGTCCGGGCATCGTAGCCCGGCAGTGCCCGACCCCGGCACGGCTTGCGGACGAAAGCCGAGGCGGGCAGGGTTCCACCGTGGCCACCCTGCTGATCGTGCATCACACGCCCTCGCCCAACTGCCAGGCGATGTTCGAAGCCGTCGTCTCCGGTGCGACGGCGCCGGAGATCGAGGGCGTCCGTGTCGTACGCCGCGCGGCCCTGTCCGCCACGGCCTCTGACGTGCTGGAGGCGGACGGCTACCTGCTGGGCACCCCGGCCAACCTCGGTTACATGTCAGGAGCCCTCAAGCACTTCTTCGACCAGGTCTACTACCCCTGCCTCGACGAGACGCGCGGCCGCCCGTTCGGCGTCTACGTGCACGGCGGCAACGACGTCACCGGAGCCCTGCGCGGCATCGAGTCGATCACGACGGGCCTCGGCTGGCGCGGTGCGGCCGAACCGGTGACCGTCACCGGCCAACCGGCCAAGGCAGACATCGAGGCGTGCTGGGAGCTGGGGGCGACGGTCGCGGCGGGACTGATGTCCTAGCTGTCGCGGAGGGCGCCGTCCGCGGTGCCGCCCGGCGTGATCAGCCCGCTCTCGTAGGCGAGGACCACCGCCTGGACACGGTCGCGAAGGTCCAGCTTCGACAGGATCCGGCCGATGTGTGTCTTCACCGTCGTCGGACTGAGGAACAGCCGCTCCGCGAGCTCGGCGTTGCTGAGCCCCGTCGCCAGGAGCCGCAACACCTCCAGCTCACGCGGCGTCAGCCCGGACAGGTCCCGGTGCGGATCGGCCGAGGGAGCGGCCTCCTCACGCCGGGCGAAGCGCTCGATCAGACGGCGTGTGATGGTGGGCGCCAGCAGGGCGTCGCCGGACCGCACCAGCCGTATGGCGGCCACCAGATGCTCGGGCGTGACGTCCTTGAGGAGGAAGCCACTGGCCCCGGCGGTGAGCGCGGCGTAGACGTAGTGGTCGAGGTCGTACGTGGTCAGGATGATCACCCGGATCTCGCCCGCGGTGTCGTCGGCGAGGATCCGCCGGGTGGCCTCGATGCCGTCCATGCCCGGCATCCGGATGTCCATGAGGACGACGTCGGGGCGGGTCCGCCGGACCGCGGCAACCGCCTCCGCCCCGTCCGCCGCCTCCGCCGTCACCTCGATGCCGTCCGCGGTCAGGATCATCCCGAACCCGGTCCGCACGAGGGCTTGGTCGTCGGCGATGACGGCCCGCAGCCTGTCGCCGTTCACACCGTCAGCCAACGCAGCCACTCCTTGCCCGTGCAGTTCGCCGACGCAGCGGCTCCACCAGTTCGTCGGCCCCGCCGGGGTAGCCACTCTCCGCCCGACCGCTGCCGGGGCCGTCCCGCCGGGGTAGCCATTGCGCCACACCACTGCCGGACCCGCCCCGCCGAACCGTCGCCGCTCACACCGTCCGCCACGGCACCTCCGCCCTGATCCGGAAGCCTCCGGCGAGGGTCGGGCCGGCTGTCAGTTCGCCGCCGTAGACCGCGAGGCGCTCCCGCAGACCGATCAGCCCGCGGCCGTTCCCGTCGGCGGGCACCCCGTCGCGGACTCCGCCGGTGTCCATGACCTCTATCTCCAACCGGTCACCCGACCAGCCGACGGTGACGACGGCCTCGGCGCCGGGCGCGTGCTTGATGGTGTTGGTCAGCGCCTCCTGGACCACTCGGTACGCCGTGAGGTCCACGCCGGGCGGCAGCGGTTCCGGGGGTAGCGAGAGCGCGACGCCGACCGGTGTCCCGGCGGCCCGCACCCGGTCGATCAGCGCGTCCAACTGCCCGAGCCCCGGCTGCGGTTCGAGACCGTCGGCGGGGGAGTCCGGGCGGCCGGTGTCCGGCGCGGCCAACAGGCCCATCACATGCCGGAGTTCGGCCATCGCGGCCCGGCCCCCGGCCTCGACCGCGAGCAGCGCCTCCTTGGACCGCTCCGGGGCCGCGTCCATGACCTTGCGCGCGGCGCCCGCCTGGATGACCATCACGCTCACATTGTGGGTCACGACGTCGTGCAACTCTGCGGCGATACGCGCCCGTTCCTCCTCCACGGCCCTGCGCGTCGTCTCCTCGTGCGCCCGCTCCAGTGCCGTGAACCGGTCGCGGCTGGCCGCAAGCCGCCGACGCCCGGACCGGACCACGGTGGCCAGCACCCCGGCCACCAGCAGCACCACCCCGGGGCTCGACCAGCCGGGCAGCACCGGCTGCGTCGACCGGAAGGCCACGCCGGCAAGGACGGCGGCGACGACGAGGCCGGCCATGGCTCCCGCCCGGTGCCGGCTGTGCATCACCGCGCTGTACGTGCCGATGACGCAGGTCAGAACGTTGATCCAGGAGGCGTCGTCGCCGATGGCCAGCCCCGCGCAGAGCACCACGGCGAACACGGTCAGCGGAAACCGCCGCCGTGCCGCCAGCGGCAGTGCCGACAGCACGATCAGTCCCCAGGGCGGTGCGGAGACCGGCGGCTCGATCCGCCCGCCCGGAAGAACGGGAGGCCGGGGCGGAACCGGCGCCCCGTACTCCATCCTCGACACCTGTACCGGCCCGTCACCGGGATAACGCGACGCCACCACCAGCGCGACCGCCGTCAGCAGCACGGCCAGCAGCACGTCGAAGCACAGCGACCGCCGTGACAGCGCGGCACCCTTCGCCTCCGGCCGCAGCGCGACACACACCTGTCGTAGCCATCGGCGCAGGTCTTCCGTCCCCATGAGCACATTGTGTGGTCCCCTGCCCGGCCGCGCGTCCGTCTCGACGACCAACCCGCCCTCCCGCGGGCGTACTTCGCAGGGACGACCCCGCCCGCGCGTCCTCCGCACGGAGGGCCGCATCTCGGTGCTCCGGGCGACGCGCCCGCGACCCGTCCTTCCATACCTTCGCCACGCCGACAAGGACACGACCCGACGACCGACAGGACGGGCACCTCCCATGACCGCAGTGATCGAACTGAAGGGCGTGGCCAAGCGCTACGACAACTCCGGCGCACCCGCGCTCGGACCGCTCGACCTCTCCGTCGCCCAGGGCGAGGCCCTCGCCGTAACGGGCCCCTCCGGCAGCGGCAAGTCCACGCTGCTGAACCTCGTCGCGGGCCTCGACAAGCCGACCGAGGGGACCGTGACCGTCGCCGGGCAGCAGGTCGACCGGCTCGGCGAGCACGCCTTGGCCCGGTTCCGCCGTGAACGGATCGGCATGGTCTTCCAGTTCTTCAACCTCCTCGACGACCTCACCGTCCTCGACAACATCCAGCTTCCCGCCCAGCTCACCGGAGGCTCACGGCGCAAGACGGAGGCCCGGGCGAACGAGCTCATGGACGTCCTGGGCATCCAGAAACTCGCCCGCGCCTACCCGGGCCGCCTCTCCGGCGGCGAACGCCAACGCGTCGCCGTCGCCCGGGCGTTGGTGAACCGGCCCGCACTGCTGCTCGCCGACGAACCGACCGGCGCACTCGACAGCGCCTCGGGCCAGGACGTCCGGGACCTCCTGGTCGACCTGCACCGCGGCGGACAGACCATCGTGCTCGTCACCCATGACCCGGCCCTGGCCGAGGCCTGCGCGAGCCGCACCGTCCACCTCGTCGACGGCCATGTCGCCCTCGACTCCCGCGCGGAGGCCGTGCGATGACCGGACCGCTCCTGCGTGTCGTCCGCTCCGGAGTGGGCCGGCGCCGCGTGCAGACCGTCGTCATCGCGATCGCCACGATGATGGCCGTGGCGGCCGCCGTGGTCGCGGGTTCCCTCATGGTCGTCTCGAACGCGCCCTTCGACCACGCCTTCGCCGCGCAGAAGGGCGCCCACCTCACCGCCGAGTTCGACCCGGCGAAGGTCACCGCCGAACAGCTCGGGGCCACCGGGCAGCTGGACGAAGTCACCGCGAGCGCCGGGCCGTACCCCACCACGGTCATCGAGGCGACGGACTCCTCCGGCCATCGGCCCCCGGCCATGACCCTGGTCGGACGCACCGGTCCGCACGCAGACGTCGACGACCTGGACCTCACGTCCGGCCGGTGGGCGAGGAAACCGGGCGAGATCGTGCTGACCTCCTCCTACGAGGGGCCCGCCTTCAAGCTGGGCGACACCCTGACAGCCTCCGACACGACGCTCACGGTCGTCGGTTTCGCCACCTCGGCCAGCAAGACCGCCGACCTGTGGGCAACCCCCTCACAGGTCAGGGCCCTTGCCTCCGAGGAACACCCGGTCACCAGCCAGATGCTCTACCGCTTCGACTCGGCGGGCTCGAAGGGCGACATCGCCGCCGACCGCAAGAAGCTCCTCGCCGCCGTCCCGTCCGGTGCGCTCCTCGGCACCCAGTCCTACCTCGACACCAAGCGCGCCGCCGACCGGGGCGCCGCCCCGACGATCCCGTTCCTGGTCGCCTTCGGGGTCCTCGGCATCGTCATGTCGGTGATCATCGTCGGCAGTGTCATCAGCGGCGCGGTCGGCACCAGCCTGCGCAGGATCGGCATCCTCAAGGCCATCGGCTTCACCCCGCGCGAAGTCGTCCGCGCTTACGTGGCCCAGGCGCTCATCCCGGCAACCGTGGGCATCGCGCTGGGAGTCGTCCTCGGCAACCTGCTGGCCGTGCCGCTCCTCGACGACACGGAGCAGGCGTACGGCACCGCCACTTTGTCCGTCGCCTGGTGGGTGGACGTCGTGGTCCCCGCCGGCGCGCTGCTGGTCGTCGGGATCGCCGCCTTCGTGCCCGCGCTGCGGGCCGGGCGGCTGCGCACGGTCGAGGCCATCGCGGTGGGCCGGGCCCCGCGCACCGGACGCGGCCAGTGGGCGCACCGCGCGGCGGGACGGCTGCCGCTGCCCAGGGCGGTGACCTACGGTCTCGCCAGCCCGTTCGCGCATCCGGTCCGCACGCTCGCGATGCTGCTCGCCGTGGCGTTCGGCACGATCGCGGCGACCTTCGCCGTCGGCCTCACCTCCTCGCTGAACGAGGTCAACGCGGTACAGGACCCCGAGAGCCGTTCCGCGGTCACCGTCTTCACCGGCGGTCCGGCCGTCGCGGGCGGCGAGCACGTCCCCGCACCGGGTACCCCGGAGCCCGAACCGGCCGACCCGGCACAGGTGAGTGCCGCCATCAAGGCGCAGTCGGGCACCGCCTCGTACTACGGCGTGGGCCAGCAGGACGCCACCGTGGCCGGGGTCTCCGGAACCGTCCGGGCGACCCTCTACCAGGGCGACTCCAGTCGGGGCGGCTACGCCATGATCTCCGGGCACTGGCTCACCGGCGCGGGCCAGGTCGTCGTGCCCGGTCAGTTCCTGGAGACCACCGGCACCGAGGTCGGCGACACCGTACGCGTGACCGTCGGGAAGGAGACGGCCGTCCTGCGGATCGTCGGGGAGGCCTTCGGTACCTCGGACGACGTGCTGGAGATCCAGGCGAACTCCGCGGACTTCCCCGCGACCAGGCCCCAGGTGTTCCTCGTCGACGTGAAACCGGGCGTCTCCGCGGTCGCGTACGCCGAGAAGCTCGCCGCGCGGATCGAGCCCCTCGGCGCCGACGCCCGGGCCAACTCGCCTTCCGAGCAGGACAACTTCGTGCTCATTCTGAACACGATGGCCGCGCTTCTCACCCTGATGCTCGTGTCCGTCGCAGGCCTCGGCGTTCTCAACTCCGTCGTTCTGGACACCCGGGAGCGCGTCCACGACCTGGGTGTGTGCAAGGCGCTCGGCATGTCACCCCGGCAGACCGTGAGCCTCGTCCTCGCGTCGGTGGCCGGCATCGGCGTGCTCGGCGGTCTCGTCGGCGTCCCAGCCGGATACGCCCTGCACGGATTCGTGCTCCCGGTGATGGGACACGCGGCCGGCACCGACCTGCCCAGGTCCGTCCTCGATGTCTACGACACCCCGCAGCTGCTCCTGCTGGGCCTGGCCGGTCTCGTCATCGCCCTCCTGGGCGCGATGCTCCCGGCGGGCTGGGCGGCGAAAGCCCGCACGGCGACGGCCCTGCGCACCGAGTAGCCCTCACCCCTCTCGGCGCAGGCCGAGAACCAGGTCGCGGGGCAGACCGTGGGTGTCGTGGAGGTAGTCGTAGTCCTCCTCGCTCAGCGGCCCCCGGTACCGCGGCCCGGACAGCAGGCGCCGCCCCCGCTCCAGCAGCCTGTCGAACCGGCGTTCCTCCTCCAGCAGCACGTCACGGACGACCCCTGTCCCGCAGCTCGTACGGAAGTGGTCCAGCGTGTGCTGGAGGAGCTCCACCGGCAGGTCGGAGAGGGTGCGGGACGGGTTGTCGCGCCGCAGGGTGGTGAGCAGGCGGCGGACGACGCGGCGCAGGACGTAGCCGCGGCCGGTGTTGGACGGCCGTACCCCGTCGCCGATCACGACGACACCGGAGCGCAGATGGTCGCAGACCAGACGCAGCGACGGTTCGTCGAGCTCCCACAGGGGAGGCAGCAGTCGCATCCACGGCTCGAACAGGTCGGTGTCGTAGACCGAGTCATGGCCCTGCAGGATGGTGACCAGGCGCTCCAGGCCCATGCCGGTGTCGATGCCCGGACGCTCGAGGGGCTGGAGGGAGCCGTCCTCGAGACGGCGGTACCGCATGAAGACGTGGTTCCAGATCTCCACCCACCGCGGGTCCGTGGTGGGGGTGCCCTGAGGCGGGGTGCCGCCGGTCCACACGAAGATCTCCGAGTCGGGGCCGCACGGGCCGACGGGCCCGTTGGACCACCAGTTGTCCTCCCGGGTGAGTTCCACGGGCACTCCCGACTCCTGCCAGGTGCGCAGCGATTCGAGGTCGGGGCCCACCTGTTCGTCACCGCCGAAGACCGTGACGTGGAGTCTCTCCCGGGGGATGCCGAAACCGTCACGGAGCAGCTCGTAGCCCCAGCGCAGGCTCTGCGAGGGGCCGTAGTCGCCGAGCGACCACGAGCCGAGCATCTCGAACACCGTCAGATGGGTGGAGTCGCCGATCTCGTCGAGATCGGTCGTGCGCAGACAGCGCTGCACATTGACGAGGCGGCTGCCCCGGGGGTGGGGGCGGCCCTCCAGATAGGGGGTGAGGGGGTGCATGCCGGAGGTGGTGAACAGCACCGGGTCGCCGGGCGGTGGCAGCAGTGTGCTGCCCGTGATCAGGTGGTGTCCGCGCTCGCGGTAGAAGTCGGTGAAGACGCGTACGGTCCGGTCCGTGTCCATGGCAGTGGTCCTTCGGTCTCGTGGGACCGGAAACGACCGCGGGAACAGACGGCGACCAGAGGTCCTGCACCGGCGGTCCGTTTCCGGCCGCCGGGGGAGTGGGGAGGTCAGGCGTCGGCAGCCGGCGAGCTGGTCGCTCGCGCGGCTGCGATGTGGGTCCGGCTGCTGATCTCCATACGGTCAACGGTACGCACAGGCGTCCCGGCTCGTCACTCGGTTTTCCCGGAGGGGGCCCTGCTGTGGCCCTTGCACCGCTGTTCCTGCCGTATCAGCGACCGGCCTCCGTGCGCCGTGTGCGCCTCGGTCAGCGCGATGCGCAGTGCCGGGCGGATCTCCGCCGGCAGGCTGCCGAGGTCGGGCCAGCGCACGACGTGCTGGGCGACGTCCCGCAGTTTGGTGTTGGTGCGCTGGGACACGGCCTTGAGGACTTCCCACCCCTGGTCGGGACGGAGACCGCTGACGGCGAGGACGACACCGATCGCCTGGTCGACGACGGCGTGCGAGACGAGGGCCTGCCGGAGCTGGGCGATTTCCTCCTGGAGTTCTTCGATCTTCTCAACCAGCTCTTCGTGTTGCGTCATGCAGTCCTGTCGCCCTCTCCTCTGATGCCCGGCGACTTCCTCGGTCGCCATCCGCCCAGCCTGGACGGACGGGACCGTGAGCGACGAGCCACCGGACGCACACCTTGTGACCTGGCAGGACAGAAAACGAAATTCGCGGGTATGTGCGAAAGAGGAGCCGAGCCGAGATCGGGAGGACCTGGCTGCGATGGAGACGCTGACGTTCGACAGCGATGACCTGGACCGTACTGAGGACTTCCTCAGTCACGCCTACGCGAAGATGCGGATCGGCAGCGGTACGTCGGACAGCAGTCGTGCCCGGATCCACCGCAGTGCCATCGACTCGGTCAGCGTCGACGAACTCGACCTGGACTTCGACATGAGCTACGCCGTCACCCCGCTGGGCCGGATCTGCCTGTGCGTCGTCCACCAGGGCACCATCGAGGACCACGTCTACCAGGGTGTCTCGGACTCCTTCGGCCCCGGCGACGTGGTGTCCTTCGCCCCTCCGGAACTGTCCTACGCGGGCCGCATCCAAGCGGCCCGCTACAACATCACCATGCTGGACCCGGAGCTGCTCACCCAGGTCGCGGGGACCACGGGCGGACGGCACCAGGAACCGGTCCGGCTGACCGGACACCGGCCGCACACCCCCGCCGCGGGCGACCGGCTGCGGTCGACCATCCGCTATGTGCAGGACCACGTGCTGTCGGATCCCGCGGTCGCCGACCAGCCGCTCGTCGCCTCCACCGCCGCCCAGCACCTGGCCGCGACCGTCCTGGCCACGTTCCCCCACACGGCCGCCACCGATCCCACCGGCTCCGAGCGCCAGGACGCCCACCCCGCCGCCCTGCGCCGCGCCCTCGCCTACATCGACGACCACGCCGACCGGCCCCTCACCGTCGCCCAGATCGCGGAGGCGGCCCACATCAGCGTCCGCGCGCTGCAGTACGCCTTCCGCCGGCACCTGGACAGCACCCCGCTCGCGTACGTCCGGCAGGCCCGTCTGTCCCACGCGCATGACGAGCTGGCGGCCGCCGACCCCGAGACCGGGGCCACGGTCACCGACATCGCCGCCCGGTGGGGCTTCTACCACCCCGGCCGCTTCGCCACCCTCTACCGGCACTCCTACGACCGCTCGCCGCGCCGTACCCTGCACGACGGCTGACGTCCTCTCTGCGGCTGGTGACAAAGCGCCCACCGGGCCCTGCGTTCTTGTGAGCAACCGCCGAGAGCCGTGCCCGCGCAGCCCTACGGTCCCAGCATGAACACGAGTCGCAGCAGAGGAAGAACCCCTAGGACGCTACGTGTCGCGGCGCTGGCGGTGCTGCTGACCACCGGGGCGTTCACCCCGTCGGCGTCCGCGGACAGCGCGAGAACCGAGACACCCGTCGGGACGAGCGGGGGTGTGACCGAGACCGTCGTACGCGTGAAGGCACCCCTGCCGGCGTCCTTCGGGGCCCGTCCGGCGGCGTGCGACTGGCTGTCGTATCTGCGCTACCGGTCCTCTTCGGGCCCCGCGTCATCGGCCGACGCCGACCGGGTCCTGGTCGCTCAACCGGGCATCCTGGAGGGGGCCGGAGCCTTCGACAGCGTCGCCCGCAACACCGTGACGCGCGCCGCCGAGCAGGGCCGGCACATCGAGTTCTGGGCCCTGGACCGGCGCTCCAACTGCCTCGAGGACCGCACCGGAATCGCCTCCGGCGACCAGCACACCGCCGTCGACTACTACTACCGCGGCAAACAGGTCGCGGGCCGCACCTTCGCCGGGTTCGTCGGCAACGACAAGCTCGGATGGATGGCGAATCTCGGCATCGAGCAGACCGTACGCGACGAATACACCCTGCTCGCCGCCGAGTTGCCCGACCAGGGCGTCCGCAAGGACAAGGTGCTGTGCGGCGGCCACTCGCTCGGCGGTGTCATCACCGGTTACTTCGCCGCCGCCGACTTCGACGGCAACCCCGCCACCACCGCCGACGCCGGACACAACCAGTGCGCCGGCTACTTCGCCCTCGACACCACCGTCTCCACCTCGCTCGGCGACCTGAGCGGCAGCATCCCGGACGACACCAACCTGCCGGACGTGGGCCTCGGTTACGGCGTCGTCCAGGCCGGACTCGACAGCGGACTGCTCCCGCGCTCGCTGTCGGCGCCCGTCCTGCTCAACCCCGAGACCATGACCCTGCTCGCCATCGCGGGCGTGGGTGCCCTGCAGAATCCGGGCGGCGAGGCCGACCTGCCGAGTTATCTGCCCGCCAACACCAACATCGAGGCCACCAACCGCTTCCTGTTCTCCAAGGACACCGCCACCTTCCTCACCGGCTCACCCGCGGTGAAGGACTTCCGGCTCACCAACGAGGCGATCCTCGGGTCGCTGATGGACGACCAGTCGGTCCCGCTCGCGTTCCTCCAGAGCAGCGTGGGCTTCTTCGACGGGGGGCCCATCACCGACAAGAACTTCCCCGTGGCCAACGGGAGTTCGTCGCAGCCGGGACTCTTCGGCACCGAGTACAAGGCCATTCCCGCCGAGCCGCACGGTCCGCTCTACACCTGGCGCAACTACGACCGTGTCGGCGACCCGGACGACCCCGGGTACCGGTCGTCGGACGGGACGCCGTTCACGGCGGCGGGCAAGGAGGTCACCGACATCCAGGAGCTGGCGCGCAGCATGGCCGGGCAGCCGCTGGACTTCACCGAGCAGTACTTCCCGACCAAGCTGGTCACCGACCTCGAACTGGCCACCTCCCCGCAGGTGAAGCGGCTCGTCGTGCACCCGGACGGGCTCACCGCCAACCCGACGCTCACGGTCCTCGCGGGCGACGGACTGCTCGCCGGCCGGGTCCCCGCCGACCTGCACCCCGTGGTCGCGGACGGCTACCAGCACCTCGACGTGCTGACCGCGGCGCCGGTACAGAACAACGGCCGGCCCGAGCCGGTGTCCACCGCCCTCACCGAGTTCGCCCGCACACCTCGATAGCCCGGCGGCGTGCGAGGGGCCCGGGAGGAGAACTCCTCCCGGGCTCTTCCGTGCGCTGTCGCTCAGACCTTGCAGGCGCCGGACTGCTCGTCGGCGGTGTCCACACAACGGCCGGCCCGAGCCGGTGTCCACCGCCCTCGCGGTGTTCGCCCGCACGTCTCGATAGCCCGGCGGCGTGCGAGGGGCCCGGGAGGAAAACTTCTCCTCCCGGGCCCTTCCGCGTGCCGTCGCTCAGACCTTGCCCGCGGCGAAGGTTGCCGCCGCGTCGGCGTTCGCCGTGTAGCCGAGGTGCGCCAGTGTGTCGTTGCCGCCCGCTTCGCAGACGGGGTCACCCTTGGCGCAGAAGTCGATGGTGCGGCTCTGGTACGTGCCGGTGACGCTCTTGCCGATCGCCCGGATCGGGTTGCCGAACAGCAGCACCGCGGCCACCCGTGACTCCAGCGCGGCGGGAATGGTGGCCACGATCGGACTGCCGACCACCGCGCCGGCGCTGCTGATACCGATGGAGTTGTCGACGACATTCGCGCCCTGCGAATAGCCGACCAGAATGAAACGCTGATTCGGACAGGAAGCCGCCTGCCTGTTCACGTGGTTCACCAGATCCGCGTTGCCCTGCGCGGCCGAGGTGAGGGAGAGGTCCGCGGGGTAGTTCACCTTGTAGCTGCTCACGTTCTTGCCCGTGAGTTTCCTCTGGAGGGCGGAGTACACCGGGTCGCCGACGATCAGACCGAGCGTGCCCGGCTCGAACGTGCCGCGAGCGGCGACGACGTCGATGTCCGAGCAGGCCGCGGCGGTTGCCGGTGGTGCCGAGACGGTGGCCACACCGGCGCCGCCGACCAGCGAGAGCGCGGCGAGGTACAAGCGAATACGCATGGGGATCCTTTGAGGGTGGGGCGTGTGATACGCCTGTGGAAAGGACGTCCCGAAACTTATTCGCTTGACCGTGACCGGTGTTATGGACGGGAATTCAGAAATTCCTCGCTCTTTTGTGCCGTGGTGAGTGCCAGAATGAGATCCAGACGGGCGCCTGGATCGTGCAGGGCATCACCGAAGACTTTCTCCAGCTGACGCAGCCGATAACGCACCGTCTGCGGATGGACATGGAGACGGGCGGCGACGTCGGGCACATTGCTGCCGCTGAGCAGCCACGCCAGCAGCGTCTCGGCAAGCCGCTCGCGCTGCCCCTCCGACACCGTGTCGAGCGGTGCGAGGGCCCGCCCCCGCAGCTGGTCGAGCATCGGCTCGTCGCTGTGCAGCAGCAGGGTCGACAAGTGGTCCGCGCAGCGCACCACCCCCTGCCGGGGGAGGATCCCGCGTCCCATCAACCCCAGCGCCCTGGTGGCCCAGCGCAGCGACTGGGCGGCCTCGGTGAGCGGCACCGTCGGCCCGATCGCGGCCGGCCGCCCGCGCAGCGCGAGGCTGAACGCCCGGCCCCCGAAGCGCCCGGAGCCGTCCGGGTCGGGGATCAGCATCCGCGGCGGCCGCGACTCCATGTCCACCAGTGCCCCCGCGGCGGCCAGCGGCCACTCCTCCTCCCGCTGGTCCGGCGTGGCCGCGAGGGTGACGACCGCGACCTGCCTGGGCACCGACCACCGGGCACCGTGTGCCATGTCCTGCACCGCCGCGGGTGCGACCGGCCCCTCGCCGAGCAGCAGGTCCAGCAGGCGTCTGCGGCGCCGCTCCAGTTCGTCCGTGTTGTGCGCGCGTGCCTCGGAGTACCCGGCCGCAGCCGCCTCCGCAACCTCGTGCACGGTGCGGAAGGCGAGCTCGCCCAGCGCCGTGACCACCGCGGAGTCGAGGCCGAGTTGCTCGGCAGTACGGCCCATCAGGCGCCAGGCGTGCAGACCGCCGACCCGCAGTGCGGACTGCAACGCGTCCAGGCTGCGCCCCTCCAGGGCCTCACCGCGCCCGAGTTCGTAGTACGTCGCTGCGATCGCGTCCCCGCGGCCGCGCGGGTCGGCGATGTGGTCGACGAACAAGGTCAGCGCCTGCACCACGCCCGCTCTGAGGTTCTCGCGGTAGGTCCCGTCGGCCGGGCGCGCGTACTCGGGTACCTGCCGGCGGACCTCCTCCTCGACCTCGTCGGCGACCTCCTCCAGCTGGGCGCGCAGCAGTTCGGCCAGGTCGGGCGGGACCGCGGCGGCGCCGTGGCCCTCCGGGACGCCGTGCGGGGCGGGGGTGGCCAAGGGGGGCCCTCCTTTCACCCGGAAGCGGCTCACCCGCGGGCCGTTGCCCGTGGGGCGAGGGGTAAGTCCTGTGTTGGACGGACGACCCCTGCGTTGCGTTCCGTGTCCCGACGGTACCGACATCACTGCGGCACCCCCAGACCTCGGGCGAGCATCGGCCACGACGCGGTGAACTCCTGCTTCCAGTAGGCCCAGCTGTGCCCTCCTCCTGCGTAGAAGTGTGTGGTGACCGGGATGCGCTGCAGCGCCAGCGTGTCGGTGAAGCTGTGGGCGGAGGGCCACAGGGCGCTCTCCAGGGCCTCGGGCAGCCAGTCACCCGTGCCTCCCGCGAGCCCGCTGCCGCTGGAGACGTACAGGGCGGTGCCGCGCAGTCCCGCGGCCCGGCTCCGCGGGTTGAAGTCGCGCCAGGTGAGCAGGTTCAGGAACGGATTGCCCCAGAGCGAGGTGGGCACCAGGTTCTCGCGGGCCACGATGGCGTCCATCAGGGTGGGGACACCGGGCGCCATGGTGTCGAGGATCCCGCTGTAGGAGGCCGCCGCGGTGAACATGCCCGGGTGCCGCGCCGCGTGCGCCATGGCGCCGTAGCCGCCGGTGGACACCCCCGCGACGACCCGCACACCGGAGGCCCGGTAGTCGCGGGCGAGCAGCGCCGGGACCTCCTTCAGCTGGAAGGTCTCGTAGTCGGGCCCGCCGCGCCAGGCGGTGGGAATCCCGGTGGGCCCCGCGTCGGGCATCGCCACGATCAGGTCCCGGCCCTCGGTGAAGGCCTCGATGTCCGTCTCCCGAGTCCAGGACGTGTAGTCGTCGTGGGCGCCGTGCAGCAGATACAGCACGGGGTAGGTGCGGGTGGGCTGCGAGCCGAATCCCGACGGCAGGATCAGCCGCACCGGCGCACTGCGGCCCAGGGCGGCGGAGGACACGGACACGTCGACGGTGCGTGACCCCAGTGCGGCGGCGGTCCGGGCGCCGAGCAGGACGGCCAGACCGGCACCGGCCGCGGCCTTGGTGACGGTACGTCGGGACACTCCGGTGGTGCGACGGTGCATGGCGGCTCTCCTCGGATCACGTTCAGCGGGTCCCTTCGGCGAGCTCGCGTCCCAGACGGGCGGCGATCTCGTCGACGTGCGGCGGGTCGAGCAGCGACAGGTGGTGTCCCGCGATCGGCACGACGGTCAGGCGCGGGCACACCTCGTCCCAGCCCAGTGTCTGGTCGTCGCGTTCGTAGGCGGGGTCACGCACGGTGTGCGGAGCGGGCTCCGTGGCCCGGTACAGGACCACCCGCCCGTCGTGACGGCCCGGCCGGTGGGCCTCGCCGATCCTCAGGTCGAGGTAGGAGGACCGCTGGTGCTCCAGGGCGGCGGGCGGCACATCGGCGGACGCGCGCAGGATCTCCAGCACGGTGTCGATGCGTTCTCCGTCGTCGTCCATCGCGACGAGGTCGTCGTACGGCAGCTCGAGCCGGACCCCGTAGGCGTCGCGGACGTGTCCGGCGAACCCCTCGAAGTGGGCGCGCATCCGTTCGGCCGGTGTTCGGTCCGGCTGGGGGAGGGGGCGTACGGAGTCGATGAGGACCGCGAGCTCCACGTCCCGCCCCGCTGCGGTCAGTTGCCGCGCGATCTCCTGGGCGACGAAGCCGCCGAAAGACCAACCGCCCAGCAGACAGGGCCCGTCGGGGTGGACGGCTGTGATGGCCTCGGCGTAGCGGCGCGCCTTCTCGGTCACCGTGGGGGCGTCTTCGAGGCGTTCGAGACCGTACACCGACAGCTCGTCGCCCAGCCGTTCGGCCAGTGCCCGGTAGACGTCGGTCGTTCCGCCGGCGGCGTGCACGAGGAAGAGCGGGGGACGGCCGCGGGTGACGCGCAGCGGGCGTACCGGCCCCGGCCGGACACGGTCGGCCACGTCTTGGACGGTGGTGGCGCCGAGCAGGCCGCGCAGCGGCAGCTCGATGCCGAAATCGCGCTCGACGGCGGTGCGGATACGGACCGCCATCAGCGAGTCGAGCCCGAGGTCGGCCAGCGCGGTGGCGGGAGCGACCCGGCCCGCGGGGTGGCCGGTGACCGTGGCGATGTGGTGGCACAGGCGGGCGGCGACGGTGGTGTCCTCGGGCACCTCGGCCCGAACCGTCGCAGATGGCGCTCCCGGAACGTCGGCAGGCACCTCGGTCCGCACCTTCGTGGGTGCCGACCCGCGCCCGTCCGTCCACCAGTGCCGCGCGTGCTTCCAGCGCGGCGCGGGCAGGTCGACGACCCGCCCCGGCGGCAGCGGCAGCCGTCCGCCCGCGCAGTACAAGGTCCCCACCTGCGTGAGGAAGTCGGAGCATCCGTCGGCCTCCCGCCGGAGCGAGCCGATGGTGAGGGCACCGGGCACGTTGTCGGTGATGGCCCGGGCCAGGACCGGGTGCGGCGAGATCTCGACGAAGGCGGTGTGACCGTCGGCGGCGGCCGCGGCGACGGCCCGATCCAGCCGCACGGGCCGCCGCAGGTTCGCGGCCCAATGAGCGGCGTCGAAGACACCGTCGCCGCGCGGGTCGTCCAGGACGGTGGAGTACACCGGCACGAGGGGCGCTCTGCCTCCCACGTCGGCCAGGGACTCGGCCAACTCCGCGAGCAGCGGCTCGACGTGGGGCGAGTGCCCGGCACCGACGACCCGCATGGACCGAGCCGCCCGCCCTTCCCGCTCCAGCCACCGCACGAGCCGCGCCACCGCCGGTTCCTCACCGGTGACGACCTTTTGCCCGGGCGAGGAGTGAACCGCGACATGCACACCGGGGAAGTCCCGGGCCAGCGCGTCGAGTTCACCGTCGTCCAGGTCGACGACCGCCATGGCCCCGCCCTGCAGCCTGCTGAGCAGTCCGGCCCGTACGGCGACGATCCGGGCCCCTTCCGACACATCCAGCGCACCCGCGCACACTGCGGCGGCCACTTCGCCCAGGGAGTGGCCGATGACGGCGGCGGGCTCGACGCCGTAGGAACGCCACAACTCGGCCAGCGCCACCTGGAGTCCGAACAGAACGGGCTGGGCCACCTCCAGCCGGTCGAGTTCGCTCCCGGACGCGAGACGGTCGTACAGGGAGAGCCCGCACTCCGCGTCGAGCTTCTCCACGGCGGCGGCGAAGGCGGGCTCCTCGGTCAGCAATCGGCGCCCCATCCCCACCCATTGGCTGCCGTACCCGGAGAAGACCCAGACCGGGCCCGGACCCACGAGATCACGTTCACCGGTCACGACGTGCCCGTGCGGTCGCCCCTGCGCCAACGCGTCGAGGCCGTCCGCGAGTTCGTCACGGTCCCGTGCGACCACCCCGGCCCGCACCCCTCCGCGGCCGGTCCGTCCGGCCAGCGTGCGCGCCACGTCGGCGGGATGCGCGGCCGCCGTCCGGAGCCAGTCGGCGAGCCGTGCCGCGGTGTCCCGCAGCCGCTCCTCGTCCACGTCGGACAGGAGATGGAGCCGGGCCCCGGGCTCCTCGCTCCGTCGCGCGGGCAGCACGCCGGGTCGCCATTCCTCCAGCACCGCATGGGCGTTGGTGCCGCCGAACCCGAACCCGGAGACCCCGGCCGTGGCGGTGCCGCCGTAGCGCGGCCACGGTTCGTCCTCGGACACCACCCGCAGCCGTACGTCGTCCAGCGCGCTGCCCTCGGAGCAGTGCAGGGAGGGTGGGATGACGTCGTGGTGCAGTGCGAGGACGGTCTTGACCAGCCCGGCGATGCCCGCGGCGGACTCCAGGTGCCCGAGGTTCGACTTCACGGAGCCGAGGAGCAGTGGCTGGTCGGGGTCGCGGCCCGCCCCGAGGACGGCGCCGAGCGCGCCCGCCTCGATCGGGTCGCCGAGCGGGGTGCCGGTGCCGTGCGCCTCGACGTAGTCGACGTGGGCGGGGGTGAGCCCGGCCCGGGCGTACGCGGTGGTCAGGAGGGCTTGCTGGGCGGCCGGGTTGGGGGCGAGGAGACCGTTGGAGCGGCCATCGGAGTTGACGGCCGTGGCGCGGATGACGGCGAGCACCCGGTCGCCGTCCCGCTCGGCGTCGGACAGCCGCTTCAGGAGCACAGCCGCGCAGCCCTCACCGCGGCCGATGCCGTCGGCGTCCGGTGAGAACGGCTTGCACCGGCCGTCCGGCGCGAGGGCGCCCGCCCGCCGGAACGCCACGGTGACGGTGGGAGAGAGCAGCAGGTTGACGCCCGCGGCGATCGCCGTGTCGCTCTCGCCCGTGCGCAGGCTCACGCAGGCGTGGTGCACCGCGACGAGCGAGGAGGAGCAGGCGGTGTCCACGGCCATGCTCGGTCCACGGGTGTCCAGCACATACGCCAGCCGGCCCGCGGTCACGCTCAGCGCACCGCCCGCCGGCGCCCAGGGATCGACGGCCGCCGGGTCGGCGCCGGTCAGCGAGCCGTACTCCGGGGCGGAGACCCCGACGAAGACACCGGTGGCCGTGCCCGCGAGGGACGCGGCCGGGACGGCGGCATGGGCGAGGGCCTCGTGGACGACCTCCAGGAGGATCCGCTGCTGCGGGTCCATCACGGCGGCCTCGCGCGGGGTGATCCGGAAGAAGTCCGCGTCGAACCCGGCGATGTCGTCGAGGTAGCCGCCGTAGGGGAGCGCGTCCTCGGGCGGGAAGGGGGTGAAGTCGCGCCAACGGTCCTCCGGGACCCGTCCGATCGCGTCGACGCCGTCGGTCAGCAGCCGCCAGTAGTCGGCCGGGCCGTGCACGCCGCCGGGGAGACGGCAGCCGAGCCCGATGACGGCGATGGGCTCCGAGGTGGGTGGAGCCACCGTGGCGGGCGCCGGCGGCGTGGTCGGCGACGGCGTGCGGCACAGGTGCGCCACCAGAGCCTCCCCGGTGGGCGCCTCCCACAGCAATGTCGCCGGCAGCTGCCGTCCCGTCAGCCGGGAGAGTTCCCCGGCCAGCACGACCGCGTCCCGTGAGGACATGCCGAGATCCGCCAGCGGCCGGTCCATCGCAACCTCCGCGACGGGCGTACCGGTCCACGCGGCGACCCGCTCGGCGACCAGGCGGCGCACCGCACCCGCGTCCACGGCCCTCACGCGGCGCCGTCCGCCGCGTAGGCACCCGCCAGATACCGCTCGCGTGTCAGCGCCCGCGACACCTTGCCGCTCGACGTCCGCGGTACCGTGCCCGGCGGGACGAGCAGGACGTCGGCGAGGCGTACCCCGTGCCGTCCGGACACGGCCGCACGCACGGCCCGTACCAGAGCCGGTACGTCGATCTCGGCGAGGCTCGTGGTCCGCGTGTGTTCGGCCACCACGACCACCCGCTCACCGGAGCCGCCAGCGACACCGAACGCGGCGAGCCGGTCGCGCCGGACCGCCGGATGGGTGTCCTGGACGGTGGCCTCCAGGTCCTGCGGATAGTGGTTGCGTCCGTCGACGACGATCAGGTCCTTCAGCCGACCGGTGACGATCAACTGCCCCTCCAGGACCGTTCCGAGGTCACCGGTGCGCAGCCGGCCGTCGGTTCCGAAGACGCGCCGGGTCTGCTCTTCCTGGTTCCAGTAGCCGCGGCCCACGTTGGGACCGCGCACCTGGATCTCACCGACCTCGCCCTCGGACAGAAGGGCCCCGGAGACGGGATCGACGATATGGACCTGCTGCCCCGCCGGAGTGCCGCAGCCCGCCAGCAGCACGGCCCTGGGGTCGTCCGGTCGTGCGGGCAGCGCCTTGCCCTCGGCGAGCGCGTCCCGGTCGAGGGCGAAGCGCCGCAACGGTTGCCCGGGCCGGGCGGCGCTGACGAAGACGGTCGCCTCGGCGAGCCCGTACGAGGGACAGTGGGTCTCCGCGACCAGCCCCTGACCGGCGAAGGCCGCCTGGAACCTGTCGGCCGTGCCGGGGCGGACCGGCTCGCTGCCGTTGATCAGCGCGACGACCCGGTCCAGCCGCAGATCCGTCTTCTGCGCGTCGGTCACCGCCGAGGCGCAGTAGTCGTAGGCGAAGTTCGGTGCCGCGCTCAGCGCGCGCGGATGCGCGGCCAACAGCCGCAGCCAGCGCGCGGGTTCGTGCAGGAAGGCGACCGGATCCATGAGCACCGACAGCAGCCCCCGCACGACCGGGGCGGCGATACTCAGGACGAGCCCCATGTCGTGGTACAGCGGCAGCCAGCCCACGCACGTCACCGGATGGGCATCGGCGCCGTAGGCGCTCAGCGCCTGACGGGCGTTGGCGACGACATTGGCGTGACTGATCTCCACGCCCGCCGGAGTACGGGTCGAACCGGACGTGTACTGGAGATAGGCGACCTCCGCGTCGGCCGGCTCCAGGTCTCTCGCGGCGGCGTCCGGGACCTGGTCCACCGCGACGACCCGGTCGCACAACTCCTGCACCTCACCCAGGTGCCGGCTCGTCGTCACGACGACCGAGGGACGCGCGTCGGCCAGGACAGCCGTCAGCCGGTCCCCCTGACCCGGCAGACCGGGCGGATACAGCGGTACGGCGATGAGGCCGGCGGCGAGCGTCGCCAGGAACCCGGTGACGTACTCCAGCCCCTGGGGGCACAGCAGCGCGACCCGCGCCCCGGGCTCGGCCTCCTCGGCGAGCCGGGCGGCCACCGCCCGCACGCGCACGTCGAGCCGGCGCCAGGTCAGCGTGCGGTGGACGCCACGCGAATCCGGGGCGGGATGGTCGACGAAGGTGAACGCCCTTCGGTCGGGGGTGGTTCGGGCCCAGTGGTGTACGTACTCCGGCAGGCTCCGGAACGCGGGGGCGAGCGGGGGACGGCGGTTGTCCATCGGGCAGGTCTCCTCGCGAGGCAGGTCAGAGCGGGATGTTGCCGTGCCGGCGCTCCGGCATCGGGGAGCGCTTCCCGCGCAGCGCGCGCAGGGCACGGCAGATGTGGTCACGGGTGTCGCGCGGGGCGATCACGGCATCGACGTACCCGCGCTCGGCGGCGAGATAGGGCGTGCCGTGCGTGCTCTCGTACGCGTCCACGAGCTGGGCCCGCAGCGCCTCGGGATCCTCGGCGGCGGCGAGTTCACGCCGGTGCAGGACGCCCACCGCGCCCTCGGCGCCCATCACCGCGATCCGTGCGGTGGGCCAGGCGAGGTTGATGTCGGCGCCCAGGTGCTTGGAGCCCATCACCGCGTACCCGCCGCCGTATGCCTTGCGCACCACCACCGTCACCTTCGGCACGGTCGCCTCGGCGTAGGCGTACAGCAGCTTGGCGCCGCGCCGGATGATCCCGGCCTGCTCCTGCCGCACCCCGGAGAGGTAGCCCGGCACATCGGCGAAGGTCAGCAGCGGAATGCCGAACGCGTCACAGAACCGTACGAAACGCGCCGCCTTCTCGGATGCGTCGATGTCCAGCACGCCGGCCGCATGCGACGGCTGGTTGGCGACGACGCCGACGGGCGCCCCCTCGACGAGCGCCAGCGCACAGATGATGTTCGGCGCGAACAGCTCCTGGACCTCCAGGAGTTCACCGTCGTCGACGACCGCCCGCAGGATGTCCCGCATGTCGTACGCCTGCCCGAGCCGGTCCGGCACGATTTCGTCGAGCGGCACGTCGGCGGGCGGTGGCAGGGGGGCGTACTGCGGCGGCCGCTCCAGGTTGTTGGCGGGCAGGTACGACAGCAGCTCCCGTACGGTGTCCAGGGCCTCCGTCTCGTCGGCGGCGAGGAAGTGGGCGTTGCCGTTGAGGGAGTTGCTGGTGCGGGCGCCGCCCAGCTCCTCGGCGCTGGTGCGCTCCCCGGTGACCGCCTCGATGACGTCGGGACCGGTGACGAACATGTGCGAGGCGCCGTCCACCATCACGGTGAAGTCGGTGATGGCGGGGGAGTACGCGGCCCCGCCGGCACACGGGCCCAGGACGACGGAGATCTGCGGGATCACCCCGGACGCCTGGACGTTGCGGCGCACCAGCTCGGCGTAGAGGGCGAGCGAGACGACGCCCTCCTGGATGCGGGCGCCGCCACCGTCGTTGAGCCCGATGACCGGGCATCCCGTCCGGAGGGCGAGGTCCATGAGGGCCACGGTCTTCTGGCCGAAGGCCTCCCCCATGCTGCCGCCGAAGACCGCGGAGTCCTGGGCGAACACGCAGACGGCACGGCCGTCGATCGTGCCGCACCCGGTGATCACCCCGTCCCCGTAGGGACGACGGGCACCGTCCCCGGTGGGCCGGGCCCGTACGAACAGACCGGTCTCGGTGAACGAGCCGGGGTCCAGCAGCAGGTCGATCCGCTCCCGGGCACTGAACTTGCCACGTCTTCTCGGCCCGTTCCCCGCCACGGCCTGCGCCCGGCGGGCCTCGAGCGCGAGGACGCGGTCGGCGGTGCGGTCCGGCAGACGTGTCGTCGTCACCTCTAGTGTCACAGCCACCTCCGAAGTGGCCTTCGAATATGGCAGCGCCCCCGCGGCGGGCCGAGCCCAACGCCGTTCTGTTTGCGCGAGGTGAGTCCTGAGGGGCCGGCCTTAGTCCGTGCGTGACAAGGGCCTGTGCGTGACGTGGAACGCCCCCTGTGCACTGCATTTGAGACAACCTGGCCGGAGGGAAGGTGCAGACCTATTCGGGAGGTCGGCCTTTTCGCAGGCTGCCGGACGGCGGGTACGAGTATCGAAGCACGTGAATGAGTCAGCTCCCCGATTCGGTTCGACCGGCCGGTTGATAGTTCAACGGGGGCGCTGCAACAATCCCGGTCCTGGCCTCGTCGCCACCCCCGACTCCCCGGCCGACCGCCTCACCAGGCTTGTCGTCAAGCGCGAATTCGAATCACGTGAATTCCAGATTCACGACCCCCCACAAGTCCGTACGAGCACGACTCCGGCGTGCCTTTGATGCCACGACCGGCGCGGCAGTAAAGAAGGTGCATGTGTCACGG
Source organism: Streptomyces doebereineriae (assembly GCF_031845645.1). NCBI lineage: Bacteria > Bacillati > Actinomycetota > Actinomycetes > Kitasatosporales > Streptomycetaceae > Streptomyces > Streptomyces doebereineriae. The sequence goes on from NZ_JAVREZ010000005.1 coordinate 537,741, forward strand.
CACTCCACGGGGCTCGGCGGGCCGCCGCCCCCCTACGAAACGGGCCCCGAACCGGCGGACCGGCAACCGGTGTCCCGCGAGCCCGCGTATCAGTCCCTGCGCCGCAGCCACCGCCGCTTCGGTGTCCGGGCCACGGCCGTCGCCGTCGGCGGGTTCCTGCTGTACGTCCTGCTGTCCAGCTTCGTGCCCGGCCTGATGAACACCTCCGTGAGCGGCCATCTCACGGTCGGACTGGCGCTGGGCCTTGGGCAGTTCGTGCTGATGGGCGTGATCGTGTGGCGCTACCTCGTGCACATGCGCACCCGGGTCACCCCGGTGGTCCGCGGTCTGCGCGGGCTGGTCCGCCACCACGAGACCGCGGAACGCGAACGCACCGCCTTCGAGGCACGCACGGCCCCCCGCGGTGAGGAGTACCGCCCATGGTGACGCTCGGCGCCCCCGTCGTGGACCGCCTCAGCCTGCAGCTGACGCTCGTGCTCTTCCTGTCCGTGGTCGTGGTGACCCTCTTCACCGCGTTGCTCACCGCACCCCAACGCGACGAGATCGGCGAGTTCTACCTCGGCAACCGCGCCATGTCCCCGCTGCGCAACGGACTGGCCATGTGCGGCGACTACCTGTCGGCCGCGACCCTCCTGGGCAGCACCGGCCTGGTCGCCCTGACCGGCTACGACGGACTGCTCTACCTGTGCGGCACCGCGGTCGCCTGGATGATGGTCCTGCTGCTGATCGCCGAACCCCTGCGCAACACCGGCAAGTTCACCCTCGGCGACACCCTGGCCGTACGGCTGACGCGTATGCAGCGGCCGGTCCGCCTCGCCCTGGCCCTGTGCACGCTGGCCGTCACCACCCTCTACCTGGTCGCCCAACTCGTCGGCAGCGTCGCCCTGTTGACCCAGTTCACCGGTGAACCCAGCGCCGCCACCCGCACCCTGTGCGTCATCGTCATCGGCACCGTCGTCATCGTCTACGCCGCCATCGGAGGCATGCCCGGCGCCACCTTCATCCAGGTCGTCAAGGCGGTCATGCTCATCTGCGGCGTCACGGTGGCCGGCGTGATGGTGCTCCACCGCTTCGACTGGAACTTCGAGAACCTGCTCGCCGCCGCCGCGGACAACAGCGGACACGGCGCGCGGTTCCTGGAGCCCGGACTGCGTTACGGCGCCAGTGCCACCAGCAAACTCGACTTCTTCAGCCTGCAGTTGGCCATCGTGCTCGGCCTCGCCGCTCTCCCGCACGTGATGATGCGCCTGCTTGCCCCGAAGTCGGTCGATGTCCTGCGCACCTCGGTCGTGTGGGCCATGGGCCTGGTCAGCCTCGTCTGCCTGGCAGCAGGCATCCTCGGCCTCGGCGCCGCCGCGGTCCTGGGCAGCGACACCATCGCGGAGAACGACCGCACGGGCAACGCGGCCGTGCTGCTGCTGGCGCACGAACTGGGCGGCGCCATCCTGACCGCCCTGCTGTCCTGTCTCGCCTTCGTCACCCTCCTCGCGGTCGCCGCGGGCCTCACCCTGGCCGCCGCCTCCTCGCTCGCCCACGACCTCTATGGCGAGGTGATCCGCAAGGGCAGGGCGACGGAGACGGAAGAGCTGGCCGTGGCCCGGCTCGCGGCGGCCGTCATCGGCATCCTCGGCATGTTGCTCGCCCTGATCTCCTGGGGTGCCAACTCCGCGACCCTCGCCTTCCTCGCTTTCGCGATCGCCGCCTCCGCCATCCTCCCGACCCTCGTCTACAGCCTCTTCTGGCGGCGGTTCACCGCGCAGGGCGCCCTCCTCAGCCTCTGCGGCGGCCTGCTCACCTCGGTCCTCCTCGTCGTCTTCTCCCCGGTCGTCAGCTCCGTCCCCGCCTCGCTCTACCCGGACGCCGATTTCGCCTGGTTTCCCTTGCAGAATCCCGGAATCGTCTCCATTCCGGCCGGTTTCCTCCTCGGCTGGCTGGGCTCGATACTCAGCCCGCCGGAAACGAAGGAGACATACGAGGACTTCGAAGTGCGCACCCTCGTCGGGGTCGACTAGCTGATTTCCCCCCACCTTCAGGGAATCGTGTGACGAATGCGTGGATATTTCGTCGACGGCAGATCATGGCTTGCGGCAACAACTCCCGTGCAGTAATTAGGTGATGTATGAACTTGTTCAACCGTGGCACCCCGTTCCGTCGCGCGGACCGCACGGAACCCGCCGCCGTCGCCCAGCCCCCCACCGGGTCGTCGGCCACTGCCACAGCCGTCCTTCCTGATCCTGGACTGGCGGCCCTGACCGGGGAATGGGCCATCGACCCCGCACACAGCAGGATCGGCTTCTCGGTACGCCACGCCATGGTGACCACCGTGCGCGGGGCGTTCCTGGAGTACCAGAGCCGCCTCTACTTCGACGGCCGCGACCCGTCCCGCTCGAAGGCGGAGATCGTCATCTCCACCGGGAGCGTCGACACCGGCGTGGAACAGCGCGACGGCCACCTCGTGGGCCGTGACTTCCTGGACGCCGCGACCTATCCGCGCATGCGGTTCGTCAGCACCGCCGTGGAAGCGGTCGGCCCCGACGTGTACCGCATGAGCGGCGACCTCACCATCAAGACGACCACCCGCCCCGTGGTCCTGGAACTCACCTACATAGGTCATGTCACCGACCCGTTCGGCTACCAACGGGCCGGCTTCGACGGCACCACCACCATCAACCGCTCCGAATGGGGCCTGACCTACAGCACCAGGCTCGCCGAGGGCGGCGCCATGGTCAGCGAGAAGGTACGCCTTCAGTTCGACATCGCCGCGATCCGCACACCTCCGGCCGGCTGACCGGGCCCTACCGCGAAGAGCGGGCCACGAACTCCTATGAGTTCGTGGCCCGCTCCGGTGTTCCAGGGGCCGTCAGTGCCCGCGCACCAGCCCCGCCAGGTAGCGCCACAGCGACGAACGCGGTCGTACGGCGGTCTCGTCGGCCGGAGCCGAGCCGACCGGCGCGGGGAGGACCGGGGGAGGGGGCACCGGCAGGGCCGCCGCGTCGGAGAGGGTGTAGCGCACCGGGAGTGACCGCAGACCCCGCATGAACGGTGAGGAGCGCCAGGGCAGTTGGTCGACGGGCAGTGACAACTCCAGCCCGGACAGCCGCTCGAAGAGCCTGCTCACACCGATCGCCGCCGCGCCACCGGCCAGTTCCCGGGCCGGACACTGCCGTGGGCCCGCGCCCCAGGACAGATGTGCCCGCGTGCTGATGGTCGACTCGGGGCAGACCTTGCCCGCGAAGGCCGGGTCCGCGTGCGCGGCGCCGACCGAGACCCACACCGGATCGCCCGCCGCGATGGTGTACTCGCCGAGCCGCATGTCGGTCAGCGGGAACCGCGGCACGAAGTTGATCAGCGGGGGCTTCTGCATCACCACCCGGTTCATGGTCTCCCTGATGAGCCCCGCCGACAGACTGGCGCTCGCGGGGAGGTTCCCGGTGATGACCTCGACGACCGTGTTGGAGATCAGGATGCCGACATGGTCCGACGTCATCCCGAGCAGCATCATCAGCTCGCGCGACAACTCCTCGACGCTCAGCCCGGGATGGGAGGCGAGCAGGTAGGAGGGGAAGTCGTCGCCGGGTTCCTTCATCTTCGACGCGCCCAGCTCCGACAAGGTCGCCAGCAGCCGCTCCAGCGCGGGCCCCGCGTCCGGCCCCGCGTCCAGCACCCGCCACATGTCCATCAGCGCGTCGTCGTGCTGCGAACCGGGGAAGCCGAGCAGGTGACTCGCCACCATCAACGGCAACGGCCGCGCGAACTGCGCCGACAGATCGGCCCACCCCGTGCGCCCGCCCTGCGAGAACAGCGTGATCAGCTCGTCGGCGTCACGGGTGATCTTCGCCTTGAGCCGCTTGGCCACCGGATGCCGGGGATCCTGGAACGGCCGGAGCGCGGTGTCCCAGGCCACCCGAAGGCCCCGGTAGCCCTCACCGCCCTGGATCAGCACGTGGTTGACGTCCAGCGAGGGCGCGAGGGGCCAGTCCTCGGGGAGCCGCCCTTCCCGCCGCGCCCGCCAGTTCTCGAGCCCCTTCGGCCAGGCGTGGTCGTCACGGAGAACCTGGAACGCCTCCTCGTAGCCCAGCACGAGCCAGACGGGCACCCCCAGCAGGTCGACCGGCGCGACCGGGCCGTGCGCCCGGCGCAGGCGCTCGTACACGATCGCCGGATCCCGTTCGTAGTCGCGGGTCATGAGCGGTTCGAGACTCATCGACTCCAGCGACCCGTGACCGGCTGCCGATCCGCTGTTCAGTTGGACCCCCATGGCTTCCTTCCCTCGGTCAGGCGCTACGCCAGAGTAATGTGACCCGCTGCGCTGCCCTCATGGCGGGGGGTGATTATCGCCCCGGCGCTCCGTGAAGCCGGAGGAACGACGAACGGCACCGCCCGGCGGCGGTGCCGTTCCTGGGTCCAAGTCGTCCCTTACGGGGTCCACTTGATGTTCGGGTTCACATTTCCGGTCCAGTTGAAGACGGCCATGTTGTCCCAGCCGTTGCCGCTGTTGTTGATGTTGGTCGGGTCCCATCCGTTGCCGGTCACCGCGTACCAGGTGGGCTCCCAGTAGAAGACCCCGATCGCGCCGTTGCTGCGGGCGGCGTTCTGCACGGCGGTGAAGTTGTCCGCCTGTCCCTGCCAGCTGAGCGGATAGCCCGAGCAGCCGCTTGTTATGGAGTTGGCGGTGCTGTCGGCGTTGGCCGAGGTGAACGGGTACGCCGTCTCGGCGATGATGACGTTCTTGCCGTAGCGCGACTTCATGTCGGCCACGACACTGCCCATGTTGGCGATCGTGCCGTGCCACGGGCAGTAGTAGGACAGCCCGGTGATGTCCCAGTTGACGCCCTTGGCCTTGATGCCGTCGTAGAACCAGCGGGCGTTCGAGTCACTGTCGGCGTCGGCGGTGTGGATGATCACCTGGGTGCCGCTGTTGCACGCCTTGGTCGCGTTGTAGCCCGACTTGAGCAGCAGACTGAGGTTGGTGAAGTCGTTGTTGACGACCTTGCCCTCGTTCCACAGCATGCCGACGTTGATCTCGTTGCCGATCTGCACGCTGTCCGGGGTGGTGCCCTGCGACTTGAGGCTGTTGCAGACGTCGTACGTGTAGTTGTAGACGTCGGTCTGCAGCTGGCTGATGTTGTGGCCGGCCCACGCCGCGGGCTTGTTCTGGTTGCCCGGGTCCGCCCAGGTGTCCGAGTAGTGGAAGTCGACCAGCAGCTTGAGCCCCTTGGCCTTCACCTGCTTCGCGTACGACAGCACCTTGGCCTTGTTGTTGTAGCCGCTCGCGGGGTTGTTCCAGACCCGCAGGCGGACGTAGTTGACGCCGAGGCCCTTGAGGATGTCCAGCGGGTCCTTGGCGGTGCCGCTCGCGTCGTAGTACTTGGCACCGAGGTCGAGGGCGCGCTGGGCGGTCGACACATCGGCACCGAGCATGGTGAGCGAACCGGCGGCAGAGGCGCTGGGCGTGGTGAGCAGGGATGCGGGCAGGGCGAGGGCCACCAGGAGCATGGCGGCTCTCACGAGGCGGCGCGGACCTTTGACGGTCATCCCGACCTCCTTGTCTGACATGACCATGTGGATGATTTCCGTGAACGTTCACAGTAGGAGGTGCTGCAGGCGCTGTAAATACATGTGTCGGCAGCATTTCTTCGAGGTTAGAGCGGTGCCAGTCGGGAGGTCGGATTGTGTACGTACACAGATATCGCGTGAGGGCGCTTCATTCTCTATGCGTTTACCGCATAACCGGTGCGGCTGGAGTGGTAGGTTCCGCACCATGCGGATGACGCTTGACGAGCGGGTGCGGTCGGCGGTGGCCGCGCTGCTGTACGCGACCGGTGAGTCGCAGACGGAACTGGCCGCCGCTCTGGGCGTGAGCCAGGCGCAGGTGAGCCGCCGTCAGTCCGGAACCGCCGCCTGGAGCCTGGCCGACTGCGACGCGGTGGCCGCGCACTACGGCATCGACCCGCTGGACCTCCTGGCCGGCCCCACCCGGGCCACGGAGACCCTGCCCGCGCAGCGCCGCCGCGTCGCCGGACGTGGTCCGCGCCCTGCGGCCACTCGGGACGGCAGAGCCCGATAGCCGTGCGTGCCGGATCGGTGGTGGGAGCGGTTGGACGGGCGGTGCCGTCCGTTCCGGGCCAACTCCCACCACCCGCGCCCTGCAGGTCAGCCGAGGGTCTCGGCCGCCTTGGTCATCGGCCCGCCTGCCTCACCGGTATTGATCGTTCCCGCCGGTTCGAACAACAGGATCGCGGTCTCCTCGTCCGCCAGGGGACATGTTCGACTCCACGGGGAACCACGAACAACTCGCCAGGTTCCAGCACCACGTCGCCGTCCCTGAGCTGGATGGTGAGCCGCCCGCTGATGACCAGGAACGGTTCATCGGTGTCCTCGTGGGTGTGCCAGACGAACTCCCCCTTCAATTTGTTTCTTGCGAGGAACCCCGGGCATTCATGCCCGGGAGGAATCGCATCCTGAGTCATGCGGCGCGGAGCGCCGCAGCGCCATGATGTCTGCCCGGCCGCGGAGCGGCTGGGCCTCTCGTTCGCTCAGGGCGCTGACACACGACCGCGTGTGTCACTCGTTCAGGTGATCCACTTCGAACGTGCAGTGGTCTGTCGTGCGGGTGTATACGTTCGGTGCTTGTGAAGCTGGTGGTGCAGGTCAGGCTGCTGCCGACGCCCGAGCAGGCGGCGGCACTGGAGGCAACCCTGCACGCCTGCAACGAGGCCGCCTCCTGGGTGAGCGAGGTGGCCTTCGCGCGCGGTGAGTTCAAGAACTTCCCCTTGCGCAAGCACACTTACGACTCCGTCAAGTCCCGTTGGGGGCTGGGCGCGCAGGCAGCCCAGCACGTCATCAAGAAGACGTGTGATGCGTACACCACGTTGAAGGCGAACCTGAGGGCCGGAAACCTCGGCAGGCCCGGCTCCACGCGCTACCGCCGGGCCGCCGACAAGCCAATCTCCTTCCGCCCGCAGGGTGCGCAGCCTTACGACGACCGGATGCTGTCCTGGCAGATCCCCGGCCGCACGGTGTCGATCTGGACCACCGGCGGGCGGGTCAAGAGTGTGGCGTTCACCG